>CAVPNQ010000130.1:0-33688 GCA_963706735.1 uncultured Planctomycetia bacterium
CAACGCTTCGCTCAACTTCTCGCCGCACACGTCGCTCACGTTTCCGCCACGCCCCACGAACTCGATCTGCCCCGGCGCCACCACTTCGACCACGTCCCCCAGCGCGTACCGCGCAAACCCGCCGCCCGTCGTCAGCAGCACCTCGTACCGCTTCCCCACCTCCAGCCCGTCCGCCAGCCGCGCCTCCCCGTCCTCGCCGACGAACTCCACGAAGTGCGACGTCAGCGCGGGAGACGGCGCGCGCCGGCCGGTGATCGGGATCGAGACCACGCCCTCGGTCGCCAGCAGGCCCTTCCCCTGGATCTCCACGCCGGGAAACATCTCACGGAGTTCCGGGAGGAACCGGTCGGCGGCGCCGCTGGTCCAGCAACTGATCAGGCGCAGGCGCGGCCAGAGGTCGCGGGGGCGCTTCCCCGCCGGCAGCCGGCTCATGAGGATCGTGAGAAAGCTGGGGTTCCAGACGGAAATGAAGCGGAGGTCGCGGCGCGCCGTGAGGTGTTCGAGCGTGAGGCGGCGGTTCTCCTCGAGGTCGGGGACCCGGCAGAGCGAGCCGGGGACCGCCATCACCCAGCTCGCGAGCTTCCGCTCGATCGGCGAGAGGTACTCGGTATCGTCCTCGAATCCCACCGGGAGCCCGCCCGCCGTCTTTTCGCGCTCGCGGGCCGCGGGGCTGATCGACCAGTATTGCGGGCCGAGAAACAGTCCCTTGCGGCGCGTGAACATGTCGTACAGCCACGCGCCGACCGCCTTCTGGAATTCGCGGCGGAGCGAAGCGGTGTACGGGATGTACTTTGCGCCGCCGGAAGAGCCGCTGGTTTTTTCCATCATCACGACCGGCTCGGCGGTCAGGACGTGCGTCGCGCCGTCGCGGATCCGGTCCACCCAGGGCTCCAGGTCCTCGTAGCGCGCGACCGGCACCGCCTTGCGGAAATCCTCCACCGTCCGGATCGCCGCATACCCGTGCTTCTTCCCGTACTCGCTCCCCGCGTTCTTCGCCAGGAAGTCGAACAGGATCGCTTCCTGCGCCCGCCGCGGTTCCCGCTCCGCCCGGCGAAACGCCCGCGCCGCCCGCGAATTCGCGAGCGTCCACAGGCCGTTCGCCACCAGGCAGCGGATCACGCCGACACCGCCGGGCGCGACTTCAGCGCCGCCGCGAAACCGCGCATGTTCTTCTCCGACACCTCCGCCAGGCACACCAGTTCGTCCCCGCGCAGGTACCCCGGGTTGCTCTTCACGAAAAACCCGATGTGCGGATGTTCCATCTTGTGCGGCGGCGGCACCGCGAGCTCCGGCCGGAGGCACTCGCGCGGCTCGGCCACTCGGACGACGCCGTCCCGGTACTCGTCCGGGTACTTCATCTTCCCCAGCGTGTCGATTACCGCCCGCTCGAACCCCGGCGTCTCCCGGTCGCACCGCGGGAAGAACTCCCGGTAGAAAATCGGCAGGTACAGGTACGTCCGGAATCCGCTGCAGATCAGGTACCAGTACAGCGGCACTTCCGGCTCCTCCACCTTCACGTCCGCCAGGTACCGCGTGAACGTCCGCACCAGCTCCTGCTCCCCCCAGAACTCCTGCTCGATGATCGTGTTCCCGCTGAACACCGCACGCAGCCGGCGGCCGTGCACCGTCACGTCGAAGCGCTTCATCGTCGTGAACCCATGGATCCCGCCGTCGTCGCCGCGCAGCAGCAGCACGTCTTCCTTCTCCGCCAGGTCGCGGTCGAACACGGCGCGCTCCGCCGCGCGGTAGTAGTCGGCGAAGAGCCGCCACATCGCGTCCACCGTCTCCGCGCTGAGGGCGTCGCGCCGCGTCACCGAACCCGTGAGTTTTCCGCCCATTACTAGATCCTCAGCTCCGCTTCCTCCACCACCTCTTCGCCCGCCCCCAGCCCGTCCAGCGCCCGCCGCCGCAGCTCCCGGATGTGCGCGCCCAGCAGGTCCGCCTTCGTGCTCACCTGCCCCTTCCCGAATTTCCGGATCTGCTCGCCCTGGATCTTCAGCACGTCCACGTCCTGCTGGATCACGCGGCGGCAGTACCACCGGAGGAAAGGTTTCGCGACGAATCCCGGGAGGCGCAGGCGCCAGGTGATGAATGTAGTGACGTCCACCACGTACTCCTCGCGCTGCGTGCACTGCGACGAAATGATCACGCCGGCGTCGGGGCCGAAGGCGTAATCGACGCGGGTGATGGAGGGCATGATGAAGCGGTCGGTGTGGACCATTTTCGCGCCCTTGGGGAGCACGAGGCGCGGCCCCCAGCCCGAGAGGTCGGGCTCGTTGAGGAATTCGGCGACGACGGAAGTGGCGCCGCGCGTGACGCGCGCTTTCGTCGCGTGCTGCTCCCCGGCACGGAACAGCCCGGGGTGCGCGAAGATCGTGTGCGGGACGTCGAGGAAGTTTTCCAGGCACAGTTCGACAGGGGCTTCCATGCGCGTCTGCATCACGAAGCTTGTCCAGCCGGGATCGCCGTGGCGCGCGAACGAGTAGGGCTCGCCGGACGGCGCGTCGTCGCCGGTCCAGACCCAGAGCTGTCCCTGCTGTTCGCGGACGGGGAACGCGCGCAGGGCCTTCTTCAGCGGCAGCGGCTCGCCCTCGCACAGCGCAGGCACCGCCTTCAGCATGCCTTCGCCGTCGTAGCGCCACCCGTGGTACGGGCACTGCACGCACCCGTCCACGACCTTGCCGGCCGAGAGCGCCATCCCGCGGTGCGCGCAGCGGTCGGCCACCGCCTGGGGGCGGCCGGAGGCGTCGCGGAAAAGCGCCAGGGTTTCGCCCTCGACGACGCGGCGGATGGGGCTCGAACGCAGTTCCGCGGAAGAGCAGGCGATGTACCAGGCGTTGGCGAGTTTCTGCATCGTGGCGGATCCGTGGGGAAGCGGGGAGGGCGGATTCTACCTGTTCGAGGGGTGAGATCCCGGGGCGAGCGGCTGAACGCGAGTGAACGTTCACTCACATTATACCCCAAAAACAGGCCCGGGTCAACTTCCCCCGGGCTAAACCCCCGATTTGATGTTGATGATGTCCCCGTCCGCCACGATATACCCCTTCCCCTCCTGCCTCAGCCGCGCCCGAGACTTCACCACCTTCATGTCCCCGGCAGCCGCCTCCCAGTCCGCAAACGACACCACTTCCGCCGCCACGAACCCGCGCGCCAGGTCGCTGTGGATCTTCGATGCCGATTCCACCGCGTCGTCCCCCTTCCGGATGATCCACGCGCGGCACTCGTCGTCGCCGGCGGTGAAGAAGTACTGCAGCCCCAGGCTCCGGAACGCCGCCTGGATCAGCTCCGGCGTCGCCAGCTTCTTCAACCCGTAGTCGCCCATGAACGCGTCCCGCTCCGCCGGTTCCATCCCCAGGAGCTCCAGCTCCAGCTTCGCGCACACCGGCACCACCGCGTACCCGGGGACCGTGAACGTCTTCCCCAGCGCCGTCTCCGGCACGTTCAGCGCCACGATCGTCGGCTTCTCGGACAGGAACCGGAAGCCCTTCACAAGCTTCGAGTCCTCCCCCTTCAGCGCCACCCCCGACGCCGGCTTCCCTTCCGCGAACGCCGCGTACAGCACCTTCAGCACTTCCAGCTCCTTCTTGTCCTTCTCCTGCGTCGGCGTCGGCTTCGTGACCTGCACCTTCAGCTTCTCGATCCGCGACTCCGCGATCGCCATGTCCGCGAACACGAACTCCGTCGCCAGCTGGTCCACCTCGGCCTTCACCTCCGCTTCGCTCCGCAGCTCGGACGGGTTGTCGCCCTTCCAGGCCGACACCACGAGCACGAGGCCGTCGGTCTCGTTCCTGAACGCCGCGAGGAGCTGGTTGTTCTTATCGCGTCCCTCGGGGGTGAGGACGAGGGAAGCGGTATCGGCGAATTCGACGACGGCCGGCGTGTGTTTCTTGGGCTTGTGGAAGGCGGAGAGCCGGTCGAGGCGCGGGTCCTGGATTTTCGCGACGCCGACGCGGGCCTTGCCGCCGCCGGCGCCCGCCTGGGCGATGGCGGTGGCGTAGTCGGAGCCGGTGAGGGCGCAGAAGAGCGTGGTCTTTCCGGTCTGGGGCGTACCGACGAGCGCGAGACGGGGCATGAGGCTCCGGGGAAGTTGGGAAGGGGGGAGATGATAGCGGCGGAGGGGCGCGGCGGACAGGTTCCTTGGGCTACTGAGCCGCGGTTTCGCCTTCCGGCGCGCGGTAGACGAGCCGGCCCGCAAGGATGCCGACCTCATAGAGCAGGACAATGGGAAGTGCGAGGGAGGCCATGGAAATCAGGTCGCCGCCGGGCGTGAGGACTGCGCCGAGGATGGCCGCGATGAGGATCTCCATCTTCCGCCATGACGCGAACGTCTTCGGCGGGACGAGCCCGACGAAGCAAAGAAAGGTCATGATGAGGGGGATCTCGAAGATCGCGCCCGCCGCGACGGTGAGGGCGAAGAACATGTCGAGGTACTTGTCGAGCGCGATGGAGTCCTTGAACTGGTTCCAGTCGGCGCCGAAAGACCCCAGGAACTTGAGCGTGACCGGGATGAGGACGATGTAGCCGAAGGCCGCGCCGGCAAAGAAGAGCAGCAGCGACGCCGGCCCGCAGATCATCGCGTACTTCCGCTCGTGGGGCCGGAGCCCCGCCGCGATGAACTTCCACATCTGCCAGAGCACGACCGGCGCGGCGAGCGCCAGGCCGAAGATCATCGCGACCTTCATCGGGATCATGAAGCGGTCGGCGTAGTCGAACACCTCTAGCTCCGGGGAGTGCCCCAGCGACTCCTGGGCGCTCCTGTGCGGCCACGTCACCGCCCACATCAGCTCCTGCTGCCAGAACAGGCAGATCCCGACCGCCAGGCCCACGCCTATCACGGCGTACATCAGCCGCTGCCGAAGCTCCTCGAGGTGCTCACCGAACGTCATCCGGTGGGCTTCGAGTTCCGGTTCCGTGTCCTGTTCCGCGACGGCCATCCGCGCAGTTTACCGCGTAAGACCGCGGGCGTGGGCAGGATTGCGCGCGCCGCCAGCGCTCACAAAAAAAGCCCCCGGCTCGTCGCCGGGGGCCTGTGATCCGTCGCGTGCCTTACCTCTCGACGCCCAGCATCTCGTACAGGTCCGCCTCCCGGATGATCTTCACCGCGAGGTTCTTCGCCTTCTCGAAGTTCGGGTCCTTCTCGAAGTCCGCGCCCACCACGAGATACGTCGTCTCGCTCTGGACGTCTGCATCGACTTCCCCGCCGAACTCCTCGATCAGGTGCGTCATCTGCTCGTTCGTGTACCGGCCGCGCAGCTTGCCGCCGAACACGAACGTCTTCGACCTCTTGCGGTCGAACACCTCGTTCGCCACATAGTCGCCCTTCTCGATCCGGCCCGTGTCGTGCATGTAGTCGAGCCGCTTCACCTTGTCCGAGCCGACCATCAGCTTGTTCCCGTTGCGCTCGGTGATCTCCACCACGTTCCCCTTCTCCACCACCTTGCCCTCGTAGACCGAGCCGTCGTGGAGCTGGACGATGCCGTCGCGCAGAAGCGAAATGACGCTGTAGTCTTCATTCACGTCGATGACGACCGCCTTGCCCTTGTACTCCTTGCGGCCGCCCTTGTTCATCGCGAACACTTCGAAGATCGTTCCCTTCAGAAGCGCATCCTTGCGGCCGATGTCGATCCAGGCCGTGAGCTCGTTCGGGATCGAGTTGATGACCATCCCGTCCGCTTCCGTGCTCTCGCGAGCCAGCTGGCGCTTCGTCGAGATCGCGAACACGCGGTCCTGGAGCTCCTGGATCTTCTGCTTCCGCTGGGCGACGATCTTTTCCTGCTTGGCCTTCATCTGGTCCAGCTCGTCAAGCTTCGCGCGGACGTCCTTCTCGAGGTCCGCGATCGCCTGCTCGCTGTTCTTCGCGTTCTGCTGGATCTGGTCCTCGATGTTGCGGATCGCCTCGCGCAGCTCCTTGATGCGGCGCGTCTTTTCCTCGATCAGCGTCCCGAGCTTGCCCTGGCTCTTCCCGTCACCCACGTTCTCGTTGTGGGTGCGGACGGCGGACTCGGCTTCCTTCTCCAGCGCCTCGGCGGCCACGTGAAGCTCGGCCGTCATGTTCTCGAGCTCGGCGACGAGGTACTGCTGGATGTCCTTGGTCTCGCTGGGAATGCGGGTTTCGGTGGAAGCGCGGGAATCCTTGATGAAGCAGAGATCCCGGCCGCCGGCCTCGGCGCCGCCGACCTTGAGCTCGCCCGTGTTCTCATCGCGGCTCCACTCCCCGTACTTCGTCGTGCAGGGCGTGGCCGCCAGGCGCTTGGCCCAGAGGTTCAGGTGGTCGTACATCGCCTGGACGCTCGGACGGCCGTCCAGGGTGTTGTTCATGCCGACCAGCTCCGCGAGCTGGTCGCCCTGCTTCGTCATCTTCTCGAGCTTCTCTTCAGCCTGCCGCCTCAGCTCGCGGGAATCCTTGAGCTGCTTCTTCAGGCCTGTCTGCTCGTTCATGACTTCGTCGTAGCTGAAGTACCACCAGACGCCCATGCCGACAAAGACGAGGGCGCTGAGGATGACCGCGACGAGACCGCTCGTATCTTTCTGCATCGCTGTTATGTCTCCTTAGTCACCCAGGAACCGGAAGATTTCGAAGTGCGGCCGCCACGGCGCGGACAGGAGCTGAGCCTTCTCGAAGTTCGCGTCGGACTGGTAGGAATCGCCGACGATCACGAAGTCCGTTTCGTCCGTCACCTGGTCCTGGACGATCGACCCGAGGTTGCGGATCCGGATCGCCGCCGCTTCCTTGCTGTACTTCGTCTTGCCGAACTCGCCCACGAACGCGACCTTCTTGGGGCGGCTCGTGCTGAAGAGCGGATTGAAGACCACGTCGCCCTCGATGATCGGGTCGAAGCGATCCACGGTCTCGGTGATGGAGACCTTCGCCGACTCGGCGTAGATTTCCTTCACCTCGACTTCGCCCTTCCAGCGGACATTGCCGCCCGGCTCGCGGACGAAGACGACGAGCTTGAGGCCGCGCACGAGGCGGTCGCGCGAACCCAGGTTGATGAAGGCGAACTTCTCGTCCTG
Organism: uncultured Planctomycetia bacterium; assembly: GCA_963706735.1. Classification (GTDB taxonomy): domain Bacteria; phylum Planctomycetota; class MHYJ01; order WSZJ01; family WSZJ01; genus WSZJ01. The sequence goes on from CAVPNQ010000130.1 coordinate 7,015, forward strand.
GTGCGGGTCCACGATCCGCCCCTGGATTTCGGTCAGGTCGTGGAAGATCGCTTCCTGCTTCACGAGTTCGCGAAGCGCGGTATCCACCGAGTTGACCTTGTTATTGAGGTCGAGGGTTTCGGCGCTGTGGGCCTTCCCGAGGTCGGTCCGGGCCTGGGTCAGCTTGCCGATCTCGGCCTCGAGCGTGCTCTTGCGCAGCTCGTAGCGGCGGACGTCCTCGGTCTGGACGTCGGTCACCCGGGTCAGGCTGGCCTGGAGGTCGTTGATTTCCTCGTCCTTGAGGCGCCCGTAGTTGTTGAGCACGTCCTGGCTCGACTTCGCGGCGACGTCCGACTCGGACTTGAACTGCTTCGCCGTGTCGTTGCGATGAACCGCGGCGGTGTAATTGATCTCGGCGGCGTGGATGATTTCCCACATCGCCATCGCGCGGCCCGGGAGGACGTACTGGACCTTCTTGGCCTCGACGCGGTCCTTGGCCGCCCCGAGCGTCTTCTCGATGTCCGACTCCTGCTCGAAGGTGAAGCCGATCAGCCGGCACACCTCCTGGATCTCGCGGAACTGGGTCTCGCGGCGTTCCTTCTCGAACGCTGCGGCCTCTGTTTCCGCGCGCTTCTTCCATTCCTTGTGGGTTTGTACCTCAAGGTACTGGAGGAACGCTGTTACGGACGCTCCGAGCGCGAGCGCTACGGAGAGGATGGCCCAGATGATGCTGATGCCCCTGCTGGCTCTGGACATGCGGCAACCTCCAATGTTGAGGGTCGCGATTATAGGGATGTGATCCGCGGTGTCAAAACCTAACGTCTTGGCCTTGAATGCGTTCCACCCTACTTCTTCGCGGGCTCCTCAAGCTTCACACCAAGCTTCTTCAGCATCGACTTCGCCGTCACGGCTTCCTTGCAGTCCGGCTGCGCCTCAACCAGCGCCTTGTACGCCTCTATCGCCTCCGGCTTCTTGTTCGTCTTGAGAAGCCAGTTTCCCTTGTTCAGAAGCGTCGTCCGCTCGTGCGCCTTCGCCAGCTCGTCGTACGCGGCCTTGAAGTCCGGGTCTCCTGCGTGGGCTTTCACGGATTCCTGCGCTTTCTTGCCCGCCTCCGTCTCCGCGTACCACGTGGCCAGCAGGAACGCCGGCTCCACCGCCTTCTTCAGGTCCTTCGCATTCTCCGCGTTCACCATCTCGTTCCAGCTCGGGTTCACGAACGACGCCACGAACTGCGCCGGCGGCGGCTTCCCGCCCGATCTCGCGATCTCCTTGCCGTCCGGCGTGATCATCAGCAGCGTCGGCACGCCCGTCACCTTGAACGACTCGTACAGCGCTTTTTGGTCTTTACCCTTCCCGGGGTTGACCTTGACGCACACCTTGTCGCTCAGGAACTTCTGAACATCCTCCCGAGGGTAGGTGTCCGTCTCCATCTCGATGCAGTATTTTCAGCCGTCGGTCAGGATGTCGACGAACAGCAGCTTGCCTTCCCCGATCGCCTTCGCCTTCGCCTGCTCGTAGTTCGCCTCCCAGACCACGCCGCCCGCACCGGGCTGCGCCTTCTTGGGTGGCTCTGCGACGGCGACGGAAGCCGAAAGGAGGAGGGCGACTGCGATGGGCATGACGCGCATCGTGGGCCTCCGAGACGAGTTGGTGACGACCCCCCGGTCGTTCAGAAGCAGGGAGAATATCGATGCGCCAAAGGGGGATCAAGTCAAAAGCAGGTGCGTCATTGACTCCCCCCTCACCCCCTCCGTAGAATGAGGCCTCAATTCCTCCTCTCCTCACCTCACTCCCCTGCCACCTCTTCTTCCCGGTTCCCCTCGCCCCTTGACCGATCGTCCGTACCTCATCGGCCTAGTCGGAGGCATCGCCAGCGGCAAGTCCACCGTCGCGCGCGCGTTCCAACGCCGCGGCGCCCGCGTCCTCGACGCGGACTCCCTCGCAAAAGCCCTTCTCGACCTCCCCGACGTCCGCCGCGACCTGGCGGCGGCCTTCGGCGACGTCGAGACATCCGGGCAGGTTGACCACGCCAAGCTTGCGCAAAAGGCGTTCGCTACACCCGAGGGCGGAAAGCGCCTCAACGGAATCATGCATCCCCGGGTGGCGGCGGAAATCGCGCGGGTGGTCGAAGAATGGAGATCGGCCGGTTACCGGGGCATCGTGGTGGTGGACGCGCCGCTGCTCCTGGAAGCGGGGATGAGGGCGGCGGTGGACAGCGTGGTGTTCGTGGAAGCGCCGGAGGCCGAGCGCAGGGAACGCGCGAGGCAGCGCGGCTGGGACGAAGCGGAACTCGGGCGGCGAGAGAGACTTCAGTGGCCGCTGGAGCGCAAGAAAGCGGAGTCGGACGTCGTGATCTCGAACGGCGGCACGGTGGCGGAGATGGAGAAGCAGGTCGAAGAGGCGATGGTGAGATACGCGGCGCGCTGAAGCGCGCCGATAGAAGCCGGCCCGGGACTGTGGCATTTGCGCCGCGCGGGCCGGAACAACCTGAGAAACAACCGGGACATTCCACAGGAAAGGACGTCATGGCCGAACCGTTGGCCAGGCCGCAGGAAATCGTCAAGCCCGCCGCGGAAAGCGGCGCCCAGGCCGCCGTGCCGCCCCCTTCGGGCGCGCCCGACGCGTCGCAGCAACCGCTTCAGCTCCCTCCCCCGCCCGACCTGTTCCTCCACAAGCTGCAGGCGCTGAAGCAGCCGGACCTGATCAAGCTGGCCCGTTCGCTCGGCGCGACGGACGCGCTGGGCGCGACGCGGCAGGACGTCATCTACCGGGTGGTGAAGGAGCACACGCGGCTGAACGGCCTGACCATCTGCCAGGGCGTGCTCGACGCCATGCCGGACGGGTACGGGTTCGTCCGGAGCGCGGCGTACTCCTACACGCCCTCGCCCGACGATGTCTACATTCCGCCGGGCATCCTCCGGCGGTCGGGCATCAAGCAGGGCGACACCATCGTCGGCGCGATCCGCCCGCCGCGGGAGGGCGAGAAGTACTTCGCGATGCTCAAGATCGACTCCGTCAATTTCGAGATGCCCGACAAGGCCCTCAAGCGCAAGGCCTTCGAGGACCTCACCCCGCTCCATCCGCACAAGAGACTCTTCCTCGAGCACGACCCCGAGGAATTTTCCAGCCGCATCGTCAACCTCTTCTCGCCCATCGGCAAAGGCCAGCGCGGGATGATCGTCGCGCCGCCGCGCGTCGGAAAAACGATCCTCATGGCCAAGATCGCCCACGCGATCGAGGCGAACCATCCCGAGGTCATGGTGATCGTGCTGCTGATCGACGAACGGCCGGAAGAAGTCACGAACATGAAGCGCTCGATCCGGGGCGAGGTCGTGGCCTCGACGTTCGACGAGCAGCCCCAGCGGCACGCGCAGGTGACGGAGATGGTGCTGGAGAAGGCGAAGCGTCTGGTTGAGTACGGCAAGGACGTCGTGCTTCTCGTCGACTCGATCACGCGCATGGGCCGCGCCTTCAACAACCTCGCCGGCCCTCACGGCAAGATCATGAGCGGCGGCATGGACGTCGGGGCGCTTCAGAAACCCAAGGCCTTCTTCGGAAGCGCGCGCCAGATCGAGAACGGGGGAAGCCTGACGATCCTGGCGACGTGCCTGGTGGACACGGGCAGCAAGATGGACGAGCTGATCTTCGAGGAGTTCAAGGGCACGGGGAACATGGAGCTCTACCTCGACCGCGGGGCGGGAAACCGCCGCATTTTCCCGGCGCTGGACCTTAACAAGAGCGGGACGCGCAAGGAGGAGCTGATCCTGGACCCGGACGAGATGAAGCGGGTGCTGTGGCTCCGGAAGTTCATCGTGGACATCCGCGACCCGGGGGACGTGATCGAGATGCTGGTGACGAAGATGAAGAAGTTCCGGACGAATGCGGAGCTTCTGATGAACCTGAAGGGAGATTAGTCCGCAAGCCGGGTTGCGACGGCGGTGAACTCCCTCAGGACGGGCTCGGTGGCGCCGGCCATCCGTCCGGCCAGGGTCAGTCGCACGTCGGCGCGGCGGGCGCCGGGCGGCCCGGAGAACTCGACGACGAAGGACGGGTGCCTGGGGCTGCGGCTGAGGACAGGCGCCCCCGCGGCGTCCGCGCACCAGCGGCGCACCGTTCCACGCAGCGCCCGCGTCGGGTCGTCCGCGGCTGCCAGATCCCCCGAAATTCCGTGCACCGCGCGCGGCCCCGGCGAAGCGGGATCCCATGCGAGCTCAATCCCCGCGCGGACCAGCGCTTCGGCCGCGTCCCTGCGCATTCCCGATTCCAGCGCCGCGAGCGCGCGGGCGTCGGCGAGCAGTTCCGATTCCCAGGAGAGCAAGGCGGGAGCATCGGTGGACTCCGCGGGGTACCACGCGACGACCCGGACCAGCGGGATTTCCGACGGCACGGGCGCCGTGGTCTCGAACTCGAACGCCGGCGCCGGGCGCGCAACGAGAAGCAGGGTCGCCGACGATCCTCGCGGAAGGGTGGTGCCGCCCGCCGGCGCGCCGTCCACAGGGAAGGCGCAGCGGGCCAGCCACCCTCTCCCCGTGTCGTCGTCCTGCCACGTCACGCGAGCCCCCTCAAGGTCGGCTCGCACCGCGTCGACCGCCGCTCGCCCGCGGTCGGCCAGGTCGAGGCGAAGGGAAATTGCGGCGGTCTCCCTGCGGGATTCATCCTGTCCGCGCTTCAGCCACCCAAACCCGAGCCCCGCGACGAAGAGCCCCAGCACCAGTCGCCACGTTGCAGGCCACAATCGCCTCGCCAGCCCCCGCTCTTCGCGCACTTCCGGGACGCTCATCGCTCCAGTTCCCGCAGCCCGAGCACCAGGTCGTGGAGGTAGCCATGCGCACTTCGACGGTCCGACTCATCGGGAACGCCGATCGCCAGGGCGAGGATGAAATGGGCGACCGAACTCTGCATCGTGGCGCTGGCGCGCGCGCGATTGCCCGCCTTCTTTTCGTCGAATCCCTGCATCGCCGTGCGCCGCCCCTCGCGCATGTGGTCGTCCGCAACCAGCTTCAGCATTTCGCGCTCGACCGGGTGCCCCAGGTCCTCAGGCGTGATCATGATCCCCACCCGCTCCGCAAGGCCGCGAAAACGGTCCGCCTCGGCCCGCGCGGCACTTCGGGCCGCTTCGCCGTCCGCTGCCGCCGAGACGCGTTCCCAGGCTTCCCCCGTGGAACGGTAGAGTTCCGCCAGGCGCGTGCGCGACGGCTCGACCGTCTGACTGGCGTCCAGGGCCCTTCGCCACGCCTGGATACAGAAACTGCGGGCGACCTCCAGGACGGCGATGCGGGTGTGGGCCTCGGCGAATGCCGGCGGCACGCCCTGGAAGGTTGTGGATGGAAGCGCCTTGAGGACGGATTCGGAGCGTACGCGAAGCGCATCGGCGGAAATCAGGAGTCGATCGACGGTTGCCCACCCGGGGATCCCCTCGATCGTGAAGGTCTGTTTTTCGAGTGTCAGCATCTGCGAGAACGCCAGCGCGAGAAAGTCGGGCTCGCCGGATTCGCGCAACGCCTCGATCGCCCACTCGAATTCGGGTTGTCCGACGGGGAATGCACTGGGGGCTCCCATGAGGTGCATGTTGTAGTAGATCGCCGACAGCAGATAGCGCGCCGGGAGGTCATCCGCAGCATCGCCGCGGATCAAGTCGCCGGCTCTCGCCAGCCGCCGCAATGCTTCTGCCGCATTCCCGTCGTCCCTCTCGCTGCGTGCGCGTGATGCCAGATCCGATGCTTCTTCCAACCCTGAGGCACAGCCTCCGAGGAGCATCGGGGCGAGCAGGACCGGGAGCAGAAGGGCTGCGAGGCGCATGGGAAGTCATTGAATCTGGAGGGGCGGCTGGTGACAAGAGAGCGGCGCGGGGCTGGAGTCGCTATAATCACCGGCGTGAAACCCGACCAGCAGGCGTCCGCCCGGGACAAGATCCTGTTCTACCTGAAGACGAAGGGCCCGCAGACGGCGGCGGTCATCGCGCGCCGGCTGGGCGTCACCCCGATGGCGGTCCGCCAGCATCTTTACGAGCTGGAGAACGGCGGCCTGGTCACGTGGGAGGACCGGCCCGCGCCCGTCGGCCGGCCCGCCCGCCACTGGATCCTCACCGCGACAGCGTCGGGTCGTTTTCCCGATTCCCACGCCGAGCTCATCGTCGGTCTCCTGGACGCGGTCCGGTCAGCGTTCGGCGAGCCGGGGCTCGAGAAGCTGATCAATGAACGGCTCGCGCAGCAGTCGTCGCGCTACCGTGACCGGCTTCCCGGCCCGCGCGCCCCGCTGGAGCGCCGCATCGCCGCGCTCGTGGCCGTCCGCAAGGAAGAAGGCTACATGGCGGAGTGGTCGCGCGAGGCCGACGGATCCTTCTGCCTGATCGAGAACCACTGCCCGATCTGCGATGCCGCGAAGACGTGCCAGCGGATCTGCGGAAGCGAGCTGGACCTGTTCCGCGGGGTGCTGGGGAAGGGCGTCCACGTGGAGCGGACGGAGCACATGATGGAGGGCGCGCGCCGCTGCGTTTACCGCATCCAGAAGAATGGGGCGCGCTCGCGCTCGGCGTCGCATGCCTGATTTCGAGGACCTGCGCAGGGAACTCGTGGCCACCCAGCTCGCCTCGCGCGGCATCCGAAACCCGAGGGTGCTCGACGCGTTCCTCCGGGTCCCGCGGCACCTGTTCGTGCGCGAGGAGGACGTGGACCGCGCCTACGAGGATCACCCGCTTCCCCTCACGCAAGGGCAGACCATTTCGCAGCCGTACATCGTCGCGCTGACGCTCGAGCATCTTGACCCGCAGCCGGCCGACCGGGTGCTGGAGATCGGGACGGGCTCGGGGTACCAGACGGCGCTCCTCGCGGAGCTCTGCGCGGAAGTTTTCACCGTCGAGAGGCTCGCGCCGCTCGCGAAGACGGCGCGCGCCCGCCTCGAGGCCCTGGGCTACGACCGGATCCGCTACAAGGTGGACGACGGGACCCTGGGCTGGCCCGAGCACGCTCCCTTCCATCGCATCGCCGTCTCCGCGGCCGGCCCCGAGATTCCGGCGGCGCTCACCGACCAGCTCTCCCTCGGCGGCCGCCTCGTCGTCCCCGTCGGCAGCCCCGAACGCCAGCACCTCATGGTCGTCACGCGCACCCCCGCCGGCCTGGAAAAAACCAACGCCGGGGAGTGCATCTTCGTCAAATTGATCGGCAAGGGGGGATGGCGCGAAGAGCGCCCGGAGAAATGAAATGAGAAACCTGCTGCTGCTGTCGGCCGCCTTCGTCGCGTTCTCGCTCGCCGCCACCGGCGACCAGGACCGCCTCGTCACCGACCGCGACGTGCGCTACGGCGGCGAAGAACTCGACGACGCCAGCGTCGCCATGAGCTGCCGCATGGGCGCCTGGGCGGAGTCGTTCGAGGACAAGGGCATCTTCCGCTCCGAGGACTACGCGCTCTTCATCACCAAAGACGAGGGCGTGGAAGTGCTGGTCGCGAAGGCGAAGAAGGGCCTCTGGGACGCGCTTCGCCAGCAGAAGGCCGGGACCGAGGTCACGCTCTTCGGCAAGGTCCACTGGGCGAAGGGAATCGAGCCGTACGTGGTGATTCACGAATGGAAGAAGGGATTCAGCGAGCCGTATGACCCGCGCAAGCCGGCGCCCGAGACGATCGTGCTGAATTTCGGCGGCAAGAACTACGAGATGGAGAAGGGCAAGACGTACACCCTGGTGACGCCCAAGGGCGAGAAGGTGGAAGCAGGCTGGTCCGGGAAATAGCGCCCCAACCCCGAACCCTCAAACCCAAACCGCAACACGGCGAGCAAAGCGAGCCACACCGATTGAAGGGACGGAAACAGAAGAAGCGCGGATGAAGAAGGCGGGCAAGGTCCGCCTTCGAAATCCGCGCTTCTTCTATTTCCGGCACTTCAATCGGGGCGACAGGATTTGAACCTGCGGCCTCTTGGTCCCGAACCAAGCGCTCTAGCCAGGCTGAGCTACGCCCCGCGAGCCGGGCATTCTAGGAACTGCGACCCGGGACACAAGCTGAATTTGGGCCTTCAAGGGAGAACGTGGGCAGGAAGCTTCCTGCGACGCGCGGCGCGAGCCCGACCGACGCGCGACCTGGCTTAGGGTCGGATCGAGGCCATCGGGGCTTTCGCTCAGCCTCTAACGAGTCCGTCCTGCCGCTTCACCATTTCCGCCCACGCCGCGCCCTCGCCCTTAAGCCGGTGAATCACGTACGCGGGGTTCACGATGTCCACGAGTTCCTTGAGCGGCGCGCTCACCCACGGCTGGTGCGCGTCCACGGCGGCGTCGTACTGTGCGGCGAGGCGAAGCTTCTCCGACGGGTCCGCCGCTGCCCGCACTTTCTTCACCAGGTCGCTCGCCACCGGCGCGTTCGCCGGTCGGCGGAGCACCACGGCCCTGATCTTCTGCCCGATCGGACCCACCGACTTCATGAAATTCTTGAGCCGCCGCAGATCCGCCGTCTCCGTCTGCATTCCACCGGAACAAAGCAGCCACGCCCCCACGTCGAGCGAGAACCCGACGCGCGGATGCCGGATCTTGTCTAGCAGCTGCTGCGCCAGCTTCGGCTCGTTCCAGCGCAGCCCTGCATGCCACGTGTTCTCGAACAGCACTTCGAACCCCTGGTCCGTCTCGCCCATTGCGAGAAACATCCACTCCGCCAGCGCCATCAGCACGTCGTAGTCCGTGTATCCGTGGCGCCCCGTCAGGATCCCTTCCGGCGTCCCGTGCGACGCCCGGATCGCCACGTACTTCACCTTCAGCCGCCGCGCCTCGTCGATCCCGGCCGCCATGTGGTCCGTCATCTCGTCCTTCGTCGGCACCCGCGACATCAACTGCGACGCCTCCGGCAGCCCCAGCCACGCTTCACGCCAGCACAGCGGCAACGTCAGCCTCAGCCCGACGGTCCCGGCCGGCGCCTGCGCGCGGTTGTCGGGGCCTGCCATCGCCTCGATGCCGTCAAGGCCCACGGAGGGGTAGGAGGGTGAATCGGGAAGCGCCGGCACGGATGCGAGTCGGATCATACCGGCGGAGTTCCTTTCCAGTCCGGATGGCGGACCATGGAGTAGTAGACAACGATTCGGAGGAAACGGATGGTGTCGATGACCGGGCGGATCTTGGACCGGAGGACGGCCGTATAGATGGTGCGGACCGGGATGGAGACGATCCTGTAGCCCGCGCGCGCGACCTGGACGGCGATCTCGGCCTCCGCATCGTAGCGCACGGTCTTGACGCGGAGCGAACGCAGGCACCCCGCGCTGTAGAGGCGGAAGCCGCACTGCGGGTCCGCGATGCGGTAGCCGGCCATCGTGCTGACGGTCGTGCCCATGAGGCGGTTGACGGCCAGCCGGGCCGCGGGCATCGAAGAGACGTCGGTCATGCGGTTGCCGAACACGGCCTGGTGCCCGAGCCGCCAGAGATCGAGGAACTTCGGGATCTCATCCGTGTCGTGCTGCCCGTCCCCGTCGAGGCACACCACCGCCTTGTAGCCGCTTCGCACCGCCCACCGGAACCCCGTCACCAGCGCGGCGCCCTTCCCCGCATTGCGCTCCTTGCGCAGCACCCAGGCGCCGGCACGGCTGGCGATTTCGGCGGTGTTGTCGCGCGAGCCGTCGTCCACCACGACGACCGGGACGTGCTTCTGCGCGCCGCGCACCACCGCCTCGATGTGCGCCGCTTCGTTGTACGCGCAGATCACCGCCACGGCCTCCGTCGTGGCGGGAGCCGTGGCCGGGGGCGACTGGGGCGCGATCACCGGCTCGTCGAGGACGGGAGTCACGTGGTCGAGTCTAGCCTGCGGGAGAAGGGCCCGGCAAGCGGGCCGCTACCGGGCGCCTTTCCACCATTCCGGAATCGCCTCCCCGTCGGGCCACTCTTCCCGCGCGGCCCCCGCGGGAAGAAGGCGGCGCAGAAGGACAAAACGGCCGCCCTGCTGGTCCGAAGCCGGGCCGCAGCCGAAGGCGGCGAACACTTCACCGCCGGCCCCGAGCGAGACCGCCGCGAATCCCGTCGTGCCGGCGATCCCCTCGGCCACCGGCGAGTCGACCCAGGTCTTCCCGGCGTCCGAACTGAGAAACACGCGCGCGGACTCCAGCTGGTTCACCTGCTTCCCAGGCTGCGAAACGCAGACGGCGACGGACTTCCCTTCCGCCTCGACCCGGTAGATGTACGCCATGTCCTCGACCTTCGGGATCGAGGCCACGATCCCCGCGCTTCCCCAGGTAGCTCCCCCGTCGCCGCTTCCCAGGTGCACGTAGTCCCCCGCCAGCGTCAGGAACACCACGTGAAACTCGTCCCCTGACTGCGCGCCCGCCACGTGGACCGGCTGCGCCTGTCCGTCCGGAAGGACCATCGCCGAGCCTTCGTTCCAGGTCTTGCCGCGGTCGGCGCTGACAACGTGCCGGATGACGCCGCGACGCTCGACCGCCACGACGTGAACTCCGTCGGCCGACACGAACATCGGCGGCGCCACCGAATCGTCGCGGATCCCGCAGTGCGCCGCCTGCACCGCCGCCGTCCAGCTCCGCCCGCCGTCGGCGCTCGAACACACCATCGCCTCGCCCTGCTCGCACCCCACCAGCACATACCGGTCCTTCCCGCTTCCCGCCACCCCCGAAAACATCGGCATCGAGGGAAACGGCCCGGGCAGGACGCAGCGCTCGATCTCCACGCCCTTCGCGAAATCGAACGCCACGAACGTCGCCTCCTTCCTGCGGAAGTCGCTCACGACCACCTCGACGCGGTCGCCGTCCACGCGCGCATCCCCCGCCACGCCCATCGGCAGGTCGATCGGCGTCCACGGCGCCTTGCCGTCCTTCGCCATCCGCAGCATCAGGCCCTTTTCCTTGTGGAACGCGAAAATCCCGACGTGTCCCGATGCCGTGCGCACCACCTCCGTCGGGAAGGGCGGCGTCCGCCCCTCCGCGGACAGGACCTGCCCCGGCAATCCCCACACGCGGGGCTCCTCCCCGGCGGCGGAAAGTCCTGCAAACCAGAGCACCGGCAGAACGGCGAGGCGAAGCGGCTTCATGGAAACCTCCCGATGAGTGTCGTCCGTTCGATGCCGCAATGCGCGCATCCTCACGATCCCTTGACCCGCTCGAACCACGCCGTCGGCTCCTCGCTCTTCCCCGGCAGGGCGTTGTCCGCCTGGAAAAACTTCCAGAAGAGCGGCAGCGCGGGACCGAGCCGGTCGACCAGGGCCCTGACGCGCTCCATCGCGCGCTTCTCCCGCCCCTGCGAAAACGCCCGCCACGCGTTGAACGCCTCGTCGTGGAGCTCGATGATCTCGAGGATTTCGCGATCGTCGGTGAAGCGCTCCGCGAGCCGGCGCGCGAGGAGGGCGTGGTGATTGGCGCCCTCGCGAGGGCGCGACTCGTCGACGAGGTGCTTGCAGGCGTCGTGAACGATGGCGATGAAGCGGAGTTTCGCGCGTTCCTGTGGCGACCCGGCGAACCGGTCGACGTTCGCGAGCACGGCGGCGACGTGCGATGCGACGCTTCCCTCCGGGTGCCCGGGACGCGGGGTCCCCCACGCGGCGCCGGCGATCCACTCAGGATCAACGCAGACCGCGCGTTCCAGGTCGGTTTCGGGGGTGAAGGGAAGTTCCATGCCTCTTGATCGCGCGAATGAGCCGTGCCGTTCGCAGGATAAGAACCCCGCGCCCCGCCGGCTTTTCCTTTTTCCTTCTTCATTTTTCGTTTTTCCTTTCCTGGCCGTCCCCCCCGCCTCCTTGACAGCCCCTCCCCCCATCACTAGCTTTGCGTTCTCGGCACGCCACGTTTTCCCCCCAGGAGACCCCCCGAATGTCCATCCGCATCGGCATCAACGGCTTCGGCCGCATCGGCCGCCTCGTGTTCCGCGCGCTCGCCGCCCGCAAGGGCGAATTCGAGGTCGTGGCCATCAATGACCTGACGGACTCGAAGACGCTGGCCCACCTGCTCAAGTACGACTCGGTTTTCGGCAAGTACGAAGGAACGGTCGAGGCCAAGGAAGGCGCGATCGTCGTGGACGGCAAGGAGATCAAGGTGATCGCCGAGAAGGACCCGGCGAAGCTTCCCTGGGGCGCGATGAACGTCGAGTTCGCCATCGAATCGACGGGGTTCTTCACGAGCCGCGAGGAATGCGCGCGGCACATCACGGCCGGGGCGAAGAAGGTGATCCTGACCGCGCCCTCCAAGGACGCGGTGGACTGCACGGTCGTCATGGGCGTGAACGAGAAGGCGCTCAAGGCCGAGCACAAGGTGCTGTCGAACGCCAGCTGCACGACGAACTGCCTCGGCCCGATCGCCAAGGTCCTCGAGGAGAATTTCGGCATCGAGCACGGCCTCATGACCACCGTCCACGCCTACACGAACGACCAGAAGACGGCCGACCAGGTCCACAAGGATCTCCGCCGCGCCCGCGCCGCCGCCGTGAACATCATCCCGACCTCCACCGGCGCCGCCAAGGCGATCCACGAGGTCATCCCTTCCCTCAAGGGCAAAATGCACGGCATCGCCCTGCGCGTCCCCGTCCCCGACGGCTCCGTGGTGGACCTCACCGCCGTGCTGAAGAAGAAGGCCACGACCGACGAGGTCAACGCCGCCTTCAAGAAGGCAGCCGGCGAGATGAAGACCATCCTCGAGTACACCACCGACGAGATCGTCTCGAGCGACATCATCGGCAACAGCCACTCGTGCATCTTCGACAGCAAGCTCACCACCGTCATCGGCGACAACCTCGTCAAGGTCGTCGGCTGGTACGACAACGAGTGGGGCTACTCCAGCCGCGTCGTCGATCTCATCGCCTACGCCGCGAAACTCAAGTAGCGCCGTAGACTCTCCGGGACCCGCGGGCGCACCTCCCGCGGGTCCTTTTCTTCTCTGCAACGCACCGGAGGCCCCATGAAGAAGCTCACCCTCGCGAATCTCGAAGTGGCCTCGAAGCGCGTCCTCATGCGCGTGGACTTCAACGTCCCCCAGGACGACGCCGGCACCATCACCGACGACACCCGCATCCGCGCTTCCCTGCCCGCCATCGCCGACGTCCTCCGGCGGAACGGAAAGCTGGTGCTCTGCTCGCACCTCGGCCGGCCGAAGGGAAAGAAGGACCCGAAGTTCACGCTGGCGCCGGTGGCGAAGCGGCTCGCGGAACTGCTCGACCGGCCGGTGGTGTTCGTGACGGACTGCATCGGGCCGGAGGCGGAGAAGATCACCAGCGCGCTGAACCCCGGCGAGGTCGCGCTTCTCGAAAACGTGCGCTTCTATGCGGAGGAGGAGAAGAACGACGCCGCGTTTGCGCAGAAGCTGGCAAAGATGGGCGATGTGTTCGTGAACGACGCGTTCGGCACTGCCCACCGGGCCCACGCTTCGACGGTCGGGGTGACAAAGTTCCTGAAGGCCGCGGCCGGGCCGCTGATGGAGAAAGAGCTGCGGGTGCTGGGGGGGCTGCTGGACAACCCGAAGCGGCCGTTCGTGGCGATCCTGGGCGGGGCGAAAGTCAGCGACAAGATCAAGGTCATCGAGAATCTCTCGAAGATCTGCGACCAGATCCTGATCGGCGGCGGGATGGCGTACACGTTCCTGAAGGCGAAAGGGCAGCCGATCGGCAAGAGCCTCTGCGAGTCGGACACGCTCGAGGTGGCCCGGCGGCTGACGTCGCCGAAGATCGTGCTGCCGACCGACCACGTCGTCGCGGAGGAGTTCAAGGCGGATTCGCCCGCGAGCGTCGTGTCGTCGATCCCGGACGGCCGCATGGGGCTCGACATCGGCCCTTCCACCGTCGGCGCCTACCTCGACATCCTGAAGAGGGCCGCGACGGTCGTCTGGAACGGCCCCGTGGGGGTGTTCGAAATGCCGGCGTTCGCGAAGGGAACGAAGGCGATCGCGGAGTGCCTCGCGAACTCCAAGGCGACCACGGTGATCGGGGGCGGCGACACGGCGGCGGCGGTCACCGACCTCGGGCTGCAGGACCGAATGACGCACGTCAGCACCGGCGGCGGCGCCTCGCTCGAGTTCCTCGAGGGGCAGGACCTGCCGGGCGTCGCGGCTCTGAGTCCCGCGTGACCATGCCGCGCACCGTCATCATCGCCCCGTCGCTCCTCGCCGCCGACTTCAACCGGCTCGGCGAGGAAATCCGCAAGGCCGAGTCCGCGGGGGCCGACTGGCTTCACCTGGATGTCATGGACGGGCACTTCGTCCCGAACATTTCCTTCGGCGTCCCGGTCGTCGAGTCGTCCCGCAAGGCGACGAAGCTGCTGCTCGACACGCACCTCATGATCGAGGACCCGCTCGTCTTCGCCGAGTCGTTCGCGAAGGCCGGCGCCGACCGCATCATCTTCCACGTCGAAACCTGCCTCCCCCAGTCCGAGCGCCTCAAGAAACCGCGCGGATGGGCTCTCGGAGGGCAGCTTCCGCCGCACGGCCTCGCGAAGGCGAAGGAAATCGCCGCGGCCATCCGGAAGCTCGGCAAGGCCGCCGGCGTCTCGCTCAACCCCGACACCCCGGCGTCCGCCGTCCGAGCCCTCGCCGGCGAAGTGGACCTGTTCCTCGTGATGTCGGTGTGGCCCGGCTTCGGCGGACAGAAGTTCATGGAAGAAGTCGTCCCGAAAGTGCGCGAGATCCGGGGGTTCTGTGGAAGCGCGCACATCGAGATGGACGGCGGCGTGACCCCGGGAACGATCGGGGCGTGTGCCGAAGCGGGGGCCGATGCGTTCGTGGCAGGGACGGCGGTGTTCCGGGAGCCGGACGCGGCGGCGGCGGTGAAAGCGCTCAGGGCGGCAGTGAAGTAGGACACACCTGCGACCTGCGCTTCGCGAACGCGGAAACGCTCGGAGCCTGCCTGACCCGGGCGATCACGCACGACCCAGTTGCACACCCACCGAATGGAGCAGTTCCACTAGCTCGGCGTCAGCGACCGCTTCAGACGCCGGCACGAGCCCGCGGGAATTGACGCGGTTCTGCGCCAGTCGCTGGGCGGCCAGCACTGCAGGGGCGACGGCAATGAGGTGGGAGTGATCTGATCCCGACAGGGTGACCCGCTTCGTTTCACCGCCAGGCCCGATGACCTCCACGCCGACTCCACCGCCGTCCCGGCCGAGGGGACGGAGCATCGCGACGGTGGCAGGGGAAAGTGCGGCGCGAACGAGCTGAGGAATCCCCGGGATGCGACCCGCAACCGCGAGAAACACATCCAGGCCGCGGATTCTCGTCGCCGCCCGCGACTCAACGAGCTTCAGCGTCGGGAACTCCCGCGGCAGGAACAGCGCGTCCGGGAATTCCACCAGGCGGCAGGTGGTGGCCCCGACGGGCGCCGGGAAGTCAAATCCCCGCGGCTCTCCCCACCCGCGCGCTGCCGCCGGCTTCCCTTCCCGCCAGACCTCTATGTCTCGCGCCAGCGAATCGAGCGCGGACGCCGAAGTTCCATAACGGGCGCTGCGCCGCGACGCCGCCGCCAGGAAAACGCGCGCCGCGACCGGTTTGCGAATCCCCGTCGCGCGCACGAGCGCCGCACTCACCGCCGACGCCGAACTGCACGCCGTGATCACCCTAATGCCGGCGCGCTCGAAGCGCGGGGCCATGGCCACCGCCGTTTTTGCGTAGGCCAGCGAATCCGAGAGGTCGACGACATCGAAGCGCTTCTCGATCGCGGCCTCGAACAGCGCGGCGGTGCGCCGCTGGAATGGGCCGGCGGCGTCGAGGACGACGTCGCCCTCGCGCAGTCCATCCGGGCGCTCGGCATCGACTTTCAGGTCCGCGGCCCTTCCCCGCCCCGCCGCGACGAACGAAACGCCCAGCTGTCGGAGGAGGCTGGCGGCGGCGGAGCCGAAGTACCCCGCCGCGCCGAGGATGACGAGGCGGCGCATGGAGCCTTTATACTGCCGTGCGTGAAACGGATCACCGTATCGCGATCGCTGGAAGAGTTCCGGGCGCTCTTTGACGCCGGCGGGCACTGGTGGAACCTGCGGACGAAGGCAGGGGACGGGACCGTCACGGTCGGCGAGGTCTCGGTTGCGGCCGGACACCTGGTGGCGGATTTCGAGGCGATGGCGGCGCTTGAGTTGCACCTCGCGGCGCTGCCGTACGGGGACCGCCTGGTGGCAATCGGGATGCTGGACGCGGCGTTGACGGAGCGGCGGAAGCGCGGGGGGTTCCGGGTGCTGCAGCCGGGCGAGCTGGAGAGCCGGGCGGCGGCCGGCGACAACGTGGTGGTGGCGGGCGCGACGGAGGAACTCAAGGGGATCTCTGACCCCGGGGGGACCGCGCCGGTGTGGGAGGCGATGCCCCCATCCATCAGGCCTGGAATCACCCTCCTGTGGGTCGCCTGCCAGATGCACCAGGTCGGTGGAGGCGCGGCCCTGGTCGTCTGGCCGCGGACCGAGCCCGCGCTTCCTTCGGGAACGTGGGCCTTCGCCGGGACAGTCCGCGAGATCCTCCCCGCGGACAGCCGCCGTCGGGACTGGACGAAGTTCGTTTTCGCGGTGGCCTGCGCCCGGTGGACCGATAGCCCTTCCGATATTCCGCCCCGCCCCCTAAAATGGCCCTAATTCCCCGAGGAGGATGCCTTCCATGGCGTTCGACGGTCTGAGGCGCTTTATTTCGCGCCGCAAGAAGCCGATTCCCGACGGGCTCTGGATGCGTTGCGAAGACTGCGGCGCCACCGTGTACAAACGCGTGGTCGAGGAGAAATACCGCGTCTGCCCCGAGTGCAATTTCCACTTCACCCTCACCAGCGAACAGCGGATCTCGATCCTCATCGACGACGAGACCTTCACCGCGCGCTGGAACAACCTGTCCCCCTCCGACCCGCTTCAGTTCAAGGCGGAATCCGCCTACGCGGACAAGATCATCGAGGAACAGGCGCGGACCGGGCTGCGCGACGCCGTCGTGGCCGGCACCGGCGACATCTACAGCAAGCCCGTCGTCATCGTCGTCACCGACAGCCGCTTCATCATGGGCTCGATGGGAAGCGTAGTCGGCGAAACGATTGCGCGGGCGGCGGAGCATGCGAAGGAGCACGGGCTGCCGTTGATCATCGTGTCGGGGTCGGGCGGCGGGGCGCGGATGTATGAAGGGGCGCTGTCGCTGATGCAGATGGCGAAGACGTCGGCGGCGATTGCGCGGCTGCACGAGGCGGGAGGGCTGTTCATCTCGGTGCTGACGAACCCGACGATGGCGGGGGTGATGGCGAGTTTCGCGAGCCTGGGGGACGTGATCATCGCGGAACCGAAGGCGCTGATCGGCTTCACGGGGCCGCGCGTGATCAAGCAGACGATCAAGCAGGAATTGCCGGAGGGGTTCCAGCGTTCAGAATTCCTGCTGGAGCATGGCTTCATCGACCAGATTGTCCCGCGGCCGGACATGAAGGATCGCCTCGCGCAGTTGATCGAGGCGTTCCGGGCGGAGCCGGCGGCGGCGGGCAAACACTGACCAAGGGGGCGGAGAAACGCACATGAAATACCTGACTGCTGTGGTGCTCGCGATGTTCATCGGATTGCCGGCGCTGGCGGAGGATGCGAACCCGCCTGCGGAACCGCCGAAGGATCCTCCCCCGGCTGAACCGCCGCCCGCCGATCCGCCGCCGGACGAGCCGATCAAGCCGCCCTCGGAAGAGGAATTGAGGTTGAGGCTGGTGGAGAGCCAGGCGAAGGAGAAGGCGGACCTGTTGAAGAAGCGGATGGAAGCGGCGAAGACGGATACGGAGCGGTCTTCGGCGATCAACGAGGTGTGCGGAGGAGGCACGGCCGCGATCCAGCACCCGCTGATCGTGCAGGCCGTCCTGCCGTACCTGAACCCGCGGCCCATCCGGGCGGGGCTGCAGTATGGAGACGGGACGATCAACGCGGCGGTGGGTGTGCTGAAGAGCCAGCCGTTCGACGAGACGTACTACGGCGTGAAGAAGATGATCGGCAACAACCGGACGGACCTGCTGTACGTGACGAAGCTGATCGCGATCTATGGCGAGATCAAGTGCGTGAAGGCGGTGGACGACCTGGTGGAGATGATGCGGGACAAGCGGGACGGCCGGGGTGCGCTGTGCAAGGCGGCGACGGAGATCCTGGGAAAGATCGGGCACCGGGACGCGATTTCGCAGCTGATTGCGGAGCTGGAGGAGCAGGACAAGGCGGGCCCGAACGACGTGAAGATGAAGGCGCGGCGGGCGGACCTCAATGCGCCGGTGTTGACGGCGTTGAAGAACATCACGGGGCAGGAATTCAAGCTGGGATCGCAGTATCGCCAGTGGTGGATCAAGAACGCGGAGACGTTCCAGAAGGAGAAGAAGAAGGCGCCGCCGTCAGACGAGGGGACTGAGGGAAAGTAGGAGAAGAAACATGGCTTCGTGGCGGACCTGGGTGACGGGCGCGCTGGCGCTGGCGCTGATGGCCGGCGGCGCTTCGTCGTGGGCGGACCCCGGCGGGGACGACCTGGGCGGGGGCGAGAAGCCCCCGGCAGCGGGTGACGGGACCGATCCGGCGCCGGCGCCCGGCGGCGACGACCTTGGGGGCGGCGAGAAACCGGCCGACGGGGGCGACGGTTCGGCCCCGCCGATGCCGCCCGGAAATGACGACCTGGGCGGCGGGGAGACTCCGCAGGACCCGGGAAGTGCCCCGCCGACGCCCACCGGAACGGATGAACTCGGGGGTGGAGAGCCGAAAGAGCCGCCCGTGGAGCCGCCGAAGCCACCCGTCGAACCGCCGAAGCCGCCACCCACGGAAGAACCGCCGCCGCCGACAGATCCGCCCCCCGGAGACCCGGGCGTGAAACCGGCCGATCCGGAACCGGACAGCGTGGACGCCGCCGTGGCCGCGGAGGAAGCTCGCAAGAAGGAAGAAGCGCGCATCCGCCTGGTCGTCTCAGAGTTCGAGCGGAAGATGAAGAAAGGGACGCCGGACGACCAGCTCAAGGCGCTGACCGACGTCTCGACGACGAAGCACCGGCTGGTCGCGCTCGCGCTGATTCCCTGGATCCAGCCGACCGTCGAGGAATCCGTTCGCGACCTCGCCATCGAGGTCGCCAAGGGACAGCAATCGCCGGACGTCGCGAGGGAAGCGGCATCGCTGTTCGACAAGAACGCGAAGAACCTCAAGTACGCGCGCAAGATGATCGGGATTCTCGGGCGTTCAAAGGATGCAAAGCAGGTCACGAAGCTGCGGGCGATTGTGAAGGGGAAGGAGATCGACCTCGACCTGCAGCGCGAAGCGGTCATTGCGCTGGGGCTGATCGGCCACCGGGATGCGATTCCCGACCTCATCAAGCTGCAGCGTGAATTCGAGAATCCCCGCATTCCTCCCAAGGACGAGCCGCGCAAGAAGGTGCTGGAGAAACCCGTCGAGGATGCGCTGGACCTGATCACGGGCACGCACATGCCGAACGCGAAAGGATGGGAGTTGTGGTGGAAGGAGAACGAGAAGACCTTCCAGAAGACTCCTCCGCCCGACGACCAGGCCCCGAAGTAGCGCCTTGCGGCGACTCCCCACGGCCGTGCTGTGCGTCGCGATCGCGGCGGTGACCGCTTCCGCGGAGCCCCCGCCGCCCGGCGGAAAGTCCGTGGACGCGCTGATCGAGGATCTTCGGGACGAGGACCCGGAAGTCCGGCTGCACGCCCGGGAAGGGCTCCGCGACGCCGGCGACGGCGCCCGGCCTGCGCTCGAGAAACTCGCAGCCGCCGGGGATACTCCCCTCGCCCGCCAGGGAAAGGCTCTTCTCCGCAAACTCGAATTCGACCGGCGCGCGCTGAAGTCGATCGGCGGGGGCGTCTCCTGGTTCAAATGGGAGCGCAAGGGCACGACGGCGTGGGTGAAGCTGGAAGCACGGAAAGGCGACAAGACCGCGTGGACGCTGGTGGAAACGGTGTACATGGACGACGTGAAGCTGACGCAGACGGTGGAGGCGGACCGCGATTTCTCGCCGCTGACGATCGTCTCGACGCTGGGCGACGGGGAGACAAAGAACGAAGTCAAGGCGGCGTTCAATGACGGCGTCTGCGTAATCGAGGAGAGGGGGAAGAAGGACGAGCTTCCCGGGGCCGGGATGCCGTGGACGGACTGGTCGCTGATCCGGTTCGCGGCGTCGATCGTGGCGGACCCGCCGCTCGAGCCGGAAATCGTGGTCTGGGACAGCCCTTCCCAGGAGCCGGCGACGACGAAAGTGCGGATCGGCGAGCCGGAATTCACGGACGCGCCATCGGGCCGGATCAAGGCGATCGCGGTGAAAGTCGAGGGGATGCTGACCGCCTGGGTGCTCGAGGACGGGACTCTGTCCCACGCGACGACCGGCGAGGGAAGCGTCGTGTCAGCCGTGGAGGAGAAGGACGTCCCGGAGAAGCTGCGGAAATAGCCAGGGGAGGGATGTCCGCGCGCCGTCAGCGCGCCACGGCGTCCGCCTTCTTCCGCGCCTCTGCCGCCTCGGCCTCCGCCTTCACCGCCTCGTCGTCGCGTTTCAGCGCCCTCAACTCCGCCGCGCGGCCTGCCAGGGCGTCGGCGAGTTCGTCCAGGGAGTCATCTCCCGCCTTCGCGCACTCTTCGGCGGCCTTCTTCCAGAGTCCCTCGGACTCCTCGTGCTTTCCGGTCACGCCGAGATTCTCTGCAAGGTCCGCGATCGCCGCGCCGCGGTCGGCCGCGACTGCCTCCTTCGATTTCTGCACCAGTTCGAGCGCTTTGCGATAGTGAGGCCCGGCTTCGGCGTGTTTGCCCTGGGCCGTGAAGAGATCGCCCATGTCGGTTTCGCTGTCTGCGAGGTCGAGCGGGTCGACGCCCGCGGCGGCCTGACGGATCTTCAGCGCGCGCTCGAGCAGGGATTTCGCTTCGTCGTACTTCTTCAACGCCACCAGGATGGCGCCGAGATCGGCCACGGCGGCGGCGGTTTCGAGGCCGGAGGCTCCGTCCTCGGCCTCAACGAGCTTGAGGGCGCGGCGATAAAGGGGTTCCGCAGTTGCGGGTCGATCGAGGTCGCGGTAGAGGTCCGCGAGGTCGGCCACCGGACCCGCCACGGCGGCGTCTTCGGCGCCGAACGCCTTCTCGGTCACCGCCAGGGCGCGCTTGCAGTACGGCTCGGACTCGAGGAGCTTGCGGCGGCCGCGAAGTGCGTCGGCGAGGTCCGTGAGGGTGGTGGCGAGGCGCTCATCGGCGTCTCCGAACGCCTCGGCCTCCCCCAGCGCGGCGCGGAAGCGGCCCTCGGCGTCGGCGTATTGCCCGTCTTCGAGGAACTTCTCCCCCTCCTCGACGAACTTCTGCCAGGCGGCCTCGTCGGCGCGCAGGGAGGAGGCGGCGATGAGGAACACGAGGATGGCGCGGCGAAGCGGCATGCGGCCTCCGAAAAAAAAAGCCCGGCGCGGTGGCCGGGCTCCTGGAAAACGGGTTCGACTACTTCTGGCCCGCGCCGGCGTGACGGCGCGCGTGCTTGCCGTGACGGCGGTGGTGGCGGCGGAGGTGCTTGCGCGCGCCCTTGCGCTTCTTGCCGTGCTTCTTCATCCACTCGCGAGCCTTCTCACGCTTTCCCAGCTTGTCCTTGTCGCCGCCACGATCGGCGGGACGGTCGGCAGGACGGTCGCCCTTGCCCGGACGGTCGCCGCCACGGGGGCCCTTCCCGTCACCGGCGAAAGCGAAGGTCGGGGAGAGAGCGACGAAGAAGGCGAGGACGGCGATGGCGAGGCGGCGCATGGCAGGTTCCTCAAAAGTTGGCGTTCGGTTGTGTGGCTGACAGAGAGTAAACCCCGGGGCGAGCGGCGAGTTTCTCGAAATTCGCTGCGGCCCTGATATCACCGCAAGCCGTTGGCTCAAAGCGGGTTACGTCCCCCTTACCGCTGAAACGCCGGCCACGCCCGGTCCCGGTCGCTCAAAAGAGGCTCCTTCACCGGCCACTCGATTCCCAGCGCCGGATCGTTCCAGGCCACTCCCCCTTCAGCCGCCGGCGCGTACGCCCCGTCCACCTTGTATTCCACGACGGCGTGGTCGGTCAGGGTCACGTAACCGTGGGCGAAGCCGCGCGGGACGAAGAACAGCACCGGGGTGTCGTCCGTAAGTTCGAGGCCAAAATGCCTGCCTCGCGTCGGGGAGCCTGCACGCAGGTCCACCGCCACGTCGAAAACCCGGCCGACGACGCACCTCACGAGCTTGGCCTGGGCGTGCGGCTCGCGCTGGAAGTGGAGCCCGCGAAGCACGCCGCGCTGGGTGCTGACCGCCACATTGTCCTGCACGAAGTCCGCTCCGATCCCGGCGCGCTCGAACTCGTCGCGGCGCCACGACTCCATGAACGACCCGCGGGCGTCGGCGAACACGCGCGGCTTCACGAGGACGAGGCCGGGAATGGGAAGGTGCTGGAAATCGAAGGGCATCGGGGGCGGATGATAACGCCGCGGGGGGCCGGTGGAAATTGGAACGACGCACGAGGAGGGAGAAGCGATCCCCTGTTACCTCCTCCTCGCCTCCAGCAGGCTCACGCCGAGGTAGCACCACGAGCCGCTTCTTTGAATTGCGCCGGAGCGAGCCTGGAGGAAGCGGAACAGGCCTGGACGCATGCGGTCGTATTCGACGGGCTGGTAGGCACGTTCGACGCGCAGGGCGATGCGCACGCGGAAACCGCGGTGTTGGAAGAGAGGGGCGACCTGGCTGGTGTCTGCCCAATCGGTGACGAGAGCGTACAGGCGGCCGCCCGGGCGGAGGTGGGCAGCGGCGCCGGCGGCGAGGGGGCGGAAGAATTCGAGGCCGTCGCAGCCGCCGTAGCGGGTTGAGATGACGGGCCCGGGGGCGGGAAGCTGGGGAACGGAGGTCATGATGAGGTCGAAGCGTTCACCGCGCGCAGGGGCGAGGAGGGACCCGGTGCGGCCTGTGACTCCATCTAGGCCGTTGCGCCGGGCGTTTTCAAGGGCGCACGAGACCGCGGCGCCGTCGATATCGGACATGAGAACGCGGGAAGCGCCCATGGCGGCGGCGGCGCAACCGTAGAGGCCGGCACCGCAGCCCAGGTCCCAGGCGGTTTCGCCAGCACGGATCAGGAAACGTGCCGCGAAGGCGGGAGCGTAGGGGTCGAGGGGGTGGATTCCGTCCACGTTGCGGATGCGGAGAGTGCGGCCGCCGCGGACCGGAGCGAGAAACGTGCGATCCACGCGCGACCTGCGGAGCGGAGGAGCGCGAAAGACGGGGACCAGCTGATCGAGGCCTGTGCGCGGCACGGCAGAAGCATACCCATCCCCGGTCACCTGCCTCCGCCGGAGTCCGCCGCCCGATTGATCAATCGCTCTCCGCTCCGGCGGGCTCCCCGGCAACTGCAGGGAAAATCGATAAGGGTGACCGGCGCATATCGACTTTATGGATTCTGACCCGCGGGCCCTGTCCGGGCGCGGACTACTCGTACCGAAGCGCCTCGATCGGGTCCATCCGCGCCGCGCGCAGCGCCGGGTAGAACCCGAAGAAGACGCCGACGGCGCACGAGAAGGCGAAGGCGACGCCGATGGAGGTGGGAGACGTGTGGGCCGGCCACTTGAGGACGCTGGAGATGATCCAGGCGGTGCCGACGCCGAGAGCCATGCCGATCACGCCGGCGGTCACGGAGATGGCGGTGGCCTCCATGAGAAACTGCATGAGGATGTCGCGGCCGCGCGCGCCCACCGCCATGCGCAGGCCGATCTCGCGCGTCCGCTCGACGACGCTGACGAGCATGATGTTCATGATGCCGATGCCGCCGACGAGGAGCGAAATCGAGGCGATGATGGCGAGCAGGAGAGTCATGACCTGGGATGTCTGCGTCGCGGTGCTGGCCATCTCGTTCATGGTGAGGATCCGGAAGTCGTTGTCCTCGCGCTCGCCCAGCCGATGCCGCTGGCGGATGAGGGCCGTGATGTCGGACTGCGCGCGGTTCACGTCGTCGTGGGCGCTCACGAGAAGCTGGTCCACGTTGCTGAAGGCGGAGCCCTGAAGGGTCTTCTTGACCGTCGTCCACGGCGCGAGGACGACGTCGTCCTGGTCCTGTCCCATGGCGCTGGTCCCCTTGCGTTCCAGCACGCCGACGACGACGAAGGGCATGTTCTTCACGCGGATCGTTTTCTGGAGGGGCGAGTCGCCTGCGAAGAGGGTTTCCGCGATGGTGAGGCCGATAACGCAGACCTTGTTGGAAGAGGCGACGTCGGCGTCGGTGAAGAAGCTGCCGTCCTGCACGTCCCAGTCGCGGACATCGGTGAAAGACGGGGTGGTTCCCATCATGCTCTGCGGAACCCAGTTCTGGCCGCCGTAGATGATCTGCGCCCTCGCGCGGATCACGGGCGCAATCGAACGGACGCTTCCGACTTCGCGCCGCACCGCTTCCCCGTCCTCCACCGTCAGGGTCGTTGAAGAACCGCCGCCGTATGAGAACCCGCCGGAGGAAGCGGCGCCGGGCCAGACCATGAGGATATTGCGGCCCATGGAGGCGATCTGGTCCTGGACCATGGTGGAAGCGCCCTGTCCGATGGCGACCATGGCGATGACGGAGGCGATGCCGATGACGATGCCGAGCATGGTGAGGGCGGTGCGCACTTTATTGCGCAGGAGGGAACGGATTGCGAGGGAGAGGACGCGCCAGGGGCTCATGCGCCCTCCACGATCTGGCCGTCGCGGATGCGGATGAGGCGTCCGGCGTGGGCGCCGACCTCGGGGTTATGCGTGACGAGGATGACGGTGATGCCCGTGGCGTTCAGCTGCGCGAACATCGCGAGAATTTCCTTCTCGG
Source organism: uncultured Planctomycetia bacterium (assembly GCA_963706735.1). GTDB lineage: Bacteria > Planctomycetota > MHYJ01 > WSZJ01 > WSZJ01 > WSZJ01. The sequence goes on from CAVPNQ010000130.1 coordinate 31,649, forward strand.
AATTGCTGTCGAGGTTGCCGGTCGGTTCGTCGGCCAGCACGATGGCCGGGTCGGTGACGAGGGCGCGGGCGATGGCGACGCGCTGCTGCTGGCCGCCGGAAAGCTGGCTCGGGTGATGGTCGATGCGGTCGGCGAGGCCGACGCGGTCGAGCGCGGCCAGGGCGCGGCGGCGGCGCTCGGCGCTGCTGACGCCGGCGCGGTAAAGCAGCGGCAGCTCGACATTCTCGAGGGCGGAGGTCCGCGAGAGCAGGTTGAAGGACTGGAAGACGAAGCCGAATTTCCGGTTTCGAAGAGCCGCGCGCTCGTCGGCGCCGGCCTTCGAGATGTCCTGCCCTTCCAGGCGATAGACACCCTCCGTCGGCCGGTCCATGCAGCCGATGATGTTCATCAGCGTCGTCTTGCCCGACCCCGAGGAGCCCATGATGGCGATCAGCTCCCCCGCGCTGATGCGCAGGGAGACGCCGCGCAACGGGACGATGTCCACCTCACCAAGGTGGTAGACCTTCGTCACTCGTTCGAGATCGATGAGCATCTCTGCCATGGGTCGGCTATCGCCCGCCGCGCCCGCCGCCTCCGGGCCCGCCTCTCGACGGGGAAAACGGATTGCTCACCCCGGTGTCCTTCGTGGCGGTCAGCGTCCCGACCAGGAGTTCCTGCCCCTCCTTCAGCTCGCCCCTGGTAATTGCGGTAAACGAGCCGTCCGTGGCCCCCGTCTCGACCGCGACCGCCACCGGCCCCGCGGGGCTGCCGATCCAGACGCGCCCGCGGCCCTCACGGCCTCCCTTCCCCGACGGCGCTTCCGTGACACCGTCCGGCACGAAGCGAAGCGCCGAGCTGGGGATTTTCAGGACCGCGGTCGCGCGTTCGACCTCGAACGTGACGTTGGCGGTCATGCCCGGGAGAAGTTTCTCCTCGGGATTGTCCGCCTCGAGGATCACCGTGTACGTCACGACGTTCTGGACGGTCGTCGGCTGCAGGCGCACCTGGGTGACGGCGGCCTTGAAGCGCTTCTCGCGGTAGGCATCGACGGAGAAAGCCGCGGTTTGTCCCTTGAAGATGCGGCCGATGTCGGCCTCGGCGACGCTGGCCTGGTTCCCGCTGGTGCGCGCACTGGGCGAGGGTCTGCAACGCGCCCGCGCCACTCTGCCCGAGCGCGAGTTGCAGCCGGTCTTTGCCAAGGCGCAGCAACTGGTGGCTGACCGGCAGGCGGCGGAAGCCAGCCGCGTGCAAGCGGCGGACTTGCTGGCGCTGACGAGTTTCGAGAAATCCGGCGAACGCTTGCTGGCGCTCTTTGTCCAACAGGAACCCCAAGCGCTCCAACTGGCGGCGATGACGGCGCTGGGGAAGTTCACCGACGCGCGGGTCGGACCAGAGTTGCTGAAGGTCTGGCGCAATCTGACGCCGCGCTTGCGCGACGCCGCGCTGGGGGTGTTGCTGGCCCGCGCCGACCGCGCAACGGCGCTGCTCCAAGCCGTGGAAGATGGCACGCTGCGCCGCACCGACCTGTCCACGATTCAGGTCCGCTTTCTGACTAATCACCGCGACGCCAGGTTGCGCGCGCAAGCCGCCCGGCTTTGGGCCGCGCCCGCGCCGGGCAAACGCCAGGCGGCGGTGGATGCGATGATGCCAGCGCTGCAATTGCAGGGCGACGCCGCCAAGGGGCGGAAGATTTTCAGCGAGCGTTGCGTCTCATGCCATCGCCTCGGCGGCGAAGGCTTCATGCTGGGTCCGGATCTCACGTCGGTCCGCAACAATGGCAAGGAGAAGCTGCTCATCAGCATCATCGACCCGAACCGCGAGGTGCTGCCGCAATACATAGGTTTCGATGTGGAAACCAAGGACGAGGAAAGCGTCTCTGGAATCATGGCTGCAGAATCCGCCACCAGCGTCACCGTGCGCCAAGCCTACGGAAAGGAAACGGTCGTGCCGCGCGAGCACATCGCCGGCATCCGCAGCCAAGGCCAGTCGTTGATGCCCGAAGAACTCGAAGCCGCGCTGAGCCCGCAAAACTTCGCTGACTTGCTGGAATTCGTGATGACG
>CAVPNQ010000131.1:0-31188 GCA_963706735.1 uncultured Planctomycetia bacterium
CTATGTGGCCTGGTTCGGCTACCGTATTGCTCGCCTCAAGAACGACGAGCTCGGCGAACTGATCCTCATGGGCATGGAGGACGTCACCGAGCGCCGCGCGGCAGAACAGGCCCTTCGGAACTCCGAGACCCGTTTCCGCCGCCTGTTCGAGTTCGCCAAGGACGGCATCCTGATCCTCGACGCCCGCTCCGGGAAGATCCTCGACGCCAACTCCTTCATGTGCGGCCTCCTGGGCCAGGAACTGCGCGAGCTCGCCGGCAAGGAACTCTTCCAGATCGGGCTCTTCAAGGACGTCGAAGAGAACAAGGCGATGTTCCAGAAGCTGCGCGCGGAGGGGTACGTCCGCTACGAGCACCTCCCGATCCAGACGCCGGCAGGCCGGACCACGGCGGTCGAATTCGTGAGCAACGTCTACGCCGAGGACCACCGGCTCGTGGCGCAATGCAACGTGCGCGACATTTCGGAGCGGGTGAGGCTGGAAGAGCAGATCAAGCTGCAGTCGCTGGCGCTGGCGGACCAGAGCCGGCGCAAGGACGAGTTCCTGGCGATGCTGTCGCACGAATTGCGAAACCCGCTGGCGCCGATCCTGAGCGCGACGCACCTGTTGAAGCTCCAGGAGAACGGGATCGAGAATCCGGTCCAGCAGCAGTCCCGCGAGGTGATCGAGCGGCAGGTTGCAAACCTCACGCGCATCGTGAGCGACCTGCTCGAAGTCTCCCGCGTCGTGAGCGGCCACATCCAGATCCGTCTCGAGTCCGTGGACTTCGGCGAGGTCGTAAAGCACGCGCTCGAGTCGGTCCGGCCGCTCAGCGAACGCCGCAGGCAGCAGATCTCCCTGGCCCTCCCCGCAAAGCCGGTCCGGGTTCGTGCCGACTCGACCCGGCTGGAACAGATCGTCATGAACCTCCTCGATAACGCCATCAAGTACACGGATGAGGGCGGCCGGATCTGGGTCGATCTCGCGAAGAAGGACGGCAAGGCCGGGCTGCATATCCGCGATTCCGGGGTCGGGATCGCCGGGGAACTGCTCCCCTGCGTCTTCGACCTGTTCATGCAGGCCGACCGCTCCCTCGACCGCGTCCAGGGAGGCCTCGGCCTCGGGCTGAACCTCGTACAACGCCTGACAAAAATGCAGCATGGAACGGTGGAAGCGCACAGCGAGGGCCTGGGCAAAGGAAGCGAGTTCATCGTCTGGCTACCCTTGATCGAAGACGGTAACGCCACCCCGGCGCCTGTCCCGGCCGCGGCGCTTCCCGACAGGAAGTCCCAGCGGGTGCTGGTCGTGGACGACAACGTGGACGCCTGCGACATGCTCTCGATGCTGCTGGAACAGCGCGGCCACTCGGTGCAGAAGGCGTACACCGGTCCCTCCGCCCTCCAATCCGCGCTCGCCAGTCCACCGGACGTCATCCTCCTGGACATCGGCCTGCCCGGAATGAACGGTTACGAGATCGCCCGCCGCCTCCGCCAGAATCCCGCGCTGAAGAAGACCCGCCTGCTGGCCCTGACGGGGTACGGCACGACCGACGACGTCCTGCTCGCGCGTGAAGCGGGATTCGACGCCCACCTGCTGAAGCCCGTCGATCTTTCAGAAGTCGAGAAGTTCCTGGCATCTCCCGACCCTCCATTGCCTGCCGCCGTCCTGCCTTCCTGTGAGTGATGCGAAAATCGCCCAAAATGCCGTCTTCGAGAGGAAGTGCGCTGTGTTGACCACCGTGAAACCTTCAGCCGAGGCCCAGTCACGAAGGGCCGGCCTTGACCTGCTCCGCGCGCGGCTGCTGGCCAGCCTTGCGCCTTCCCAGTCGCACGAGCTTCGAGGCCTCCTCAACAGCGTCGTGCTTTCAGGCGAGGTGCTCCGCCTCGCGACGACCGGGAAACACGACGGCACCGCGGCCCGGACGGCGGGGGAATCGCTCCGGACCTCGACGTCCCGGTTCCGGGAAGCCTTCGAGAATTTCCTGAATCACGTCGTCAACCCCGACCTCGACGACGCTTCGTGCGAGCCCGGCCGGGCGATGCGCGATGCCGCGGCGCTCGTCGGGCCGCTGGCGTTGAAACGCAGCATCGCGGTCGAGTCGTCCGCGTGCCCCGCGGGATTCCCGGCAACGCTTCTCACCCGCGCACTCGTCACGGTGCTGGCCTTCGCGGCGGTGGAGGTCATGAAGGACGTCGCGGATGGAGGCCGCATCAGCTTCGAGGCGAAGAGGTTCCCGACGGGGGACCGGATCGTCGTGTCCGGCGGCCCCTCCCTGCTGCATGAAACGCCCTCCGACATGCTTCCGGCAGCCCTGGACGTCGCGGTCGCCGCGTTCGGGGGGTCGCGGACCGCCGTGTCGGGTCCCGGCTTCACTTTTGACGTTGCGAAGGGAGCGAAATCATGAAATCAAGAGCCGCCATGCCGCATGTCCTCCTGGTCGAAGACGAACCGGCCGAGCGCGAGGCGCTGGCGCGGATCGTCGGCGCCCAGGGATTCACCGTCGCCGCCGCGAGCACGCTGGAGGACGCGCGCCGCCTGCTCAAGGCGCAGCCGCCGGGGTTGATCCTGTCGGACCTCGTCCTCCCCGACGGGTCGGGGCTGGACCTGCTCGACGAGGTCCGCGAACTCGGACCGACGGAGTTCATCCTCATCACCGGCAACGCCTCCGTCGAAACCGCCATCCAGGCCCTTCGCCGCGGCGCCACCGACTACGTCGTCAAGCCGATCGACCCGGTCCACCTCGAGCGGATCCTCGCGAGCGCCGTGCGCGCCCTGCGGCTGCGCGGCGAGATCGGCAGCCTCCGGAACGAACTTCGCGAACTCGGCCATTTCGGGAGGCTGGACGGTTCCTCCCCCGCCATGCAGAAGGTCTACGACTTCCTGACGCGCGTCGGCCCCACCGAGGTTTCGGTGCTCATCACCGGCGAAAGCGGGACCGGCAAGGAACTCACCGCGCAGACCCTTCATGACCTCAGCCCCCGCCGCGACGGCCCCATGCTCGCCATGAACTGCGGCGCCGTCCCCGCCAACATCATCGAGAGCGAGCTCTTCGGCCACGAACGCGGAAGCTTCACGGGCGCGCTCCAGAAGCACGACGGTTACTTCGCCCGCGCGAACGGCGGGACGCTCTTCCTCGATGAGATCGCGGAGATGCACTACGACCTGCAGGTGAAGCTGCTGCGGGTGCTCGAGACCGGCCGGGTGACGCGGATCGGCGGCGAACGCGAAATCAACGTCAACGTGCGGATCGTCGCCGCGACAAACCGCGACGTCCAGGCGGCCGTCGCTTCCGGGAAACTGCGCGAGGACCTGTACTACCGGCTCAAGGTCATGAGCGTCTGCCTGCCGCCCCTCCGCGATCGCGGCGACGACGTCATCCAGCTGGCGGAACTGTTCCTGCGCGGCGTGAACGAGCAGAACGGCACGGCGAAGCGCTTCGATCCGGCGACGCTCGACCGGCTGAAGGCGCACCGCTGGCCGGGGAATGTGCGGGAGCTGAAGAACGTGGTGCAGTCAGCGGCGATCATGGCGGACGACCGGATCCTGCCGCAGCACCTGGCTCTCGCGGACCCGACGTGCGCGGCGGGTCCCGCCGACTGCGGAACCCCGGCGGCCGCGGCCTCGGGAAACCTTGTCGTGGATATCGGGACTTCAACCGTGGACGACACGGAGCGCCGACTCGTCATGGCGACGCTGAAGGCCTGCGGCAACAACAAGACGCGCGCGGCGAAGCAGCTGGGGATGAACCTCAAGACGCTCTACAACCGCATGAAAGCGTGGGAGAACGAGCCGAAGCAGGCGGCTTCCCAGGCGCGCGAGGCGAAGAGGTAGCGGCGAGGTGCCCCGAACCCGGCACCTGGCTTCGATTTGACGATGGGCAGACCGGGGGTCGAACCCGGGACTCCTGGATTTTCAATCCAGAGCTCTACCACTGAGCTATCTGCCCGGAATTTCGGTCGTGGGATTCGTGAAACGGGCGGCGCACGAAAGGCTGCGCGCCACCCGTTTCACGAATCCCACGACCGAAATTCCGAGGGAACGGCAAAGGCTGAAGGGCGGAGAGTCTACGGACCGGCGGGGTTCCTTGCAAGAACTCGCCCCGGCCCGGGTGGCAGGCACGGCGCCGGTTCCGTGCTTTCCGTCCCTCCGTGATTTCCGTGTATGTCCTTTTTGGTTCGGCCGAGCCTCTCATTCGCTGGTCGCGGCTCGCTTCGCTTGCCGCTCCCCCACCGCCCGCCTCCGCGTGCTAAAATCGCGCGTCTACACCCCGAGCCCCTTCCAGGAGCCGTCCCCCATGAGCGCTTTCCGCTGGTTCGCCGGCTGGATCCTTCCCGTCTGCGTCACGGCCGTCATCCTCGCCGGCACGAAGTTCTCGCTGATCGGCGGCGAGCGCGAGGACGCGGAGAACGGGGCGAAGAAGCTGAAGCACCTGCACGACCTGCTGAAGCGCGGGTACGTCGAGGAGCCGGTGTCGGAGAAGCTGTACGACGGGGCGGCGCGGGGGATGCTGCAGAGCCTGGACTCGCACTCGACGTATTTCGACCGGGCGGAGATGCAGGAGTTCCTGCGGGACACGGAGGGGCACTACGGCGGGATCGGCGTGCAGATCAAATTCGAGGCCGACGCGCTGGAAGTGGAAACGGCGTTCGAGGACACGCCGGCGTTCAAGGCGGGGCTGATGACGGGCGACCGCATTCTCAAGATCGACGACCTGACCACGGAGTCCCTCGGGTCGGAAGCGGCGGCGAAGCACATCCGCGGCGAGCCGGGAACGGTGGTGAAGCTGACCGTGTGGCACAAGTCGTCGGGCAAGACCGACGTGGTGCCGATCACGCGCGCGGAGATCAACATCCCGAGCGTGAAGGGAACGCTGATGGTGAACGACAAGGAGAAGATCGGCTATTTCCGCCTGCTGCAGTTCCAGGACGACTCGCTGGAGAAGGTGAGCGCGGCGATCGACGCGCTTCTGGCGAAAGGAATGAAGGGGCTCGTGTTCGACCTGCGCTTCAACGGTGGCGGCAAGCTCGACCAGGCGGAGAAGATCGCGGACCTGTTCATCGACAGCGGCGTGATCGTGGAGACGAAAGGTCGGCTGGAGGAGGCAAACTCGAAGTACGAGGCGCGCAAGGACGACACCTACCAATACTTCCCGGTCGTGATCCTGGTGAACGAGGGGACGGCCAGCGCGAGCGAGATCGTGTCGGGGGCGCTTCAGGACCACAAGCGCGCGATGCTGGTGGGGTCGCGGACGTACGGCAAGGGCTCGGTGCAGCAGTACCTGACGCAGGAGTTCGAGGACGGGTCGGGGCTGAAGTACACGATCGCGCGGTACTTCACGCCGAACGGGCGGTGGATCGACCGGAAGGCGGGGAAGGACTTCGGGCTGGAGCCGGACATCGTGGTGGACCTGACGCCGGAGGAGACGACGGGGCTGATGGAGCACTGGCGGAAGATGGATTCGTCGGAGAAGACGGAGTTCCGCGACCGGCAGCTGGAGCAGGGCGTGGCGACGGCGATCACGATGCTGCGCGTTGAGAACAGGAACAAATAGTTGCGAGTTGCGGGTTGCGGGTTGCGAGGGACGGCTGCGGAGTCGAGGCGGGCGGCGCGGCGATGAACTGCCTCGGGATCGAGACCAGCTGCGACGAGACGGCCGCGGCGGTGGTGCGCGACGGGCGGGAAGTGCTCTCGTCGGTGGTGAGGACGCAGGTGGAGCTTCACCAGGTTTTCGGCGGGGTGGTGCCGGAGATCGCCTGCCGGGCGCACGCCGAGGCGATCGGGCCCGTGGTGGAGAAGGCGCTCGCCGACGCGGGGCTCACGCTGGCCGACATCGACCTGGTTGCGGTCACGTCGCAGCCGGGACTCATCGGGGCGCTTCTTATCGGCGTGAGCGCCGCGAAGTCGCTCGCGTGGGCGCTCGGCAAGCCGATCGTGGGCGTGGACCACATCGAGGCGCACCTTTACGCGAACCGCCTGGCGCACGCGGAGTTCGCCTACCCGAACGTCGGGCTCATCGTCTCGGGCGGTCACACTTCGCTCTACTACTCGCGCGGCCCCGCGGAGCACGAGCGTCTCGGGGCGACGCGGGACGATGCCGCCGGCGAAGCCTTCGACAAGGTCGCGAAGATCCTCGGCCTGGGGTACCCGGGCGGGCCGCTGATCGACGCGCTGGCGCGGAAAGGGAACGCCAAGGCGGTGGAGATGCCGCGCCTCGACGACGGCGGGCCGGACTTTTCGTTCAGCGGCGTGAAGACGGCGGTGCTGTACAAGTGGAAGGGGCAGAACGCCGGCAAGGGCAAGAAGCCGCGGAAGGCCGCGCCTGCGCAACCGAGGCTGGAGGACATCGCGGCGTCGTTCCAGGAGGCGGTCGTGGACGCGCTCGTGTCGAAGACGGTGCGCGCGGCGGAAGCGCGGGGGGTGTCGCAGGTCGCGCTGGGCGGCGGGGTCGCCTGCAACTCGCGGCTGCGCGAAAAAATGACCGCGGCTTGTGCAAAGCACGGACTGCGGCTGTTCTACCCGCCCCTGAACCTGTGCACCGACAACGCCGCGATGATCGCCGGATTGGGAAGCGCGTTGTTCGCGATGGGGCGCGTCTCCAATCTTGAGCTGGATGCGGTGCCGACGAGGTAGTGCCGGCGGCCAGTGGCCAGTGGCCAGGATGGGCAACGCCAACGGCCAGGCGGAGTCCTGGCCGATTCGGGTCACCTTGTCGGATCAACTCTACGAGGTGTTCATTCGCCACTCGCCGCTGGCCGCTGGCAACTCGCCGCTGGCCGCTGGCAACTCGCCGCTGGCAACTCTTTCCACTTCTCACCCCTTCCGCCCCGCCGCAGAATCAAGCCATGACCCCTCGCGCCATCCTCGACCTGCTCGAAAAGGTCCGTAAGAAAGTCCTGGCGCCCGCCGAGGCCGCGGAGCAAATGCGGCACTTCCCGCATAAGGACCTCGGCTTCGCGCGCGTCGATACGCACCGCCAGCTGCGGTGCGGGTTTCCGGAAGTGATTTTCTGCCAGGGGAAGACGACGGCGCAGATCCGCGACATCGCGAAGGCGCTGCTGGCGTCGGGAGGGAATCTCCTGGCGACGCGGGCGGAAAAGGCGGCGTACATGGCGATCCGGAAGCTCGACCGCCGCGCGAAGTGGCACGAGCGGGCGCGGTGCGTCACGGTGGAGCAGGAGCGCATCGAGTCGCCCCCGGGTGAAATCCTCGTCATCACCGCGGGCACCGGGGACATTCCGGTTGCCGAGGAGGCCCGCGTCACCGCTGAAATCATGGGCCAGCGCGTCGCCGCCCTTCACGACGTAGGCGTCGCCGGCATCCACCGCGTTCTCCGCGAAACCGAGCGCCTCGCCCGCGCCAACGTCCTCATCGTCGCCGCGGGCATGGAGGGCGCCCTCCCCGGCGTCGTCGCCGCCCTCGTCCACCGCCCCGTCGTCGCCATCCCCACTTCCGTCGGCTACGGGGCCTCGTTCGGCGGCATCGCTCCCCTCCTCACCATGCTCAACTCCTGCGCCGCCGGCGTCGCCGTCGTGAACATCGACAACGGCTTCGGCGCGGGATACCTCGCTTCGCTCATCAACAGAACTCCCCATGAAGCGCCTCCTACCCCTGCTGTTTCTCGCCGCCGCTGACGACCGGGCGCAGCTCCCATGTTTGGCGTTTGTTCGGAAAGCCGCCGCCCGGCAAGCCATTCGACATCTTCGAACGGGCGTTTCAGAGCCCTGAATCCGAGGAGTTGCGATCCGTTTTGCGGGTTTGCGGTGTTTGAGGAGGCCTGAACCTCTTCCCGGAGGCCGCAAGCCGCTCACCGGGAACCTTGAGACCGCGGCCGCCCTGCCGCATGACTTGTCGTTTGCCTTTTGTCGGTTGCTTGAGAGTTATCCCTTTTGCCTTTGCCGTTTCCCGCGACTGAACTCCGGCGGCCTCCCGGGCGGCTACAAGGGGCACCCCTTGCCTTGACCTGCGGGCGCGATGTCGCTAACGTGCCGGACCGTCGCGGGCGTGGCGGAATTGGCAGACGCGTACGTTTGAGGGGCGTATGACGCAAGTCGTGTGGGTTCGACCCCCACCGCCCGCATGAATTGAAGGGCCGGGCGCTGCGCGGTCGGCGGTCCGGGGCACCTGTGGTGATGAGAGATCGGCTTTCTCCAGGGTGCCCCGGACCGCACGACCGCTTGGCCCGGCCCTTCAATTCAATGTGTTTCACGAAGCGACCGGCTTAGCGCCTCGGTGAGATTCGGGCTTCCCACTCGTCGCGCTCTTCGTTGCCGATCAATTCGCGCTGCAGGCGCCACTCGATTCGCCCGAGGCCGGAGAGCAGGGCCAGGTTTGCCTCGATCGACGACCGGCGGGCGGCCACGTCTTCCCGGAACTCCGGCGCGCGCTTGAGCGCCTCGGCCCGCTTCGCCGCGAAGGCGCGCTTCTCCCCCGCTTCCCAGGCCTTCAGGCGTTCCTCGAGTTCGGCGTCGAAGGCGGGGCCGCGCAGGTCGGGGCGCTCGCGGGTGAGGCCGTCCTCGAGGCTGGTGAAGGCGCCCACGTAGGCATCGGTGGGCTGCTGGACCGTCCCGTAGCGTGCTGTGAAGTCATCGGCGGCGCCGGCGGCGACGCGGTCGAGAAGCGCCCACGTCGCCTGCATCTCGGCGAGTTCGCCGGCCAGATCGCGGGCGAGCGCCACGGCGGTGTCGCCGTCGATCGCGCCGCCGGCGTGGCGCGGCGGGCCGGCGGGAATGGAAGGGGCGATCTTCGTGAGAAGGGGCCAGAACGAGCTGATCCAGAGGGTGCCGTCGATGACGGCGTAGCCGGGCGAGAACTCGGGGCCGAACTCGCTGACGCCCTCGCGGAACAGGACGCGCCAGACTTCGCGCCCTTCGAGCGTCACCTTGTCGTGCCGGAACGGGTCGAGCACCGGCGTCAAGCGCCCCTTGGGCATCGGCAGGTCCATCTTCCTGCCCTCCACCTCCGCCTCCGTCAGGAACTTGTCGAGCGACTTGATCGCCTCGGCCTCGATGCCGCGGACCTGAACGGCGAAGAGAACCGCGGGGATCGGAGTCTTCGGCTGGATGCGGAACGTGGCGCCGTCGATCCGCGCGACCGCCCATTCGCGCTCGGGGCCGAGCTTCGGCAACAGGTCGCGCTCGAACTTCCGGCCGCCGAGGAACTTCTCGTAATCGCCGATTTCCTGCTGGAACGCATGGACGAACCGGGCATTTTCAGGATCGTGGACGATTTCGTCCCAGACGGCGCGCGCGTTGAATTTCTGGCCGTGCCGGAGGACGAGGCCGGGAATCTCCCACGTGGCGAGCCGCGACGGCTCCCCGGGCTGGCTGGCCGCAGCTCGCTTGGCGACCTCGCGCCCCTCGACCTGCCACTGGCCCCGTCCTCGAAGGACCAGCGCGTCCCCCTCGAATTCTCCCCAGACGCTTCCCCCCTCGTTCAGCGCGCCGCGCAGGCGGGACCACGCCATGCGCTCGATGTCGTCCAGCCGGCCGGCCGCGAGATCCGCGTCGAGCCGCTTCACGAGTTTCCGGTCGGTGAAGCGGATCGCGGGGGCGCCCTGGGCGAAATCGGCGCGGGCGCCGGCGCAGGCCACCGCATCGGCGAGCAGCCCGGGCTCCGTCGCGATCCAGGCCCAGTTGCCGCGGCTGGCGATCCAGACGCGCCGGCCGCCGAGTTCGAGGATGCCGCCGGCTTTCTTGCGGATGTGAAGGGCATCGACGAGGGAGAGTTCGACGGGGGCGAAGCGGGCGATGCGCGGGAGTTCCACGGCGAGGACGAAGTCGCGGCCGCGGAGTCCGGCGGCGGCGCCCCCGAAAGTCCCGAGCGCGGAGGACCGAAGCGTGGAGAGATCGACGCCGGTCAGCCTTTCGAGCGGCCCCGCGGCCTCCGGGAGCGAGCGTACGACGGCGATCGCGTCGAGGTCGGACGGGAGCTTGCAGGCCGGGTCGGTGCGGGACACGCCGCGGGCCCATGCGTAGAACAGCAGCGGCGGGAGGGAGAGGATCACGAGGGCGGCCGCCGCGAGCGCCGCCAGCCGGACGCGCGGGTTCTTCACCGCGCCCCCGCCGCCTGCGGCGCCTTGGCGCCCTGCTGCGTGCCGCGGCGCTCGAGCTCCGCCTCGACCGCGCGGTGGATCTGGTCCTTCGTGACGCCCCAGTCCGGCGCCAGGCACCACTCGCCGGGCAGCTCGCCGATCAGCCGCTGGATCGAGACGTGCGCGGGCAGAATCTCGAGGAAGTCCGCCGCCGCGGCCACGTGCTCCGCCAGCGTCGGCACCCGCACTTCCCCGCGCTTCCACATCAGCTCGAGCGCCGTGTGCGGCGAAACGTAGAGGTGATGGATCTTGCACGACTCGACGGGGAGATCGGCGATGAAGCGCGCCGTTTCGCGCATCATTTCCGGCGATTCGCCGGGGATCCCGAGGATGACGTGCGCGACGACGGGCAGCCCGCGCGCGGCGGTGCGGCGGACGGCGTCGGCGAAGTCGGCGGAAGTGTGGCAGCGGTTCATCCACTGGAGGGACGACTCGTGGGACGACTCGAGGCCGTACTCGACCCAGACGCGACGCTCCGGCGTCCGGAGCGCCTCGACGACGGCAAGGACCTCCTCGGAAGCGCAGTCCGGGCGCGTGCCGATCGAGATCCCGACGACGTCGGGGTCGCGCGCGGCGACGTCATAGATGTCCTTCAGTTCCGCCGCGGGCGCGTAGGTGTTCGAGTAGGCCTGGAAGTACGCGATGAACTTCGCGCCCGGCTCGCGCCGCCAGTAGCGTTCCTTGCCCTTCGCCAGCTGCTCCTCGAGTTCGGCGCGCGGCCCGCGGGTGTTCGGCGCGAAGGAACGGTTGTCGCAGTAGACGCAGCCGCCGTAAGCCTTGGACCCGTCGCGATTGGGGCAGGTGAATCCCGCGTGAAGAGGGATCTTGAAGACCTTGAACGGGTAAAGGTCCTTGAGGACGCGCGACCAGCGGCGGTAGAGCGGCATGGGCGGAAGTGTAACAGGCCTCGCGACCTTGCAGTTTTCCGTGCTTCTCCGTGCCTTTCCGTGCGCTCCGTGTCATGCCGTTTTAGCGCCGATGAAAACGGCATGACACGGAGCGCACGGAAAGGCACGGAGAAGCACGGAAAGTGCGACTTACGACTGTTCGTCGGGATTCACCAGCTGGAACCAGTTCCCGTCCGGGTCCGTGAACGTCAGGCACCGGTCGGAGCCGTCGGTTCCCTTGAAGACCAGCCCGCGGTTCTTCAGCTCCTTCACCTCGGCATCCAGATCGTCCGTGTACAGCACGATCGCGACGGCCGCTTCCTGGTACGTCCGCGCCGCCGCCGGCGTGCCCGGGCGCAGCAGGATCGTGAAGTCGCCCTTCGTCAGCCACACGACCTTGCCCTCGTGCTGCACGTCGCCGATCTCGAAACCGAGGACGTTCTTGTAGAACTCCTTCGCCCTCATCGGATCGGGAACGAAGACTTCGAGGTGCCCCACATTCATCGCCATGCTGCTCCCCCCGGGTTCGGTTTCGCGCAGGTCAATCGACGGGCGCCCGCTACTCGCCCTTGTCGATCCGCTCCAGCGCCGAGGCGACGTCGGAAGAGATCTTCCACTGGAACGGAAGCGTCGAGCGCTTCAGCAGCGGATGCACCCCGGCCAGCACGCAATCCCCGGCCTTCGTCTTGAGCCTCGACCTCAGCACCCACGCGGCCGCGGTGGCCGCGTCGGCCCAGGTCGGCGCATCCGACAGGTCCACCACCACGAACCACGTCATTTCCGAGAGCGATTCGAGGTGCTCGCGCGCCGCCCGCCCCGCGATCCAGTCGCTCCCCGCGCAGTTCCCCGACGGCACGACGCGCATCACGCGGCGTCCCTCCGGGGTGAGCACGATCGACTCCTTGAACTCGCACGTCCCCGTCGCGACGGTGCGCGCCCATCCCTCGGCCGGCGGCAGGACGACCGTGGCGGAGTCATGTGAAGCGGCGCGCGTGCGGTCGAACTGCGCGAGCGCCCCGGCGTCGCTCGCCGTGCACGCCGCGCCCTGAAGCGCCAGCGCGCCGGCGAACGCCTCGGGCGCTTCCGAAACGATCGCGTCCCCGCCCAGCGGCTGCAGATCCTCGCGGACCTGCCCCGGGAAAGTCACGGCGGCCTCGGCGCACGCAGTCGCATCTTTCAGGTTGATCAGCACGAATTCCGCCTGCTGCGACACGGCGTTCAGGTACCCCATCACGTTCCCGCTCGCGCCGCGCTCGGCCCCGGTCCACGGGCCGTGCACCTCGATCCGCAGCACGCGACGCCCGGCCGGCGTCCGCACGATCGACTCGGCCAGCCGCAGCCCGCCGGAGTACTTGATGTCACGCATGGCGCTCGTCCCTCTTCACAGCCCCTCCGGGAACACCCGCCGGGGCTTCGCGACTTTTCCGTCGCCTTCGCCGACCGCCCGGAGTTTACCCCCGAACGTCATGCGCACAAGCCCGGTGCCCGCCCATCGCACCACCCGCCCGTGCCCGACCGCCTGCGCCTGCCCCTCGTCCATCGCGAACTCCGGCAGGTGCGCCAGCGCCTGCGCCGGCGGCAGGAGGCGCTTCACGTCGATCTCCGCGGGCTTCACCGCGTCCTCGACCTTGAATGGGCCGACGGTGGTGCGGCGAAGGGCCTTGAGGTGGGCGCCGCAGCCGAGGGCGCGGCCGGCTTCTTCGGCCAGGACGCGGACGTAGGTGCCGCTGGAGACGTCCACGTGGAATTCGACGTCGGGGAGCTCGACGCGGACGACCTCGGCGCGGTGGACGGTGATGAGGCGTTCGGGGCGGTCAACCGTCTTGCCCTGGCGCGCGAGGACGTGGAGGCGCTTGCCCTTCACTTTCACGGCGCTGACCATCGGCGGGCGCTGCTTGCGGGTGCCGAGGAGGGCGCGGAAGGCGGCGGAAGCCTGGTCGGGGGTGCAGGTGACGGCGCGGGAAGCGACGACTTTGCCGGTGGCGTCGAGCGAGTCGGTTTCGACGCCGAGGCGGGCGGTGCCGAGGTAGCCCTTATCCCACTCGAGGAACTGGAGAATCGTGGTCGCGCGGCCGATGGCGAGGACGAGCAGGCCGGTCGCCATCGGGTCAAGCGTCCCGGTGTGCCCGATTTCCATGGTCCCGAGGAGCTTGCGCGCGTCCTCCACGATGTCGTGCGACGTCGGCCCCGCGGGCTTGTCGACGAGGAGGAAACCGGTAGGCGACGTGGCGGGCATGATGGGGGCACAGGGTACGGGGAAATGGCGGAATCGCTAGAGAGAGAAGTTGATGGTTGGAGTCCGGGGTTTGGTTCGGGGTTCGGAGTTCTGAGGTCGGGGTTCAAAAGGGCGGCGCGATGGGTCAGGGAAGGGAGAGTTGCTCGCCGGAGGTTTCGCCGGCTTCGTCGATCTCGTTGTAGTCGAAGGCGCTCGTGACTCCGTGGGATTGGAAAACCGCAATCAGGGCTTCCAGGTGCTTGCGGCACTCCCCCAGCCCCTGGTTCACGCGGCCCTCGATGAGGAATTCGTCGTAGGCCGGATTGGTCGTGTACGCGCGGTAGCAGTAGAGCGAGCGGGCCTCGTCGTCGTACGTCAGCTGCTCGCCGCTGAGTTTGACCTTCACCTTCAGGGGCGCCCCCATCCAGGCCTCCAGCACGCTCCGGATCAGCCCGAAGTCGCCGCTTTCGATGCCGCCGGTGAACGCGGAGCGGTTCGTGGAAGAGGTCATCGGCGCGTGTGCTTGAGCGCCAGGATGACGAAATCCGGAGAACCGGGGACCGAATCCAGTCGCGCGTGCCACCACTCGGTTTCCTTGTCGAGGCTGGCGGAGACGGAGAACGGTGGGCGCAGAAGCGGGTCGAGCAGGACATGGGCGATGCCGCGGGCGTCGGTCGTGACTTCCTGCCAGACCATCTGGCCCTTGGTCGTGTAGACACCCATCCCGGCCGCCGGCGAACCGTCGGGCATCCGCACGATCACCGGAAGCTTCCTGCCGCGCCCGAGCCGGATCGTGACCGCCCTCCCGTCGGGAATCACGTCGCGTGCCACGCCGCAGAGCAGGTCGCCGCCGCGAAGCTCCCGCGGCGGCTCCGCCACCAGGTCTCCCGCCAGCGCCACAAGCCCTTCCATCTTCAACTCACCGTCCGGGCCCGTGCGCCCCGCCGCACCGTCTTCTTCCTCCGAATCGGCGAAGTGCACCGGGGCGTCCGCGATCGGCTTTCCGTCCGCGTCCTCGACACGGACGACGAGGCTTCCGGTGTTGGGGACGATTTCCATCTGAAGGGTCAGGTCGTGGGCGTTCGGGCGGACGCCGTCGAGCCGGGCGCGCGCGGCGCGTGCGTTGCCGTCGTCGTTGAGACGCAGGCTCATCATGTCCCAGAACGTGGCGTCCCAGGTCAGCGACAGGATCGCACCGAGCGGCACGAGGACCTCGAACGTCCCTTCCGGTCCCGTCAGCGCATGGGCCACCGGCCGCTTGCCGTCGCGAGCCCAGACGATGAGCCCCTCGGGAGCCGGCTGGCCATCGGGTAGGAGGAGCGTGCCGGAAGCGGTCTGGGCCTCCTGGAGCCGTATGCGGATTTCGGTGGCGCCGGGGGGGACCGTCGCGGGCGGCGGAGCGGCGAACGTGGAGTCTTCCCCGTCCGCGGGGTCGATCACGACGACCGTGCGCGGCGCGGGACTCGCGCGGAACACGACCTGTCCGCGCTCGTCGGTGCGGCCGTGGTTCGTGAAGGCGATGCCCGCGGGCAACTCCGGGACGTCCTCCCGGCCCTTCGGGACGCACTCGTTCCTGTTCTCCGACAGAAGCGGGCCCACCCAGGCCCGGGGGCCCGAGTCGAAGGTGTCCGTCGCGACCTCCACTCCCGGAACGGGAACATCGAGCGCATCCACGACTGTGACCGTCAGCGCCGGCATCTCCGGCACGCGCAGCGCGACCCCCGTCAGGTCCCGCTCCGCCGGGACCCGCACGATTTCCCCGATCCGCGCCCCCCGCACGACCGCCGTCAGCCGGTACTCGCCGGGCGGAAGCGCCTCCATCCGGAAGCGCCCCTCGGCGTCGGCCGCGGCCGTCGCGGCGCCCGGCGCGCGCTTCTCGTCCGCGTCAACTTGCCACGCCGACACCACCACCCCATCGCGATTCCCGGTCCCGTCGGCTTCGACGACGGTCCCGGCGATCGCGCGCGGCGTGTCGGGAAGCGCCGGTGCCGAAGGCAGCGACGGCGCGGATTTGTCTTCGGGCGGTTTCTCCGTCCGGGGGTTCGCCCCCATGCCCGCATCGGACTGCGGCGCGCCCGCCGACGTCGCCGGTCCCCGGCGTGCGACGAACAGCACCGCCAGGATCAGTGCGAGCAGCAACGCCAGGACCAGCCGGGGCGCAGTCATGGGCGCACAGCCTAATGGCCCGCCCGGGTGTGCTTCCCGCTATTTCTTGAACTTGATCTCGCGACGCTGCAGCTTGTCCGAGGACACTTCCATCGGCTCGCCCTCAGCGATCGCCGTCACAGCCGCCGTAAGGCAAGCCGCCTTCTCCGCCACAGTGCCGCACAGGAGCCCCATGCCCCACCTCGAAATGCACCGCACCGCTCGCATCGGCTGGCTGCGCGCCGCCGTCCTCGGCGCGAACGACGGCATCGTCTCCACGGCGAGCCTGCTGGTAGGCGTCGCCGCGGCCCACGCCGGCCACCGCGAGCTGCTGCTGACGGGCGTCGCCGGGCTGATGGCCGGGGCCATGTCCATGGCCGCAGGCGAGTACGTCTCGGTCAGCTCCCAGTCCGACACCGAGCAGGCCGACCTGGCGCGAGAGCGGGGCGAGCTGGCAACCCAGCCTGAACTCGAACTCCAGGAGCTGACGTCGATTTACGTGGGAAGAGGCCTGACGCCGGATCTCGCGCTGCAGGTGGCGAAGCAACTGACCGCGCACGACGCTCTCGGAGTCCACGCGCGCGAAGAGCTCGGCCTGTCGGAAATCATCAGCGCGCGCCCCGTGCAGGCCGGTCTCACCTCGGCCGCCACATTCGCGGTCGGCGCGGCCCTGCCGCTGCTGACGGCCCTGATTTCCCCGGCCCGCTATGTCGTTGTGCTCGTCTCCGGAACGTCGCTCCTGTTCCTGATTCTGCTGGGCGCGATCTCCGCCCGCACCGGCGGAGCGCCCGTGATCAAGGCCGCAGCCCGCGTCGCCTTCTGGGGAGCGCTCGCGATGGGCCTCACCGCCGGAGTGGGCAAATTGTTTGGGACCGTGGTCGGGTAACCCGGAGGCGTCGTGTGTTCAAGCCTGTCCCCAGAATCTCCGAGAGCAGAATCGCCGTCTCGGCCGTCACGAAACGCTTTCCGTTGAATGCGGGAACTACTTCTGCGCTTCCCTCCCCCTCAACCACGACTCCAGAGTCACCTGCGCTGCGACGGTATTCGTATGCGCCCGTTTCGCGCCCTTCGACATCTTGATGCCCTTTAGTCGCTCTCCCGCCTCGACGCTCGACAAGCGCTCGTCCCAGTACTCGAGCGGCACCGCGATTCTCGCCGCCAGCGCGTCCCCGAACTCCCGCGCGATCCGCGCGCGGGGGCCTTCGCTCCCGTCCATATTGAGCGGCAGCCCGACGACGACGACCTCGGCGCGCTTCTCCTCGACGAGCGTGGCGAGCTTGTCGAGGTCGTCTTCCCACTCGTTGCGGTCCATCACCGGAATGCCGAGGACCATGCCGCCGGGGCCGCTGATCGCGAGGCCGACGCGCTTGTCGCCGGTGTCGATGCCGAGGGCGCGGATCACAGGAGCTTCGCGCGCTTCCGCGCCTCGAGGAGGTCCACGAGCTTCTTCACGTCCTGCGCGCGGTCGCGGCGGCACACGAGCGTCGCGTCTTTCGTGCGGACGATGACGAGGCCCGTGACGCCGACGGCGGCGACGAGGTGGCCGTCGGTCAGCACCGTGCAGTCCGTCGTCTCCACCGCGAGGAAATCCCCCAGCACCGCGTTCCCCGCGCCGTCCTGCGGCAGGTACGGGCCCACCGACGCCCAGCTCCCCACGTCGTCCCACCCCCACGCCGCTTCGATCACCCGCACGTCCGGTGCCTTCTCCATCACCGCGTAGTCGATCGAGACCTTCTCGATCCGCGGGAATTCCCGCGCCAGCACCGCAGGGCCGCCACGCTGGATCTTCTCAAGGGAAGCGCCGATCGCCGGCTTGTACCGCGCGATCGCCGCCAGGATGTCCCGCGCCCGCCAGCAGAAGATGCCGGCGTTCCACAGGAAGCGCCCGTCGGCGACGTACTTTTTCGCGGTGGCGAGGTCGGGCTTCTCCACGAACCGCTCGACCTTGAACACGGGAACGCCCTTCGACGCCCCGGCGCGCGCTCCGCGGCGGATGTACCCGTATCCCGTCGCGGGCCCGGTCGGCTTCACGCCGAACACGTACAACCCGCCGTCCTTCCCCGCCGCCGCCGCCGCGGCCGCAAGCGACTTGCGGAACGCCGACGCCGGCCGGATCACGTGGTCCGCGGGCAGCACCACCATCACAGCGTCCGGGTCGCGCTTCGACACCAGCGCCGCGCCCAGCCCGATCGCCGCCGTCGTGTCGCGCCCGTCCGGCTCGCCCACGATCTGTGCCGCGGGGACGCCGGGAAGGGCCTTCCGCATCGCCGCCACGGTCGCGCGATTCGTCAGCACGTGGACCCGCGAAGCCGGCACCAGTCCTCGCAGCCTCTCGACCGTTTCCGCGATCATCGGTTTCTTTCCGGCGATAGCGAGAAGCTGCTTGGGCGTCGCTCGGCGGGAGAGGGGCCAGAAGCGTTTGCCGGAGCCTCCGGCGAGGATGAGGGCGTGAAGCATGGGAGCATGATAGCGGAAGGTCGGCCGGGGGTGCTTCCGTGTAAGTCCTTCCGGTTCTCGTGAACTCCGTACGCGTTCCCCGGGTCGTCCCGCCCGCCGTTTGAAAGCATCGATGGCACGAAGGTTGCTCTTTACGCTGCCATCGCCGGAGATCGGGGCTGGCGACCTGTGCGCCAGCTTTCGGCCCGGAGGCCCTTCTGGCGTAGCGCTATTCCACTCTCAATTCCGCTGAAACGGGGGCCCTTATGCGCGCTCACCTGGCCGGCCTGCTGTGAGAATCCTCATCGTGGACGACCACCCGGTGAACCGCAAAGCCCTCGGGGTGACCCTTGAGAGCCTCGGGCACGTGGTGGTTGAGGCCGAGGACGGGGTGCACGCGCTCGCCGTGCTGGAGGGTGAGCCTGCGGACGTGCTGATTTCCGACATCCTGATGCCCAACATGGACGGGTACCGGCTCTGCTTTGAGATCCGGCGGCACGCAAAGCATGGAAAACTCCCGGTCGTCATGTGCGCCGGGATGGACCTGACCCCGGAGGACCGTGAGTTCGCGACCGGCCTGGGTGCGAGCGCCTTTCTCGACAAGCCGACCACCGCGGAACGGCTCGTCGAGATCCTGGGCCGGGTCGCCTCATCCAGCTCTGACCCGGCCGTCCGGGCGGACCTGCCCGGGGACCTGATGGTACTCAAGCAGTACAGCACGCGGCTGGTCCACAAAATCGAGGAGAAGAACGAAGAGCTCGAGCGGAAATCCAGGCGCCTGGCAGAGAGCGAAGAGAAGTTCCGCGAGATGGCGGAGAACATCGACCAGGTGTACTGGATGGCGGCGGCCGACAATTCAAAAGTGCTGTTTGTGAATTCAGCCTACGAGCGGATCTTTGGACGCCCGCGCGAAGAACTTCTGGCCGACCCGTTTGCCTGGGCCAAGGCCATTCACCCCGAGGATCGCGCGGCAGCCGAAGCGGACTACCGGGAGGGCCGGCAACTTCTGGGCAGGCTGGACCAGGAGTACCGCATCGTCCGCCCCGACGGGTCGGTGCGCTGGATCCACAACCGCTCCTTCCCCATCCGCAACGCGGCCGGCGTCGTCTACCGCGTCACGGGCGTCGCGTCGGACATCACCGATCGCCACGAGCTGCACCGGAAGCTGCTGCTGTCGCAGAAGATGGAAGCGGTCGGGAGGCTGGCGGGCGGGGTGGCGCATGATTTCAACAACATCCTGTCCGTGATCATCGGGTACGCGGACATCCTGATCGAGGGCCTTCAGCCGGGGGAACCCCGCCGGCCGGAGCTGGAGGAAATCCTGAAGGCAGGCCATCGCGCCGCGGGCCTGACGAAACAGCTGCTGGCGTTCAGCCGGCAGCAGGTCCTGGAACCGCGACTCCTGGATCTCGACGAAGTGGTCGAAGGCGTCGAGCGGATGCTGCGGCGCGTGCTCGGCGAAGACGTGAACCTGCATGTCCGGCGGACGGCTTCCCTGCGCCCGGTGCTCGCCGACCGGGGCCAGCTCGAGCAGGTCCTCCTGAACCTCGTGGTCAATGCCCGAGACGCCATGCCCAAGGGCGGAAAGCTCACCATCGAGACCGGCAACGTCGAGCTCGACGCCGCCTACGCCGCTTCCCGCGACGTCGCCCCCGGCCCCTACACCATGCTCGCCGTCAGCGACACGGGCTTCGGCATGAACAAGGAAACACTCGCCCGGATTTTCGAGCCGTTCTTCACGACCAAGGAAGTCGGCGAGGGAACCGGGCTGGGACTCGCGACCGTGTTCGGCATCGTGAAGCAGAGCCAGGGAAGCGTCTGGGCCTACAGCGAGCCGGGAAAAGGCGCGGCGTTCAAGGTCTATCTCCCCAGCGTGGCCGGAGTCCCGGATGCCGTGTCGGCGGCCGTTCGCGTACCTGAACAGATCGGCACCGAGACGATCCTGCTCGTGGAAGACGACGATGCCGTGCGGTCGATCGCGGCGACGATCCTGAAGCGGCATGGCTACCAGGTCCTTGAGGCCGCGGATCCCGAAGGGGCGCTTCGCCTCAGCGATGAATCGGCCGAGACCATTCACCTCCTGCTGACCGACGTCGTGATGCCGAAAATGAGCGGGCCCGAGCTGGCGAAGAGGCTGGAGCTCAAGCGCCCGGGGCTGAAGATTCTCTGCATGTCGGGCTACACGGACGAGGCCGTCATCCGTCACGGCCTGGTCGAGAGCGGCATCTCGTTCCTGCAGAAACCCCTCACTCCGGCATCCCTGTCGCGGAAGGTCCGCGAAGTCCTCGATGCGCTGGCGCCGGTGTGAGTGGCCAGCGGCCAGCGGCCAGCTAGCGGGTGGGCGGGAACGTAACTGCTGACTATCAACCCCTATTGTTTCCCGTGCGTGCCCGCTCGCCGCTCGCCGCTCGCCGCTGGCCACTGGCCGCTCGCCGCTGGCCACTGGCCGCTCGCCGCTGGCCGCTCCTTTCGCCTTGCCCCCCACCGCCTCAGAAGAGTACAAGCCCCCCACAACCCACACCGCGGTGACCCCCCCTGGGCGCCTTCCGCCTCCTCCTCTGCTGGCTCATCGTCGCCTCCCACGTCACACCGGAGGGCTCGGGCGCGGCGCGCTTCACGGGGCCCCTCGGCCTCCTCGCGTTCTACGCCGTGAGCGGCTACTACATGACGCTCACGCTCACGACGACTTACTCGGCGCCGGGCGCCCTTCGCGCCTACTTCGCCAACCGCGCGCTTCGCCTCCTGCCGCTCTACTTCGTCTGCCTCGCGGCCGCGGCGGCGCTGATGTTCGCGAACGACAACCCGACGCGGGCGGCGTGGGGCGAGGTGAAGGGCGGGAGCGCGGTCGCGGCGGCGGCGGGGCAGGCGGTGCCGCTGGGGCAGGAAGCGTTCCACTGGATGGAGATCCGTGACGGCGGGCTGGCGTACACGCCGGCGTTCCACACGACGGCGTCGCAGGCGTGGCACCTGCTGCTGCTGCCGACCTGCTGGTCGCTGTCGATCGAGTGCTGGTTCTACCTCGTCGCGCCTTGGATCGTCCGGCGCGGCGTCGGCGCGCGCTTCGCCCTCGCCGCGGCGTCGTTCGGCGTGTGGGGCGCGGTGTTCGCGATGAAACTCGCACCGGACCCGTGGATCTACCGGTTCTTCCCCGCCGCGCTCGTGTTCTTCATGGCCGGTTCGCTGGCGCGCACGTTCCACGTCGAGCACCAGGCGAAGGTGGAAGCGGCGGTCGCGCGGCCGGCGCTGCTGGGCGTCGGGATTGCGGCGCTGTTCGCGGCGGTGATCGCCTGGCGTCTCGCCGCGCCGGCGCTTCCCGAGAAGACGATGGTCGCGGCGCTTGTTCCGCTGTACGCGGTGATCGTGATCGCGATTCCGTTCCTGTTCCGGGCGACGGCGGCCGGCACGGCGCTGGCGCCGCTCGACCGGTTTCTCGCGAACCTCGCGTACCCGATCTTCCTGCTGCACTACCCGGTGCTGCGGCTGACGGGGTGGACGAGCCCCGTCGCGGTGCTGGCGGCGAGCGCGGGGGTTGGCGCGGTGGCGTACCTGGTCGTGGACGTGCCGCTGGCGCGGTTCAAGCGCAGGCCGGCGGCCGCCTAACGTCCGCGCAGCTTCCGCACCAGATCGATCACCTGCTGCGCGCCCTTGTTCCCGGGCCGCAGCCTGAGCGCGGCCTTCGCGTGCATCTCCGCCTCGTCGAGCGCCGCCGCCTGCTGCGTCTGGAGGAGCAGGCTGGCAATCTGCACGCGCACGTCGGCGTTGTCGGCGGCAGCGAGCGAGTCGCGCAGGGTGCGGATGGCGCCGGGGAGGTCGCCGCGCGTCGCGTACCAGAACGCGAGGTTCTGCCAGGCGCGGCTGTACTTCGGCGCGAGGCGCGTGGCCTCGCGGAATTCCTCCTCGGCGCCGGCGACGCCCTTTTCGCCCAACACCGCGCCGAGGTTCCCGTGCGCTTCCGGGTAATCCGGCCAAAGGCGGATCGCGGATTCGTAGTCGGCCTGCGGGTCTTCGCGAAAGAGGGCGCGGAGCGTGCCGAGGCGGTAGCTGCGCACGGCGGCGGCGCGGCGCTTGCCTTCGCCCCACGGCCAGAGCCCGCCGGGCTCCCCCGCCGCGACCGCGGGCACGGCGGGCGGCGCGAGGCGCTTCACGAGGTCCCGATTCACCCCTTCGCGCCGGGCGAACACGACGGCGCACTCGTCGCGCCAGACGAGCGCCCAGTCGGAGGACGACGCCAGCCACTGGATCGCCGTGCGCGTGCCGTTGGACTGGTGGGTCAGAAGGGCGAGCTCGAGGTTGTAGCGGCCAGCGTAGGCGGTGAAGCACTCCGCGGGGCGCTCGGCCGCGTTGTTGAACTCCTCCAGCGTCTCGAGATTCCAGTCGCCCTCGGAGTTCATCGTCGGGAGCGAGCGCGGGAACATCGCGAAGTTGTAGTACGACCCGGCGTCCCAGTTGACGAACGCGTGCCCCTTGAATCCCTCGCGCGTGAGGAAATCGCAGGCGTCCACGGGAAGCGAGATGTGCGAGAGGCCGAGGCCGGCGCGGCGGACGGTGCGCTCGTTGACGGCGGCGAGGTCGGAGGTCGAGAGGGCGGCGGCGAAGGCGAGGAGAAGGCCGAGCACGGCGGCGCCGCCGAAGCGGATGCGCGGGGCGGCGGCCTGGAAGCGCGCGAGGAGGTCGGCCGCGACCTCGTGAACGTTGCGGGCGATCACCGGGAACAGCAGCACGCCCGCGATCGCGATGTTGCGGCGGATCGTGAAGGCCGCTAGCGCGCCGGCGGCGAGCAGCACCGCGTCCACGAATCGCGCCCGGCGGCGATTGGCGGCGAGCGCCAGCGCGGCGAGGGGCACGACGACCCAGACCGCGCGCAGCGACACGCTCGGGAACGCCACATCGTCCGTCACCCCCTGCATCTCCGTGATGAACCCGCGGTACCACTCGGGCCCGCTTCGCGAACGCAGCATGTAGTCCGACGTCACGGTCAGGATCCCCCAGCCCTGCGGGTTCGCGAGCAGCGCCACGCACGACGCCGCGCACGCCAGCGCCCAGACCTTCGCGTCGCGCCGGTCGCCCTTCCGCCACGCCACTGCGGCCGGGATCAGGAGCAGCCCCGGGAGTCCTACGTTCACGGAGTGGATGTTGGCGCCGAGAAGCGCGACCACCGGCGCCGCCCAGATCCACTTCCCCGCCGCCGATCCGCGCGCGGCGACGGCGAGCATCGCGGCGAGCGCGAGGTGGATGGAGAGTTCGGAGCGGATGTCCCAGCGCTCGTACATGAGCAGCGCCGCGAGGAAAGTGGCGAGCGCGCACGCCCACGGCCCGGCGGGGCGCGACGCCCCCCAGAGCAGCGCGAACGTCAGCGCGAGGATGACGATCTTCGCGATCGTCAGGCCGCTCCAGCCGCCGATCGAGTACACCACCCACGTCACCACCTGGAACAGCCACCGGTCCTGGTAAAGGAACCCACCGCGCTTCGCGGTGATGAACACCTCCGGCGCTGGGAGGTGCTTTTCCTGGAGGATGAAGCGTCCCTTGGCGAGGTGGACGCCGACGTCGTAGTTGTAGACGTCGCAGGCGCCGAGGGCGGTGAGGAAGGCGAGAACGGCGAGGCCCCAGAGGAGCCAGGCGCGCCGGCCGGCGGGGATGGGCGGCGGCGAAGGGTCGGCGGGGTGGTCGGGGAGATTCGCGACGGGCGCGGCCATGTGGGGTCGGAGTCTAGCACGGCGGTGCGGCGGAGAAACGGCAACTGAAAGAGTTCTGAGCCCTTTCAAGGCCTTCCACGTCGCGAGAGTGTGACTCATGTCTGCCACGAGGTTCACGAGGCTCAACCTGAGGTCCTGAAACACGGTCTTAGCTCCCTTCGATTCTTTTCCAATGGAACGGAGAAAGTTCCTCCAAAGAGGGCTGCAGAGCATCCTCGACTCGACGCAGGACAACGGGCTCTTCGTCATGGATCGCGGCTTCCATCGGAACGAGCTCTAAAGATGGATGG
This sequence comes from uncultured Planctomycetia bacterium, assembly GCA_963706735.1. Classification (GTDB taxonomy): domain Bacteria; phylum Planctomycetota; class MHYJ01; order WSZJ01; family WSZJ01; genus WSZJ01. Next base: position 23,737 of record CAVPNQ010000131.1, read on the forward strand.
ACGAGCGCAACGCCAAGTACCTCGTGAGGTTACGCGGAGATCGCAAGCTGGAGGACCGCTCCGGCGAGGATCTAGGAATCGCCAAGGACTTCGCGGCGACGATGCATCTGCCGCACGTCATCAACGTCGAGTCTCAACGAACCGGCAAAGATCGGCTGATTCGGTTTAGCTTCCAGGACGTGAGGTTGACCGGCGAAAACCGTTCGCTTTCCCTGATTGCGGTCTTCGCCCCCCCACCAGGACGAGCCCTTTCTTCTCCTGCTGACAACGGTTCACGTCACGAACCGCTTCCACGCCGAGAAAGTCATTCCCAACTCCTTCCTCCGATGGGCCTTCGAGACGCTCACCCAATTCGTGAACCAGGAGACCGGATTGGAAGATTTCCGCGTCAGAAACTCCGACGCCATTCGCCGCATTACCTGAATCGCCTACTTCATATCCATCTGGTTTCGCCTGCTCCATGAGAGCGGCGAGAAATACATCCGGGCGATCGTCGAAAGGGTTGGCTGCGTGCCCACACGGGCAGCGCCGGATTTCCTCTACGACCGGCTCATCTGGGGCCTTCGGACCATTGCCCTAGCCTCTGCCGCTCGCGGAAGTGATTGATCGCGAGATCGGCTTGATTGTGGGGGATTCGGCGAGTACAGTTGGTCTCGAGTACCACTGTTGCAGGCGACGAGTTCTTCGAGACCACCGTTCCGCAGGACAAATAACTGCTATCAAAGCCAAGCCTAACGGTGTGCCCAGATGCCTCTAAATGGATGGCTAAGGGAGCGCCGTTTCACGTTTTCGAGCAGTCAAGCTACTCGGGGGCGCCGGCGTTGTCCGTGGCGTACGCTGGTTGATTCGCGTGTCAGGGGTGCAGAAGCTATGCTACGATCACGGAGTTATTCGGTCTGGGCGTTGATCTGCTTGCTCGTCGTCGCGGTGGTCTCCCGACTGCTGGCAGGATTGCATCGTGATTCAAGATCAACTCCTCAGGTAAGCTCAGGTGGAGGTAATCGAACATCTTGGCCTGCTCCCGAGGGGTATGTGTGGATTTTTGCAACTGTCGAAAGCGATTGTATCCTTGCAGTGCCCTACTACAAGGAGGGTGGCGCAGCGCATGTTCCTCGCGTATTCCGACTTGGACCAGACAGTCAACCGATCGAGAACTTTCCTTTGCTGACTCAGGTTGGCGACTTCCCTACAGGAGTGGTCGCGGTGCTTGTTCGCGAAGAAGTTAGCACAGAGGCCAGACTTATCAGATACCAACGATTCGTGGGGTGGAGAATCACCAGCGTGGATCGAAGTAGGTCTCTCCCGAGTGATAACCGCTCGCGGTCGCCATTCTCGCAGACTAACGGCTCGCTCGAGCCTCCACTTGAAGGCGTCGATCCGCTAATGCATGAATTGCTCCAAAGCGGGCTTAGATTCATGTTCCTGCAACTCGACCTGATCAGAGAAGATGTCGCCGCCGAAGACCTTACGCGAGCAGCAAGCAGACTTGGCGCCCTTTGCGGCTATTCGAGAAGACTTTCGCGGCCGGAGCTAGCTCTGCCACAGTACTTCCAGCATACTCTGGGAACTGAGGTGCCTGAATTGGCAACAGAGGCCGCTCAGCACGCTGCCCTCGATCGCGCCTCCCGAGCCGTCCTATTGGTGCGGGAAATCGAGCGCAGGTTAGCGGACCTAGCAGTGACCCCAATCGATTCTGACCTAAAGCGCGAGGACGAACGTCGGAGATGATATGCCCGACCCGCTTCATACTTCGCCCTCGATGACCCCACGAACGCTTGAGGAGAACCGAATTTCTGGAACCCACAGGACTAGAGCACGGAGGACCTGGTGGTCAATTCACCTTCTACATAACTCCGCAGCGAATTTAGTTTCGAGTGTCTGGAGTTGAGAATGGTTACGCGCTATTCGTGGCCGTGATCGTGGCCGTCATCGTAACGACTCCTACCATCCAGCTCACTTGCGCGCTCATCGACTTCCGCCTGCAGTTCAGAGTCATCCACCCCCTTGAAGTCAGAGTCATCCCCGACTTCGTGTTTGTGATAATCTGATCCGAAACTCTTGAGAATGTACCAGGCATTAAGTTCATCATTCACCGGTCGCAAGAATCCTTCCACATCGGTCGGGGTCCAGGGGAATGGCAGGTCTGTAAAGAACCTAGGCTTGTGCTTTGCGGGAGGAATTACGTCGGGGCAGGTTGGACACTGCACTTTGATTACCTGCATCGGGTGTCCAATCTCCCCCAGCCACGCCTTGATGGTGCCGTTCCCGGCACCTTCCGTGAACGCATTCTTGTCTTCGATGGGATTCTTGCGCAGGGCATCACAGAACGCGGTGCCGCGCGCCATTGCCCCGTGTCCGTGGGCGAGCACTGACCCGAGTTGTGCGCCGGCAAGCACCGCGGCCGCGTCGGAAGCATTGCGCATGCCCGTGACGCTCGAGGGATCTTTCCCTACCCTCCGGGCTCCATTCAGAGCTGCCGAAGTTCCGAAAAGATAGGAAGCGATCGCGCCGAAACCGATGTTATTTAGCTGCGAAATCGGAATGCAAACGTCGCATAGCGTCACTGTATTAGGACAGTCAAATGGGCACTTGTCGCTCGAGAAACTGAGGTAGGACCAGGGCAGCCCCCTACCGAACACTGTTAGAACTCGGCGCTTGAGAGCGGGGGTTGGAGACATCCGCTTCATCCAGTCGAAGAATGCATTTGTCAGTCCCTGGATTTCCGCGAGCATGAACTGCGTCACGTCGGGCCCACAGATCTTCAAGCGCGTTTCGCCCCCGTGGGGCTCCGTCCTTCCTCCCCCGGGCTCAGGGTTCACCGCTTCCCCTTCTCCAAGACCGATTGGATTGTCATCGGTCCGCGGAATATTCGAGTTTACCCCTTCCCCCAGACCCTGCTTTGAGGCGCCCAAATGTGTTCGAGCGTCAACGATGTCGCTTGCCGGGCTGGATTGGAACATCGGGTGCTGACCGGGCACTATGACGCGCTGCAAGTCAAAGGTGCGCGGTTGTCCTCCCGCTGTTTGGCTGCCTGGTAAACTCGTAATGTGAAAGGTACTTTGGTCTGCGTTGGTTAATGGCACACCCACGCGGGCTCCGAAGAGATTTGGCTGCGGTTTATGAATGTCGGGCATCATCTTCTCCTCTTGCGATAGCAGTAGCAGGGTTATCCAGCAGCTCCAGGCTGATTGATGGCGCAACTCGAACCAGACAATCTCATCTCGCATCCGTCGAGAAGCAGCCGTCCGCAGCAATTCCGGTCCCGGCCGACGACATCATCTCCGCCCGAACAAACGGGAACGTGATCCCCGTGACCGCCCCCAGGAACTGCGCACCCAGCGTGGTGATGCTGGTCGGCCCGCTGAGCGTCTCGTAGGGACCTTCGGGTCGCATCGCCCCGGCGAACCGGATGGACAGCTGGGGCGATCCGCTGCTCTGGCTGACGATGACGATCGAGAACAGGACGGCGTTGTCCGGGCTGTGGATCTCGACCGGGGCCGAGACCTGGAGGACGTCCTGTGGGAACGACATCGCGTCCCACACGCGCTGCGTGGACCACGGCATTCTGGTCTGCGCCGGGAGGCGCATGGTGGCTGAGGGGCCACGCCATGTCCGGCGAGGCGTTCTGACACGAGCAAGAGCATCCGGGTCCGCCCATGAATTCCTTCCTCCTCGATGAATCCTAGAGACTCACCTGAACCGAATTCCCCGCGCCTCCCGAGGTTCCGCTTCCTGCAGACCCTGCGCTCCCAAACGTCTCGCTGATCGAGGGCGCGGTCGTGGTGGCGACGACCGTGATCCTGCCGCCGCTTCCGCCTGTGCCCCCGGTTCCGTCGGCGGCGACGCCCGCCCCTCCCCTGACTCCCCCGTTTCCACCATTGCCGCCGGACGCGTTCAGGACGTTGCTTGCGCTCCCGGAGAGGGATTCGTAGAGCAGGTAGATCCATCCACCCCCACCACCGCCTCCGCCGCTGCCGCCCCCGCCGCCATTGCCGGCCGTATGGCCGTTTCCGCCCGTGCCGCCGGCGCCGCCCGCGGCGGAGATCGCGGAAGCCGCCGCGCCGGAGAGGCTGATCGTCTTCGCGAAAATCACGAGGATATTCCCGGCGTTGCCAGCCGCTCCTCCCCCGCCGCCGCCCGAAGAGGCGATGGCACCGCCTCCCCCTCCCGCGCCGCCGCCGCCCGCGCCCCCCACGAGTTGGGAAAACGAGGTCGTCACCTGGTAGAAAAGTTGGGCGAAAAGACGGTGAGAGACGGAGTTGCTGACGCTTGCGCCGGATTGGGCGGCGCCTCCGACGCGGCCCCCGCCTCCGGTGCCGCCCGCGGGGCCCTGGCCTCCCGCGCCTCCGTTGGCGGGCGACTGGCTCACGACCATCCCGCCCTGGGCCCCCGCGGATCCGGAATTTCCGCCATTCCCGCCGGAGCCTCCTCGACCGCCGACGCCCAGCTCGTGCGGCGTGTCGGCGGCGGCCGCGCTTCCGCCGGCGCCGCCCACTGTGCTCGTCGAGTTGGCCCCATTGCCTCCTGCGGTCCCACTGGCAGTGAGGGCGTTCGCCGGGGCGCCCGTCAGGTCGAGAGTGCCCGCGATGTACACAGGCCAGCCGGCGGTCACGAGCTTGCCGGTCCCGCTGAGGGTAAGGTTGTTGTAATACTTCGGCCCCGAGAGCGTCGTGGTGCCGCTGGAAATCGTGACGTTTCCGTCCGAGCCGTCGCCGTACCAGGGGGTGTACGGGTTACCACCGGCGGCCGAGTACCCGATGATGCTGGTTCCGCTTCGCTTCAGCGTCTGCCCATCCGACACCGCGCCCATCGCGAGTGTCGTCGGCCCGCCGGATTCCTGGAGGCGCTTGACGATCGCTTCGAGGAGATCGGTCGAGAGGAACGCGTCCGATCCGCCGGAGACGTGGGTGCTCTCGTGCGGCTGGACGCCGCCCTGGGACAGGTCGCGGATGGTCGGCATGGCTACTCGTCCTCCAGGACGTCGAACCCGCCGATGATCCACGTCGGCGCGGTGGTGGCCGCCCAGGTGTAGACGAGGATGGACCCCGTGAACCCGATGAGGACGCCGTCGTGGAGATCGGGGTTGAAGATCGACCCGGCCCAGGCGGGCTGGGTCCACTCGTTGAGGATGCGCACGGACGAGGGGGCGCTCGCCGTCGGGTTGAACCGGAAAGAGAACCCAGGCGAGAGAGCACTCGGCATCGCGGTCGCCTGCGGCGTGATCGCCGTGCCGCCGGTGGAGTAGCGGTCGCTGGAGTCGATGGCGAGCGCGATGTGGACCGTGCCGCCGGCGGGCGTCCCGACCTGGCAGAGCGCGAAGTTCGACAGGACGACGCGATGCGCGGCGGCTGCCTGGCTGATCAGGAACGTGGGCGTCGTCGCGACGAAGGAGGTCTGCCCGGTGATCGTCGTCCCCGGCGTCTGGTGCGCGACTGAGAACCGCCGGCCGCCGACGCAGGAGGCGAATGCCTTGCCGCGCGCCGCGAAGTTCTGCGGCTCGTACACGTACGTGAGTGGAAGTTCCGCCATGGGTTTTCCGCGCGGCCGATGTTTTTTTTCTCGGGGGCACGACGGGCGTCCTTCGCGGCCGCGCGAAGGACGCCGTCGTCCGCCGGGAACGCCCGCGTCTGCAACCGGGCGCTCCTTCCTGCTTCCGTTGGCCTGCGAATTGCGCCGGGCCGAGCGGTTACTGGTGCGAGGTGTGGCAGTCCACAGCGAGAATCACGGTGCCGGTGCCGTTCACGGTGAAGACGACCCGCACCATCGCGTGGGTGATCTGGGACTGGGTGAACGAGTTGTAGCCCAGTCCGAGCGAGCTGGACGCCGTCAGGTTGTCCCAGTTCTGGCCGTCCACGGATCCCTGGGGCGTGAGGGTGATGCCAGTCGCGCCCCCCAAGTTCAGTACGGTCACTCCAAATCTGAATGCGTTCGCCCCCGCCATGTTGATCGGTTGGCTGTACTGCGAGACCCCGTTCACGACCGCGAGCTTCGAACAGACGTTTCCGTAACCCATGACTCCTCCGAAAAGATGCCCTAGTTTCGAGAACCGTTGATGGTGGTGGCCACGATGCCCACGCCTCCGGGGGACCCGGAAGCGGTGTAGTAGATGCGGACCAGGCGGTACGAAAGGTTTCGGAACCGGAACCGCGCGGAGCCTGTCGAGTTAAAAACCGTCGAGGAGATCCGGCTGAAGTTCTCGCCGTCGATCGTCCCTTCGAGGATCGCTTCGACGGACGTGAGCGAACTCAGCGCGAACAGGACGAGGTCCACGCTGCCGCCGGTGCATTTCCCGAGAGCGAGCGCATCGCTCGCGTTGGATTCCGCGTGGGCGAGTTTGAGGCGCGTGTTCACAGCGACGGGCGCGCCGGGACGCAGACTGCGGCCGGGCCAGGACTCGGCATCCTCGTCATCGGCGACGAGGAGTCCGGGTTCGGTTCCGATGACGCCGAGCGGTTCCGGGTCCGGTCCGAGCGTGATGAGATCCGGCGGCGCGGCGCAGGCCTTCGGGCTCTTCCCCGAGCACTCGCCACCATCGGCACAGGACTGACAGCAGCTTCCCATTAGGATTTCCCTCCGGGATTCGCTGCCGGGCGCGGTCCGCCGTGCTGCGACCACGTCTCCCACGCCCGGCGCTCTTCCGGCGGCGGAACGCGAATCCCGGATTTCCGCAGCAGCCGCCGGCCGCCGATGTCGCGGGCCAGGAGGACGTTTAGCGGCACAGTCCGTGGCGTTGGTTTTGCCAGCGCCATCGCCACGTAGAACCAGACGTCGAACCGGATGTCCGCGGCGATCTTCGGGTCGTCGAGGATGGCATCCAGTTGCGTCCCCGAGAGCGGCCCGGATCGGCGCTTCTGGAAGCGGAGCACCGCTTTCTCAATCCGCTCCTCGCGGGAGAGATTGTCGTGACGAGGACTCTCTCCTCTGATCGCGCGGTCGAGCGTGCGCGGCATGACAGAACTTGTCGAGTCGGAGCCGGGTTCGTGGCGGTTCATCATGGAAACGGGATATCGCAAGCGCCGGGCCAATGCCTTTCCACAGGGCGGCGTGGGGCCTGGGCGCTCGAATTCGAGCGCGCAGTGGACTATAGATCGCACTTCCGCGGCACAAAGCCCTCGGATTCAAGCACTTGTGCTCACGCTCGAAATCGCGCGCCCGTCGCTCCCTATCGAGCGTGCGGGACCGTCTGGATTCGGTGCTTCGAACGCCTCTTCCGCAACGTGGATACTCCTATGCCGAGGGAGCGGGCGACTTTCGGCAAATCTCCTGGAAACTTGCTCAGCCGCTTGCAGAGGATCTCTCGCTCGGCGGCGTTCATCTGTTCCGCGTAAGTCCCGTCTTCGATGCCGGCCGCCGCTTCCTGGGCGCGACCGTCCAGGTCCCCCAGGTCGCTTGCGCCGATCCGTCCGTCGCTCAGCGCGACCGCACGTTCAATCGTGTTTTCCAGTTCGCGGA
>CAVPNQ010000132.1:0-49575 GCA_963706735.1 uncultured Planctomycetia bacterium
ATTCGCCGTCCTATGTGCCAGTAAAGCATTACCAATTCACGATTTACGACAGAAACAGCACGGAGTTGAGCCTGCCGGACTCGGGACTTGAGCTCGTCCAGGAACGGCCCGTAGGCGGGGGGCAGTGAAGACGACGGTTCTCGAAATTCCGGGGGAGAGGGCATGACAGTCCTCCGATGCGCGGAGCAAAAACATGACGGGGCAAGGACTTCCGACAATGGAAGGCCCAATTCACCCGCCGCGCGGGACTGTAGCGGAACCTGCTTCGCTTCAGGCGGCAGATCAACTTTTCGTACTAAGTTTAGTCTATGTTAGCCAAATGTCAAGCTTCCCTTTGGAAGAATTCACGTAGCGCGGCCACCCGAGGCGCGAGGTCGTCTCCTCGGGAGTCGAGGCCGCGCGCTGCAATAATGCACGTTCTCCGGCTCACCCTTACGTTACCGTTATCGGTGCCGTGGCCGCAGACGACAACCCGCGCCCGCGCGGTTGCCCGCTTGTTGAGGAACACGAGATTGATCGCTGAAACCGCATATCTCTTCCGACACGCCCTCCTCCGCGAAGCCGCGTACCAGCTCCAGCTCCCCGGCGACCGCGCGCGGCTGCACGGGCTGGCGTTCGAACTGATCGAAACGATCGCGGGCGGGCCTCCCCCGGAAGAGCCGGCGGACGCGGCCGGCCATCGCCCTTGTCCGCCGCACCCGGTGGACGAATTTGCCGAAGAGCTGGCCCTGCACGCGCACCTGGCGCGAGGCGCGGGACGGGGAGCGGAGACGAGGGAGCTGTATCTCCGCCGGGCCGCGCTGCACGCCGACCTCCATTTCCACCACGAGCATGCCGAGCGGCTCTGGATCGACCTGGCAGAGGCGACGGCGGGACTTCCCTCGGGTTATGCCTGGACGCGCGCCGGGATCTCCGCCGACCGCGCAGGCCGCCCCGCGCGGGCGCAGCTTCTCCTCCAGCGCGCCCTGGACATCCTCCGCCCGCTCGGCGCCCGCGCCGCGGAAGCCGTGGCGCTTCGCGAACGCGCCAGCGTCTGCTCCGACCTGGGGGAAGCGGAGGCCGCACGCCTCCATTTCGAGCAGGCGCTCGCGATCCAGCTCACCCTGCAGGATCCGCGCGCGGAAGCCGCCACCCGCAGTTCCCTCGCCATCCTGCACCGGAGAACCGGCCGGCTGGACGAGGCGGGGCGGGAGTTCGAGGCCGCGCTGCGCCTCTTCCGATCCGCGGGCGACCGCGAGGGAGAGGCCATCGCGCTCGGCAACCTCTCCGGCGTCTACCGCGTCCGGGGCCAGCTCGCCGAGGCCGAGCCGATGCTCCTCCGGGCCCTCGCGCTTCATCGCGAATTCCGGCGCATCGACCGCTACGGCCTGGAAACCGGGAACCTCGCCCTGCTTCACAGCGCGCGCGGCCGGCACGAGGAAGCGGAGCGCTGCAACGAAGAAGCGCTGGCGATCCACCGGGACACCGGCAACATCCGCTCGGTGGGGATCGTCCTGTCCAACCTGGCCTCCGTCCACCTGGACACCGGGCGTTTCGACCTGGCGGAGAGCGAGATCGCGGAGGCGCTGGGGATCCACCGCGAGGTCGGGAACCGGCGCTCCGAGGGCATCTCCCTGGGAAACCTGGCCATCCTCCTGCGGAAAACCGGGAGGTGCGCGGAGGCGGAGCGGACGTTCGAGGCGGCCATCGCGATCCACACGCAGGTCGGCAACCGGCACGGCCTCGGCATTTCCTGGGGCGGCCGCGCCGCGGCCTACCGCGTCACCGGCCGGCTCGTGGAAGCGGAGAAGGCCTACCGGGAAGCGCTGGCCCTCCACCGCGAAACCCGCAACCGGCGCTTCGAGGGCCTCCACGGCCACGAGCATGCCCTGGTGCTCCTGGCGCTGGGGCGCGCGGAGGAAGCGGCGATGGCGTGGCGCGAGGCCGCCGTCATCCTCCGGGGGTTCGGCCAGGACGAGCGATTTGCGGAGATCGTGGGAGAGATGAGGGAAGCGTGCGCGCGGGTGGGGGTTCCTGCATTCGAGGTCCCTGGCCGATGAACGCTCCCTTCGACTCGCTTCGCTCGCTCCGGGCGGAGGATGCCTATCTCTTCCGACACGCGCTGTTGCGCGATGCGGCCTACCAGCTGCAGATGCCCGCGAACCGCGCGCGGCTGCATGGGCTGGCGATCGAGCTGATCGAAGCGCTCTTCGGCGGGCGGCCGAAGGGCGAGCCTTCGGGTGAATTCAAGAGCCACCCGACGGACGCGTTCGCGGAAGAACTGGCGGACCATGCGCGGCGCGCGCCGGCCGGGCCGGATTCGGCGGGGCTGCTCGACCTGTACCTCGGCCGCGCGGCGGAGCACGCGGGGCGGACGTTCCGGAACGAGGCGTGCGTGCGGCTGTGGCTCGAGCACGCCGAGCGTGCCGGGGGCGTCGCCCGTGTGGAGTCGCTGCGCCAGGCGGCAGGGGCGCACGTGCGAGCGGGGCAACCGGCGCAATCCCGGCCGATCTTCGAGCGCGCGCTCCTCCTGGCGCGCGAGGCCGGCCTGCCGCGCCTCGAGGGGGTGCTCCTCACCGAACTGGGGAATGCGCTCCTGTCCTCGGGCGACACCGGAAGTGCCCAGGCCGCGATCGAAAAGGCGCTGGCGATCCATCGCGGCCTCGACGACCCGCGCCAGACCGCGATCGCCCTGAGCCACCTGTGCAACATCCACAGGAATTTCGGACGCATCGAGGCGGCGGAGAGGAGCGTTGAGGAAGGGCTCGCGCTCTGCGAGCGGATCGGCGAACGGATCCTGAAGGGCCTTCTTCTCGGGAGCCTCGCGAACCTCCTCTACGAAACCGGACGGATCGACGTAGCCGAGCGCACGTTCCTCGATGCGCTCGACCTGCAGCGCCAGGAGGGCAACCGCCGGGCTGAGGGCATCGCGCTGGGCAACCTCGCCAACCTCTACACCACGACCGGACGGACGGCGCAGGCGGAGGAGGCCTACGGGCGCGCCCTGGCCATTCACCGCGAAGTCGGAAACCGGCGCTCCGAAGGAGTCCTCCTGGGCAATCTCTCGAACCTTCACTCGGACTGCGGGAGAACAGACCTGTCGCGCGATTTCGGCGAACAGGCCCTCGCCCTTCATCGCGAAGTCGGCAACCGGCGCTCGGAAGGCATCGCCCTGGAGAACCTCGCGAATTACTTCCAGTCGCTCGGGCAGTTCGGGGAAGCGGAATCGATGTTCGAACGGGCGCTCGCGATTCACCGCGAGGTCGGGAACCGGCGCACGGAGGGCGTGACGCTCGGGAACATGGCGGTGCTGTATCAGCGCACGGGGCGGCTCGAGCAGGCCGAGCGCGCGTTCCGGGCGGCCCTCACCCTCCACCGGGAGTTGTCCTATGCGCGCTTCGAGGGCCTCCACGGCTGCCAGTTTGCGATGTTCCTTGTCGAGACCGGCCGTGCGGACGCAGCCCGGGAGGAGTGGTCCAAAGCCGTGGAGCGGCTGCAGCGCGTCGGGGACCGCCGGTCGCTGGCAACCAAGGCCGCCGCGATGCGCGAGGTGTGCGCGAACGCCGGCATCGAACCGTTCAGTGAGGATCACGGGAGTTGAATTCGGAAACCGCCTACCTCTTCAGACACGCGCTCCTCCGCGACGCCGCGTATCAACTCCAGATGCCGGCGGACCGCTCGCGGCTGCATGGGCTGGCGTTCGAGGTGCTGGAAGCGCTGGCCGGCGGGCGCCCGCCGGAGCCTCCGCCGCTCGGGAGCTCAGGACTCGACGAGGATCCGCCGCACCCCGTCGATCCTTTCGCGGAGGACCTCGCCGAACACGCCCGCCTGTCGAACGCTCCCCTCGACGCCCGGCGGATCTACTCGCGGCACGCCGCTTCCCACGCCGAACGCAACTGGCGCCCCGACGCGGCCGCGGCGGCGTGGCGCACCCACGCGGAATTCCTCGCGGCCGGGCAGCGCGGGGCGGCGCTCAACCGGGCCGGCCGCTGGACTTCGCTGGCGGGGAAATTGAAGGAGGCGGAAGCGCTGTACGGGCAGGCGCTGGCCGACCTGGCGGGGACGGAGGACCGGGTCGAGGAAGCGGCCACGCGGGGGAACCTCGCGAACCTGTACCACCAGGTGGGGAAAGTCGAACTGGCGGAGCGCACGGCCGGGAAGGCGCGGGAGACGTTCCGCGAGAAGGGCGAGCGGCGGCTGGAGGCGGCGGTGCTGGCGACGATCGCGAGCATCCACCGCGAAACAGGGCGCGCGCAGACTGCGGAGAAACTGTTCGGGGAATCGCTCGCGCTGCTCCGCCGCGACGGCGACCGCAAGACGCTGGGCACCGTGCTGGGAAACCTCGGCATTCTCCTCCGCGAAACCGGCCGCGCGGCCGAGGCCGAGCGGACGCTCGACGAGGCGCTCGCCATCCACCGCTCCACGGGAAACCGGATGTTCGAGGGGATCGTCCTGGGCTCGCTCGCGATCGCGTACCGCGAAACCGGCCGCGCCGCCGAGGCGCTGCGCGCCTACGAACAGGCGCTCGCCGTCCACCGCGACATCGGGAACCGCCGCTCCGAGGGCATCACCCTCGGCAACCTCGCCAACATCCACGGCGACAGCGACCGCTACGCCGAGGCCGAGCGCGCCCACGAGGAAGCCCTCGCCATCCACCGCGAGGTCGGCAACCGCCGCTCCGAGGGAATCGCCCTGGGCAACCTCGCGCTCCTCTACTCCGAAACCGCCCGGGGCGACCACGCCGAACGCCTCCTCCACCAGGCCCTCGCCATCCACCGCGAAGTCCGCAACCGTCACTTCGAGGGCGGCAACACCTGCGACCTCGCCTGCGTCCTGGTCGCCCTCGGGCGCGTGGAGGAAGCGCGGTCCGCGTGGCGCGCCGGGACGGCGCTGCTGCGCGAACTCGGCGACCTGAAGGGCCTGGAGCGTCGGACGGAGATCCTGCGGACGGTGTGCGCGAACGCGGGGGTTGAGGGGTTTGACAAGACAGCGGCGGAACCCGGGGACTGAACTCCCGACGACTTCTCGCCGTCCTTTGATAATCTGCCCCCATGCAAACCCGTTCCACCTCGGAGGCGGTCCGTCGCGGCTTCCGGCACTTGTCGGAAGCACCGCATCTCGGCGCCGGCGAGGCGCGCGCCCTCCGCGCGTCCCTCGTCGCTTTCAACGAACGGCTGCGGCAGGATCCGTTCGACCTGGAAGCGCTTCGCGGGCGGTCCCTGGCCTTGATGCAGCGGAGCAAGGGAAACCCGAGCGCACCGCAGGCGAAGAAGGATCTCCGCCAGGCCGAGGCGGATCTCGACGATATCCTGATGCGGAACGACCAGCGGGTCTTCGACCGGCAGTCTCGAGGCCAGGTGCGCATGTTCCGCGTGCAGCAGGCCGGCGTCCCGGTCAGGGAACAGAAACGCCTGGTGCGCGGGGCCATCGAGGACCTGCGCGTGATCGCGGGGCACTATCCCAAGGTCGCCTACGTCCATGAGGAACTCGGATGCGCCTGGTTCCTGCTCTCCGACATGCTCCGGGACCGCAAGCACATCCGGGAGGCGCGGCTCCAGGCGGCGCAGCAACTGTCGGCAGCGCTCGCGCTGGACCCCGGGGACGAATACGTGCGTGCCGAGATCGTCCTGCTCCGCCACGCGCTCCGGTGGGACGAGCGGCCCCGCGGCAGGGTCAGCGCCGCCTGGATCGAATTCGACCTTGCGGAACTCGAACGCGCGCTTCAGAAAACTCCCGATTTCGGCCGGCTCCGCCTGACGCTGGGACTTTCCTATTCGGGACTGGCCCGGGCCCGGATGCGGGAGGGAGTCTCGCCGCAGGAGGCGGCAAGGTCTGCAGCCCGCACTCTGAGGACCCTGGAGGACCACCCGCAGGAATCGATCGAACTGCTGGAAGAGCTCGCGGAGTCGCTCGAAGACGCCCCGGATCGTGTCCGCGGGGAGCCGGGATTCGAAGAAGTGCGCGCCGAAATCCAAAGCGCGATCGAGGCGATCAGGAAATCCATCTGAACGCCGAAACCGCGTACCTCTTCCGACATCCGCCTTCGCTCCGGCGCTTCGCGTCCGGAGCTTCGGCGGACCGGGCCGCACGGCGCGCGGCGGGGAATGAGGATCACAGGACGTGATCGCTGAAACCGCCTATCTCTTCCGACACGCCCTCCTCCGCGACGCCGCCTATCAGCTCCATCTCCCCGGCGACCGCGCGCGGCTGCACGGGCTGGCGATTCAGATCCTGGAAGCCATCGCCGGCGGGCGGCCGCCCCAGCCTCCCCCGCTGGGTCACGCCGAGTCCCGGCCCTTTCTGCCCCACCCGACGGACGCGTTCGCGGCCGAGCTTGCCGAGCACGCGCTGCACGCGGACCCCACGGCCCTCGGCGCGCACCCGGGGGACGTCCGGAAGCTCTACCTGCAGCGGGGCGCGACACACGAAGAACGCCACTTCCGCTCCGCCGCGGCGCTCGGCGCCTGGAAAGCGTACGCGGCGATCGCGGAGGGATCCGAGAGAGGAGAAGCTCTTCGGCGCGCGGCCGACTGCGCCCGGTTGAGCGCCCGGCCGAAACTTGCGGCGGAGCTTTACGAGGAAGCGGCCCGCCTCCAGGGGGCGGCCGGCGCGCGCAGGCTGGAGGGGCTGGCGCTGTCGGGGCTCGCGCTGGCGCTCGAGGAGGATGGCCGGGTCCCGGAGTCGGAGAGCCGCTTCGCGGAGGCGACCCTGATCCTGGAGTCGGTCGGCGACGCGGTCGCGCTGGGGATCTCGCTGGCGAACCTCGCGATCCTGTACCGGCAGACGGGCCAACTGGCCCTGGCGGAAACGACGATCCGGCGCGCACTGGAGATCCACCGCCGCGCCGGCGCGCAGAAGTCGGTCGGCATCGAGCTCGGCACGCTGGCCACCATCTGCCGGAACCTCGGTCGCACCGGGGAATCAAGGACGCTGCGCGCGGAAGCGCTGGCCGTCGTTCGCGCGGTCGCGGACCGGCCGAACGAGGCGGGCTGCCTGGTCGGCATGGGCAACAGCTTCCTCGACGACGGGAACTTCGCGGAGGCGGAGCGTTTCTACGAGCAGGCCATCGCGATCTTCCGGGAGGTCGGGAACCGCCGGGGGGAGGGCATCGTGCTGGGCAACCTCGCCGGCGCGTGGCACGGCCAGGGACGGGAAGAGCTCGCCGAGCGGACGTACGGGCAGGCGCTGGCCATTCACCGCGAGGTCGGCAACCGTCGCGGCGAGGGATTCGACCTCGCCAACCTCGGCAACATCTACCGCGGCCGCGGACGCCTCGAGGAAGCCGAGGGCGCGCTCTCGCGGTCCCTCGCGATCGCCCGCGACGTCCACGACCGCCGCCTGGAAGCATCGGTCCTCATCGATTCCTCGCTCCTCCACCTCGCGCGCGGCCGGGTCGAGGAAGCGCGGACGACCTGGCGCGAAGGGCTCGCTGTCCAGAAAACGACCGGCGCCGTGGTGCCTGCCTCCGACCTCGCCGCTATGCGCGAGGCGTGCGCCCGGGCCGGGGTGGCGCCTTTCGACGTAGGCCCGGCATGAACGCCGAATCGGCTTATCTGTTCCGTCACGCCCTCCTCCGCGACGCGGCCTACCAGCTGCAATTGCCGGGCGACCGCGCGCGGCTGCACGGGCTGGCGTTCGAGCTGATCGAGGAATTCTGCGGCGGGCGCGCGCCGGACAGGCCGGTGGACGACTTCCAGCCTGCTTCCTTCGAGCGGCACGCGACGGACGCGTATGCGATCGAGCTCGCGGAGCATGCGGGGCTGGCGCCCGGAAACTCGGCCGCGACGTCCGCGGCGATCGAGCTCTACCTGCGCCGCGCGGCCGAGGAACTCGGCGTCGCGGCGCTCGCCCTGCTGCGGACGCACGGCGACCGGCGCACCCAGCGCGCGGCCCTCCTGGATCTCGGCCACGTCTTCCGCGGAACGGGGCGCGTCGGCCAGGCGCTGGGCGCCTACGAGGAAGCCCTCGCGCTCGCCCGCGAGGACCGCGACCGGCCGGCCATCGGGACCGCCCTCTCGGCCCTCGCGACCGTCCAGGAGGAAACCGGGCAGTACGGTCCCGCGGAGAAAACGATGGAGGAAGCTCTGGCCCTCCATCGCGAGGCCGGGAACCGCAACATGGAAGGGATCGTCCTGGGGAACCTCGCGCTCCTCTACGCCCACACCGCGCGCCTCGAACTCGCCGAGCGCATCGGCGAAGCCGCCCTCGCCATCCACCGCGAAGTCCGGAACCGCACCTCCCAGGGCCACGCCCTCCGCAACCTGGCCAGCCTCCACCGGAACGCCGGCCGCGCGGACGACGCCGAGCGCCTCTACCGCGAGTCCCTCGCCGCCTTCCGCGAAACCGGAAACCGCCGCCCCCAGGCCAGCGTCCTCATGGGGCTCGCCACCCTCCACGTGGACCTCGGCCGCCACGCCCCCGCAGAGAAACTCTTCGCCGACGCCCTCGCCATCCACCAGGAACAGGGCGCCCCCCGGTCCGAAGCCCAGCTCCTGACGAACCTCAGCACCCTCTTCATGGAGACGGGCCGGTTCGACGAAGCCGACCGCGCGCTCGCCCGGGCCCTCGCGCTGCACAAGGCCGTCAACAACCGCCGCGCGCTCGGAACCGCCCTCGGCAACCTCGCCTCCCTCCGCCAGCGCACCGGCCGCCTCCCCGAAGCCGAGTCCGCCTACCTCGAAGCCCTCGCCCTCCACCGCGCCGTCGGCAACCGCCGCTACGAGGGCACCCACCTCCTCGACTACGCCGGCCTCCTCGTCGCCCTCGGCCGTCTCGACGAGGCGCGCGCCGCCTGGCGCGACGGCGCGGCGATCCTCCGCGCCATCGGCGACACCCACTGGCTCGAACGGCAGACGAAGGTGATGCTCCGGCAGTGCGCGGAAGCGGGGGTGGGGGCGCTGGAAGAGGCGGTCCGCTGAGCTCCCCGGGCGTTATCCAGGCGACTTCCCGGATCAGGCGCCGACGGAGGCGAAGACCTTTTCAAGACTGCGGTAGTCCATTTTCCGCGCCGCATCGGGGAGGGTGTAGGGCCCCCGCTCCAGCTTGCGGAGACTGACCGTCAGAAGTCCCGGTTGCAGGACTTCGATGCCGAGGAGTTTCTTCTCCTGATCGACATCGATGTTCACGGCATCCTGAACGAGTTCGATCGTCCTGTGGACGCGGCCTGTCGCAAACCGGATGTAAATCGCGCCCAGCGGTTCGAATGTGACCTGGATGTTGGCGGGACTGGTCATGACTCATCTCCTTCGGACGGCCCGGCTGTGCCAAGGGTACCACGAGCTTTCCTGCCCGACGCTCCAGACTGGCGTTGTCCTACACGCCCGCTTCTGCGTCACGGTGCTGGGGCACGGCCACGCCACGGCGTGGGCTGCGGCTAACAAGAAAGCGCCGACGGCAAGGAGGATCGGATCGCGGGTTCGAGGGTTATCTTGGCTAGGTCCTTGATCTTGGAAGCGGCCCTTCAGGGGGACTCAGATTTATGCGCATTATGAAGGTAATCCGAAATGATCTTCCTTAGTGATTTGCCTTGGTTGAGATTGCTTGCGACCACTCCGTGCCGAGGGGGTCAACCGCGGTTACTACGCAATCCAAAGAGTAGGTCTGGCGTTCGTACGGAGTCGTCGGCTGCGGCATCGTGGCCAGCAGGAGGGTGTGAATGAGCCCATTGATCCCTTGGCCCGGTTCCAAGTAGATCGGGCACAGAGTGTAGGTCTCATTCATGTGATGAAGCGATCCGTGGAATGCGCTCGGAATCTGAATCTCCTCAGGACCGACGCCCTTCTCTCGTCGCAGCGTTCCCTTCAGCCAGACCCCACAAATCGAAGTACCGAGATTGCCGACGTTGAAAACGGAAATGGGAAGTCTCAGTTCCAGCAGCCCAGTCTTCTGTCCGAGGAAGCCTTTGAATTGCGGGTCCGCAACGACATGAAGGCGCCCGAATGAAGAGGGTCGATCCGCATACATGCCGTCCAGCTCAACGCGATCCGGGTATTCCTTGTCCCCTGTCTGGGGGCCGCATGTCGTGCTGCCGGATCTCCAGAACAGCGCGTTCCGAAAGGTCGGTCCGGGCACGTCCGTTGTCTGCGTGCACTTCGGACACCTACGCGGGACAGGCTTGCCTTTCCATTCTCGGACCAGGTGAGGCCGGTTGTGGGACTGCCCCACGAGGGCATACGATATAAGTGTATTATTCCAAGTAATGTTATCGATTGAAAGGCGTGCTCTGGGGAAGATCTTTGAATTGACGAGTTGCTCGATCTGACCGTTGTCCGCATACCCCGACTTCGAAAACGGCTGCTCCTGAACAGTGACTGGTTTCTCGGCGACACCGAAAACAAGGAGTCCGTCCTGCGGCCCATTTGAGAACGCCGCGACATCCTTGAGGAATTCCATCAGGCCCTCGGCTGACCGCAGGTCCGGCCACTCCCACTTCGCGTCTACGGAAGACCACTCGCCGACCTGCCCCTTCGCTTGCGCGTCAGCCAAGTAAAGCGGGATAAAGGCCATCGGGTTCAAACTCGGGCCGTTCATGAAACCTCTCGAAGTGGGGGCTTGGCGGTAGAAATTCCTCGTTTGCTAAGTCGTCGCCCGGCTCGGTCCAAAGCGGGCCAGCAGCGTGGACTCGATTTCACCACACAGTTCCTGAATCCTTCGCGCTTCCTGCTGGATTCCTGTCGCCCAGAGGGTGCGCATTCCACCGCTGACCCCAGGCATCTGGCCACCCTCAAGCTGGAGCAAACGGTCGAGACTACGGTTTTGCTCGCGAGCGGCGACCTCCAGATCGAGGATAATTTCGACGGCGCGCTCCCCGACAGGAAGCAGAGTCCCCAAGTCCGTGAGCAGAGACTTGAGGGAGTCAACCTCGTACCTCTTGGTAGTAAACGTCAGATCCGAGAGAACGTTCGCAATGGAAATGGAGGTCAGAGCGGACGCGACTCGCCGAATACCCGTGAGCTCCAGCCGAAGGAGGGCAATTTTGTTCAGTCTGTCCGTGGTGCCGAGCATGGCTTCGAGTACCTCCTGGCGGCTCATGGTCGCGACGGAGCCAGCGTGCATCCGCTTGTAGAACACACCGCGCAAGCAATGCGGTCTCAACGGACTGTGCGGGACGTGCACGACGAGCACGCCTCGGGTCGGGTCAGTCGTAACCGGCAGCAACAATTTCGGGGCCACGTCAAACGCAATCGAGGGGTCGGCCTCCTTGACCAGCTCCCCGAACATCTCTCGGTGGCCGCCATCTTCAATCCCAACGAGGCGCTTCGCAGGATTGGGTTCGTTCTCGCGGTCCATCACGCCGAAGATCAGGTGTCCCGATAGGCTGTTCGCGAAGGCGAGTGCAGCATGACGAACGCGGTCGCGATATTCCTCGCCGCCCTTACCAGGGATGCGAGTTACGAGTGCCTGCTTGAATTCGAACTCGGGGCGCTCGTAGTGTTCTTTGGCGAGCAGCTCCTTGATAGTTTCGATCGACCACTGGTCGAGGCGTTCGGGTACGAGCATGCGGGTGTCAGTCACGCCGGGTTCCGAGTGAGAAAATCGCGGATTCCGGAGAGCATGTTCCCGACCTGCTCCTTCGTGTACTCGGTGTACTTTCCGTGGGCCGCCTTGTTCCGCAGGTCAAGCCACGCCGTTACGTTCTTCTGGTCGAGCATCGCGTACACCGATCCGGAGCCCAAGTCCTGGTTCATCGACTCCGCCTTCTTCGGCTCCGGCCCCTTCGCAGTCGTCCGGGTTGTGGGGATCGAATTCTTCGCGCAAAGTTGACGCAGATGCGCTTCGAGCGTGCCACCACCGAGTACAGCCGCCGGATCCTTGTAGCCTTCGTCGAGCAGGTGGTCGGACATCTCGAGGTAGTCGGCGAACAACTCGCCATGAATGAGCTGTTCGAGGCTCACGACGAAGTCTGCCTGAACGTCACTCCGCAGACCGTAGATGACGCCGATCAATTCCTGCTGAATCCATTCCTCTCCGACGTCCTTCGTTTTGTCGATGCGTTTCACTTCCTCTTCGTAGACGGAGTCTGCGCCACCGATTCTGCGAATGGCGGAACGCTCGCGTGCAATGAACGCCCGCACCTCCTCGCCGGATGGACGACTCCCGCTCGGTCCGTGAGTCCAACGCTCCTTCATCTTTTCCCACTCCCCGATGAGGGAGTCGAGCTGTTGGAGTGCGATAGCTTTCCGGTCAGGCATGCGAGTCAACCTTCTGCGTCAGCCTGACCGCCTGAAGCCCATCCTCCGTCAGATAAACCTCCGCCTTCCCCTGCGCCACCACTCGATCCAGCGTCCGCCGCCGGAAGTCCACGATCTCCGGAAGCGTCGAGCTCTTCCACCGCGTGACAAAGAAGTGCGCGCCGATGTACCCGCCAGGCATCGCGGCTTGCGCACGTCGGATCTCGGCGATGCATGCCTCGTCATAGACCGCGGGATCGTTGCTCAAGGGGACGGCAAGCGCGGCTGAGGCGGAGGCCAGCGTCGCCATCGGGATCGGCGCTCCGGACTCGACTGCCGTGCCCACGTTTAGCCGCACGGCCTGCGTCCCGTCGTCGGCGAGGTAGATCTCTATCCTCCCGTCCTCGACCAGTCGATCAAGCGTTCTGCGTCGCAGATCGGGAATCTCGGGGAGCGTCACGCTTCGCCAACGGGTGACAAAGAAGTGGACTCCGACGTAACCGTCCTTCATCGCAGCCTGCGCCTTCCGGATCTCGTCGATGGCGAACGCTTCGTAAACCGCCGGATCGTTCGACAGCGGGGCCACGGGCGCCCCGGAGCCCTCGTACCCCCTGCTCGTGGGCGATGCCGCGACGTGGGCGAACGTCGGAGCACCGGCGGCCGCTGTCGGTGTGAATCCGAACGCCAGGCGTCCGAATTCGGCCAGCCCCGCGCAGAGGTCGATGTGATCGAAGGCAGCGCGCCTGATGCGGGCGGAGAGGCCGCTCGATCCCCACGTCGCGACGAATACCTGCTTCCCGAGCGCGCGAACGCCCTCGACTGCGGGCACCAGGTCGGCGTCGCCTGAGAGCAGCACCGCGATGTCGAACGCGCCGGTCGCCCCGAGTCGCAGCATGTCGGCCACGATGGTGGTATCGACTTCCTTCTCGTGCGAGACCGTGTTTGACGCCTGGCAGCTTGGGCAGGTGTGCGTCCGCAGCTTCTGGGCGAACCGCCGGACGAAGAAGCCGGGCTGCAACTCGAGCATCGATAGGAAGTTCTCGATCTTGTCCTGCGTCGGCGTCGTCGGGAAGGAGGTATCGACACCGGTGTAGTAGGTCGCGCTCATGAGGTGGTCCCCGCCCGCCGCGCGCACCACCCACTGGGACAGCTTGCGGAAGTCGATGTCCCGGCCGGACGTCCGGTCCTTCCAGCCCGCGTAGAAGTTCTTCCCATCGATGAACAGGGCGACGCGCATGCAGGACGCTCCATGAAACGGAGAAGGACGAGCAAGAGGCGGACGTCGTACCAGCACTACCCGGCTCGGATTATGGCCAGCTCCCAGGGCGCGTTCAAGTCCGGCGTGAAAGTGCGCAACCTCCCATTGGAAGTGTCCCGCGTGAAATCGCTACCGGGTTCCTGGAAGGCCCGATGCGTGGTTGCACCAGACCCTGCCGACCGAACCCAAGGAGTCGCAACCGATTCGAGACTCCAAGCGTCGTACCTGGTCGAACTGGCGGACTTCACCGAAGTGCTGGCGAAGAAGGAGGCTGCCCTCGTCGCGCCCCTGGGCATCCCGAAAGCCAGGCTGGATTCGCTCGCGGACCTGAAATCCACGCTCACCGCCGCGACGAAGGACCGCGCCCTGGCCTCCGCCGACGCCCAGTCCGCCACGACGTCGCAGGACACCGCCCTCGCGAAAGCCAAGTCCTGGTCCGCAAGGCGATCCTCATCGGCCAGAACGCCTACGACGACGACCGCGGCGAGTCCGAAGAATTCACGAAGGGCGGCAACACCGGAAGCTCCGTGCCGAAGCTCTCCGAGAAAATGAAGAAGGTCATCGGCTTCCTCAAGCGCGACACCACGACGATCTCCAAGTTCGGCGCGACCCCGGCCTTCCTCAATGAAGGCGACGAAATCGTCGGTTCGCTCTCCACCGCCGACGCCACGCAGGAACACAAGAAGGCCGACCTGCCGAAGGGCACCAAAGACTTCCACATCGAGAAGTCCTGCCTCTACTTCCTGCTGAAACGGATCAACCGTGCCGGCCGCGCCGCGCACGTGGACGATCCGGAAGAGGCGGGACGGTACAACCTGTCGATCCTGCATCGCAGGGGGACGGCGAAGAAGGGGAAGGAAGCGGTGGGGGCGGGAACGGCGTAGTTCACCTAGAAGAGTTGCCGGGCCGGCGCGGTACGTTATGCGCCGGTCCGGCATTTCAACCCCATCGGTCTGTGATGACTTCCGGACCGCTTGGGGGACACTCGTGCTAGGGCGCCTGCCCTTCTCGTCAATCCGGCAGGCGCTGCTGCCACCCTGACACCTCCACAGCAGTTCTCGGCAGGAGGTCCTGGGAGATACGGAACTGCGGCATTTTCATAAGAGCGGGCAAATATGGGAGTTGCGAAGTTAGGGCGAAGTTCGTGAAGTGGCATCAATTATGCAACAGCGCCCCCACACTATGAAAACTCCCCGCATGCGCCTTACCGCTTTCCGCGTAACGAACTTTCGTTCCGTCGCCGACAGCGCGTGGATTGAAGCGTCCTCGATCACTTCGCTGATCGGGACGAATGAGTCAGGTAAGACGAACCTCTTGGTGCCCCTTTGGAAGCTGAACCCCGCGAAGGAAGGCGAGATCAAGTTGCTCGCCGATGCACCAAGGAAGGAGTACGCAACAATCCGCCAGGCGAAGGAAAAGCCGATTTTCATCCGAGCGAGGTTCGAGCTTGAGCCATCGCTCTCCGCTCAGATTGCCGAAATCGCGGGGGTCGACCTGATGGAGGTTCAGGAGGTGGAAGTCGCCAGGGACTTCAGTGGAAACCGGTACATCCAGTTCCCGAAAGCCAATCCGACTCCAACCATCGACCGCTCGGACATTCTTGGGCGGCTGCAGACGACCCGAGCTGAGATTGACGGACTGAAGCCTGCGGACGAAGCAGATCGAGTGCGCAAGCCAATCCTGATTGGCGCGCTTGACAAGGCCCTAGCGCTAGCACTGAAACAGCCGGCGGCATTGAATGCGCTTGAAGTTCGCGCATTGACAGCTCCGCTTGAAACGGTCAGCCAAAAGGACGCGCAGCCGACTTCAGCCTCATGCGCGCGACTCTCGCAAGCCATCGCGGAAGTGTTCAAGTTGGCTGAAGATCTTGGAAAGCCGGGGGCGAATGACTGCGCGGCGGCAAAGAAATTGATATTGGATAGCTTGCCGGCCTTCGTCTACTACACGACCTACGGGAACTTGGACTCCGAAATCTACCTTCCGCATGTAATCGAGAACCTCAAGCGAGCGGACTTGCCGAGCAAAGAGGAGGCGAAGGCAAGAACACTTCGTGTTCTGTTTGACTTCGTTCGCCTGAAGCCGGAAGAGATTCTCGATCTGGGCAAAGAAGTGCCGGAGACGGGCGCCAAGCCCAAAGAAGCGCAAATCCAGGAAGCGCACGAGAAGAAGAAAGAGCGGAGCGTCCTGCTGCAGGCGGCAAGCAGCGAACTGACGGCGCGCTTCCGAGAATTCTGGAAGCAAGGGGAGTATCGGCTCCGGTTCGAAGCCGATGGGAATCATTTCAGAATCTGGGTCTCGGACGACAAGCGTCCAGAAGAGATCGAGTTGGAAGGGCGGAGCACAGGTCTGCAGTGGTTCCTCAGCTTCTACCTGATCTTCCTCGTTGAGAGCAAAGCTGCGCACAACGGCGCAATCCTGCTTCTCGACGAACCAGGGCATTCGCTCCATCCGCTTGCACAACAGGACCTTTCGGCGTTCTTCGAGAGCCTCTCAAACTCGAATCAACTGCTTTACACCACTCACTCTCCGTTCCTGGTGGACCCGAATAACCTCGATCGCGTGCGCGCCATTTTCGTCAACCTATCGGGTCAAACGTGTGTGTCGACCGATTTGAGGGCAGGCCAGGCAGCTGCGCGTTCGAAATCCATCTACCCCGTCCACGCGGCGCTGGGACTCAGCGTCTCCGATATTCTCTTTCAAGGTTGCCGGAGCATCATCGTGGAGGGGCAATCGGATCAGTACTACCTGAGCGCCATCAAGAACCTGTTGGTCGGGTCCGGAAGAGTCCGTTCGTATCACGAGATCCTTTTCGTTCCGAGTGCAGGGGCGAAAGGAATCAAAACGACGGCTGCCATCTTGGGCGGCAGAAACGAGAATCTGCCTATCGTCCTGTGCGATGGAGATCTCGCCGGCAAGACGCTCGCGAAGAACCTGAAGGACACGGACTACAGCCGGGAAACGGAGAAGGTGCTGTTGGTCAGCGATTTCGTAACCATTCCGGACGCGGAATCAGAAGACCTTTTCCCGAAAGATCTTTTGGTCCCTCTCATAGATCGGCTGCTGCATTGTGCGGTGGATGACCCGTTCATAGTTTCAGATCCCGCCGCCGCGATAGTGCCCCAGGTTCGGGCATTCGCCGCGAAGCGCGGAATCGCACTCATGGAGGGTTGGAAAGTTGAACTTGCACGACTCGTGAAGGCTCAGCTTTCGAGCCTTGAAGCAGGCGATGGCAAGTTGCGTACAGTTCTGCCGGTATGGCAGTCGCTATTTACGAAACTCGCTGGCTCGGAGACAGGTGCCTCAGTACCAGCCACGGCGACTAAGGCGTGACGGCAGGAATGACGATGACACGCGTTTGTGCGGGAGGTATGCGACCCGGCGCGCACGGCGAACCGATGGTTACTCGAGGTCTTCAGCGATGGTTCCGAATTGCTCGAGTGCGGCCTGAAGGTCAGCAGTGATTTCTCGCGCGATTAGCTCAGGTGCCGGGAGGTTAGCGGACTCCTCCAATGCATCATCCTTGAGCCAGAAGATGTCGAGGTTGGCTTTGTCGCGCTTCGTCAGCTCCTCGTAGGCGAAATACTTGAAGCGTTCGGTCACGTTCCGTTCGCTCCGGTTCTTTGGATTGTAGCAGGCGACAAACTCGTCGAGGTCGCTGCGCTTGAGCGTGTTCTCCTTGAGGGTGAAGTGCAGGTTCGTCCGCAGGTCGTAGATCCAAAGCTTTTGCGTCCAGGGCTTCTCCTGCGCGGGCTTGCGGTCGAAGAACAGGACGTTCGCCTTCACGCCCTGCGCGTAGAAGATGCCGGTCGGCAGGCGCAGGAGCGTGTGGACGTCGGCCTGCTTCAGAAGCTCGCGGCGGATGGTTTCTCCCGCGCCGCCCTCGAACAGCACGTTGTCCGGCAGCACCACCGCCGCGCGGCCATGCTGTTTGAGGATCGTGAAGATGTGCTGGAGGAAGTTGAGCTGCTTGTTGCTGGTGCTGGCCCAGAAGTCGTCGCGGTTGATGATGAGCGACTCCTTCGACGACTCCCCCTCCTCGTTGACGATCGTGACGCTGCTCTTCTTCCCGAAGGGCGGATTCGCCAAGACGATCTCGTACTCGCCGTGCTTCCCGGCCAGCGCGTCCTTCGTGACGACTGGCAGATCCTCCTCGGACTCCCCGCCGATGCCGTGCAGCAGCAGGTTCATTGCGCAGAGCCGCGTGACGCTGTCTACCAGCTCGATTCCGAAAAACGTGCCGCTCTTCAGCTTCTTCTTCTGCGCCCGGTCGAGCTGGTAGTGCTTTGCGAGGTAGTCATGCGCCGCCAGCAGGAAGCCGCCCGTGCCGCACGCCGGGTCGCAGATCGCCTGCCCAGGCTGCGGGGCGACCACCTCGACCATCGCGGCGATGAGCGGGCGTGGCGTGAAATACTGGCCCGCGCCGCCCTTTACGTCTTCGGCGTTCTTCTGCAGCAGCCCCTCGTAGGCGTCGCCCTTCACGTCGGCCGAGAGGCTGGACCACTCCTCCTTGTCGATCAGGTCCACGATGAGGCGGCGGAGCTTGGCGGGGTCTTGGATCTTATTCTGCGCCTTGCGGAATATGAGCCCGAGCATGCCGCCCTTCTTGCCGAGTTCCTCCAGGGTGTGGCGGTAGTGGGTTTCAAGTTCGTCGCCGTCCTTCGCCAGGAGCGCGGGCCAGTCCTTGCCCCTGGGGATCGGCGACGGCTTGTTGAACGGCGGCTTCGCCTGTTCGTCCGCCATCTTCAGGAACAGGAGGAAGGTGAGTTGCTCGACGTAATCACCGTAGGACAATCCATCGTCCCGGAGGATGTTGCAATAGTTCCAGAGCTTGGCGACCAGCTGTTGCGGCTCGGTCATACGAGTTCTCCGGTGAATGCTTTCTGGAGGATCGACTGGCGCAGGCGCGTTGCGCGCTGGAGGTTGGCGATGACCATCGCCTCGAGCTCTTCCAGGACACTCAGCCGCCGCTCGACTTCCGCGACGATGCGGGTCTGCTCGGCGAGAGGGGGCAGCGGGACAGCGAGCGCGGCCACGGACTTCGTGTTGAAGTGGATGAGGGCGACTCCAACCTTACCCGCCGCGATATGGCGCTTGGCGAGAGAGTTCATGTAGTAGGCCCCGTATTGCGGCACGAATCCGACGGGCCGCTGAACCAGTACCAAGTCGGAGCAGTTGGCCTCTGGCAACGAATCCGGAATAACACAGGTCACTCCAACAGAACCAGAGCGCACGACTGCGAGGTCTCCTGGCCGCAGCGCCGACTTGGCAAGTTCCTCGTGAAACGCGCGACTCACGTAGAGCAGACCTTCTGAGTCGAACCGATTTTCCCGAACGTTTTGACCACGCAAGAATGGCACGCCGCTCTCAACGTATTCATGCTTCATCGAACCAACGAAGCCGACAGTCACGCGTCCGGCAATCTGCTCAAAGGTGGCCCAAGTCCAACCCTCCGGCAGAGGGCCGAGGTTCGTCCTGTCCAGCGCGGCGGGTTCCCTGTAATTCCCGCTGCCCGTCCAGTGCTCGCGCCGCTCGGCCAGGACGCGCGCGAGCAGTTCCTCCCCGGTTTCGAACTTCCGCTTCCCCTTCCTCGCGAGTTCGGCCTCGGCGGGGACTAGCCGCCCTTCGCACGCGGCGTTGAGCACCGCGGCCCGGTAGCGTTTCAGGTTGGCCTGAACTCGCCGCAGCGCCGCCACGCCAGCATCCAGCCGCGTGAACTGCTTCTCGATCTCGGCCACGATGCGGCGCTGCTCACTGGTCTTCGGATATGCGAACGGAAAGTCGCGAAGGGTTGACGGCTTCACACGCATGAGCGAGCCGCCGACACCCGAGGCGTTGTGCGCGAGAAAATCCCTCACGGCATTCTGCTGTAGGAAGTAGCAGAGGAACTCCGGTACGACCTCCTCGAAGGTGGGGAATACAATCCACTCGGTCGAAGCAATTTTCGAGTGGGCCGTGAAGTCACCTACGACCCAAGCGCGATTGATGCGCGGGTTGATTTTGCAGAGCAGAACGCTTTGTGGTTGGACGAGTTGCTTATTCGAGCCGACCTCTTTCCCCGAAACCACTTCGGGTCTCTGGCCTGGAAAACTGGGGACGCTGTAGAGTTCAAATTGCTTCTCTGGTGTCCTGGCGGGTTCAACGCTTTTCCCGCGTTCGCCACTAAGCGTGCCGAGAGTCGTGAGCTTCCATTCCACCGGCCTGTTGATGCTCTCTACCACCCCTTCAGGGCTCAACCCTGTTTGAGATTTCTGATTCATAGCAGCGCCCCTGCGCTCGGCCGCTCTCTTCCGATCGGTCGGCGCTGCGGCTACGCGCTTTGCCTTCATGCCGCGAGCACCGTGTTGAGTTCATCGAGCAGTTTCGGCAATTGCTCGCCGAAGAGCTGATGCGCCTTTCCCAAACCGCCGCGCTGGCTGAACGGCGAAAGTTCCAGATCGTCAGGCTCGATGCTCAGGCTGGTGGCGATGTGGTCGCGGATCAGGCTGAGCCAGGCGTGCTGTTCCGCCGTGAAAGCGGTACCGGCCTTCTTCTTGCCTGCGAGCCATTCGTCAAATCGGGCCGACACGGAGTCGGCGAAGGGTGCCAGAATGGGCTGCTGTTCGAGGGAGAACCGCACGAGCGCGACGAGATCCGCGAACCGTCCAGCCTGCGAGCGACCTTTCACCTTCCCCGGCGCGGCGGCGGCGAAGGCGTCCCACAAGCGATCTTCGGTCCAGTCCGCGTTGTTCTCGCGAAGATTCTTCTCCAGTTCCTTGAGCATCGGCTCCGAGAGGCGCTGCTTGTACGGCCGGCTGTAGAGGATCTGGAGGGCAGTAATCTCGGCCTTGTGCTTCTCGATGTAGTCGCGGAAGGATCTCAACAGGGCGGCGGCCTTCGCCTTCGCGGCGGCGTCGAATCCCTGGCTGATGACCGCGTCCACGGTAACGGTGTCGATGGTCTGCTCGGCGTCCTGCTTCGCCTTGGTGAGGGCGTCGCGTAGGGCGGGAACATCGAATGGAGCGCACGCCTCATCGGCCAGAACCTTGCGGGCGGCGGCCATCGCGTCCGGGGAGACTGCAGCGGGCGACGCGCCGAGCTTTCCGGTGGCGCGCTCGGCGATGGCGTCGGGGTCGATGGCTCTGAGGAGCGTACCAGCGAGTTCGGGCAGTGACTTGCCGCCAGCGAGGTCGCCGAGCTTCTTCGCTTCGTCACGGGAGATCTCGCGGTCCAGCCGGGCGATCCGGCCTGCCAGCGAGGTGAGG
This sequence comes from uncultured Planctomycetia bacterium, assembly GCA_963706735.1. Taxonomy (GTDB): domain Bacteria; phylum Planctomycetota; class MHYJ01; order WSZJ01; family WSZJ01; genus WSZJ01. Next base: position 20,649 of record CAVPNQ010000132.1, read on the forward strand.
GTCTCCTCGTCACGCCTGCCGAGGGCCGCGCCGATCAGCAGCTTCTCGAAACTGACGGTGCGGAGGCGTTCGAGCGGGCGGGAGTCGGTCTTGTCGCTCTCGCAGACTCCGACGGCATCGACGATGACAAAGTGGGTCTTGGCGCGGGCGTCTTCGCCGCTCACGGCTTGCAAGTCGGTGGGCGTAAGAACCCGGGTTCCGCGGCCCTTCATCTGCTCGAAGTAGGTGCGGCTGCGGGTATCGCGCAGGAACAGCAGGCACTCCAAGGGCTTGATGTCCGTGCCGGTAGCGATCATGTCCACCGTGACAGCAATGCGGAGCTGGGGTGAGGTGCGGAACTCCTGGATGAGCGTTTCGGACTTCTCGTAGCGCTTCGTTTCCGGATTGTAAGTCTTGTACGTGATCTTCTTCGCGAAGTCGTTGCCCTTGCCGAAGACTTCGCGCACGAGATGGACCGTATCCTCAGCGTGAGAGTCGTCCTTGCAGAAGATCAGGGTCTTCGGGACGAGCGTGCGGCCGGGGAACATCTCTGTGAACAGGGCATCCTTGAACGCCTGGAGGACCGTGCGGATCTGCGAAGGCACGACCACTGAGCGGTCGAGATCCTTGACGGCGTAGGTCAGATCCTCGTCGAGACGCTCCCAGCGGACGGCGCGAGTTTCTTTGCTGCGCTTGTCCACGTAGAAGCCCTTCTCGACATTGCCACCCTGGTCGCTGACCTGCGTTTTGATGCGGTAGACCTCGTAGCCGACGTTGACGCCATCGGCGACGGCGCGCTCGTGGTTGTATTCCATCACTAGGTTCTGGTTGAAGAACCCGATGGTCTGTTTCGACGGCGTGGCGGTGAGGCCGACGAGGAAGGCGTCGAAGTATTCGAGCACTTGCCGCCACAGGCCGTAAATGGACCGGTGGCATTCGTCCGTGACGATGAAGTCGAAGGTCTCGATGGGAACGCGTTCTGTGTAGGCCACGTCCTTCGGGCGATCGTCGGCGGTCGCGAGCTCGTATCCGGATTTTTCTTCGAGGTCTTCGTCGAGTTCTTCGCCGCGGAGGATCGAGTACAGGCGCTGGATCGTGCAGATCGTGACGCGGGCGACGGAGTCGAGGTTGTTCGAGGTGAGATGCTGAACGTTGTAGACCTCGGTGAATTTCCGTCCGGTGTCCGGCGCGACGAACTGCTGGAACTCCGCCAAGGCCTGACGCCCGAGGTTGGCGCGGTCCACCAGGAACAGGACGCGCTTCGCGCCCGCGTGCTTGATGAGCCGGTAGGTGAAGCTGCACGCCGTGTAGGTCTTGCCCGCACCCGTCGCCATCTGGATGAGCGCTCGCGGGTGGTCCGCCGCGAAGGATTTTTCGAGGTTTGTGATCCCTTCCACCTGACAGGCTCGGAGATTCTGCGTGGTGAGCGGATGCTCGGCTGGCATGGCCGCAAGCCGGGCCCGCAGCGTCGCGGGTTCAGCGATCGAAGCCGTCAGAGTTTCAGGGCGATGAAAAGAGAAGACACGGCGGGAGCGCGGCGATGGATCGCGTTCATCCCGGAAGAACGTCTCGACCCCGGTGGATTCGTAGAGGAAGGACAGCGATCCGGGTGAGATGGATTGGATGAAGTCCGGGAGGCTTTCGCCATAGGCGCGTGATTGTTCGGCGACACCGGAGAGCAGTGTTCCCTGCTTCTTGGCTTCGACGACACCAGTCGCTTTGCGGTCAACGAGTAGTAGGTAGTCGCAGGTCCCAGACTTGAGCGGCACCTCGCGGAGCGCGATGCCGCGACCGGCGGAGGGGTTGAACTGTTTGTAGTTCTGCACGATCCAGCCTGACGCCGTGAGCTGGGCGTCGATCTGCTGGCGTGCGCGTTGTTCCGGAGTAAGGTCCGCCATGGCTGTTCAGAGCACTCCCGAGTCCTTCAAACTTGCATACCCCTCTCGTCCCACCACCACATGGTCTAACAGCTTCACTCCCACCGTCCCGAGCGCTGCCTCAACTGCACTCGTGAAAACCCGGTCCTCCCCTGACGGCTCCGGATCTCCGCTCGGGTGATTGTGTGCGAGGATAACCGCAGGGGCGCTTTCCTTCAAAGCGGCGCGCGCGACTTCCCCCGGAAAGGCAGCGGCGCGGTCGACCGTGCCGCGGGAGAGCAGCGCAGTCTTGATGACCCTGTGGCGCGAATCGAGGAGGACCGCCACCACAACTTCCTGGGGTTCGCCCGCGAATCGGGCGCGGCAGTAATCGGCGACAAGGCGTGGGTTAGTTAAAGCGTCGGTTCGGGCGGTGCGATCGCGGAGAGCGGCGATGGAGGCGGTTCGGGCCGCGAGGATCGCATCCGCGACGGCCGGTCCGGCCCCGGGGACGGCGAGGATGTCGGCGCGCGGGGCGTCGAGGAGGCGGCCAAGGCTGCCGCCGAAAGACTTGAGGAGAGCGCGGGCGAGCGGCTTGACGTCGCGGCCGCGAATGGCTAGGCCGAGGAGGAACTCGAGGACTTCGTAGTCGGCGAGTGCGTCCAGGCCTGTGCGCTCGAGACGGACACGAAGGCGCTGACGGTGCCCCACCGAGCGTGACCGCGAACGCCTGTCTCGCATGCCGCAGTTTGCGGGGGTTTCTCTCTTCGCCATGCCGCAAAGCTTGAACTCCGCTTGTTTGAAAATCAAGCCGTCGAGCGCAGTCAATCGGCGAAGAACTTCGGCGTTATCGCTCGCGACTGGGTGAGCTCTCCCTGTCCGGCTCCGTCCTGCAGAGTCGGGCAGAGCCGCGAATCTTCCTACGAAGGAGCTCAGGTCAGCGGGCAGGTTCTACTGGCAGCAGTCGCCGATCGTCTGGTAACTTCTCACGCGGGCTCCCGGCTCCAGCTATTTGAACCAGACTGCGTTACGCGGTCGCGAGGGCAAGGTCAGGTACACATCGTAGGGCTGGGCGCTGCGCTCGAATTGTCCTGGGACTTGTACGGTTGAAATCGTCGCTGGGAGCCCCACCTTAAACATCTATGTCGATTTCCAAGAGCCTCCTCGGCCTGAAGACCTACAAGGACGTCGCGGCCTTTTTCCAGCTGACGCCAACTCAATTGCTAACTCTGCTCTACAAGCGAAGACCCGAATACCGAACTTTCCAAGTACCAAAGCGATCGGGCGAACTGAGAAATATTCGAGTGCCACCTGATCCAATTCGTCGTATGCAAAACAAGATACTGCAGGCACTTCTTCCCCTGCATGTCCCGAAAGCTACCTGCCATGGATTTGCCAGAAAGCGCTCGATAGTCACGAATGCGGCTGGGCATGCAGGAAGTGACATCGTCGTCAATATTGATCTGAAGGACTTCTTCCCGAGCATCACGCATAAGCGGGTTGCGGGCGTATTTCGCAAACCTCCGTTGTCATTACCACACGCGCCCGCTGCCATTCTTGCCGACATATGTTGCGTCGACAATCAACTCCCACAAGGAGCACCGACCTCGCCCATCCTTTCCAATTTCGTCTGCAGACGACTGGACCTCAACCTAAGTACGCTTGCGAAACGAACAGGCTGTCGCTACTCGCGATACGCCGACGATCTAACGTTTTCAGCGGTAGACCGGTCGATGTCAGGGGCAATCCTTCAGAGGCCGCTGGCCGGCGAGGTAACGATCGGAGATGTCCTGCGCAAGGCAATCAAAGACGAAGGTTTCGAGATAAACCCGGCAAAATTGCGAGCAATGAGTTCTTTGGTTAGGCAAACGGTGACAGGACTCGTGGTAAATCAGAACGTGCGGCCAAGTCGAATCTTCATTTCTGAAATTCGCGGCGCTCTTCACAATTGGGAATTCCAAACTTATCGTAAGGCCAACCGGGAATTTCGGAGTTCTTACTCCCGTCGCTCTCGCGCCGGAAAAGCTGGTCATCTTCGCGAATACCTCAGGGGAAAGCTGGCGTTCGTAAAACAAGTCTGCGGACCGGACAGCCCTTCTTACGCCGAATATGCATGCCAATTTTGCAGGTTGACGGGTTCCAGGACTACCGTGCGGGGGCGCGCAGCTCTCACCGAACGTATCCTTCGCCAAACCTTGTTCATCGTTGCTGGAGTGGATGCGCTTGGCGATCCGCTCGTGTTCGGAACTGCATTTCACTTGGATCGAATCGGCTTCGTCACATGCCAACACGTGCTCGATCTGATAAACAACAACAAACCGATGGTGAGCAAGGCTGTTCTGTTCCGTGCCGATAAACCAGCCATCCAGCACCAATTCAAGGTCAGGAAGTCTGACTCAGCACTGGACTTGGCGATCCTCGACAGCGCCATCCCTGTTCACGCAAGCCTTACTCCCACCTCGCCGATGGGTGGCGGAGTCGGAACCCAAGTGCTTCTCGCCGGGTACTCCCTATGGAGGCCCGGTGCACCGTTGCGTGTAGAGCCGGGGAAAGTCGTTTCGGTTCGCACGTTCAATGGACGCGAACTCATTCAAGTTTCCTGCGACATTTACGATGGGAACAGCGGAGGGCCGTTGCTTGGACCCGATGGCGGTGTGGTGGGGGTTGCCGCGCTTGGTTTTACGGGGGTTCCGCTGCCGAAGAGTTGCGTTGCCGTAAGCCATGTTCTCGCTCTTTGACACAGCGCTCAGGGGGATCGTTCATCCTCGCAATTTCACGTCCACTTCATGCCAGAATACCCCCATGCCCACCCCCGACCGCCTCACCCTGACCGCCGAACGCTGGGAAGAACTCCTTCGAAACCGCGCGTACACCTCCCTTCTCGGCGACTTCGTCCCGCGCTCCACCGCGCGGGAGGACGTGGCGCTCGACCCGGCGGCGAAGTGGTCCGAGATTGCGGCGCTGCTGCCGGGGTTCGAGGTGGTGAAGGTGTCGCATGACCGGCCGCGGTGGCTGCTGATCCTGCGGCGCGGGGGGCAGGTGGTGGGGATCGATTCGGCGCGGGGGCGGACGCGGGTGGAGGCGATGGACGCGGAGCTGGGGGCGGAGGGGGTGCTGGCGGAGGTGCTGAAGGCGCTGGAGGCGCGGGCGCCGCGGGAGGAGGCCGAGCGGGACGACGGCGTGTGGGTCGAGTTCTGCGTCTCCGGGCGGCAGAGCACGCAGCGCGTGTCGCAGTTCGTGCGGTGCCCCGAGTGGGGCGCCGTCCGCCCGAACTACCCCGTCGCCACGCGCGAAGCGATGGACGCCCTGCTCGCCCTTCCCGACCTCGGGCGGCACGGGCAGCTCGTCATCTGGCACGGCCCCACCGGCACCGGCAAGACCTGGGCCCTGCGCGCCGCCATGCGCGCCTGGCGCGAACGCTTCCTCCCCACCATCCTGTCCGACCCGGCGACGTTCGTGAAGAACCCCGAGTACTACTTCGACCTCGCGTCGGACTCGCGGGACGAGGCGCTGTCGGACCCGGACCTCCCTGCCGAGTTCGCGGGGGCGCTGGGCGCCGGCGGCAAGACTCCCCCGCGCCGGCGGCTCTTCATCCTCGAGGACTCCGCCGGCCTCCTCGCGCGCGACCCGCGCTCCGGCACCGACGTGCTGGGCCGCCTGCTCAACATGACCGACGGCCTCATCGGGCAGGGGCGCGAGGACCTGTTCCTGGTCACGTTCAACGAGGACGTCGAGCACATCGACCCGGCCTTCCTGCGCCCCGGGCGGTGCGTGGCGCACATCCGGTTTCCGCTGTTTTCGCGTGAAGCGGCGGCGGGGTGGCTTGCGGCGAGGGGGAAGGACGCCGGGGGGCTGGAGGGCGACACTTCCCTCGCGGACCTGTTTGCGAAGACCGGCGGCGGGCCGATCCAGGATCGCGAGGACGAGTCGCTGAGCGTGCCGAAGGGGTTCGGGGCGAAGAGGAAGGTTTGAACGGCCGAGTGTTGAGTAACGGCGTGACGGGAACGATGCCCTTGGAACTCCTGCACTCAATACTCAATACTCAACACTCGCCATGAATGCGGAAAACGCATACCTCTTCCGTCACCCGCCTTCGCTCCGGCGCTTCGCGTCCGGAGCTTCGGCGGGCTTCGCCCGCTGGTTTGCGTCGCAATGTGAGGATCACGAAACCTGAACGCCGAGGAAGCCTATCTCTTCCGACACGCCCTCCTCCGCGAAGCCGCCTACCAGCTTCAGATGCCGGGCGTGCGGTCGCGTCTGCATGCCCTCGCGTTCGACGTGCTCGAAGCGCTGGCGGGCGGGAGCGCCCCGGATCCGGCGCCGCTGACGGCGACGCGGACGAGGGTGTTCGCGCCCCATCCGACGGACCCTTTCGCGCAGGAACTGGCGGAACAGGCGCGGCTCGCGCAGCCCGCGGGCGAGGAATTCCCGGAGGGCGTCGTCGCGCGCAGATTTCAGGGCGCGCGGAGAACTTACCTGCGACGCACCGCCGAACTCGCGGAGCGGCAGTTCCGGCTCGACTCCGCGGCGTCCACCTGGCAGGCCTGCGCCGAAATCCTCGCGGGGACCGAGAAGGGACGGGCGCTGTACCGCGCAGCGAGCTGCCTGGAGCAGGGAGGAAACGCGCGCACCGCCGAACCTCTCCTGGAGCGCGCGATCGCCGTGATCCGCGAGTCCGGGGACCGGCGCGGAGAGGGGATCGCTCTCCAGATGCGCGCCAACCTGCTCCTGGCGACAGGCCGGACGGCGGAAGCCGAGCGTCAGTTCGGTGAAGCGCTCCTCCTGGTTCGCGAGGCAGGCGACCGACCGCAGGAGGGCCTCCTGATCGCGGCGATGGCGAGCCTGTGCCGCGAACAGGGACGGGTTGACGAGGCGGAGCGGCATCACGAGGAGGCGCTGGCACTGGCGCGGGCGTCCGGCGACCGCGGGCTCGAGGGGATCGTGCTGGGAAACATCGCGAACCTCTACCAGCAGACGGGCCGCGGCGCCGAAGCCGCCGTCGCGTACGAAACGGCGCTGGCGATTCACAGGGAACTCGGCAACCTCCGGTACGAGGGGCTCGCTCACATGAACCTGGGCACTCACCTCCAGGAAACCGGCCACACGGAGCAGGCCGCCGTGGAAATCGAACGGGCGCTCGGCGTCTTCCGCGAGGTCGGCGACCGCCGCGCCACGGGCGTCGCGCTCAGCAACCTGGCGACGACGAATCACGGGATGGGCCGGCCCGGCGAGGCCGAACGGCTCCTGGGAGAGGCGCTGGCCCTGCACCGCGAAGTCGGCAACCGGCGGTCCGAGGCCGTGACGATCGGGAACCTGGCCACTCTCTACGCGACGACGGGGCGCGCCGCACAGTCCGAGCCGCTTCACCGCCAGGCCCTCGCGCTCCACCGTGAACTGCGCAACCGTCGCTTCGAGGGCCTGCAGCTCTGCGACTACGCGTGCGTGCTGGTGACTCTCGCGCGGGGAGATGAGGCGCGGGCCGCGTGGCGGGAAGGCGCGGCGATCCTGGCGGAACTCCGGGACTCGCAGTCCCTGGAGCTCAAGCGGGCCGCGGTGCGCGACGCGTGCGCGAAAGCAGGGGTCACCCCGGTCGTTGATATCTGTGACTGAGGCGGCGAGACTCCTGCCCGCGGATCATCGAGGATCGCACGGCGTGAATTCCGAAACCGCATACCTCTTCCGACACGCCCTCCTCCGCGAAGCCGCGTACCAGCTTCATTTGCCGAGCGGCCGCGCGCGGCTGCACGGGCTGGCGTTCGACGCGATCGAGGCCCTGGCTGGCGGGCGCGCGCCGGCGCTCCCGGAACTCACGCCGCGACGCAGCGACTTCGCGCCGCATCCGACGGATCCGGTCGCCCACGAACTCGCCGAGCACGCCCGGCTGGCTGCGGATTCCGGCGAGCGGAGCTCTTCCCGGAAGCTGTACCTCCGCCGCGCGGCGGAGATCGCCCTGAGGCGGCTTCGCTACGAGGCCGCCGAGTTGCTCTGGCAGGAACACGCCGGCCTGGACGACGGGGCGGGGAAAATGGAATCGCTGCGGAAGGCGTCCTCGGCCGCCAGCTATGCCGGTCATGCGCTGCGGGCCCGCCAGCTCCTCGCTGAATCGCTCGCCCTGGCGCGCTCCCACGGCGACCGCCGGGCCGAGGGCGCCGCGCTCCTCGCCCTGGCGAACACCGACCAGAACGAGGGACGGGTGGAGGCTGCGCGGCGGGGCTACGCGGAAGCCCTCGCGGCACTGTGCGAAACCGGCGAGCGCCTCCTCGAGGGCAGCTGCCGCGGAAGCACGGCGGTGCTGGAAGAGCATGTCGGCCGCCCGGAGATCGCGGAGCGCGGCTTCCGGGAAGCGCTTCAGATCTTCAGGGAAGCCGGGGAACGCGACGCAGAGGGGCAGTTCCTCGGGAGCCTTGCGACCCTGTACAAGAACACGGGACGCTTCCCGGAAGCGGAGCAGGCCTACGGGCAGGCGCTGGAGCTGCTGCGCGCGACCGGGGAGCGACGCCTGGAAGGGATCGTCCTGGGGAACCGGGCGAATTTCCACCGGCGGCTCGGGGCCGGGGGACCGGCCGAGCGGGAGTTTCTCGAGTCGCTGGAGATCCACCGGGAAGTCGGCAACCGGTCGTCCGAGGGCGTGGTGCTCGCCAACCTGGCGGGGTTCTACCGGCAAACGGGGCGGGTCGGGGACGCCGAGCCCCTGTACGAGCGCGCGATCTCCCTGGATCGAGAAACCGGCAACCGCCGCGCGGAGGGCGTCGCCCTCGCGAGCCTGGCCATGCTCTACGGGGACACGGGGCGCCGCGAGCTCGTGTTGCCGACCTATGAGCGAGCCATGGAGATCCATCGCGAAGTCCACGACCGACGCTACGAGGGCCTCACCCTGGCCAACATCGCCACCGTGCATGCCGACGCCGGTCGCCTCGACACCGCGGTCCTCCTCCTCCATCAGTCCACCGCGATCCTGGCGGAGGTCGGCGATGTGTCGATGCAGGCGGCTTTCCTGTTCAACCTGGCGGAGACCGAATTGGCGCGGCGGCGGCGCGAGGACGCCGTCGATGCGTGGCGCCGGGCGGTGGCCCTCCTGCGAGCCACCAACGACTCGCAGGAACTGGAGCGCCAGACCCTTAAGATGCGGGAGGCCTGCGCCCGGGCCGGTGTGAAGCCGCTCGACGCCGATCCCTGACGACGCGCCTGTTGAGGATCACCGGACGTGAATTCCGAAAACGCTTACCTGTTTCGGCACGCTCTGATGCGAGAGGCGGCGTACCAGCTTCATTTGCCGAGCGGCCGCGCGCGGCTTCACGGGCTCGCCGTGGCCTCGATCGAGAGCCTCGCCGGGAACCGGCCGCCGCCCTCGAACGACGAGGAGATAGAGGCCGTCGAGATGGCACCGCACGCGACCGACCCGTTCTCGGAAGAACTCGCCGACCACGCGCGGCGGGCGGGCGACCCGGACGTCGAAAGGCTCTACCTGTCGCGCGCCGCGCGGTTTGCCATGAAGGGCTACCGCATCGACGCGTGCGAGAGGCTGTGGAGCCGGCACGCCGAGTGCTCGACGGGAGCGGAGCGGGCGAGCTCCCTTCTCCGCGCCGGAATCGCGGCGCGGCGGGCGGGGCGCATGAAGCCGGCCCGGGAGATGTTCGAGCGCGCGCTGCGCATCTGCGACGAGACCGGGGACTTCCGCCTGCGGGGACGGCTGGTCGGGGGCCTCGGCATCGTCGCGCGCGAAATCGGGCATCCGGCCGAGGCGGACCGACTGCTCCTCCAGGCGGCCGCCCTTCACCGGGAAGCCGGCGATCGCCTGCGAGAAGGCATGGATCTCAGCAACCTCGGCGCGCATTTCCGGGAGACCGGCCGATTCGCGGAGGCCGAACGGATGTTCCGGGAGGCGCTTCCACTCCTCCGGGAAAAGGGACATTCGAACGCCGAGGGAACGGCGCTCGAAGGGCTGGCCTCCATCTGCCGCGCCCTCGGGCGCCTCGAGGAGGCCGAGCGACTCACGCTCGAGGCGCTCGCGTTGCGCCGCGGCGGAAGCGACCGGCCCAGCGAGGCCAACGCCCTGGGCAACTACGCCAACCTCCTGCGCGTCATGGGCCGCCACGAGGAAGCCGCGCGGCTGCAGGAGCAGGCCGTGGCGCTTCACCGCGAAGCCGGCGACCGCCTCGGCGAGGCGCTGGTCCTCTCGAACATCGCCAACCGCCATCGCGACACGGGACGCCTCCACGAGGCGGAGAAGCTCTACCTGACGGCGCTTCAGGTCTTCCGCGACGTCGGTTCCCGGCGCCTCGAGGGCATCCTCCTGGGGAACCTCGCGAGCCTGCTCGAAGGGCTGGGACGGGCTGTCCAATCGGAGGCGGCGTACCTGGAGTCGTTCGCGATCCATCGCGAAACGGGAAACCAGCAGTTCCTCGGCCTGCACCTCTGCGGGTTCGCCGAGTTTCTCGTGAGGGCGGGGCGGGTGGCGGAGGCACGCGCGCGGTGGGGCGAGGGAGCGGAGGTGCTGAGGAAGATCGGGGCGACGGAGATTCTGAAGAAGAACGCGGAGGACATGCGAGAAACGTGCCTGAAGGCGGGGGTTCAGCCGTTCAGTGCCGAGTGATGGGTGGTGAGAGCGCGTGAAGAATTCGAGTGACGGCGAGCGGTCGGGGCGCGCGAAGCGACGCCGACGGCCTTTCGGCGGCGTCGCGCAGCGAGGTCCGACCGCCGACGGCACTCGAGTTCTTCGCGCGCTCTGAGTGGTGAGTATTGAGTGACGGCCTCGCGGCGTGCTTGATTTCCTGGGAAGCGTCCGCGGAGTTCAAGCACGGCATCCCGGCAGGCGACGCGGTACACTCTCCCGCTTGGGACTTTCGGCCACCCGCCCTGTTTCCTCCGTCCATTCTGCCCGGAGCCTCGAATGCCCGCCTGGACTTGTCCCCGGTGTGGTACCGCGTGGTCGGACGACAGTGTCCCGTGCGCCCGCTGCGAGCCTGCACCGGCTGTGGAGTGGAGCGTTTCCGGCCCCGAGAGTGCCGTGGCCGCCGGCGCGAACCAGCCTTCGGCCCCGGTCGCCCTCACTTCCTGGTCCGGGCCGGCCTGGGGACCGCTGCGGCCGTTCGGGGAACTTCTCACCGCCAGCTTCGGGCTGGTCTTCCGCAACGCCGGGTGGATCATGGGGTTCACCTTCTTCAGCCTGCTGCCGATCCTCCCCCTCGCGTTCTGGGCCGGTCACTGCTACACGGAGTGGCGTTCCGCCCCGTTCAGGCGGATGCTTCAACGCGACATGGCCGTCTTCTCAAGTCAGCCCGTACTCGAACCCGAAAACGAGCTGCCGATGCTGCTCCTCTCGGTTTCGGTGCTGGTGGCCGTGGGGTTGCTCTGCCAGGCGTTCTTTGCGGCCGGAATTCTCGGGACCGTGGCGGCCGCCGGGCGCGGGGAAAAAGCCTCGTTCGGAAGAGCCGTACAGGCGGGCTTCGAGAAGGTGCTCGGCGTCGCGAGCCTGTGGATCTGGATGACGGTTCGCGCGATCCCCTGGCTCCTGCTGCTCCTCATTCCGGGGATCGTCAAGCTCATCGCCTGGTCCCTCGCGACCTCCGCCTACGTGTCGGGCGACGCCCGGTCGGCCGAAGAGGCGCTCCAGGTATCCGACCGCGCCACCTGGGGCCGCAAGTGGACCATCTTCGGCTTCCTTCTTCTCATGTGGGTGATCGGGAAAGGCGTGGACAAGGTGTTGTCTCCGTCGGACGAGTTTCGAAAGGCAATCGGGCTGGGAGCTGTCATCGCAGTCCTCGGGCTCGCCGCAATCGCGCAATTCATCCTCGGAGCCGTGCAGATCTGCGGCCTCTGGCTGGCCTGGGCGGACGCCATTGCGCCGCGCAACCCGCACTCCCCCGCGGCTCGCTACGCATTCCGCTAGACTCTCCCCGGCGATCCGCCTTCGCGCTTCGCGCTTCGGCGGATTCGCCTTTAGGATGCCGGCTTGAACGCAGAATCGGCTTACCTGTTTCGGCACCCGCCTTCGCTCCGGCGCTTCGCGTCCGGAGCTTCGGCGGGCTTCGCCCGCTGGCTTGCCTCGCGATGTGAGGATCACCGGAGTTGAACTCCGAAACCGCATACCTCTTCCGTCACGCGCTCCTCCGCGAAGCCGCGTACCAGCTCCATCTCCCCGGCGACCGCGCGCGGCTTCACGGGCTCGCCTTTCGGTTGATCGAGGACCTCTGCGGCGGGCGCGCGCCGGAGCCGCCGCCCCTCGACGCGCCGGCCTCGGCCGTCATGCGGCCGCACCCGGCGGATGCTTTCGCCGAAGAACTCGCCGGGCACGCCGCGCTGGCGCTGTCCGCGGAGACGCGGCCGCTTGCGGCGCGCTACCGCCAACGCGCAGCCGTCAGCGCCGACCTGGATTTCCGGTCCGAGGCGGCCGAGCGCCTGTGGCGCCAGCACGCCGCCGAGTCCGCTGGCGTCGAACGCGCCGAGTCGCTTCGCCGCGCCGGCATGGCCGCCAACCTCATCGGCCGGACCCGGGCCGCGCGCGACCTCCTCGAGCAGGCCCTCCAGGCGCTTCACGACGGCCCCGACCGCCGCCTCGAGGGCGTCGCCGCCGTCAACCTCGCCGCCGTTCACCGGCAGGCCGGCCACATCCCCGACGCCGAAAAACTCCTCGAACGCGCGCTCGCGCTTCTCCGCCCCACCGGCGACGCGCAGGCGATCGGCTTCGCCGTCCTCGGGCTGGCCACGCTGTTCCGCGATACCGGCAGGCTGACGGAGGCGGAGAAATTGCACGAGGAAGCGCTCGCGATGCTGAAGCGCGCGGGCGACGGGCGCGGGGAGGGGCTCGTGCTCGCGGGCATGGCCCACATCTGCCGCAGGACGGGACGGATGCCGCTCGCCGAGCAGCTCTTCCAGCGCGCCCTCGCGCTTCACCGCCAACTCGGCGACCGCCGGAACGAGGGCACTTCGCTCGCCAGCCTCGGCAACCTGGCGCTGGACCTGAGCCGTGTGGAGCCGGCGCGCGAGCTGTTCGAGGAGGCGTTGCGGGTGATTCGGTCGGTCGGCGACCGTCACAGCGAAGGGACGACGCTGGGGTACATGGCGAGCCTGTGCCGGGAGACGGGGCAGCTTCGGGAGGCCGAGCGTCTTTACGGGGAGTCGCTGGCGATCCACCGGGAGGTCGGGCACCGGACATTCGAGGGGATGACGCTGGGCAACCTCGCGAATCTCTATCGCGACACGGGGCGGGAGGAGGCCGCGGAGGGCGCGTACCGGGAAGCGCTCGCGATCCAGCGCGAGACGGGAAACGTGGCGTCGGAGGGGCTCGTGCTGGTGAATCTCGCCAGCCTGATGGGCGACACCGGGCGGCGGGAGGAGGCGGAAGCGCTCTACGGCCAGGCGCTGGCGATTCACCACCGGCTGGGGGACCGCCGGATGGAAGGCGTCACGACGGGGGGCCTGGCGCGCCTTTACCGCAACGGCGGCCGCCTGGAGGAATCGCTGGCCGCGTTCCAGAAGTCGCTCGCGCTTCACCGGGAGCTGCGCAACCGGCGGCACGAGGGGATGGACCTCCTGGACAAGGCGGAGCTTCACCGGATCATGGGGCAGATGGAGATCGCGGAGCGGACCTGCGAAGAATCGCTCGCGATCCACCGCGAAACCCGGAACCGGCGGCTCGAGGGCCAGGCGCTCATGATGCTGGCGCGGTTCCGCGTGGCCCGAGGCCGGGTCGAGGAGGCGCGGAGTTCGTGGCATGAGGCGCTAACCATCCTGCACGAGGCCGGCGACCCCGGCGAAATCGCGCGGAGGACGGAGGAGATGCGGGAGGCTTGCGCGGCAAGCGGGATTGAATCGTTCAGTCATGAGTGGTGAGATTGGAGCGACGGCAAGACAGCTCGCGCGGAAGTCGGAGTGCGAGTTCACCGCCAATGCATTTCACTCATTCCAGAACGCTCCACACCCAATACCGGGCACTCGTGATCAACGCTGAAACCACGTACTTGTTTCGGCACGCGCTTCTCCGGGAGGCGGCTTACCAGCTGCAGCTCCCCGGCGATCGCGCACGGCTTCACGGCTTTGCCGTCGCGGCGATCGAGTCCACGTGCGGCGGCGCGCCTCCGGAGTCGCCTGCGCTGGACGGCGTGGAGGCTGTTTCGTGGGTGGCCCACGCAACGGATGCGTTCGCGCTCGAGCTCGCGGAGCATGCCCGGCTGGCGCGGTCGGCGCCCGGGGCCGGCGAGCGCGCGGGAAGCGCGGAGATCAATTACCTTCGACGAGGGGCGGAACGACTCGAGTCGGATCTGCGCCCGGACGAGGCCTGCGTTGCATGGGAGCGGCTCGCGGCGCTGGTGGAGGGGACGGTCCGAGGGGAGGCTCTTCGCCGCGCGGCGGAATCGGCACGGATCGGCTCCCACCGCGGGCGGGCGCGGGAGTTCGTGGACGCGGCGCTCGCACTGGTGCGTCAGGCGCGGAACAAGGGACTCGAAGGGCGTGCGCTGACGATCCTCGCGATGCTGGCGCGTGACGCGGGGCGCGTCGCCGAGGCCGAGATCGCGATCCAGGAAGCGCTCGCCGCGCAGCGCGCGGCCGGCGACGTGCGGCGGGAAGCCATCTCCCTCTCGGCCCTCGCGACGCTCTTCCAGGAAACCGGCCGCGCCGGACCGGCCGAGCAGGCCTTCGAGCAGGCGCTGGCCATCCACCGCCGCTTCGGCAACCGGCGGAGCGAAGGCGTCTCCCTGGGCAATCTCGCCAACCTTCTCGGCGAGACCGGACGCCACGAGCAGGCCGCGGCCGCCTGGGCGGAAGCGCTGGCCATCCACCGCGAGGTCGGCAACCGCCGGCACGAAGGCGTCCTCCTCGGCAACGTCGCCATTCAGCATCGCAATGCCGGACGGCTCCAGGAGGCCCTGCGCGCGTTCGAGGAATCCCTGGCGATCCATCGCGAAGTCGGAAACCGCCGCTCCGAGGGCGTCGCCCTCGGCAATCTCTCCAACACGCTCCGTGATCTCGGGCGCCTCGCGGATGCCGAGCACACGCTCGAGCAGGCACTTGCCATCCACCGCGAAGTCGGCAACGCCCGCTTCGAAGGCATCGCCCTCGGAAACCTCGCTTCCCTCTACGGCGAAACCGGCCGCTGGGAACGCTCCGCCCGCGCTTTCGACCAGGCCATCGCCCTCACCCGCGAGACCGGCGACCGGCGGCTGGAAGGGCTGTCGCTGTGCGACCGCGCGATCCTGCGGATTTCGAGGGGACTGCTGGAGGAAGCGCGGCGGGACTGGGAGGAGGGGCGGGCGATTCTGGCGCAGGGGCGGTACGCCGCGGACCTGGAGCGCAAGGGGCGCGACGTCCGGGCGGCCTGCGAAGGCGCCGGTGTGGCAGCGTTCGAGTAGCCCCCTACTTCACCAGGCGCTTCCGATGCTTCTCCACCAGCGCCTTGAACTCCGCTTCCTCGCGGAACTTGTCGAAGTCCACCTCGGTCTTGATGTAGTTCAGGATCGACGGCTCGGTGGCGAGTTCGAGCGCCTTCCCGAGATGCTCCAGGAACTCCTTCTTCTTCCCCACCGAACCGTAGAACCACGCCATGTTCGTCTCGTAGAACTGCTCGTCGATCGGCGGCTTCTCCACCGTCTTGAACATCTTCCATCCCTCGTCGTCGTGCTTCGCGCGGATCAGGTACCCCGCCAGGATCAGCCGCGTGTTCCAGTCCTCCGGATTCCGCTCCACCGAGTGCTTGAGGCACCGGATCGCGTCCTCCAGGAGATTCGCGTTCTTGTAGTAGATCGCCAGAAGCGTGTAGTCGTCGGCCTCTGGCTGGAAGGTCGCGGCCAGCGCGAGATCCTGCGAGAGGAGGGCCTCGCTGAAGCGCCTCAGCGTCCGGTACGAGCTCGCCATTTCCGCGAGGACGGAAGGGACAACGGACTTCGGCGCGTCGTGGAAGGCCTTGCGGAGCAGGTCGAGCGCTTCGTCGTGCCGGTCGTGCGCCTGGAGGTCGCCGACAAGACCGAGGATCGCCCGTGTGCGGATCTCGGGGCTCGTTCCCTTGTTCGCGAGCCGCTCGTAGCCCTTCAGCGCCTCGTCGCGCTTCTTCAGCCCGTCGTAGAGGTACCCGAGCCGCTCCAGGGAGTAGGACTCGTTGGCCGGCCACAGCCGGATCGCTTCGTCCACCTGCTTGAGCCCGTCCGTGTGCTGCTCGAGGGAAACGAGGTGGCGGCCGGCGTACGAATGGAGAAGCGCCGCGAATTCGCGGGACGAGAGGGACTTGCCGTAGCCGACGGCGGCGGCGTCTTCGTCGCCCCAGGCGCCCATGGCCCGGTAAAAGCTCTCGGCGTGTTCGACGCCCTTGTTGGTCGTCTCGATGTTGATGCGGGTCTTGCCGTCGTCGAAGCGGGCGAAGGCGTGGCCGGGGACGATCACGACGTGGACGGGCCGGCCGAGGCGCTGGCCGATCACGGCGTAGAGCGTGGACGTCGAGAGGCAGTTCCCCTTGCCGCGCAGAACCGACGCGGCGAGCGTCGAGTCGCGCCAGTACTTGTTCGAGATGTAGTTCACCTTCCGGTCGAGGAGCAGGACCTCGTTCAGGCCGTTCACGACCTCGCGCGGGTCCGTGACGCCCTCGAGCCGCTTCTTCGCCTTCGCCTCCAGCTCCGCGAGCGCGGCTTTCATCTTTGCGACATCGACGTCCGGTTCCTGCACGACCGCGAGTTCGAGGCACGTGTCGGTCAGGTTGATCTCGTCGTCCGCGCGGCCGTTGAGCGCGAGGACGAAAGTGAGCAGGCAGGCGGACAGGCGAGTCGGGAAGGGCATTTGAGTTCTCCGCGGGAGAAGAGGCTCATACTTTACCCTAGCCGCCTTGACCCTCAACCCTGGACCCTCGACGCCATTCCTCATTTCGCCGGCGCCAGCATCCTCGCCTCCCGCGCCAGCAGCCACTTCCCCGCGGCGTCCTTCCGGTACAGCGACAGGATGTGCCCCTCGACGCGGATCTCCGGCACACCCTCCGAAGCAGGGACGCGGATCCGCACCTGGAACCACGCGTGCCCCGCGTTGCCGTACACCTCGACCTGCTGCACGTCGCAGCGCGATTCGACCCCGGGCATCGGGCGGTCCCGCGAAACTGCCCACGCTTCCCGCCCCTCGACCGGCGCGCGGGCCGGTGCCAGGAACACCGCGTCCGGCGCCACCATCGCCGACAGCGCTTCGAAGTCGTCGGCCTCCGTGGCGCGGATCCACGCGGCGATCATCTCCCGGAGAGCTCTTTCGTCGGGCGCCATGTCAGACCTCCATCGCCATCATGTTGGCCGCCAGCGCGATGCACCAGCCGCCGCCGGGAAGACGGCGCAGGATGTTGAGCGAGTCGCCGGACGCACGGAGGACCGGCGCGCCCGGCTCGCGGATGACCTCGGACCTCTCGCGCGTCCAGACGTGCGCCCAGTCGCCGAAGACGGCGATTTCCCGGATGTCGAAGGTGGCCTTGAAGCGCCTTCCGGGTTTGACGGCGCCGAGGACGAAGGCGGCGTATTCCTTGCGGCTGCGGAACGGCGGGAGGCCGGCGATGAGGAGGACGCCGTCCTCCGCGATGAGCGCGAAGACGGCGTCGTAATCGGAAGCCTCGGCCGCGCGGGCCCAGGAAGCGATCACGTCGCGGATGGCTGTCTGGTCGTCGGTCATCGGTGCGGGGCGGCTCCCGTGGCGGGGAACGGCCATGTTATCGCGCGGGGGAACTCGTGACACGTTCTCCGGACATGACGGGGTGGATGGGTGGTGTGGCAGGGTGTCCGGGAGGGGAAACGGCAAAGGCAAAAAGGAGAACCCTCAAGGAAACGACAAACCGCAAACGACAAGCCGGTCAGCGTCGTCGAGTCGCAGTGGTTGAGTGGTTTGCCGGCGTGGCGTCGTCCGTGGATCTTTTTTCTCCCTTTTGCATTTGGCGTTTAGCTTTGCGTTTCGCGGTTTTGAGTTTGCCCTTTAGAGGACTGGCTCGAGTCAAGTCCCTCTCAGAAGCTGATGCGATACCGGCGATGGCGCGCGGGTAGCAGCACCTCCCCCCTAAACGGTAAGATCGGCGCGGGGACTCTCTGAGGGGAACAGCGACCATGATCGACCGCGAGACGGGAACCCGTGTCGGCCGCAGGCTCTACATCGGGTGGGACGTGGGCGGCTGGCTCGGCAAGACCGATGGCCTCGCGGGGTACGTCTTCGGCCACACGGGCGCCATGCTCCGCCGAATCCCCGGCAGGACCGTCTCCCTCTGGAAAGAACTCGACGGGCAGCGCTGGTCCCTCGAACGCTTCATCCGCCTCCTCGACCCCCAGCTCACCCTCGACCGCTTCGACCGCGTCGTCGTCGCCATCGACGCGCCGTTCGGAATGCCGGCGCGCTTCACCCGCTCCATCCAGTCCGATATCGCCAAGGTCCCCGAGCCCGAGTACGCCTCCGACAAGGTCGCCGACTGGCGCCTCGCGTACCGCGTCACCGACCGGCTGGTGGCGAAGCGCTTCGATGTGAAGCTCCAGTCGCCGAGTCTCGACCGCCTCACCAACAACCTGACGAAGGTGCGGGCCGCGCTGGCGGAGTTCATCCGCGAGAACCCGAAGATGGCGGCGCCGCCGTTCCGGCCGGACGTGCCGGGAGTGACGCGGATCGCCGCGATCGAGGTCGTGCCGGCGGTGTGGTGGTCGGAGAAGTGGATCAACTTCACGAGTTCCTGCATCCCCGAGTCGCACCGCGGCGACGACAAGGACGCGCTCGACGCCTCGGTCTGCGCGCTCAACGCCCTGTGGTATGACCTCGCCGTAACGGGAATCGCGAAGGGCCGCTTCCCGCTCCTCCCCCCGATCGACCCGGGGACGACGCCGGCGCCGGAGGTGATCGCGAAAAACCTCGTCCCGGAGTCGCTGGCGGAGTACGAGCCGGAGAGCACGGCGGAGGACCGCGAGGCGATCGCCCAGGAAGGCTGGATCCAGGCGCCCGACCTCGTCCGCTCCTGAACCGCAGCGGTTATTCTCCCCCGATGCCCGCCGCCGAGGAACGCCGCACCGTCGTCATCCTGTTCGCGCAGGCGGTGGGTCTCGCGGAGATGCCCGAGGCCCAGCGCGCTTCCGTCGCCGACCGGCTGTTCGGCCGCCTCCGCGCGATCATCGAACGCTCGGGCGGCGTGGTGGACAAGTTCATCGGCGACGTCGTGATGGCGCTGTGGGGCGCGCCGGTCGCGCATGAGGACGACCCCGCACGCGCCGCGCGCGCTTCGCTCGCGATGGGCAACGAGGTCGAGGCCTTCGCGAGCGAGCACGGACTTGAGCTCGGCATGCGCGGCGGGATCAATCGCGGTGAAGTGCTCTTCGGAAGCGTCGCGGGCGAGCGGCCGACGGCGATGGGGGACCCGGTCAATGTGGCGCAGCGGCTGATGGCCGCGGCGGAAGAAGGCAGCGTGATCGCGAGCCGCGGCGTCGAGCGCCTGGCGAAACACGCGCTCAGGTTTCGTGCCATGCCGGCGCTTCGGCTCAAGGGACGCGAACAGGAGGTGGAAGCGTTTCTCGTCGAGGAGGAACTTGCGGGCAGGACGGAAGTCCGGCTGCTGCCGGAACGGGGAGCGCCCATCGTAGGTCGAGAACCGGAATTCGAGCGGCTGCACGCGCTGGTTGCCGGGTGGAACGGCGCATTTGCGGTGGTGACCGGCGACGCCGGGATCGGAAAGTCGCGGCTGCTCGCGGAATTCCGCAGCCAGCTGCGGGCGCGGCGGCCGGACGCCCGTGTCCTGGTCGGGCGGTCGCTTCAGGACGTCCATCTGCCGCTGTTCGCATTCGGCGAAATCCTGCGGATCGAAGCCGGCGTCCCGGGTTTCGCGCCCGGGGATGCGGAGCGGCTCGTCCGCTGGGTGGAGGCCGGCTTCGAGAAAGCTCTTCCCGACCCGATGCGGCGGGAGAATGCGGCGCACCTGCTGGTCCTCTCCCTCGGGTACTCGATTCCGGGGACGCGGGTGAAGGACATGGAGCCGAAGCGATTCGAGGCGGAAACGCGCGCCGCCTGGGCAGACTGGTTCCGTGCACGGGCGGACGGCGCGCCCCTCCTGCTGTGCATCGAGGACCTTCACTGGGCCGATGACGGTGCGCTCGCGCTGCTCGAGACGCTCGCGTCGGACCTCAAGGGCCTGCCGGTCGCGATCCTGGCGACGTCGCGTCCCGAAGGCCGGCGCCCGGCCGGATTCGACAGCGTGGCTCTCGGGGACCTGGACCACGAGGCGGCGCTCCGGCTGGCGGAGAACGCGTTCCACGCGCCGGTCGTACCCGACCTGGCGACTTTCCTCGCCGAGAAGTCAGGCGGCAATCCCTACTACCTCGAGGAGCTCGTCCGGTTTCTCCGCGAGGAAAAGCTGGCGTCCGGCCGTCCCGTGAAGCTCGACGTCGCCCCCTCGCGCCTCCCCGACGGCATCCAGGGACTGCTCGTCGCCCGCATCGACGCGCTTCCCGAAACTGACCGCGGAGTCCTCAAGGCCGCAGGCGCGATCGGCCGCGTCTTCTGGCGCCACCTGGCGGGCCACCTGGCCGGCGCCGACGCGGGCCCTTCCCTCGAGGCGGCGCGCCGGCGCTCGATGGTTTACGCGCAGGAAGACTCGATGCTGCCGGACGACTCCCAGTGGATCTTCAAGCACGCCCTCCTGCGCGACGCCGCCTACTCCCTCCTCACTCGCAAGGACCGTCGCCGCCTTCACGCCCTCGCGGCCGACCGCCTCGAGACGTTCGCTTCCTCCACGGGCCGGCGCATCCGCGCCCTCGCCGCCGTGCACCGGGAGGCTTCCGGCGAATCGGTCGCCGCGGCGCAACTCTGGCTGCGATGCTCCGTGGAAGCGCTGGAGGACGTCTCGTACACGGAGGCGCTTGCCGCCGCCCACGAAGCCGTCCGGCTGGGCGGAGGCGCGGAAGCACGGCTCGCGGCAGGCCGGGCGCTCGCGCGGGTGGCGCGTTTCAAGGAAGCGCTCTCCGAAGTCAGGGCAGCGGGCGAAGCGCCTCCGGCGGTCGCGTCAGCCCTCGCCATCCTCGAATCCGAGGCGCTCAGCGTCCTGGGAGACTCTCCCGGCTCGCTGGCCGCGGCGGAACGCGCCGCTTCGCTCGCATCGACGACCGAAGCGGTCGCCGATTCCGACCTGGCGCGGTCGCAGGCGCTTCGCTCGCTGGGCCGGGTTGTGGAGTCGCGTGAAGCGCTGGAGACGTGCCTCGCGAGGGAGGGAGTCTCGAAGGTGGTCCGCATCCGCGCGAGGCTGGATCTTGCGCACCTTGACGGCCTTGCCGGGCGCAACGCGGACGCCCTCGCGGATGCAACCCAGGCGCTGGCCGAAGCCCGCGCGGCCGGAAACGTCTGGCTGGAGGGCACCGCGCTGAACGCGGTCGGCAGTTTCAATCAATCCCTCGGAAACCACGCCGCGGCGCTGGAAGCACACCAGGCGTGCCTCGAGCAGCGGAAACGGGCGGGCGACCGCGCGGGAGTCGCAAGCTCGCTCAACAACATGGCGAACATCCATCTTTCGACCGGGGCGGGCCGCAAGGCGCTCGAGGGGTACCGCGAAGCCGTCGCGCTGAGCCGGGAGATCGGCGACAAGCGGCGCCTGGGGGTGTACCTCGGGAACATCGGCAACGGCGCGTTCCGGATGGGCGAGGTCCAGGAGGCTCACGCGGCCTCGATCGAGGCTCTCGCCCTCCAGCGAGAAACCGGGAACCTCGAGGGGCTCGCGGGAACCCTGGTCAACTTCGGGATCCTCCAGTCCACCGTCGGCGATGCCGAGGCCGGTTACGCCTCTTTCGAGGAGTCGCTTCGCATCCGCCGCTCCATCGGCGACGCCGCCGGTTGCGCCACGTGCCTGAACAACATGGCCCTCGCGAGAGTCCACCAGGACCGGATTCCCGAGGCGGTCCCCATGTACGAGGAAGCCCTCGGCATCCGCCGCAAGACAGGCCACCGCAGCGGCGTCGCTTCGACGCTCGCCAACCTGGGGAGCGCCTACCGGTCGCTCGGTGACTTTCCCAGGGCCCTCGCTTGCCTGGAGGAAGCGCTTTCAATCCAGAAGGAGATCGGGGAACGATCAGGGCTCGCCAATTCCCTGAACTACCTCGGGGCCACGCTCCTGGCGGCCGGCCGCCTCCTCGAATCCCTCGCGGCGCATCGCGAAGCGCAGGACCTTTACGAGCACGCCTCCGAGCCGCAGGGGATCATCGTCAGTCTCCACGGCCTCAGCGCGACCCTTCTCCGACTGGAACGATTTGCAGAAGCGCACGCGACGGCCCGACGTGCCGTCGCCCTCGCACGAGAATCGACCGATCGCTCCGCGCTGTCCGGCTGCCTGACCGCGCTTGCGCTCTCCCATCACGGCCTCGCCCAGTACGGGGAAGCCCTGTCCGTCTGGCGTGAAGCCGAAGACCTCGCCCGCAAGTCGCCCTCCATCCGCGAAGTCTCCAGCTGCCTCGATGGAAAGGGCTCAACCCTCGCGGGGTTGGGCCTCCTCACCGAAGCCCTCGAGGCCCACGCAGAGGCGCTCAGCCTCGCAACCCGCGCCGGTGACGCCGGGCTGATTCGCCTTGCCGCCGGGAACGGCCTTGACGTCGCCCTCCGGCTGAACGCCGCCGACCGCATCGCGTCCTTCCGGGAGGCCCTGGCCGCTGTTCCGCCCGTCGCTTCCTCCTCCTGACCCTGCACCGCTTCTCGACACCGCCCCGACTTGCTACATTCCTCCCACGGACCCAAAAGAGGGGATGCCCATGCGCCGCTACTTCACCACCGCCGTCGCCGCCCTGTTCGCTTCGCTCCTCCTCGTGCGCTCCACCGCGCACGCGCAGGGAATGCCCGCCGATCTGCCGCCGAAGATCAACCAGGCGATCGACAACGGGGTGAAATGGCTGAAGGCGCGGCAGATCAAGGACGGCGCGGAGAAGGACTCGTGGGGGACGGGGAACAACCCGCTGTACCCGGGGGGCGCGGGGCCGGCTCACCCGCTGTACATCGGGATCACGGCGTTCGCGGTGTACACGCTTCTCGAGTGCGACGTGGACCCCGAGGACCCGACGATCGTCAGCGCGATGGACTACATCAAGCGCAACCTGGACACGACGTTCAGCGTGGCGGGCGTGGCCGGCGGCGGCGGGAAGATGCAGTGCATGTGCTACGAGGCGGCTGTCCTCCTGATGATGGTTGAGGCGTACTACGACGCGAAATGGGAGAAGGGCATCCGGGCGGCGAAGAAGGACCCGAAGAAGGAGAAGCGGCCGACGCCGAAGCTCGACCAGGACCACGACACGTGGTGCAAGGGCGCGGTCGGCTTCCTGGCCGGGACGCAGTCGAGGACGGGCGGCTGGCGCTACGGCCCGCCCGCGTTTCCCTCTCCGCTCGGCGTGGACCAGGACACGAGTTCCACGCAGATCGCGCTTCTCGGCCTCGTCTCCGCGGTGCGCATGGGGCTGCAGGTGGACGACAAGGTGTTCCACACGGCGGTGATCACGACGCTGGAGAACCAGTCGAAGGACGGGCCGCCGGCGAAGCCCAAGAAGCCCGCGGACGGGAGCGGGACGATGGTGATGGAGACCGACAAGTGCCGCGGGTGGGCGTACACGCCGAGCGTGGGAGACACGAAGGACCAGCAGGTTTCGGGCGGGATGACGGCGTCCGGCGTGTGCAGCCTGATCATCATCAAGAGCCAGCTGAAGGGGAATCCGCTCTTCAACAAGGACCTGCAGGCGCGAGTTGAGAAGGGGATTTTCGACGGGCTGGCGTGGATCGACGCGAACTGGACGGTGTCGAGCAACCCGGGCGGGCACCGGAGCCACTACTACTACCTGTACGGGCTGGAGCGCGTGGGGGTGCTGGGCGGGATCGACATGATCGGCGCGAACGCGTGGTACGTGCAGGGGGCGCAGCACCTGGTGGCGGCGCAGAAGGCGGACGGGCACTGGAACAGCGGGACGGAGCTGGAGCCTGCGGACGTGCTGGACTCGTGCTTTGCGCTGCTGTTCCTGAAGAAGGCGACGATGCCCGTCGGCGTGGTCCTGACGAGGTGATGAAAGGCTGGCGAAGGCTGGCAAAGGCGTGCGAAGGCTGGCGAATGCTAAAGGCCTTGGACGTACGCCTCCTGGCGAAACTGGACCAATGATTCATCGGGGCGGCTGGCGTGCAACGCCCCTGGCATTGCTTGACCCCATTTCGCCCGCCCGTGCCAGCCTTCGCCAGCCTTCGCCAGCCTTTACTTGTACTTCGCCTCGTTCGCCTTCCACCAAGGGTTCCATATCGCCATCTGCTGCGGCTGCGTCTTGCCGCTCAACCCCTTCGGCGGATCGTCCACCAGCTTCTCCAGCGCGCTCGACATCGCGATGAAGGCCTCAAAGGAGCCCTCGGGTCGCGCCGGCTGCTGCGACGGGCCCAGCCACTTGTTCAGGCCGGCCCAGACTTCCTTGATGATCTCCTTGTTCCCCTTGAACGGCCCCGTCGCGTCCGCCGCCGCCTTCGCGATGAACGGCGAAGCGCTCGTGATGTCCTCCACGAACGGCGCCGCCGCGGCGGGATCCTTCACGACGCCCAGGTAGTCGTACATCGCCGTCAGCATCTTCAGATTCGCTTCCCACGCCGGCAGCTCGGCCGGCTTCTTCGGCTTCGAGTTCCCCACGAGCTTCTTGTAGTACGCCGTCTGCGAACTCAGCCCCTGTACCGCCACGACGGGGTCCCCCAGCGTCGAAATTTTCTCCGCCGCCAGGATCTTCACGTCCACGTCCGGGTCCCCCAGCGCCTTCGCCAGCGCCATCGTCACCTTCTTCGAACGCACGTTCATGTGCTTCATCTGCGCGTCCGCCAGGCCGTGGATCGCCTCCCGCTTCCCGATCATGTCCTTCGTCTTCAGCTTGATGTCCGCTTCACGGATCGCCATGTCGTCGATCGCCTCGTGCGACAGGCAGACTTTCCCGTCGGCGCAGTTGGAGCAGTCTTCCGTGGAAGCGCGGGCGGCGAGGAGGGCGAGCAGCGTGAGGACGGTCAGTGGGCGAGAAGTCATGGGAATCTCCGAGCCGAGGGATGTGTGGTCGCCCCACAGGGTGCGATTTTTGCCGGGGCGAGTCAACGGGGGCATGCCGTTTGCGATTCAGGGATACGCGGAATCAAACGCACGGGAATGGCGTTCCGAAGGCAGGGGAAGGAGAAAGTGTCCATGAAGCCGATCACCGCTGTCCTCCTGGGTGGACTCCTGCTCTCGGGGTGCGTCCACCGGCACGTCACGGTCGTCGAGCACTCCCCCGCCGCCGAGGTCGAGGTCTACGGGGACCCGGGCGAAGAGGTCTACCTGGAGGACGAAGGCGCGCTCTACGCCGACGAAGGCTGCGAACCCGTCTGGGACGGCCACACCTTCCTCGTCATCGAGTCCCACTCCCACGGCTCCGGCTGCGGACATTACTTCCACCACAGCAGCTGGCACCTCTACCCGCACGACTGGGTCTACGCCGAGATCGGCTACTCCCACTGCGGAGATACCGGCGGCTTCTACCACGGCGGACACCCCTGGGCCCGCGTCTGGGACGGCCTCGCCTTCATCATGCTTCACGGCCACGTCCACGGCGCCGGCTGCGGCCATCACTACCACCACGGCTGCTGGAACACCCACCCGGGCGACTACGTCCACGTCGATCGCCGGCGCAGACACTTCAGCCCCTCACCGGCCAGGCACCACGAGTCGGCCGCGCGCAGGGAGCCGAGGGAACTGCGTTCGGTGGTCGCGCCCTCTCCGTCCGCCACCCCGGCAGCTCGCGGGAGGCGGGAAGCACTTGCGGCGCCCGCAGCGGCAGAGCCCCGGCGTCGCGGCGAAGCGACGGGCCGGCGTGTTGAACCCGTGCGCGTGGAAGCGCCGCGGCAGGAAGGGCAGCCACGCAGGGTCGAGGCGGCGGGGCGGCAGGAGCCGCAGCGCGTCGAGGCGCCCAGGCGGCAGGAGCCTCAGCGTCGGGAGCAGCCCCAGCGGGTGGAGCAGCCGAAGCGGCAGGAGGCCCCGAAGCGGATCGAACAACCGAAGAAACAGGAAGCCCCCCGGCGGATCGAGCAGCCCAGGCGGCAGGAAGCTCCGCAGAGGATCGAACAGCCGAAAAAGCAGGAGCAGCCGAAGCGCATCGAGCCCCCGCAGCGCAAGGAAGCCCCGAAGAAGCAGGATCCGCCTCAGCGCCGCGAGGCCCCGAAGGAGAAGGAGAAGCGGCGGTAGCCCCTACTTCTTCATGTCCTTCGGCGCCATTCCGAATTCGTAGTGCTCGTTGTTCGGGTAGTAGATGCTCCCCTCGCGCCAGAACTCGTCGCGGAACTTCGCGAGCTGGTCGGGGGTGAGCGCCGACGCGAGCGACTCGTAGGTCTTCAACCGCTGCGCGTGCACCACCGCGGCCAGCTTGGACGCCACCTTGTCCGGGCCGAGCAGTTCCTCGAGCGACGTCTCCCCCGTGTGGATCCCCATCGCCTTCTCCGGCGGGAGCTTGTTCAACTCCATCACCTCGGCCATCACCTTGCCCAGCATGAGCCGCATGAGTTCGTTGCCGGGCTTCTCGTACAGCCCTTCTTCCTGCGCGTTGAAGTTCTCGGCGTAGAAGCGCTGAAGGGCCTCGGCGATCCGCTTCGCCTCGTCCTTCGACGCCAGGTTCACGGCCGTGACCTGCCCGGCCTCGAGGCCGAGTTCCTTGGCGGCCGCCTCCGTGATGTCCTCGCCGAGCGGCAGCACCTTGCCCAGCTTCTTCATGATTTCCATCATCCGCGCGCGCGCCGGGTCGTCCTTGTCCGGGTCCTTCGCGACGTCCACGGGGTCTTTGGCCTTGTCCGGGTCCTTCTTCTTCCCCGCTTCCTTCTTCGCCTCCGCAAGCGACGTCTCCAGTTCCGTGACCTTCTTCGCCAGCTCGTCGGCGCGCTTCTGCTCCTTTGCCAGCGCGGGGTCCGCCTCGGCCGCGGCGGGCGCCGCGCCCGGCTTCTCGCTCTTCGCGGCGATCAGGTCGGACTGCAGGCGGCGGTTCTGGCTGAACAGGATCACCAGGGCGATCGCGAGGAGGATCGTCATTCCGGCGAAGGCGGCGGCCAGGCGGTTCATCGGGGTGGCTCCAGGTCGGGGTCGTCCCCGAGTAT
Source organism: uncultured Planctomycetia bacterium (assembly GCA_963706735.1). Classification (GTDB taxonomy): domain Bacteria; phylum Planctomycetota; class MHYJ01; order WSZJ01; family WSZJ01; genus WSZJ01. The sequence goes on from CAVPNQ010000132.1 coordinate 47,552, forward strand.
ACGGGCCGGTGTTCGGCTCGTGGACCTCCCCGCGACAACCGGTACACTTCCACGGATGCCTCCCGCGGATTCCAGCGCCCCTCCCCCGGCACCCGGCGGCCCTCCCGCCGCGAACGCGACGCCGACCGACGTCGTCCGCCGCGAGGAACTCGAGCGCGCTCTCTCCGAGATCGACCGCCTGATGCGCGAGACGAAGGATCACGCCACCACCCGGTCGACGGCCGAGCGCCAGGCAGCCGACCTGCAGACGCTTCGCAAATACCACGAAAAAGCCCACGCGGAGATCGAGAAGCTCAAGGCCGAGAAGGCGGTGCTCGCGGCGGAGAAGGAGACGATGTCGAAGCGCGCCGCGGCGGCGCTGGAGGACCGGCGGCGGCGGGAGAAGGCGGAGGCGGACGCGGAGAAGCTGAAGCACGAGACGCGGAAGTTCGAGAGCGAGAAGGTCGCGCTGGAGAAGAAGGTGGCGGACCAGGAGGCGCTGAAGGCCGCGCACGAGCAGGCGCTGGCGGAGGTGGCGCGGCTGAAGGAGGAAGTGAAGCGGCTGGAGGCGCGGGCGGGAGGGATCCCGGACGTGGCGACGCCGCGCCTGTCGGCGGCCTCGGTGCTGCCGGAGACGAAGGCGATGCCGGCGGTGCCGCCCGCGGGAGCCGCGCCGGAGACGCTTCCCATGCCCCCGATCGACCTGGGAGAGCCCGGGCGGCCGGTGGAGAAGAAGAGCAATGCGCCGGCGGTGTCGGGGGCGCATGCGAGCAGCGCGCCGGAGGCCGGGGACCGGATCAAGTACAAGTGCGCGGGATGCGACCGGAAGCTGGGGGCGCCGCCGGAGTTTGCGGGGACGTTCGGGACGTGCCGCTTCTGCGGCCACCGGATGCAGGTCCCGCTGAAGTCCTCGCGGTAGGGATTCCGGCACGGAGCCTCGATTGTGGTGGATATTCCCCAGCCCGCACATATAGTTAAGTTACCTATACAACAGGAGACACTTCCATGCGCGTCGCCATCCCCGTCACGGCCGGCCAAATCCCCAATCACCTCGGCCATTGCGAATCTTTCCTCTTTGCGGACGTGCAGGACGGCAAGGTGGTCCGCGAGGAGCTTCTCCCGAATCCCGGCCACGGCCCGGGCGGTCCGCCGCCGGCGTTTCTCGCGCGGCGCGGCGTGAACCAGATCCTGGCGTGGGGCTGCCCGCCTCCCGCGCGCGAGATGTTCGACGTCGTCGGGATCAAGATGGTGCTGGGGGCGAAAGGTGAAGCGAAGTCGGTGCTGCAGGACTGGATCGGCGGGCAGCTCAAGACGGTGGCGGAGGGGCTGGACGCGGGCGGCGGCTGCGGCCCGAGCGCGCTCGACAACGGGCGGACGCGCGGCGGTTGCGCCGGGGAACACTAGGACCTGTCTTTTCGTAAGATGGCCCCATGACGATCAGCGTCGCCTGCCCTGCGTGCCGACGGCCGCTTCAGTATCCTGACGCGGCAGGAGGGCGCGTGGCGGCATGCCCGTGCGGGCAGCAGATGATGCTTCCGGTCGCGCCGCTGGCGCCGCCTCCGCGAGCGGCCGCGGCGCCGGCCGCGCACCGGCCGCGCCCGATGCCGTCCCCTGCGCGCCGTCCGGGCGGCGGCTCCGGCGCGGGGCCGATCGTGCTCGTCATCCTCCTCGTGCTCGGGCTCGTCTCGGGGGTCGTGTTCTTCAAGCGCGCGGACGCGCTGAAACAGGAGAAGGAATTCCGGGACGCGGAAGCGGTGCGGAAGGCGGCGGCTGAGAAGGAGGCGGCAGAGGAGAACCGGTACGTGCTGCTGCGCTCGACGTTCGAGGAGGAGCTCCTGCCGCCGGACAAGCGCGACATCACCGAGGGCCCCGCGCAGTACCTCGGGATGCGCGTCGAGATCACGAATCACGGGTACCCGGACGTCACGATCGATCCCGTCTACTTCACCCTGACCGTCAAGGGCGCCCGCTACGGCCGCGACACGGCCTGCGCCGTGAAGTTCGAGCCGATGACCCTGAAGGACGGCGACAAAGTGGTCGTTCCC
>CAVPNQ010000133.1:0-7332 GCA_963706735.1 uncultured Planctomycetia bacterium
CATCGGCAAAGAAGTGGCGCGGGCGGGGGAGGCGGATCCGGAAATGCGGTGCATGAGCGAAATCGTGATCCGAGCGCGGTACGGATGTGTCGGGGCGGGACCCTGAAGGGGATGTCGGTGGCGGACCTCGGCGTGGTGGCCGCAACCGGCGCGATGGCGGCCGCCGGCGTGAAACCGGAGCAGATCCAGGACGTCGAGTTCGGCAACGGCCGGCGGCGGGCCGAACGTCGCGCGGCAGATCAGCGTGCGCGCGGACGTCCCGGTGGCGACTCCGGGCCGATGGCAACCGCGCCTGCGGAAGCGGTCTGCAGGCGATCATCGACCGGCACCTCGCGCGGCAGATCCGCGCGGGCTCGTCCCAGGTCGGACTCGCCGGCGGGACGGAGTCGATGTCGCGCCTCCCGTTCTTCCTGACCGGCTTCCGCGACGGCTACAGGCTCGGCCACGGCGGAAGCGACCGACGGCATGTACAAGGACGGCTTTCCGCCCGCTCGCCAACAGGGCGATGGGCGAGACCGCCGAGGTCCTCTCGCGGAGCAGTACGGAATCACCCGCCAGGAGCAGGACGAGTACGCCGTGGAAACCCACACCGCTGCGAAAAGCCGCCCGAAAACGCAGGAAAGTTCAGACGGAACGGAAGCTTCTGATTTGTCCGACTCGCGCGGAAAGACCGCGCGCTTCGAGACGGACGAGCACGCCCGCGACGGCGCCACGATGGAGGGCATGGCGAAGCTCCCGCCGGTCTTCAAGAAGGGCGGCTCCGTCCACGCGGGAAACTTCGAGCGGCATCACCGACGGCGCTTCCGCTGTCGTCGTCGCTTCCGCCGCCTTTGCGAGCTCGGCGCTCAAGCCGCTGGCCAGTTTCCAGGCCTGGGGTATTCCCGGTGTCGAGCCGCGGGTCATGGGGATCGGTCCCGTCCCCGCCGCGGCGCCTCGGAAAAATGGATCAGCTTCTGGCTACGACCTCGTGGAGCTCAACGAGGCCTTCGCCGCGCAGGTCCTCGCCTGCGACCGCGACCTCAAGTTCGACGGCTCCCGCCTCAACGGCGGCGCCATCGCACGGACAGCCCCATCGGCGCCACGATCGTGGGAACTCCGCCCACGAAGAAGCGGCAGGCTAGTGCGGGCTGGCGACGCCGATCAGCGGCAGATGGCGGGTCACTTTCGCGGCGGCGCAGTCGTCGCACTGCGATGACCTTGGCGGAGATGGAGCTCACCGCCCCTGCACGCGCTTCACCGAGCCTGTTAGTCACCAACTTTGCGGGCCCACGACGTCGCCCAGGTGGCGACGGGCTGATGGAGGATCCGCGCCGCGTCCTTTCGGCGAAGGAAGGCCTTCAGTGCCGGCGTGGACGTCGGGCAGCATCCTCGCCCCACCTCCGGTCCCATGATCCGCCTGATTCCATGAGCGTACCGCCGCGCGTTGCTCGACCTGCCGGGCCCTGGTCGTGCGCGCGCACGGCGCCTGCCTCGGCGGGGCGGCAGAACTGCTGCTCGCGGACGCGGTCCGTCGCTGCGGAGGACGGCGCCACCCTGGGCTTCCCCATGCTCGGCGTGTTCCCGCCTATTGCTTGCGCCCTGCTCGGCCGGGCCGTCGGCCAGACGCGCGCGACGCCTGATCCTGACCGGCGAGAATTTCACGGGCCGCGAGGCCGCTGACGGTGGTGACCCCGCGCACTGCTCCGGGGAGCTCGACGGCGCCGTCGCCGCCGAAGTCGCCCTTCTCGCCCGCCACTCCGCCGCCGCCATCCGCGAAACCCGCCGCGCGCTCGCCGACCTCGACCTGTCGCGCATCGAAGACGTCTACCTGGGGGGCCTCATGAATCAATTTCCGCCCCCCCCAGGTAGACGTCTTCGATGCGCGACAGGTCGAGGTCGGCGAGCGCGCGGCGGGTTTCGCGGATGGCGGCGGCGGAGTGGCGGGCGAGAAGGGCGACTTCGGCGGCGACGGCGCCGTCGAGCTCCCCCGGGGGAACTGCGCGGGTGGCCAGGCCCAGGTCGGCGGCCTCGCGGCCCGTGAAATTCTCGCCGGTCAGGATCAGGCGTCGCGCGCGCGTCTGGCCGACGGCCCGGCCGAGCAGGGCGCAAGCGATGGGCGGGAACACGCCGAGGCGGATCTCGGGGAAGCCCAGGGTCGCATCCTCGGCGGCGACGACCGCGTCGCACGCGAGCAGCAGTTCTGCCGCCCCGCCGAGGCAGGCGCCGTGCACGCGCGCGACCAGGGCGCAGGGCAGGTCGAGCAACGCGCGGAACAGCTCATGGAAACGGCGGATCATGGGACCGGAGGTGGGGCCGAGGTGCTCCCCGACGTCCACGCCGGCGCTGAAGGCCTTTCCTTCGCCCGAAAGGACGCAGGCGCGGATCCCCTTCCAGTCAGCCCGTCGCAAGGCCTGGAGCGATTCGTCCATCAGCGCGAGGTTGATGACGTTCACCGGCGGATGTGCCAGGGTGAAGCGCGCGACGGGGGGATCGATGGCGAGGCGGACGAGGGGCATGGGGCTCCCATCTTACTTGTCCGCCGGGCGAGGGTCGATGGCAGATGCGGAACGACCTACACCGCCGCGAAACTGACCGCCATCCCCTGTCCCCCGCTGATGCACAGCGTCGCCAGCCCGCGCTTCGCCTGCCGCCGCTTCATTTCGTGCAGCAGGGTTGCCACGATCCGCGTCCCGGTCGCGCCGATGGGGTGTCCGAGTGCGATGGCGCCGCCGTTGACGTTGAGGCGGGAGCGGTCGAACTTGAGGTCGCGGTCGCAGGCGAGGACCTGCGCGGCGAAGGCCTCGTTGAGCTCCACGAGGTCGTAGCCGGAGAGCTTGATCCCGGTTTTTTTTTCGAGGTTCCGCACGGCGGGGACGGGACCGATCCCCATGACCCGCGGCTCGACACCGGAAATCTCCCAGGCCTCGAGACTGGCCAGCGGCTTGACGCCGAGGCGTTTCGCAAAGGCGGCGGAAGCGACGACGACGGCGGAAGCGCCGTCGGTGATGCCGCTCGAGTTTCCCGCGTGGACGGAGCCGCCCTTCTTGAAGACCGGCGGGAGCTTCGCCATGCCCTCCATCGTGGCGCCGTCGCGGGCGTGCTCGTCCGTCTCGAAGCGCGCGGTCTTTCCGCGCGAGTCGGGGACGTCGATCGGGACCATTTCGTCCTTGAACTTCCCTGCGTTTCGGGCGGCTTCGCAGCGGTGCTGGGTTTCCACGGCGTACTCGTCCTGCTCCTGGCGGGTGATTCCGTACTGCTCCGCGAGGACCTCGGCGGTCTCGCCCATGACCATGTTGGCGAGCGGGCAGAGAAAGCCGTCCTTGTACATGCCGTCGGTGACTTCGCCGTGGCCGAGCCTGTAGCCGTCGCGGAAGCCGGTCAGGAAGAACGGGAGGCGCGACATCGACTCCGTCCCGCCGGCGAGTCCGACCTCGATCTCGCCCGCGCGGATCTGCCGCGCGAGGTCGATGATCGCCTGCAGACCGCTTCCGCAGGCGCGGTTGATCGTCATCGCCGGAGTCGCCACCGGGATCCCCGCGCGCACGCTGATCTGCCGCGCGACGTTCGGCCCGCCGCCCGCCTGCCGGCCGTTGCCGAACTCGACGTCCTGGATCTGCTCCGGTTTCACGCCGGCGGCCGCCATCGCGCCGGTTGCGGCCACCACGCCGAGGTCCGCCGCCGACATCCCCTTCAGGGTCCCGCCGAACTTGCCGATCGGCGTCCGTACCGCGCTCAGGATCACGATTTCGCTCATGCGCCGCATTTTCCATCGCCTCCCCCGCCCGCGCCACTTCTTTGCCGATGCGTCATTTCCCGCGCGTCGCGCCGATTCCGGACCCGCCGGTAGAAATTCCGTGAACGGCCCGGCCACCCCTGCGTCTAACATGCCGCGCTCAGGGTCGGTCCGCTACTCGGGGAGAGAACATGCCGCAATCGCGCCGCGCCCGCCGATGGGCGCCCGGGGCAGGTCATGCCGCTGTCGTACCCGCCGCCCCGTCCCTGTTCCCCGCCCGCACCGAAGCAACGGGAGACCGGACGCACATGAGTTTCGGGCGATGGAGCGCCATCGCGGCGCTCACGGTGCCGTGGCTGATCTGCGGCTGCGCGGATCCGGCCAAGGAACCGGTGTCGCATTGGATCGTGCAACTCCGCGGAAACAACGCCGACGATCGCGCCGAGGCGCGCGAGTGGCTGGCGAAGAAGGGAACGGAAGCGGTGCCCGACCTCGTGAAACTGCTCGGGGACGAGGACACCGTCGTCGCGATGTCGGCGGCCGACGTCCTCGTCAAGATCGGGCGCGACGCCGTCCCTGGCCTGGTTGAAGCGCTCAGGACAGGCGCGCCCCGTGGCCGCGGCTGGGCGGCTCATTCCCTCGGCGGCATCGGCAAGGAGGCGAAGGACGCCGTCCCCGCGCTGCAGGAAGCCAGGAAAGACCCGGCGCTGCGGACGGCGGCATCGGAAGCGCTTCAGAAAATCGGAATCTAGACCCGGGAAATCGTCGGGAAACATTGAGAGAGAGGAACAAGATGAAAATGCGGACCTGGATCGCGGGGGCAGCCGCCGCCGCGGTCGTCGGAACGGGAGCCGTCGCCGCCCTGCGCTTCAGGGCCCCGGAGGCGGACGCGGCGTGCTGTTACTTCGCCGCGCAGGAAAAGGACATCAACCAGCCAGGGCAGAAGACGCTCATCACGTGGGACGCCGAGAAGAAACTCGAGACGTTCACGGTCCAGCCGAAATTCGAGGGAAACGCGGTCGATTTCGGGATGGTGATTCCGACTCCCGCGCAGCCTAAGCTCGACGAGATGCCTCGCGACTTCTTCAAGGACCTCGCGATCTACACCATCCTCATGCCGCTTCCCCAGCCGATCTGGGCGGACCTCCACCTCTACCCCATGGACGAAAACGAGGGAGCAGATGTCGCGCTGGCCGGCGGGGCACCTGGTGGCCGCAGGGACCTGAAGAAGGGCGAAGATCACGGCGTCAAGGTGCTCGAAAGTGGCGTGGTCGGCTCGCTCGACTACAAGATCATCGTCGCCGAGCAGGCCAACGGGCTGTTCGACTGGCTGAAGGAGAACAAGTACGTCTATTCGGGCGACCAGGCGACGCTCGACTTCTACATCACCAAGAAATGGTTCTTCACGGTGATGAAGATCGACCCGAAGCAGATGAAGAAGGGCCCCCAGGGCGAGTACTCGGGCGAAGTCACGCCGACGCGCTTCACGTTCGCCAGCAACAAGTGCATTTACCCGCTGAAGATCACGCAGCTCAGCGTGAAGGACAAAACGGATGCGCTGTTCTACGTGCAGGCCGCGACCCAGATGGATCTCGAGGGCGACCTGTCGTGGATGCATTCCTTCCGGGTGATGTACCTCACGTTCATGCTCGGCTGCGGCGCGAATGCGGACCAGCAGGCGGAGCTGAACGAGCGCAACAAGTGGGTGCAGGCGAAGATGGCAAAGGATCCGAAGTACGAGACGACGAAGCTCGAGTGGGCGCGCAAGCTGGGCGAGGGCGACATCGCCGTCCTGGAAGATCCGCTTCGGAACTACGCGCAGATGGGCGGCGCGAACCTGGCCACGGGCGACCGCATGGTGACGCAGGAGGAATTCCTGAAGACGGTCTGGGATGACTACGAGAAGAGCAAGGACAACAAGGACGACGCGTACGCAAAGACGAGGCTGAAAGAGCTCGAGAAGATGTACCCGCCGTCGAAGGGCGCGATTGTGAAGGTGGCGAACCCGAACGGGCAGTTCACGGGGTCGCAGTGGATGTGGCTTCCGGCGCGCGAGGCGCCCGAGGAGGACGTGAAGGGGCTGTCGCGTCTGAAGGGGCACCTGCAGGGCGGGCAGTGGGTGACGAAGTTCCGGAAGGTGCTGCGCAAGGACGAGATGACGGACGATCTCGTGCTGGTGCCGGTGCCTGCAGGCAAGGAACAGGAGTACGTGAGGATCATGCCGACGTCGCCTCCGTAAGAAGGCTGGCGAAGGCGTGCGAAGGCTGGCGAAGGCGTGCGAACGCTCATGCGGACAAAGGAGAACTCGAATGAGACAGGGCTTCTGGAAGGCGACGGCGCTGACGGCCATGACAGTCGGGGTCGGAGCGGTTGCGACGGTCAGCCTCATCCCGCCGCGCGCCAACGCCGCCTGCTGCTACTTCGCCGCGCAGGAAAAGGACATCAACCAGCCCGGGCAGAAGGCGTTCATCACCTGGGACGACGAAAAGAAGATCGAGGCTTTCACCGTTCAGCCGAAGTTCGAGGGCAACGCCGTCGACTTCGGCATGGTGATCCCGACACCGTCGCAGCCCAAGCTCGACGAAATGCCGCGCGACTTCTTCAAGGACCTCGCGATCTACACCATCCTCATGCCGCTTCCGTCGCCCCTCTGGCCGGAGCTCTACCCGTCTCCTCCGAAGGCGGCCGCGGCGGAAGGCGGCGGAGGCGGGGGCTTTCGAAGCAGGGACGGCAAGAACGGCGTCACGGTGCTGGAGGCCGGCGTCGTCGGCTCGCTCGACTACAAGATCATCGTCGCCGAGCAGGCCGACGGGCTCTTCGCGTGGCTCAAGGAGAACCAGTACACGTATTCGGGCGACGAGGGGACGCTTGATTTCTACATCAGGAAGAAGTGGTTCTTCACGGTGATGAAGATCGACCCGAAGCAGATGAAGAAGAAGGACGACGGGTCGTACGTCGGTGAAGTCACGCCGACGCGCTTCACGTTCGCCTCCGACAAGTGCGTTTACCCGCTGAAGATCACGCAGATCAGCGTGAAGGACAAGACGGACGCGCTGTTCTACGTTCAGTCGGCGAAGCAGATGGACCTCAAGGGCGACCTGTCGTGGATGCACAGCTACCGGGTGATGTGGCTGACGTTCATGCTGGGGTGCGGCGCGAACGCGGACCAGCAGGCGGAGCTGAACGAGCGCAACCAGTGGGTGCAGGCAAAGATGGCGAAGGACCCGAAGTACGAGACGACGAGCTTTTCGCCGCGCAGGATGATGTCCTGCGTGTGCAGGTAAATATCATCGACGATCTGCGTGTCGCGCGCCGACCGGCCCGCACTGACCAGGCCGAACTCAGGATCGATGATAACGCGCGGCGCAGGGTCGAGCATCGTCAGCGGCTGCTTCGCCTGTTTCGAGTTTTTCTCGAAACTCTGTTTGTATGCCTGCGCATAGGCATCGACATCCCGCCCGAACAGCGGCAGACGCTTGGTGCGAATCACATGATCCGGCGTGGCCGGGCCGCGCTGCGTAATGCTTGCCGCCTGAGGATGGCGTGCAAAGGCCAGCGCGGCGTTGCTGGCATTGCTGCGCAACAGCAGCGGGAAACCGGCGGCAGCGGAAACTTTCTTT
>CAVPNQ010000134.1:0-13091 GCA_963706735.1 uncultured Planctomycetia bacterium
TGATCCCGACTTCCTGCGACCGCACCATGCTCCCCGCCTTCACCAGCACGTCCCCGGACTTGATGTCCTGCGCCCGCTTCGAAATGTTCGTCCCCGGCGCAACGACCTCGCGGATCATCACCAGGTCGCCCGAGGATTTCGTCTTCTCCACCTGCACCACCGCGTCCGCGCCTTCCGGCACCGGGGCGCCCGTCATGATTTTGATCGCTTCGCCGGGCTGAAGCGCGCGCTTGCTCATCTTGCCCGCGGGGATGACATCGACGACCTTGAGTTCGGCGGGCTGGAGAACGTCGGCCGAGCGCACCGCGTATCCGTCCATGGCCGAGCGGTCCCAGGGCGGCATGTCCATGTCGGCGATGATGTCCTCGGCGAGCACGAGCCCGAGCGAACGCATGAGAGGCACCTTCTCCGCCGTGGGAGCCGGGAGGTGGGACATGATCACGTCGTAGGCCTCGCGAACGGAGAGCGCCCCGTCGCCGGGAAAGAGTCCCATGGCCTTCGTGAACGATTTCGTGTCGGTGTCGCGGTCGCGGAACATGGTGTCTCTCTGCTGGTGAGCGGTGGGGGGGCATTGTAGCGGGGGAAGGGAACGAGCGTGAGGATTCAGAAATGCGCATTTCGGCCTGCAAGGGTCCAGCGGCGAATTGCCAGCTGCGAGCGGCGAGTCGCCTCCCGTCAAAGGCCGCCGCTCGCAACCGATCTGGGCTGGCCGCCCGCAACTCGCCGCTCGCCGCCGGCCTCGGAAGAACGATAATGGTGACCCATGCCTTCCCTTCCCTCCCGCGCGCAAGCCACCCTCGTCGCCCTCGCCGCCGGCAACATGCTCGGCCTCGACGCGGAATTCGAGCTCGAGCCGCATACACCGCCGATCACCGACATCCCGGAAGCCGAACTCCGCCGCCCCTGGGACGATGACCTCGCCCAGGCGTTCGAACTCGCCGACTCCCTCGCCCGCCTCCGCCGCGCAGACCCGCGCGACCTCGCCAACCGCTTCGTCCGCTGGTCCCGCACCAATGGCCGAGGCATGGGCTCCCAGACCCGCAAGGCCGTCGAGCTCTTCGAGAAGGGCTTCTCTCCCCTCGACGCCGGCCGCATGGTCTGGGAACAGTCCCTCGGCCGAGCCGCCGGCAACGGCGGCGTCATGCGCGTCGCCCCCGTCGGACTCGCCTTCCACGACGATCCCGCCGCCCTCGCCCGCGCCGCCCACGACTCCACTGCCATCACCCACGCCGACCCCCGCTGCACCCAGGGAGCCCTCGCCGTCGCCGCCGCCGTCGCTTCCCTCCTCAACGGCGGGCCGGCCATCGAAGCGGCGCTCGCCGCTGTCCGCGCCGTGCCCCGGCCCGAAACCGAAATCCTCGAGGCCGTCGCCAACGCCCCTCGCCGCAGGCTCGACGACATCCCGATCCGCGCCGGCCACGCCATCGGCTACACCGTCACCTGCACCGCCGCCGCCTTCTGGGCCGTCGCCCAGCCGGCGCCGCTCGAGGAAACCCTCCTCGCCGTCGTCAACGCCGCCGGCGATTCCGATACCAACGCCGCCGTCGCCGGGGCGCTCCTCGGCGCGCGCGACGGCATGGAAGCGCTTCCCGCCCGCTGGCTCGCGCGGATCCGCGACCGGGCGAAGCTGGAAGCGGTGGCACTGGAGCTCGTGAAGCGCTAGTGGTTCGACACGCTTGATTCCATGGGTTGCTCCCTTCGGGCGCAACCCACAAAATCAAAGCTGACTCACCACTAGCGGCCGCCGGTGGCCTTGAGCGCTTCGATCGATTTCCTGGCTTCCTGCCGCACGGTTTCGTCCTCGTCCGCGAGGAATTCGACGAGCATCTCGCGGACGACGGGGCGCGCGTCGGCGTGGGAATGTCCCAGGGCACGGACGAGGCGGACGCGGCCGCGCGCCGGGTGGCCGGCTATCGTGACGACGATGCTCTTCACGAAGGCGCGGGAATGGCCGGCGAACGCCGCGACCTTTCCTTCGCACGCGGTCGCGACCTCGTCGTCGGCCTGGTCGAGCCCGAGGAGCACGCTGGCGAGAAGCGGGTGCGGGAGTTTCATGTCGGGGTCCGGCATCACCTCGGGAATCCAGTCGCGCAGGCACCCCAGCGCCGCGCGCGCGACCACCGGCTCCGGGTCCGCGATGGCGCGCTCCACGACGGCCGCTGCGTCGCGCGAGCCCACGTACCCCGGCGGGCCCTTCTCAGGCGTCTTCTCCGTGTACTCGCGGAGGATCCGCGCGAATACCTCCGGCACCGCCGCCGCGCGGATCGCGGGATCCGGATGCTTCACCGCCGCCTGCTGCTCCTCCCACGCCGCCGGCGCCCTCCACGCCAGCGCCGAAATTCCCTCGTAGGCCGCCAGCCGCACCTTCGCGGATTCGTCGCCCAGCGCATGGGCGAGGGCAGGAAGCGCTTCCCCCGCCAGGCCGGGGTGAGCGGCGAGGGCTCGCGTCGCGATGAGCCGATCGCCTTCCGGGCCCTTGCGGCTCGCTTCTGCCAGCGCCGGGATGCTGGGCGCCTCGGTCGCCGCCGCCGTCTCAAGGAACTGCGTGCGCACGGCCCCCGTCACGGAAGCGAGGACTTCGCTGATAGCGGCGGCGGCGGGAGCGCCGGCCTGGCTCAGGACGCGCATCGCGGCAAGACGGCGCGCTTCGGCATCGCCGGAGAGCGCGATCTTCCGAGCGGCATCCACGCAGGCCGCGCCCGTCGCAGCCATCGCCTGCTCGAGACGCTTCCGCGCCTCCGCGTCCAGTCCGGCGTCCCCGAGCTTCGCGGCCAGGTCGTTCACCGCGGAGGCGCCCGCCGGGCCGAGTCGCTTCACCAGCGCGCATCCCCATTTCAGCGAGTCGCCGTCGCCCGTGCGGATGAGCGCCGCAGCAGCAGGACCCGCCGCCTCGCCGCGCGCCGCCAGCACCCGGAGCACGTCGTCGCGCTGATCCTCGCGGCCGTGGAGCAAGGCTGCCGCCAGTCCGTCCTCGATGCCGGTGACTTCGTGGGCCAGCTCTCTCGCGACGCCGAGGAACCACGTGAGCGGCACGCCGGTTTCGGAGGCGAGGGCCTTGTTGAGAAGCGGTCCCGCGCGCCGGCCGCAGCGGCCGAGGACCATCGCGGAGCCGATCTTCACGCGCTCGTTGTCCGAGGCGAGGGCGTCTTCGGCGATCGGCAGCAGTTTGTCGGCGGGGCCGCCCACGCGGCCGAGGACGTAGAGTCCCCAGTGTTTCACGCCCGGGCGCGCGTCGCGGGCAAGCTCCACCGCCGGCTCGAACGCCTCCTTGCCGAATTCGCCCAGGATCGCGGCGTTCGCGCCCATGTCGCCTTTCTCCGCTTTCAGGTCGTCCACGAGTTCGCGAAGCGTGCGCCCGAACTTCCGGGTGGGTTCGTCGGCGCGGGCAGGGAGAGCGAGGGCGAGGAGAAAGAGCGACAGGGCGGCGAAGGGGCGCATGGATGAGCTCCGGCAAAGGTGACGAGGCTTGGACGCGACCCCGGCGGGAAAGTTCCACGCGACGGGACGCGCGCTGGCGGGCCCGGGGCGGGCTCGCTAGACTCCCGCCCGTGCGCCTTCTCCCCTTCGCCCTCCTCGCTGCCCTCTGCGGGTGCGCTTCCATCGCCGGCCACCCGCATCCGGACGCGAAGTGGCTGATCGACGGGAAGGCGCTCAGCGTCGCGATGCCCGCGGCGCTTCCCGAGGGCCGGCCGTTCCGCATCGCGGTCTACGGGGACGCCCAGGGGGACGCCGCGGTGCAGCGGGCGGTGGTGGCGGAGATCCGGAGGCGGAAGCCGGACCTCGTGATCTTCACGGGGGACGCCTGCGACTGCCTGCCGGCGGGGAACCTGCCGGACTGGGGGACGCTGACCTACGCGGTTCCCTTCTGGCCGCAGGCGCAGCGCGGGAAACCGGCGTTCGGGCTGCTCAGCCTGCTGCCCTTCCCGGCGATCTGGCACGAGACCGTGCTGCGCCCGCTGGGGCCGCCGAGGGACCCTGACGGGTTCAACCGGTTTCTCGAAGAGTCGTGGCCGCTTCGCGGCGAAGACCGGGTGCCGTTCGTGTTCGTGCCGGGAAACCACGACCTGTACCACGCGGCGGACCGCGAGGACGTGGCGGCGTTCACGGGGGCGGCGGAGCCGGACCTCCTCTGGAAGTCGATCGACCTGGGGCGGCTGCGGATCGTCGTGCTCGACTCCGGCGACGACGTGTGGGGAGACTTCGACCCGGTGGCGGTGGACGGGCCCCAGATCAAGTGGCTCAAGGGAACGCTGAAAGAGGCCGACGAGAAGCAGCTCACGACCATCGTCTGCTCGCACTTCCCGCCCTACTCCAGCGCTTCGCTCGAACCGCCCTCGCCCTCCGTGCGCCACTTCGTCGCGGACCAGGTCGTGCGCCGCCACCACGTGCCGCTCTATCTCTCGGGCCACGCGCATGCCTACGAGCGCATCGACGTCCCGGCCGAGGGCCGCACCATGACCTGCATCGTGACTGGCGGTGCCGGCGGGAAATTCACCTCGCTCGAACCCGACCGCATCGAGCCCGGCTCGCGCCACTTCGTCCAGGGCATCCACCACTTCGTGATGCTCGAGGTCGGCGAGACCGAGATCCGCGGGAAGCTCGTCCCGGTGGACGCGGGAATGGTCTATCGGCCGGGATGGCACGAGGAGAGGGACGAGTTCGTGGTGCCTACGGGGAGGTGAAAGCCCGGGAGCGACCCCGCTCCGCACACCGGCCCAGGGTGACGGAACAGGACATGGCGCTCCCGGGCTCACATCTTTCCCGGAGGACATTCGGAAGAGCCGTTGGGTTCGCGGCGGGCGCGAAGGGGGGGCACGCCCCGCTGCCGTCCGGCCGCCGCTGGCTTCACGGCTCTTCCGTTTCCCGGGAGCGCCTGGTCCGGCCGCGGGGTTCGCGGCGGGAGTCGGCGCTCCCGGCGTCGGTCACACGGTTTTCTCCCAGAAGGCCCACCAGTTGCGGCCGCGCTTGCCCGCGAGGGCGGCGTCGGCCTCCTTGAGGGCGGCCTCGAACAGTTTCGCGTGGTGCTCAAACATCTCGTGCAGCCCCGGCGCCGTCGCGCCCTCGGTGCGGCAGGCCGCGACGAGCTCGACGGCGGACTGGCGGAGAAAGCGCTGCAGGAGAGGGACGTCGGAAGCGAGCGGCGAACCGGCGAGCGTGCGGACGAGGTCCACGCGGGCTTCTTCGAGGACATCGGTCTGCGGGATGCGCCCGGCTTTCGCCTCCAGGCGCGCCGCGGTGAGCGCCTTCGCGAACGCTTCGAGCGCGTGGGTGAAGGCCTCGCGATCCTTGTCGGGCAGCGCGGGCTCCTGCGGACGGCGAGGAACCGATGCGTCGGAGAAGGACAGCCCGACGCGGCCCGCACCTGCAGGAGAGGGACACGGCGGAGGCGGCGGCACGGAACTCGGGCGCGGCGGCGACTTCTTGTTTGAGAGGCTGGCCTTGCTGACGACGCGATCGTCCTGCTCCAGATCCTCGGAGAGCCTGCCCGCATCATTCGGCATCGCGCAGCAGTCCACCGCCATCGAGGGGAGGGCGCTGTCGTCCATTTCCCACTTCGCCGGCTTCTCCACGGGCTGTACGACGTGCCGGGCCTGGCCGGTCGGGTTCACGATCTCGGCGTGGTCCACCGCGACGAAGGCCGTGAAGCGCGTGAGGATGTTGTGCTCGCAGGCGATCTTCACGATCTGCGTCTTCAGGTCGGTCTGCTCCTGAGGATGCATGCGGAAGCGGTCCTCGAGGTCGGCGACGCGGGCGCGGGCCCAGAGGCTGGCGAGCGCGGGCTGGTCGATCTCGCGGATCGGGACCGTTTCGTCGAACTTGCGGCCGTCGGAGAACCGGCCGGTGACGCGGACGGTCTTGTCCTTGGTCGGGATGAAGAATGCGTTTGCTGCGCGTCCTGCGAACAGGTCGGGGATGCGCGACGGCGCGAGCGAGCCGGCGTCGAGCGCCTTTCCGGCGATCGCGAGGTCGGTGACGAGCGGCTGGCCGATCTCGCGGCCGACCGAACGCAACGCGTCCTCGAGATCTCCTCCGGGTGTCACGAACGACGCGGTGCCGCCGCCGAGCGACGCGAGCCGCTTCAGGAATCCGCTGTTCACGGCGGTGTCGATGCCGACGGTGAACGTGCGGGAGTCGCCGAGTTTCTGCTGGAGAACCTTGAGGATCCCGGACTCGTCGCCGACTTCCCCGTCGGTGAGGATCACGACGACCGGGGAGCGCCCCGCCGTCTCGCGGCGCTTCAGCACCGCTTCGAGCGCTTCGCCCAGCGCGGGCTCGAGCTCGGTGCCACCGTCGGCGGAGATCGTGCGGAGGAACGCGTCGCCGCGCGCTACGCCGGCGTCGTCGGCGAACGTGAACTGCTCCTCCATGCCGCCGCTCACCATCCACGACGTGCTGTCGTCGAACGCCACGATCGCAAACCGGTCGCGCGGCCCCAGCGTCGAGAGCAGCATCGAGCACGCCCGCGCCGCGCTGGCCATCTTGATCCCCGCCATCGAGCCGGAGTGGTCGAGGATGAAGACGACGTCGCGCGCAAGCCCGAGGAACCCGTCGCGCTTCGGCGGAATGACGGAGAGCATGGCGAAGCGCCGGCCCTTGTCGTCCTTCCAGGCGAGGCAGGAGGTGCGGAGCGAGGCAGAAGCGACGCGCCAGCGGAGAACGAAGTCGCGGTCGAGGGGTTCGTGCTGGTTCGAGAGCTTGACGCCGACTTTCTCCGCGCCGAGGGACGTGCGGACGGCGTGCTGGGTGCACGCGACGTCGCGCAGTTCCTCCCCCGCCGTGAGCAGCTCGACGTCGATCGCGAGCGCCACCTTCGGGTCGAACCCTTCCGCCAGCCGCGGGGGCGTGATGCGCGAAGCATCCGGCACGGCGTCCGTGTCGGCCTCGACGCCGTCGCCCGTCGGTTCGCCGTCCACCGGCGTGCCGGCGATGTAGCGCGGGGCGACCACGATCGGGAGGCGAAGCTCGGTCATCCCGTCGTCGAAATACGGGAGCCGCTCAGCCGTCTCGATCACGACCGTCACGCTCTCACCCGGCATGATGTTCCCGACCGTCATCGTGAAAACGTCGTCACGCTCCTGCTCCGTCAGCGCGGCGCGCTTCCCTTCCTGGATCGCCCGGGCATACGCCGCCCGCGCTTCCTGCCGCTCTTTCATCGCGGCCTTGATCACGCGCTTCCCCACCCTCATTTCCACGTCGCGGACGGCACAGCCGCCGGCCATGGGGAAAATGTAGACGGCCTCGAGCGGATCGGGAAACGGGTTCTGGAACGTCTGCGTCAGGGTGACGCAGGCGACGCGGTCGGCGACGCGGGCTTTGATCGACACGGACGCGAGCGGGAGCATGACCTGCTCCTTGCCGCGCGTGCATTCGATCTGCCCGACGCCGCGCGACCGACCGGCGCGGTCGAACAGGGCAAGCATCTCAGCGGGCTGCATGGTCTGGGCCTCCATCAGAAGAAGAAAGCGCGGTCAGGGCCGCGCGGAACCGGGCGACGAGGGTTTCGGGGTCGGAAGCGGTCCATCCGTCTTCGACGAGCAGGCGGAGGCCGGGTTCGAGGACGACTTCGCGGAGGGCGACGGACTTGACGGCGGGCTTGCGCGGCTGCGGACGCTCGGTGACGCCGCGCAGGACGGACTCGAGCTCGGCCTCGGAGCGGCCGGTCAGGCGGTTCTGGATCTGGCCGAGCGGGAGCCCGAGGTGCTGAAGGGCCTTGATCGCGAGGACCTGGAGGACCTGTTTCCAGCCGTAGCGCGCTTCCCTGTCCACGATGCGGGGGCGGTCAACGAGGCCGAGGCCCTGGTAGTAGCGGACCGTGCGGGGGTCGGGGGCGTCGGTGACGCGGCCGTCCTTCTGGGCGTCGAGAAGGGCGTGTTTCTGCAGGAGACGGGTGGCGTCCTGGCAGAGGGTGTCGAGCGTGAGATCGTCGGTGGGCGGCGTCATGATGACAGTATTTATACGCTACTACTGTAATGCTGTCAAGTTCATCTCAAAGATTCCAACCGGTCTAGGTACCGAGTCTTTCCCGTGCCCCTGCCCGTGCCCGTGCCCGTGCCCGTGCCCGGTCGTTGTCGTACCGAGCGCAGGGTTGAACGAACGACCGGGCACGGGCACGGGCACGCGCACGGGTACGGGAAAGGCTTCTTACGCTCCCGCGTCCGGCTTTCCCTTGAGCAACTCCGCCGCCAGCGCTTCCACCCGCACCGAAATGTGCGCGGCGGACTCCCGGTATTTCTCGAGTCCCTGCCCCATCGGGTCGTACACGTCCCGCTCCGGGTCCAGCATCCGCAGCTTCGGCGCCGATTCCGCGTGCAGCATCTTCATCGCCTCCAGATGCTCCTCCGCCGCCGCCACCACCACGTCCGCCGCAACGAGGTGCGCCGCGCGCAGAAGCCGCGCCGAATGCTTCACCCCCGTGATCCCCAGCTCCGCCAGCGCCCGCTTCGCATTCTCCGGCATGTCCAGCCCGTCGTACGCGTGCGTCCCCGCCGACTCCACGAGCCACCCGCGCGCGCCAAGATTCTCCAGCGGCGTCCGCACCGACCGCGCCAGCGCCCGCTTCAGCAGGTGCTCCGCCATCGGCGAACGGCACAGATTCCCGGTGCAGACGATCAGGATGCGCATGGCCGCCTACTGTAACGCATGCCGCGCGCGGCGGCTGCAGCCTGGAAGCGCGATCCTGCGCGAGCCGGGCCGAATGAATTCCCGGGGCGGCGATCGCTCGAGGCGCATGAAGTCACTCTTCTTACATCACCGCCGATTTCACCAGCCGCAACCCTTCCTTGATCCAGTCCTTCGCCCCGTTCGCGGAGACCTCGTTGATCGTTTTCTCGAAGGGCGTCCCGGCGAGCCCGGTTGCTTCCGCCAGCACCTTGAAGAGTTCCGCCTGCAGGCGGTCGGGGCCGGCGGTCCACGCGGCGTGATACCGGGCGACGCGGTTCTTCGTCTCTTCGGCGCTTCCCGCGAGATCCGCGGGAGCTTTCAGCAGCGCCGCCTGCAGTGCCTGCCGCGTGGCGCTGACGTCCAGCTTGCTCTGGGTCTCCCGCACGGCGGCGGCCGTCTGTGCCAGCGCGCTGTACATCAGCAGCCGGAAACACTCCCGCTTGATGCGCTCACCGTGCCCGGGAGTCGGCGCCAGGTCCTTCGACAGCTTCTTCCTGCCCCAGACGATGTACTCGACATAGCTCTCGGTGAAAACCTGCGAGCAGAATCCGGCGTGCAGCAGAACGTACTGGGCGGCGGACTCCGGCGTTCTCGGCATCTCTGCGGGTTCCTGGTAGCGAAGGCGCCCAGTCTACCCGCGGGCGGCCTTTTTGACCTTGGAAGCGCTGGCCCGCTTGAGCGCCAGGCGCAACATCGTCTCGCACAACGCCGCGTAATCGAGCCCCGCCGCGCCCGCCGCCTTCGGCAGGAGCGACCGCTCGGTCAGGCCCGGCAGCGTGTTCACCTCGAGCACCATCGGCCCGCGCTTCTCGTTGTAGATCACGTCCACGCGCGAGAAATGCTCGCAGCGAAGCGCGCGGTGGGCGGCGACGGCGGCCTGCGCGACGGAGCGCTCGACGATCTCGGGGAGCTCGGGGTTGATGACGTACTCGGTGCCGGTATCGACGTACTTGGCCTCGAAGTCGAAGAACTCGCGCTTCGGGCGCATCTCGATCAGCGGAAGGGCTCGCCCCTCGAGGATGCCGACGGTGAGCTCGCGGCCCGCGATGAACTCCTCAACGAGGACGCGCGAGTCGTAACGGAACGCCGAGTCGAACGCGGCGTCGAGGCCCGCGCGGTCGCGGACGATCGAGATGCCGACGCTGGAACCTTCACGCGCCGGCTTGATCACGAGCGGGAATCCGACCTCGGCCGCGGCGGAAGCGCGCGCGAACGAGTCGTCGCCCTTCCCCACCGTCGTGAACCCGGCGGTCGGGACGGCGTGGGCGATGAAGAGGGACTTGCTGAGGATTTTGTCGAAGGCGTTGAACGACGCATCGGCCGGGGAGCCGGTGTAGGGGATGTGCCGGTCTTCCAGGATTCTCTGGAGCGTCCCGTCCTCGCCGAACCGGCCGTGGAGCGCGAGGAACGCCGCGTCGTACTCGAACGGTTCCGGCAGCGCGGCGTCGATCGTCACCAGTTCCGCCGGGAATCCGGCATCGCAGAGCGCTTTATGCGCCGCGCGTCCGCTGCGGAGCGAGACTTCCCTCTCCGACCCGGGCCCGCCCGCCAGCACGGCAACCTTCAGCGTCCTATCCGACAGCGCGCGAAACCGATCCTTAGGCTTTCTCATCGTATCCCCCGTTGCCACTTCCCTTGGAAGTTGGCCTTTTGCCCTTTGGCGTTTACTTGGAAGTTGGAACTTGGTTCCTTGCCTTTTGCCCTTCCTACCCCCACACCTTGATCTCCAGCTCCAGCTCCACCCCATGCCGTTCCTTCACTCCCCCGCGGATCCGGCTGATCAGCTCCAGCATGTCGGCAGCGGAAGCGCCCTCGTCGTTGGTGAGGAAGTTCGCGTGCACGACGCTCACGGCCGCGCCGCCGATCCGCGCGCCCTTGAAGCCGCACTCGTCGATGATCCGGCCCGCCGAAATGCCCGGGGGGTTCTTGAACACGCATCCCGCCGAATGGCTGTGCAGCGGTTGCGATGCCTTCTTCTTCTGGAAGATCTCGCGCATCCGCGAACGGATTTCGTCGCGATCGCCCTCGGGAAACTCGAAGTCCGCCGAGAGGATGATCCGGTTTTTCAGGTCCGAGTCGCGGTAGCGGAACCCGCACGCCTCGCGCTCGAGCGACACGATCCGCCCGTCCGGCTCGACGACCTTCACGCGCTTCACGAACTCCCCGATCTCGCCGTAATGGCCGCCCGCGTTCATGAGCAGCGCGCCGCCGACAGTGCCCGGGATCCCGCAGAGCGCTTCCGCTCCCTTGCTCGCGTTGTCCGCGAGTCGTTTCACGAACCCGGGGAACGACGCGCCGGCCTCGGCCTTGGCGAACGGGCCGAAGGAATCGGTGTGCTTGAAACGTTCGAGCGAGAGGACCGCGGGCCAGCCGCGGTCGCCGACGAGGACGTTGGTGCCGCCGCCGAGGACGCGGAGGTCGAGGCCTTTCGCGCGGCAGTACGACATCGCCTGCGGGACCTCCTCCATCCGCTCGGGGATGAAGAAGTACTCGGCCTTCCCGCCGATGCGGTACGACGTGCGGGGGGCGAGAGGCTCGTCGCGCTTGAGGATCATACGGCCACCCTTCCGGAATCGGGTTTGGGGACGAGGAGGGAGACGGCGCCGGCGATCTTGAAGACGTCGCCGGCGCCCATCGTGACGACGACGGTGCCAGCGGGGCAGTTGCGAAGGGCGGTGACGCAGGCGTCGAAGGAGTCGAAGGCGCGGGCGGCGACGCCGGTCGCGCGGATGTCGTCGGCGAGGTCGGCGGCGCAGACGGCGCGGCGGTCCTCGTCCGTGTCGCGCGCGGCGTAGATCCCGGGGATCATGACTTCGTCGGCGTCGGCGAACGCATGCGCGAACCCGTCGCGGAAGATCAGCGTCCGCGAGTACTGGTGCGGCTGGAACACCGCAATGATCTTCCTGTCCGGGCAGATCGACCGGAGCGCGGCGAGCGAAGCGCGGACTTCCGTCGGGTGGTGCGCGTAGTCGTCCATCACCGACACCGGGCCGCGCACGAGCCACTGCAGCCGGCGCTGCACGCCGTGGAAGTTTGCGAGCGCCTCCGCGATCCGGTTCCCCGGCATCTCGAGCGAGTGCGCCACCGCGATCGCCGCCAGCGAGTTCTTCACGTTGTGCTCGCCCGGGATCGCCAGCTCGAAAGTCCCGAAGAGCGCGTCGTGATACAGGACCTCGAACTTCCACCGCGCGTCCTCGACTCGCAGATTCACCGCGCGCCAGTCCACTCCCTCGTTCAGCCCGAACGTCTCGACCCGGCACCGCGCGGCCTTCCGCGCCTTCGCGCAGTTCGAGTCCTCGCCGTTGATCACGATCAGCCCTTCCGGCGGCACGTGCGACAGGAACACGCCGAACGACCCGATGATCTCGTCGATGTCGCGGTAGTAGTCGAGGTGGTCCTCCTCGATGTTCGTCACCACCGCGACGTGCGGATAGAGGTTATGGAAGCTGCGGAAGTGCTCGCACGCCTCGGCCACGAACGGCTCACCCTTCCCGCCGCGCGACGACCCGCCGAGATCGGGAATCCCGCCGCCGACCACGAAGCTCGGCTCGTACCCGCCGCGATCCAGCACGAACGCCGTCATCGCGCTCGTCGTCGATTTCCCGTGGCACCCCGCCACCGCGATCCCGTACCGGTCGCGCATCAGCTCGCCCAGCAGCGTCGCGTACTTCACGATCGGCAGCCCGCGCTTGCGGCTCTCGATGATCTCGGGATTCTTTTCGTCCACCGCCGCCGTCACCACCACCCGCGTCGTCTCCGCCGGCACGTTTTCCGCCGCGTGCCCGAGCGCGATCCGCGCCCCCTTCAGCGAGAGCTCGTCCACCACTTCGCTCTTCCCGATGTCGCTTCCCGACACCGCGATCCCGCGCGACATCAGGATGCGCGCCGCGCCCGACATCCCGATCCCGCCGATTCCCACGAAATGGAACGACGCCATGGTGTCCTCTCGAAGCGTCTGCAGCGCGGGCGCCTGGACCCGCGGCAACAAGGAACAGCGGCCCCACTCCTGACGGATCCGTCCGTGAGTTTCGACTTTTTTCGACACTATCGTCTGGCGACCATACCGTAAGCCAACCGATGTCTTTTGGAGCCTCGGCCAGAAATTGCTGGATGAAAATATTCTAAGTGAGGATTTCGCACCCGGCAAATTTATGCAGGCACGAATATACGCGGAAGCTCGTGCCCGCGAACGGAAGACCCGGACGGGCGCGTTTCACGAAGTAACTCTCGCTGAGATTTATGACGAATTCGTCGCGCTTTCGGCGGAAAACCGTGCGCAGGCGATGGAAATAGAGGTAGCCCATGAAAACCAATGGACGCTGCCTGACCCCATTATCTGTGACGCGATTGCCTACGCGCGCGATCTCAAAAAGCAGATGCTGATCATCTCGAACACCTATCTATCTCGTGAACAAATTTATCGGCTTGTC
>CAVPNQ010000135.1:0-58899 GCA_963706735.1 uncultured Planctomycetia bacterium
CCGGCGCGCTGCTCGTTCCCCGCGATGCAGCACTCAAACTCATTGAAGCGGGGAACGACGTTGGGACCGCCTCCCGAAAGCTGGCGGTGAGCAAAACGATGTTCTCGTATCGAGCGAAGGCCACGGGCGCCCTGCTGCAGGCCCAGCGGAAGCAGCAGATGCGTCGGACCTGGCAGCAGGCGCCCTCAAAGGGTGGCCGATAATTGTGATTCGGCAGCTCTCTTCGTGCCAAGGACTCGAGAAGGCAGGGTTGCGTACGCGGCCGCCCCGTTGATCCCGACGACCAGTCGGAGTCCGAGAACCGCCGAGGATTGATCGGTTAAAAGCGTCAGCTCCCTGTCCCTTAACACGCCCGCATTCCAGAGGCGTCGGAAGTGGCAAAGCAGGGCGAAGGTTCGAGATTGAGACGCTATCCGTGCGCGTCCGCCGACGGTCTGTAGCCCGAGGCCGACGAAGGGCGCGAAATCACTCGGTACGTACACGTTGGTCGGCGCGTTCGGCGAGCCTCTTGCACCCCGCGGCCGCGAAGGACTCCGGAACATCCGCCGGGAAACTCGGCTAAATCGAGAATCGCGAACACGAGGACGTTCCCGCAGACGTGTGCAAAAAGAGTGTGTGCCTGCTGCCCATGGCCGGCACGCTCCAGCGGGATATTCTTCTGCTTACTTTTTGGCCTTCGTCGCGGAGCCAGCAGGTGGACGTGGCGTCGGACTCTGAGCCGGTTTCGCGGGCAGTGAGATCCGCGAGTCCGCGATGACCCACGCATTCAGGTGCTTCCATGCGGGCATGTCGTTAACTCTCTTCTGCGACTCTGCCACGGACTTTTGAAACGCTTTATCTTCGGTTTTCTTGGACATCGCAGTCCTCCTTGCTTACTCGGCTTCCAGTTTTTCCGAAAGCTCCACGGTCACGAGGTCTTCCCGTTCCAGGTACGACTGAGTCTGCATCGGAACGCGGACCTCGGGCTTCCAAGCCACGGTTTTGCCTGTGATCGGGTCCTTCCTCTTCAGGTTGTACCCAGCGCTCAACTTCATTGAGAACAACTCGAAGAACCGTCTTGGTCCAACTCCGCTGAAGGCCTCGAACTGAACCCGTTCTTGTCGGCCCTTTCCCTTTCCGAGCTGAGCCGCGTCCGAGTGCAGGCTGAGTGCCTTCGACTTTCGGTAAGGCTCGATGTACACCACCCTCCGCAAGCCCGCCGCGATCAGGTGCTTCGCGCAGTTGTGGCAAGGAAACGTCGTCGTGAAGAGCGTGCCCCCGCAGATGCTGACCCCTGAACGTCCGGCCGAGAGAATGGCTTCCATCTCAGCGTGAACTGCTCGCCCGTACTCGGTTATATCTCCGATCCTAGACTCACGAAGCACCGGCTCGAGGAGGGCAACCAACTCCTGATCAGGTATATCGGTCAGTTTCTGAAGGATCTTGTCTACCACCGACCGAGGGAGGCCCCCGTCGACACATCGGCGCTGGAGCGCATCTCGTAAGGGTTGGTTGCCTTCACGAAGTTTGTAGATGACGTCGCGAACGATCTCTCGCTTCTGCAGCTCATTGGCGTCCTGGCCCCGGACCAGATCACGTTGATCGAACTTGGTCGCGCCCGGTTCATCGGGCCAGTAGAGCCCCCCGCCAGGAGAGGGCACATCATTGCAGCCGAGGCCGGCGATCTCTCCCGTCGATGTGACTACGGCCGCTCCGACCTGGCGGGACAGGTCGCCGGAACGCAGGGCTGCTGCGTAAGCCAGGAACATGAAGTGTTCATCAGCCATCGGCGTGCTGTACGGATGTCCGAAAACGACGTCGAAGAACCGCGCGAGCCGTTCCTCGGCTTTCGGTTGGTCGATGTCGAAAAAGAAATCCGCTAACTCGAAGGTCTCCTCCATCCGTTGACCGAATTCATTCCCCTCCTCCTTACGATCTCGCCCCATGAGGTGTGCCGCGTCTTTCCGCGACATCACCTTCTCGAGGTTCTTCCTCCTGAATTCCTCGGAGGATCCGATGCCGAGGAGGTAGAACCCCGGTCCGTAAACGTGTCGGAGAAGCTGCACTTCTTTCGGATGCTTTAGGGATCGAAGAATGTGGCCCGTCGCGGGGAGGAGCTTGGGCTGCGGCCCCCGCAGACGTTTGATCCGCTCCACCGCCAGTTTCGCCACAATCGAGCCGTCATTCGTCCGACGTCGCAGGAAGTTGCCTCCCTCGATTCTTGACGTGATCCGCGCAATCGCCGGTTTGCTCGGCCAGTTGCCTTTTAGCGGTGGAATCAAGGAACTTAGCCGGATCTCATTCGCTGAGTACTTGCACCGCTTGAGCTGCCGCTTCACCAGCCTCGTGACACGGTCAGCATCGATGCCAATCGGATGCACCAAGGCGATGACCAACTCGTTTGATGTGACTTTGGAAGCCATACTAACAGCAACCTAACAAGACAATCGCTTGCAGTCAAAGGTCTGAACGTCTCACGAAAATCGCGCTTCCCAAACGAGCGCTTCCCTCCTCGTAGTAATGACCGCTCGGTATCCAGTCGCACGGTTTCCGGCACTCTCCGCGCGACTTTCCTGAAGAGCGCCGTCAGTTCGGAAGCAAGAAAGACACCCTCGCCGGTCCCACTCCTCGAAGTTGCTCCGGTGCCGGAATCACGAAGGGCGGAGGCTTCTTCCACGGCTGATTGCGGATGAAGGCGAGCAGGTTCTCGAAACGACGAGCATCAGGCACGTCGGAGACCAGGGCCCCGAACGCGCACGCGATGGTTGCAGGGTCTTTGAGTTCAGGGAGCCCGTGCAGACGCTTCGCCAAGGCTACGGACTCGCCGAACACATTCCACTCTTCGTAGGTCGAGCTTTCCACGGGCGCAAGAAACAGCTTGCCCACGGCAACACCGACGCGCATCCGGTACTTCTCTCCGAGCTTTCTCTGCAGTCCCCACAGACCTGCCATCAGTTTCCCGGACGTGGTATCGGCCGCAGGGCCCTGCTCCCCGCCGCAGTCGGGCAGCACGAGCAGAACTTCGTCGCCTATTGTCTTGTCCACCAGAATGTGTTCACCGTCGGCGAGCGCGAGGACGCCTTTCTGGAAGACGCCGTAGTACTTTGAGACCTCCTCGGGTGCACGGCCGCGGACGTGTTCGGAGGATCCGACGAGATCAACGAAGACGACGTAGCCGGGGAACTCCTGATTGCCGTACGCCTTCAGGAATTCTTCAACGCCGGAGTTGTCGTGAAGTGAGCAGTCGATCCGCCGCCGCGGGGGCTCGGCCGCACGCTCGATTCCCACACGGTGACGGCACCAGGCGTTCGACCTCTCGTCACACACGAGTCGCTCAAGCTGGCCGAAAAGGCGTTTGATCCGCACGACCAGACGTCCACTTGCTTCGTGCTGGTCTGAGTCGATGGTGATAGCGCCGACCGCCTTGAAGCCGAGAGCCTTCATCTTCTCGACAAGTAGATCGATGGCAGCACGTCCAACTCCCTTCCCCCGATGCTGGTAGTCGACAAACCACCCAACGTTCGCGCGATCGAAGGCGCCCTCTGCAGAAAGAATCGCGTGCACTTCACCGCTCACCCGGTGCACCAGCCCGAAGAGTCCGGCCTCCTGCTTCTCCCATTGAATCGAGGGACCGCCCCGAGCACTGTTCTCCGGTAGCCGCAAACGCTCTGAGACGTGACTCCGCTGATCTGCCGCCAGTTCTACTTTGGGAATGAGGATGTAATCTTCCAACGAGACGAAGGCTCCGACGCACTCGCTGGTCATGGGCTCAGAGCCCCATCCCTTGCTTCACGTCGTCGTACACTCCGCTGACGATCTGGAGCAAAGCCGCACGCTTTTTCTCATCGGCCAGCGTCGAGAGCGGCACGGACGTCCATGAGTTGGACTTGTCCTCCCCGAAGGAAACCCCGCCTGCCTGATTCAACCTCCGGACCAAGTCTCGCCGCGAAGGCTCCTCGCGGTACTTCGACAGATGTTGCAGGTTCGCCAACGAAACGTATAGGCGCCCCTTAGTGTTTGCTGACAGGAACGCCGTCGGCTTCGGCGGGGAAAAGGCGAAATAGATCCATCCCTCTTTGAGACCCCCACCCCAGACCACATGAACGCCGGAGGCGGCAGCCCAAGCCTCAATCGCAGTTAGGACCTCCCCAGGCTTCGGGCCTTTCGAGTAGCTGAGCAGCTCTGCGTAGAACGACTGAGCTTCCCATGCCCGGCTCCCTCGAATTCGAGTGCGACCTTCTCGTGTCTCCGAAATCTCCGTGACTTCAGACCGCAGGGGCTGACCGTCCGGAGTTGAAACCTGAAGCGAGATCGTGATGTCGCGATTTCCCTTGGTGACGGCGCCCACGAGGTTCGGAACGACTCCGATCATTCCGTCCGGGCCGCGGAAGAGCGCGAGCCCGACCATGCAGATCTCTGCCAGGTCCGTGGGATCGATCCGATTCTCGTGATGCTTCACGAGATCCACCAGACGCGGATCGAATCGGTCGCCCGCGAGGACAAGAAGGAAATTCCCTTCGTCGAGACTCCGCTGCACCTCCTCGTCGTTCTCTTTGGCCCACTCCGGATGGTGTTTGTGCAGATGCTCAAGAATCTCTGAACGCTTGGATCGATCCTGAAGCTCTCGCGCATAGTCCATGACCTGGGCCAGGACCCGACGACGCTGCTCAGCATTCTTCTCCAGCTTGTCCTCGACAACGACCAAGCGTCGGAAGAGCCCGTTCTCGCCATCCCCCTTGCCATCGATCTCGGCGAAAAGCACGTCGATACTCAAGAGCTGACCCTGCTGGTGCTGCACGGCAAGGACTTTCAGTTTGGAGTCGGCGTCAATGAGACCCGCCTCGCCGAGGAGCTCCGCAACCACGTCGCGGTGCTCCACGATGAGCTTGTCGAATCCGGATTCGGCCAGATCCTTGACCAGGACGTCTGACTTCGGCACCTGCCGAAACTCCTTGTGGTCGAGAGTCCGAAACCGACGCGGCAGTGCGTTCATGGAGACCTCGAAACGGTGGAAGGCCTGAGAGTCTACTCCTCTTCCTGCCGGAATTTCGTGGGTTCGAGCTACCCTACCTCCGGTTTAAGGGGGACATGTGAGCCACGCGAATGCTCTCCTCGAGTCCGTGGGGTTGCGCTCGGAGGGATCGGTCCCATGGGACGAACCACCGCAACTCAGGAAACCGGGCGTCTACGTCGTCGAGTGGCACGCGCCGGTTGCCACCGCGCCCATTGCGCTAGAAAAGGTGGCGTTCTGGATCACGAGAGTCCCGACTTTGCTGCTCGAGGGGAACCGGCCGAGTTCCGCCGAATTAGTAGCCCGCCTCGCGAGATTCTGGCTAGCCTCTCAAGCCGTGATCTATGTAGGCAGCGCCACCGTGAGCGTTCGGCAGCGGGTGAGCGCCTTCTACCGCACTCCGCTGGGAGACGCACGGCCCCACGCAGGCGGCCACTGGGTGCAGACCCTGCTCGGTCTGGATCAGGCACGCGTGCACTGGTGCGCCTCGTCGGAGCCTGAAGACGATGAGCTACGCCTGCTAAAGTCATTCTCAACACGTACTCCGACGGCGGAGGCGGCACTCTTGCACGACCCGACTATAGTTCTGCCGTTTGGAAACAGGGAACTCAGGGAACCCGGGCGCACGCGCCGCAAGGCACACCGCATCAAAGGCTCAACGCTCAGGTATCGGAGGCAAGGACATGAGTGAGCGTGCGGTGTGGCAGATTGCGGGCGGGATGTCGGGGAGATACTTCGAAGAGCTGTTTCTCAGGCACGATGTGATGTGCCTGGGACCGGGCGACCCCGGCGAGTACTTCCACAACCCCCAGGCTTACGAAGGCGAGCCCGTGAAGAGCTTTTGCGAGGAGGTCCAGCCCAACGACATCGTGCTTCTGCGCAAAGGTTACGAAGTGGTTGCGATCGGTCGAGTCGCAGACATGGAAGCTGGGTACCAGCACGACGAGTGCTTCGACGATGTGCACGGCTGGGACCTTCAGCACACGCGGCGCGTCGTCTGGCAGCGAGGTCTCGAAACGCAGCTCAAGGAAATCCAAAGGAAACAGCCGGTCTTCAGCAACATGAAGCAGATGGGTCGATTCAACCGGGTCGGGAAGGAACGGTTCCTCGATCCCGTGCGGCGCCTGTTCGAACTGTGCCGACTTCGCGAGCCCGTGATGCGCCCGGACTACGTCTCGAACCGCTTGGACGACGAGGCTCTCGGAGAAGCGCTGTTCTCGGAGGGGTTGGCGAACGAGTCCGTTGAACGCGTTATCGAAGCGATCCAACGCCAGCGACGACTTCGCCGCTGGTACCGAGCGCATGGCGAGAAGTCCGATCGACCCACCGAGCACGAGGTGGTTGCGCACATGGTTCTGCCGCTTCTTCTTGCGCTGGGATGGTCCGAGCAGCTACTGGGCGTTGAGTGGAAGAAGGTCGACCTCGCAGCATTCGTGGGAGTACCGACAAGGGCCGAGACCTGCGTGCTCGTTTGCGAAGCGAAGGGCGGATCCCACGGTCTTCAGGAGGTCGTTGAACAAGCCGCCGGGTACGTGCGGACGTTGGGCCTGACGAGTGCGAGGAAGGTGATGGTGACAAATGGGTCGAGGTTCCTCGTCTACGAGCGAAACGGGGAGAGTTGGTCCAAGGAGCCGACCGGTTACCTCAACGTGAAGGCGATCCGCAGACGCCATCTCGTCTTTCCACGGACTGACGCCGTCGCAACGCTAGTTGGGCTGACACCCGCAAACGTGGACAAGCCAATCCGTCCGGCCTGACAGGGAATCAGGTCACGGAAACGCCGGAGCCGTGACGCAACGAGGTCAAGAACTCTGCGAGTGCACTATGGCTCGGACGTCATCCTCGTGTTAGTCCTTTCCCCGCTGGTATGCCCCTTCGTCGCGCCCCTCCGGTCACCGCCAACACACGTGCATCGCGTCGAAGGCGCCGAATCCGTCACCACGCCGTTGGAAGCCCAGAGCTGGCGCGACGGACTTAAAGCTCCAGTCTGGAGCCGGGATCGCGACTCGGGACTTCAGGACCTCCTTAAGATCGACGAACCGTTCAGGGAATGCCAGCAAGCGATCAGCGATCCCCGAGTGCCGGGCCGCAGCTCTCTTCATGACGCCGGCGTCGTACACGGTTCACTCGAAAATGACTGCCTGAGGCAGTTTGTTGGCCTCAGACGAGTGCCGGCAGCTACCCCATGGGCCTGCCACAGCAGAACCTGAACTTCGCTCCACTCTCGCAAGGGCACAGCTCGTAGGGGTCGGGTCTGCGCCCCAGGAGATCGGCGATCTGCTGAATTCGTCTCGCGGAATGTCTACGACGCTGAGTCGCGAGTCGCCCATCTCCGTCAACGCTTCGTGTTTCGAATCCGAAGACGCGCTCCCGACCCAAGGCACCGAGAACATATCGGTCGCCGACCTTCTGGCAAAATCTCAGTTTGAGTTCGATCGGCAGCAGCAGACTCTTGGGATCCTTGCCCAACATGGTCGCCAACCGGTTTGCTACCAGAGTGCTCCCCGAGCCGCCGCTGCCGCACGCGTCAGCGACGGTGTTCCAGAACCAGTCGCGGAACTCCTTCCCCTTCGCAGTTTCCGACACTTGGATGATCTCCTCGAGGCCGACCGTTTCGACCAAGCTGCCTACATCCGGGAATCCGCCAGCACGAAGTGTCGCGTCGAACGCATCGAGGGAATTGATCAGACGATCCAGCCCGAACCCGCGGTAATGTTTTTCCGCGGCAACGCGGGAGAGTCCGCCCTCAAAATCCACGACGTCGAGCCGGTGTTCCTGCGCGATGCGAAGAACAGAATTCACCAAGCTGAGGCGGTTAACCAAGAACGCGTCCCAGATGGGCTCCGTGTCATCCACTCGGTGCGGACTCAAGCCGAGGAGATCTCGAATTCGCGGGTCTTCTAGATCACGCTTGGTTCGCGAAAGTGCTTCGGAAGTGGCCTCGGCAGCCATCAGGACCGCGCCGTGAAGAGCATGCTCAGCCAGCTTCGCTCCGTCCACCGACTCACGAAGCTCCTCAGCGAGGCGATCTTTGAGGTAGTCCGTCGGGGGCAGTTTTTCACCGACCTTCCTCGTCCCCAGCTCGCCTGAAATCGGTTTTCCTCGTCTCCTGCCGTCTTCGTAAGAAAATCCTGACAGATGGGCGTGCTCCACAACCACCAGCCGACGTCGCTCCAGGAGCGACTGGAGCACGGGGGCAGGAAGCACCGCCGCGCAGATCTTGAGGAGATGTCTCAGAATCCAGACCTGCTCGAATACGAGAAAGGCCCCTGCCAGCAGTTGCTTCGCCGCCACGTCCCTTGGGTCGATGTCACCGTCCGTCCAACCAGTTCCGTCCACGATGAACAGCTTTGGGGCGTCGGGCGCAACCAACGTTGCCGTGACGGACGTGCTCACAGTTCTCCAGATCAGGCTCGTGAGAAGCACCCGACGGGTTGCCTCGTGGAACTTCTCGACACCGCCCGGCGCATCGCACTCGTCCACCAGCTTGATCTTCAGAGCGTCGATAGCTTCCTTGCCCGACTTGAACTTGTGCTCCGTTCGGAATTGAACTCTGACCCGATCCTGCTTCTCCCAGTCAAGCTTCGTCACCGCGAGTTCCTTCACCACCTCGCGCGCCGTGCGAAATCGGAACTCGGAGGACTTTCGTGACCAAGTCGCAACGATCATCGGCGGGGTTCCGTCTGCCCAGATCCTGAGATGCCGAGTCTCTAGGTCCTCCGCGTGGGGCTCCTGGTACTCCGCGTCGTGCGCTTTCACTTGAAAGTACCCGCTGACCTTTGAGAGTCGCATCTCGTCGCCTTCACCCTCGACAACCTGGGCGAGCGCGTCGCGCCCGAAGTCATCACCCATATCGAAGCGCTGAAGTCGCCACGGAGAAAGGAATGCGTCGAGAGCGTCGAGGGACTCCTTCTCGAGGTGGCTCTGCGGCGTGACTTTGATCGGATCTCGTGCGGCCAAAACTATCTCCCAAAACATGAAGGCGGACCACCTGGAGCCGAATAACGCAAGCCTTCTGGCGATCGCTCACGGTGAAGCTCGTGCAACGAGAATGCAACGGGAAATTCGACTTAACCGCCTGCCGTGCCCACCATGCCGACATCGGCCCGCGTGACGTAAGCCTCCGGACTCCCGGGGTTTGCCGCGCTTCCGAGGGAAACCAGAAATCGCGCTGCCGCCGCTCATAACCCGGAGTTCGTGGGTTCAAATCCCACCCCCGCTATCCAGCACCAGCCGCGGCCCTCCAGCCGCGCCTGTTTCCTTTCCCCCGGCGCTTCCCTACTTCGAGTACGTCCTGGCAAGCGCCCAGTCCTCCGTGAACCCCGGGAACTTCGTCGCGCCCTTGTCCAGGTCGTCCACGATGTGCTTCGAACTCCAGGACAGCTTGAGCGGGCGGCCGGACTCGATGTTGAACGTCAGCGAGCCGGTGATGACCGTTTTCGACTTCGGGATCAGCGCGTCGTCCGGGGCGCCGGCGATCTTGCTGCTGTCGATGTCCTGCTCGCCGGAGAACTCGATCGTCGCGACGCCGTCCTTCACGGACTTGAGCGTCGCCGTGACTTCGCACCCGGCGCTCGTCGCGCTGCCGATCCCGATCGGCGACTTCTTGTCGTCCATCCGGTCGATGTCCTCGCGAAGCGCGTTTCTGGCCTTGCCCTGCGCGCCGGCCTTTCCGGCCGAGACGGTGTACTGGAGCGGGGAGTTGCACGAGCCGTCCACTTTCCAGGAGTCGCCGACGTCCACGGCGCCGGCGGGAAGCATAACCTGGACGAGTTCGGGCGGGCCTTTGCCGAGCAGGGACACGCTGAGATCCTCGGGCTTTCCGCGCTCCGCCTTCACGGTCGAGCCCTTGTCGCCCCGCGAGATCAGGAAGATGCACCCCTCCTGCGACGTCGGCGAGGAAGGGGCCTTGGGGGTTGCGATCTTCGAGCTGAGAATCGTGCGGCGCACCTCGACAGGATCGCCGTCGGTGTCCCCCACGCACGCGTCCGTCCACTTCTCGATCAGCATGAACGGAGTCTGCACGATCACGGAAGTAACCGAGGACACGCCGCCCGACTTCGAGCTCTTCGACGGGTTGGCCGTCGTTGTCAGGGCGAGCGTCTGGTCCACCTTCATCGACTCGCCCTTGGCGAGCTTGAGCTTAAGCGTCACCGGGTCTGCGGCGGCGGAGGACGCGAGGACGGCGCAGATAAGAAGGAAGCGCATGGGAGAGTCCGGAATAAGGAAGTGACGCGAGTGTAATCCCCGTCATCCTTTGCGAACAAGCGCGACCGGCCCCCGCTCACTACGAAGACTCTTCAAACTGCGGAACGCCCGCCCGGGCACACGCCTCCCGCATCTGCTCCTCAGCCTCCTCCAGGGCCGCACCGGCGCCGATCTTGCGCAGCATCGCTTCCCCGCTCCGCCACGAAGCGCGCGCTTCGTCGATGCGGCCTCGAGCCAGCAGGAAGAGCGCGTAGTCGCAAGTGCGCGCCCCTTCGGCTCGCCGGTCGCCGACCGCGCGGAGCAGGTCCAGCGCTTCCTTGAAGGTGCGCTCCGCCAGGTCGTGGCTACCGGTGGCGCCGTAGAGGAGTGCGAGATTTCCGAGCGAGAGCCCTTCCGAGTGCCGGTTGCCGACCTCGCGGTGAATGGCGAGCGCCTGCAGGTAGGCCCGCTCGGCCTCTGCCGGCCGCCCGGAGTCGCGGTAGACGTTGGCCAGGTTGCCCAGCGCGACCCCCTCGTCCCGGCGGCTCTTGACCTCGCGGTGGATCGCCAGCGCTTCCTCCAGCGTCTTCTCGGCCAGCTCGTGCCGGCCGGAATCGTGATAGAGGAGGCCGATGTTCCCCAGGGAGATGCCCACCATGGGGCGGTTTCCGAGCTCGCGATGAAGGGCAAGCGACCGTTCGCAGGCCTGCTCGGCCTGGGCGGCGCGGCCTGTGGCATTGAAGAGGCCGGCGAGATCGCCGAGGACTCTCGCTTCGAGTTTGGGGTCGGCGGCCTCGCGTGCGACGGTGAGGGCCTGTTCGAAGCGCGACTCGGCGACGAGCGGCTTTCCGATTGTGATCGCGGCGTGCGCGGCGTGGCGCAGGGACTCCACCTTGTGCGCGCCGCCGACCATCTCCGCGTATTGCGCCCAGAGCTGCTCGGCGGCCTCGTTGCGGAAGTCGTTTCGGGCCTGCCCGGCCGCGCGGCGGAGGTAGTGCCTGCGGGCGTCCGACAAGCGGGCTGCGTCCGGGCCCCCTCCGTCGAGGGCGAGCCTTGCGTGCTCCGCCAGGTCTTCCGCGTAGGCGTCCGCCGCGTGCGGCCGGAGCCCGAACCCGCCTTTCGGGTCTGGCGGCGGCGGCGGTCCGCCGGCCAGCGCTTCGATGACCTCGAACGCCAGCGAGTGCAACCGCGCCCGCTCGCCGGGAAGCTGAAGCTGGTACGCCGCGTCGCGGAGGAGCGCGTGTCGAAAGTGATATGCGGTTTCAGCGTTCATCGCGGCATCTTACGCCCCGCCGCGCTCAGTGCCTCAGTGGTGAAGTCGTTCGCAGGCCGACCCCGCTAAGTGCCGGGTAAAGCTCACGGTAACGTTCGTGGTAGCCCGGGTAGTCTGCGACTGCGCCGGACGGCGCGGTGCGGCCTGTGACTCCGGGTGCACCGACCACCGCCCCCGAGCCCATCGCCGCGAGCATCGCCGCGCCGAGCGCCGCGCCCTCCGCGCTGCCGACCGTCGCGATCTCCGCGCCGAAGACGTCCGCGAGAATCTGCCGCCACAGGGCGCTCTTCGCCCCGCCTCCCGTCACGCGGATCTCCCGCGGCGCAGCGAGGCCGGCGCTTCGCATCAGGTCGAGGCTGTCCTTGAGCCCGAACGCGACGCCCTCGAGGACGGCGCGGACGAGGTGCGCGCGGGTGTGGCGCAGGGTGAGGCCGACGAACGCGCCGCGGGCGAGCGGGTCGGCGTGCGGCGTGCGCTCGCCGGACAGGTAGGGGAGGAAGATCAGCCCGTCGCTGCCGGGAGGCACCGCGGCGGCCGGCGCGACCAGCGCTTCGAATTCGACCCCCGGCGCGAACGTGTCACGGAACCAGCGGAGGCTGCCGGCGGCGGAAAGCATGACGCCCATCAGGTGCCAGGTTTCGGGAAGCGCGTGACAGAAGGCGTGGAGGCGGCCCTGGGGTTCGACGAAGGGCTTGCGGCTGGCGGCGAAGACGACGCCGGAAGTGCCGAGGCTGACGGAGACGATGCCCTCGGTGACGGCGCCGGTGCCGACGGCGGCCGCGGCCTGGTCGCCGCCGCCCGCGAAGACCGGCGTGCCGGCGCGCAGGCCGGTAAGCGCGGCGGCCTCGGGCGTCACCGCGCCCGTGACCTCCGTCCCCTCGAACGTCCGCGGCAGCCACGCCGCCTCGATCCCCAGCGCGGACAGCACCACCGGCGACCAGTCGCGCCTCACGAGGTCCATGAGGAGGGTGCCGGAAGCGCCCGCGCGGTCGGCCGCGAACTCGCCGGTGAGGCGAAGCCGGACGAAATCGTGAGGGAGGAGGATGTGGCGGGCCCGCGCGAAGACGTCAGGCTCGTGCCGCCGGACCCACAGGATCTTCGGCGCCGTGAACCCCGTCACCGCGTCGTTCCCCGTGATCTCGATCAGCCGCTCGCGCCCCACCAGCCGCCGGATCTCGTCGCACTCCTCCCCCGTCCGCTGGTCGTTCCAGAGAATCGCCGGCCGCAGCACCTCCCCGCCCGCGCCGAGCAGCACCAGCCCGTGCATCTGCCCCGTCAGCCCGATCCCCGCGATCGTCCCCGCGTCGAAGGACAGCCGCTTCAGGCTCTCCCGCACCGCCGCCCACCACAGGTCCGGATGCTGCTCGCTCCAGAGCGGCCGCGGCGACTCGAACGCGTATTCCGACGAAGCGACGCCCAGGACGGCGCCGGCCTCGTCCATCAGCAGCGCCTTCGTCGCCGTCGTCGAGACGTCGATCCCGATGAACCGCTTCATGCCCCCTCCCAAAGCCGCAGCCGCGTCGCCAGGTCCTCCGCGCCCGCCTCGGTCGCCTCGAACGTCGGCGCTTCGTGGATCTCCCACGTCTCGCGGTGCGTGAGCGACCGGCCGGGGCCGAGGGCGCCGAGAGGGCCGAGGGTTTCGAGCTCGAGGAAGCGCGGGTGGGCGTAGCACTCGCTGGAGCTGCCGAGGTCGGGGTAAGGAGCGTCGGCCTCGAATTCGGCACGCTTCACGAACAGGATCCCGGCGCGGTGGTAGGCGAGCCATCCGGGGCGGTTGGGGAATCCGAGCTTGAGCGCGCCGGCGGCGAGGCGGGCGGTGACGAGGGTGAAGGCGTCGCCCCAGGCGATGAAGGGGCTGGCGATCTCGGTGTAGGGCCAGAGGGTCCAGGAGCGGTTGGGGAGGACGCCGGCGACCGGGAGCGGCTGCGGGAGGATGGCGACGCCGCCGGGCGGAAACGCGGTGATGGCCCACGGCGCGACCTCGACGGGCGCGGGGCCGCAATTGGTGAGCGTATGGTCCACGGCGACGCGCGGGCGGTCGTCGGGGAGGGACAGCCGCAGCGACCTCAGCAGGCCGGTGCCGGGCTCGGGCGGCGCGGTGAGGATCAGCCCGCGGTCGATCGTCTCGACCTGGACGGCGCCGTCGTCGGGACGGTACGTGCGGGCCGGGTTTTCGGGCGCGAGCCAGAAGCGGTGGCCGCCGAGCATCCGGAATTTTCCGCCGGAAGGGCAATCGAGCAGGAAATCCGGCGTTTCCGCGAACAGGTTGGGGCCGCCGCGGAACCGCAGCGAGAGGACGCGCGGCCCGATCGTCGTCGTGGCCAGCAGCGAGAGCGCTTCGTTCTTCAGCTCCACGCAGGGCAGCCCGTGCAACTCCGGCATCACCGCACGCCCAGCAGCAGTTCCACGACGAGCTGGTC
This sequence comes from uncultured Planctomycetia bacterium, assembly GCA_963706735.1. Classification (GTDB taxonomy): domain Bacteria; phylum Planctomycetota; class MHYJ01; order WSZJ01; family WSZJ01; genus WSZJ01. The sequence continues at coordinate 13,871 of CAVPNQ010000135.1, forward strand.
CAGCCGCTCGTACGGCATCCCGCGCTTCCCCAGCGCCGCGCGATCGAACCGGTGCGCCTTGAGCGCCGCCGCTTTCTTCTTCTCGAACTTTCCCTTGAACCGGTCCATCGCGCCGTCGTCCGCGGTGATCTCCGCGAGCAGCCGCTGGATCTCCGGGTCGGCGCGGAACTGCTCCGCCTTCTCCTTGAGGATCAGGTAGGTGCGCATGCAGCCGCGTGCGAAGGCTTTCACGTCGTTGGCGTCCGACGTCCGGTACGCGTGCGCGTCGAAGTGCCGCGAGCCCGCGTATCCCACGTCCTCGAGGAACTTCACGAGGAAGAACGCCGACTTGAGGTTGTGCGACCCGAAGCGGAAATCCTGGTCGTACCGCCCGGACGCCTGGTCGTTGAGGTCGATGTGGAACAGTTTCCCCGCGTCCCACGCCTGCGCCACGGCGTGCGTGAAGTTCATCCCGGCCATGTGCTCGTGCGCGACCTCGGGGTTCACGCCGACCATCTCCGGCCGGTCGAGCGTCGCGATGAAGGCGAGCATCGCGCCCGTCGTCGGCAGAAAGATGTCGCCGCGCGGCTCGTTCGGCTTCGCCTCGAGCGCGAACTTCAGGTCGTACTTCCGGTCGCGCACGTAGCCGCAGAGGAAGTTCAGCGCCTCGCGGAACCACTTCCCCGCATCCAGCAGGTCCTTACCCGCGTCCGTCTCGGTCCCTTCGCGCCCGCCCCAGAACACGTAGATTTTCGCGCCGAGCGAGACGCCGAGGTCGATGGCGCGCATGGTTTTCTGGAGCGCGAACGCCCGCACTTTCGGGTCGTTGCTCGTGAACGCGCCGTCGCGGAACGCCGGGTCCGAGAACAGGTTCGTCGTGGCCATCGGCACGCACAGCCCGGTGTCGGCGAGCGCCTTCCGAAAGTCCGCGACGATCCGCCGTTCCTGCGCCGCCGTCGCGTCGATCGGCACGAGGTCGTTGTCGTGAAAATTCACCCCGTAAGCGCCGGCCTCGCCCAGCAGCTTCACGATCTGCACCGGCGACAGCGCTTCGCGCACCGGCATCCCGAACGGGTCGCGCCCCGGGTTGCCGACCGTCCAGAGGCCGAAGGTGAAGCGGTCTTCCGGTCGCGGCGTGAAAGTGTTCGTCATGGGCGCACGATACCGATTCGGCGGCAGGCCGGCCACTGGGCCGCCGGCGCCCGCAAATCAAGCCCGGCCCGCCCCCGCTGCCGGGGACGGGCCCGGCCTGGAAACCTACTTGCGGCCCATCTTCTTCTGGCACTCCGCGCACATGTGCCCCTTGCCGAGCTTCTTGCACTCGGGACACGCGTCGCTCCACTTCGCTTCCTGGCAGTGCCCGCACATGTGCCCCGCGCCGGCCTTCTGGCACTCGGTGCACTGGACAAGCTTCTTCTGGCACTCCTTGCACATGTGACCCTTGCCCAGCTTCTTGCACTCCGGGCAAGCGTCGGTCCACGCCTTCTCCTGGCACGTGGCGCACGCTTCGCCGGCCGTCGTCTTGGCGCAGTCCGAGCACTCCGTCGCCCCCGAGTCCTTGTCCCCGTCGCCGCTGCAGCCCGTGAATACGGCGAAGGACAGGACGACCAGCCCGAACATCAGGAATTTCCTCATTCAGGTTCCCCCTTGTCGTCAATGTGCGAACGAGTGGCGTCGTCCGCGATTCACCGGCAGTGTAGCCAGAAACACGGTTACGAGGCGCATCCCTCAATTTCGCGTATCCTCCCCGCATGCGCCGGTACTCCACCGACGACCTCCACCTGTTCGAAAACCGCAAACCCGCGGCCGTCTTCCGCCTGCTCGCCGACCTCGAGTCCTACAACCGCTGGTTCCCCAAGGAGGTCCGCTTCCGCGTCGTCCAGCTCCTCCCCGCCCTCGTCGGCTCGAAGCTCGAAGTCCTGGTCGCGAAACGGAGTTTCTACGCGGAGGTGCTGTCCTTCGAGCAGCCGAAGTCGATCGAGTGGGCCTTCCGGTCCGGGCTGTACAAGGGGCAGGGGAAGTGGGTCCTCGAGGAAGCGGAGTCGGACACGAAGGTGCACTACACGAGCGACCTCCCCGTGCACCCCTCGCTGATCGCCGAGCACTTCATGAACGCGAAGGACTTCGCGGCACGGCATGCGAAGGTGCTGAAGAAGGCGTTCGACGCGCTGGAGAAGCGGCTTGAGGAGACGGTGGCATGACGGAGCCCGCGACGGCGAAGTCCCGGAAAGCGCTCGGCGTGTTCTTCTCGTGCGCCGTGGCGCTCGTCGTCGCGGCGGAGCTGCGCGCGGTGCAGTTCACGACGCCGCACATGCTGAGCCGCGACGGGTACTACCACGCGCGTTACGCCAACCTGCTGCCGTCGCGCGGCCTGTCGCGGAAATTCGAGTGGACGCGCTACTCGTTCTGGCGCGATCACTTCAGCGACAAGGAACTCCTGTTCCACGTCTGGCTCGCCCCGTGGTGCCGCAACGAGGCCACGATGGTGGCGCACGCGAAGTTCGCGGCGTGGCTGCTCGCCGGTGCCGTCATCGCCGCCTTCGGGTTCGCCATGCGCGCCACCGGCGTCCGCGCGCCGCCCCTGTGGGCCCTCGCCCTCGCCGGCGCGGGAAGCCACTTCGTCTACCGCCTGTCCGAGTGCCGCGCCCACGTCCTGTCGATCGGCTTCTTCATCGTGGGCACGACGCTGCTGCTGAAAGGCAAATGGAAGTGGCTGGCGCTGTGCGGGTTCCTGTACGCGTGGTCGTACGCGGCGCCGCACCTGCTGGTGGCGATCGCGGTGGCGCACCTCGCGGCGACGTGGATCCACGACGGGAAGCCCGAGTGGCGCGGCGCGGCCGCGGCGGCCGGGGGCGTGTTCGCGGGGCTGCTGCTGCATCCGTACTCGCCGAACTCCCTCCATATGTGGTGGGTCCAGAACGTCGTCGTGCTCGGGCAGACGTGGGGCGGATCGTCGCTCGGGCTCACGTGGGGGGACGAATTCGACGCGGTCCCGACGCGCTCCCTGGTGACCGAGTCGACCGGTGTTTTTATTTCGCTGCTCGCCGGCGTCCTCCTCAGCGTCGTCTCCGCGCGCGCCCAGCGCCTCTCGTCGCGCACCTTCTCACTCCTCTTCATCACCTTCGCGACCTTCGGCCTCTACTGCCTCTCCGGCCGCTTCATCGAGTACTTCGCCCCCGCCGCCGTCTGGCTCCTCGCTTCCGCCGTCACCGACATGCTCGAGGGCCGCGACCTCCGCGAACTCTGGAAGTCGCGCCCCGGCGCCGTCGCCTGGACCGGCGCCCTCGCCGCCGTCCTCCTCGCCGCAACACACTTCCGCACCATGGGACGGTCGATCGAGGAAGCGGACCGGGTGAAGGGAGCGGTGCTGTCCGGTGCCGCGCGCTGGACCCGCGCCAACGTCCCCGCGGGCGCCACGGTCGGCCACTTCAACTGGGGCGACTTCGTCCAGCTCTTCGCCTACGACCCCGACCACCGCTTCATCAATGGGCTCGACCCCGCGTTCATGCTCGTGACCGATCCCGGCCGCATCAAGTACTGGGAGGACGTGCGCACCGGCCGCAAGCCGCTCGATCCCGTCGATTTCGGCGACCTGTTCGGGACCGACGTCCTCGTCGTGACGAAGGAAGTCCCGCGGCAGGTGAGGATCTGCGAGGACGCGCTTCTGGAACGGCTGTACGAGGACGAAGGCGCGATCGTGTACCGGCTGCCGGAAGCCTCCGCGGAGGAAAAGTAACGGCCTACTCGGCGGGCCGCCCGGCCTTCCCCGGCGCGTGGATCCCGTGCTTCTCCATCCGGTACCGCAGCCAGTCCCGGTCCATGTGCAGCAGCCGCGCCGCCCGCGACTTGTTGAAGCCGCTTCGCTCCAGCGCCAGCAGCACGAGTTCCTTCTCGAGCTTCTCGAACTCGAGCCCGCCGGGCGGCAGGCGCACGACGCCTTCGCCCTCCTCGTCGGGGGCGATCATGTCGAACTCCCCGGGGCCGAGGACGGGCCCCTCCGCGAGGAGAACCGCCCTTTCCACGGCGTTTCGCAGCTCGCGCACGTTCCCGGGCCACGGGCAGGCCTCGAGCCGCGCCAGCGCTTCCGGCGAAAGCGCCACCGGGTCCTTGCGGAACTCGGCGCAGAACTGCCGCACGAACATCTGCACCAGCACCGGGACGTCGCCGGAGCGCTCGCGCAGCGGCGGGATTTCGACGGGCAGCACGCGCAGCCGGTAGTAGAGATCCTCGCGGAAGCGGCACTCGCGGACTTCTTTGCGCAGGTCGCGGTTCGTCGCCGCCAGGATCCGCACATCCACGCGGATGTCCTTCCCTCCGCCGACGCGGCGGAAGGCTTTTTCCTCGAGGAAGCGGAGGAGCTTGGCCTGGAGGACGAGGCTCATCTCGCCGATTTCGTCCAGGAAGACGGTGCCGTGGTCGGCGAGCTCGAGCAGGCCTTTCTTCTGCGACCGCGCGTCGGTGAACGCGCCTTTCTCGTGGCCGAAGAGCTCGCTTTCGAGGAGGGCCTCGGGCAGGGCCGAACACGTGATGTTCATGAACGGCCCCGCGGCGCGCGAGCTTTCGCTGTGGATCACCTTGGCCGCGAGGTCCTTGCCCGTCCCGTTTTCGCCGGTGATGAGGACGGTCGAGGAGGTCGTCGCCGCGACCTTCCGCAGCAGCTTGCGAAGGCCCTTCATCGCCTTCGACTCCCCGATGATGTCCTCGATCCCGAGAGGGCGCAGGCCGTTGCCGTGGAGGCTGCGGAGCGTGGCGTTCTCGCTCCGGAGCCCGTCGTTGGCGCTGGCGAGTTCGCGGTGGCTGAGGGCGTTGTGAATCGCGCTGGCGGCGAGGTTGCCGACGAGCCCGGCGACCTGCTCGTCCTCCTTCGTGAAGGTCTTTTCCTGTGCGGACTCCACGGCGAAGACGCCCGCGAGGGAGGGGCCGACGACGAGCGGGATGGCGATCTGGGTTTCGACGTCGGGGAGGCCGGGGAGTTTCGGGATGTCGCCCAGGTCGCCGGCGGCGGCGGAGCGGGAAACCTCGGTGCGCACCGCGGCGGCATAGGACCGGTGTCGGCTGAGGCTGCCGACGCGGACGATGCGGCGGCGCTGCGCCGCAACCCCGATCGTGCCGGTTCCGACCGGGACGCGGGCGCCCGCGGCCTTGCCGCCGTAACCGCGCTCGGCCGCGACGGTGAGGGCGCGGCCGTCCGGATCCAGCAGGAGAATCAGCGAGTGGCGGAACCCGAAGAGATCGTCCATCGCCGCGAGCGTCGCTTCCAGCACCCGGTCGAGATCCAGCGTGGCGTTGATCCGGGCGGAGGCCTGGAGAAGGTGGCAGAGCTCCGCCGCGGCGCGCATCATTGCACCGGGATCCGGGTCACGCCCTTCACCCGGTAGATATCCGCGGACCGGAGCTTGAAGATACCGGTCATGCCCGTGGCGGAAGCGATGGCCTCGATCTGGAGGTTCATGTCGTCGAATACCGGTCCGTCCGTCTCGGAGTGGTCGTACTCGACGTCGAGCTGCCACCGCTGCGCGTGCGGGATGTCGTTCAGGACGATCATGGCGTACGGGTTTTCGCGGACGTTCACGATCGTCTTGTTGAAGAACTGGAAGGACACGGCGACGCGCTTCGGGTCGAGGTAGTAGACCTGCGAGACGATGGAAACGTTGGGAATTCCGTCGCGCGAGCAGGTCGCGAGGATCACGGGGATCCCGTTCTCCATAACGGCGCGGATTTCGGCGGGGAGCATGTTCAGGCGCCCTCCACGGGAATGAGACGGCGTCCCGCACCCGGGCCGGGGGTCTGCAGGAACACCTCCGTGACCCGCATGCGGATCGCGATTTCCGGCTGCGGGATGTAGTCCTTCTTCTGCTGGTGCGTCGCCGCAAGGTTCGGGTCCACGCGCTTGACCGCTGCGGCAAACCGCTCGCGGATTCGCTCCCAGGTCTCGCGGTCTCGCGGCTCGACGGGCCGGGAGCCGAGGAACTTGCCCTTGAACTGGTACGTCTCGTGGGGACCGATCTGCTCGATGGTGGCGGTGAAGCGCCCGTTGTCCTTCAGGTTCTCGAGGAGGCCGTCGAGGGAGCCCTTCGAGACGAGGCAGACCAGCTCGCGACCGTGATCCGCGACAAGCCAGCCGCTCAGCCAGTGGATGCGGGGGCGAAGCGACGCGTCGCGCGAGCTGGCGCAGCCGACGGTACTGCGGTTTTCGAGGAACTCCGCCAGGATCCCGGGAATGGCGACCGCGGGTGCGGGCTCGTCTGCTTTTCGGGACATGCTCCCAATATACGGGAATAGACCCCAATTGCAAGGACTGAAACTCGCGATTCAAGGGGAAGCGCGAGTGGCCCGGCGGTTGCTTATGTCCTCCGTCGATTCCAGAACACAACCCAACCCGAAAGGAGAACTTATGAAGACGATCGCCTTGATCTTCCTGGCACTGCTCGTGACCGCGGCGCAGGTGGGATGCGGGAAATCGGACGCCGGAACCGCCGTGAACGCGAGTGCCCCCGATCGCGCCGCGCGCGGCAAGTACATCGTCAGCAGTTTCGGCTGCACGGACTGCCATACCCCGTTCGTGATGGGACCGAAGGGCCCCGAGAAGGACAACTCGCGCTTCCTCTCGGGTCACCCCGAGGATTTCCCCGTCGGCAAGGCGCCTAAGCTCGACGGGGCGTGGCTCGTGGCGTCCGACGCCACAAACACCGCGTTCGCCGGGCCGTGGGGCATCAGCTACGCCATGAACCTCACCCCCGACGTCAACACAGGCATCGGGCTCTGGACCGAGGACCGCTTCATCCGCGCCATTCGCGAGGGAAAGCACTGGGGCGATTCGCGCCCGATCATGCCCCCGATGCCCTGGGACGTGATCCGCAACATGACCGACGAGGACCTCAAGTCCATCTATGCCTACCTGCGCACCATCCCGCCGGTCGTCAACCACGTCCCCGATTACGAGCCGCCGGTTCCCGCGGAGAAGTAGCGCCCCCCTAACCCCTGAGCCTACCGAAAGGAATCCCATGAACATCCTCGTGACAGGCGGTACCGGAACCGTCGGACGCGAAGTTTCCCGCCTCCTCGCCGAACACGGAGCGGACTTCAGGATCCTGACCCGCGACCCCGCAAAGGCCGGCCCGCGCGGCGTCGCCGGCGATCTACGCAACCCCGAATCCCTCAGGACCGCCTTCCGCGGCGTTGACAGGCTCTTCCTCCTCACCCCGCTCGCCGAGGACGAGACCGAACAGGGCCTCGCCGCGGTACGGGCCGCGAAGGAAGCGAACGTCCGCCGGATCGTCTACCTCTCCGTCCACAACGTCGAGCGCGCGCCGCACCTGCCGCACTTCCAGTCGAAGATCCGCATCCAGAAAGCCCTCTCGGATTCCGGAATCCCCTTCACGCTCATCATGCCCAACAACTTCTACCAGAACGACCTCTGGTGGAAGACGGCGATGCTCGAGCACGGCCTTTACAGTCAGCCGCTCGGATCAAGGGGCGTGAGCCGCGTGGACGTGAGGGACATCGGGGAAGCGTCGGCGCGGGCGCTTCTCGAGAGCGGCCACGAGGGCAAGGCGTATCCGCTGGTGGGGCCGGAAGCGCTTACGGGTGAGGATGTGGCGGGGTTCTGGCAGCGGGCGCTGGGGCGGCCGGTGCGGTACGCGGGCGACGACCTGGCGCAGTACGAGATGTCGCACAGGGACGCGATGCCGCCCTGGCTGCTCGCGGATTTCAGGGAGATGTACCGGTACTTCCAGGACCGGGGTTTCCGGGCGTCGGCGTCGGACTTCGCGGAGCAGGAGAAGATTCTCGGCCACGCGCCGAGGCCGTTCGGGCTGTACGTCGGAAGGCTGGCGAGGGAGTGGGCCGAAGTGGCTGCGGTGTAGGTGGCGGAACTCAAACCTGGAGGTTTCGAGAGGAGGACGTCATGACTCGCGTGAGAAGGCGGAAATCAGAGCTCGAAACTTTCCGCGTGTGCGGTGGAAAGTTCTTCGTCGAGCGCCAGCCTGTCGCGGTGCACGACCGAGTGCTGAAGATCGGGCTGCTCGCGGCCGGCCTGGATGCAGCGACGCTTTGCGGTGAAGTGGGCCCGGCCGTCGGAAGGCGCATCCTCCACATGGAGCGATCGCTGCTGATGGCGGACCTGGAGGCGCAGCTGAAGAGAGTCGGCGTTCCGGATCGCGTGGCGTGACGGCAAAACCAAATCAGGAGGCCTGCCATGAATAACGTGCATGCGGAGCTGGTCGGGAGCGTCGGCGCGCCGGCGGACCGGGTTTACGGACTGATCGCGGACTACCGCCGCCATCACCCGAGGATTCTCCCGTCCGTATTCTCTGATTTCGCGGTCGAGGAAGGCGGCGTCGGTGCGGGAACCGTGCTCAGCTTCCGGATCAATCTCGGGGGCATCCGCCACGGTTGCCGGGCGCGGATCGAGGAACCCGAGCCGGGGCGAAAGCTGACCGAGACCGACCTCAAGACCGGCGCGGTGACGACGTTCACCGTCGAGCCCGACGGCGACGCTTCCCGCGTCCGCATCGAAACAGACTTCCCCCGCAGCCCGGGCGTGAAAGGCTGGATCGAACGGCTCTTCGCTCCACGCATGCTGCGCGGCATCTACCGGGAAGAGCTGGACCTCCTCGACCGTTACGCCCGGGGCGTTCGCCTGCCGGCCTGAGGCCGGCGACGCTTCGGATTCCCGTATTCCTTCTGGTACCGCGTCATCGACTGCCGGATGGCGGCTTTCGCCTGGAGGGGCCCGCTGAATTCGCGGACGTCCACCTTCTTGTGCTCGAGCTTCTTGTAGTCCTCGAAGAAGCGGCGCAGTTCGAGGAGGCGGTGGGCGCGCAGCTCGCCGATGTGGGTGTAGGAGTTGTATTCGGGGTCGTCCATGTGGACGCAGATGATCTTCTCGTCGTTATGCCCCTGGTCGATCATGGTCATCATGCCGATCGGGCGGACGCGGAGGAGCGAGAGGGGCGCGACCGGTTCCTGCATGAGGACGAGCACGTCGAGCGGGTCGAGGTCGTCGCCGAGGGTCTGGGGGATGAAACCGTAGTTGGCGGGATAGACGACCGAGGAGTGGAGCACGCGGTCCACGAACAGCAGGCCCGTGAGCTTGTCGAGCTCGTACTTGACCTTGTCGCCCTTCGGGATTTCGACGACGGCAATGAATGTGTCCGGGGCGTCCGCGCCGATCGGGACGTCGTGCCAGGGATGGGCCATCGCGGGAGTCGCTCGAGGAGTGGAGAGGCGGGACAGGGTAAGGCGGGGAGGCAAGGATAGGGGTCGCCGGGTGAAACGTCACGGCCCAAAGCCACCTCGCACGACCCTACCCCCCGCAAACGCGCTTCACCGTCGCCACCAGCGCCGCCATTTCGAACGGCTTGAACAGGAACGCGGCGACGAGTCCCTCGGCGTCGGAGGCACCCACGTCCTCCTTCAGGTAGCCCGAAATGCAGACCACGCGGATCGAGTCCCGCGACGCGCGGAGCCGGCGGGCGAAATCGATGCCCGACATGCGGGGAATGACCTCGTCGGTGACGAGAACGTCGATTTCCGACAGGTGCGCCGCGGCCAGATCTTCCGCCTCGGATGCCGTGAAGGCCTGGAGCACCCGGAACCCGGCTTCCTCCAGCGCCGGCCGTATCAACGCCTGCACGGCCGCGTCGTCCTCGACGACAAGGACCGTCGGCCGCACCGCTGAATTCCCGGGAAGCGCCATAGTCGAATTCTCCCTGCAGACCCTGTCGGAGCATTATCCCGCCCAAGCCGCCCGCCGCTTCACTCGATTTCACTTTTCATTTTCCGCTTTTCGTTTTTCTTTTTTCGTTTCTTTGCCCTCGCCTTTCCCTTCCCGCATAAACTCTCCGCCCCCGCATTCACTCGGAGCCCGCCATGCCCCCGCCGTTCATCATGCAGATCGAGCACCTGTCGAAGCAGTACGAGAAGAAGACCATCATCAAGGACATTTCTCTCTCGTTCTATTACGGCGCGAAGATCGGCGTCCTCGGGCCCAACGGCTCCGGCAAGTCCACCCTCCTCCGGATCATGGCGGGCCAGGACTCGGACTTCGAGGGCACCCTTCATCACATGTCCAACTGCAAGATCGGCTTCGTGCCCCAGGAGCCGCAGCTGGACATGACGAAGGACGTGAAGGGGTGCCTGGACGACGCGGTGGCGGAAGTGCACGAGCTGCTGCGCAAGCACGAGGAGGTCGGGACGAAGCTCGAAGGAAAGCTCTCCCCGGACGCGATGGAAAAGGCGCTCGAGGAACTGCAGTCGCTTCAGGACAAGATCGACGCCTGCAACGCGTGGGAAATCGACCGCCACCTGGAGATCGCGGCCGAGGCGCTGGAACTGCCCCCGATGGACGCGAAGATCGCGGTCCTCTCCGGCGGCGAGCGGCGCCGCGTCGCCCTCTGCTGCACGCTTCTCCAGACCCCCGATCTCCTCCTCCTCGACGAACCCACGAACCACCTGGACGCGCTCTCGGTGGCCTGGCTCGAACGCTTCCTCAAGGAGTTCAAGGGCACGGTCATCGCGGTGACGCACGACCGGTACTTCCTGGACAACGTGGCGGGGTACATCCTGGAGCTGGACCGTGGCCGGGGGATTCCGTGGCAGGGGAACTACACGTCGTGGCTGGAGCAGAAGAAGAAGCGGCTTGAACTGGAGGAGAAGGCGGAGGAGCAGCGGCAGAGGACGCTCAACCGCGAGCTGGAGTGGATCCGGATGTCGCCGAGGGCGCGGCAGGCGAAGCCGAAGGCGCGCATCCAGGCGTACGAGGACCTGCTCGCGCAGGATTCGAACGAGCGGGACGAGGAGCTGGAGTTGCGGATCCCGGCGGGGCCGAAGCTGGGAAACCAGGTGCTGGAGGCGAAGGATCTCCGGAAGGCGTACGGCGACCGGGTGCTGATCGACGGGCTGACGCTGAGCCTGCCGCCGGGCGGGATCATCGGCGTGATCGGGCCCAACGGCGCCGGGAAGACGACGCTGATGCGGATGATCGTCGGGCAGGAGAAGCCGGACTCGGGGACGATCATGGTGGGACCGACCGTCCAGCTGGCGTACGTGGACCAGAACCGCGAATCGCTCGACCCGACCAAGACGGTGTACCAGGAGATTTCCGGCGGGCAGGACCAGTTCAAGGCCGGCGGCAAGTGGATGAACTGCCGGGCCTACGTCGGCAAGTTCATGTTCAAGGGGACCGACCAGCAGAAGGTCGTGGGCGAGCTTTCAGGCGGCGAGCGCAACCGCGTCCAGATCGCCAAGCTGCTCAAGAGCGGCGGCAACCTGATCATCCTCGACGAGCCGTCCAACGACCTGGACGTGGACACGCTGCGCGCGCTTGAGGAAGGGCTTCTCGCGTTCGTCGGCTGCGCGATCGTGGTCAGCCACGACCGGTGGTTCCTGGACCGGGTCGCGACGCACATCCTCGCGTTCGAGGGAGACGGCAAGGTGCGGTGGTTCGAGGGGAACTACCAGGCGTACCACGCGAAGCGGCGTGAGGAACTGGGGGACGAAGCGGAGACGCCACGGAGGATCAAGTACAAGAAGCTGGCGAAGACGTAAGGCGGGGGAAACGACAAGGAACCAACCTCCAAACGACAAGTAAACGGCAAACGGAAAAACGACAAACGACAACGGCCGCGCGGGGAGTCACCGCGCGGCCGTTTCATTTGGACTTTGCCGTTTATCCGTTTGCCGTTTACTTGTCGTTTGGAGGTTGGTTCCTTGGCTTTTCCGCCCGAAGGGCGGCCCTACTTCACGTTCTCAACCAGCATCTCCTCGTTCACGAACACCCCGCCCTTCGTCTTCACCCCGTACGTCGTCGCCTTCGCCAGGTTGTCCACGTTCACGTACGCGGGATAGCTCGTCGCGATCTTGTCGCTCGTCTTCACGATCACCGTCACGCACAGCACCGAGCGGTCCGAGAACGACCACGACTTCGCCCCCTCGTCCCAGGTCGCCGTCTCGCGCCGGTCGAAGTTCGCCATGTGCATCCGCACCATCAGCACCTGGTCCTGCGGCCACGCCGCCTTCCACTCGTCGGTGATCTTCTTCCGGATCTCCTCCTTGTCCCCGCCCGAGTACTTCTCCGCCGGGGGACGCGTCTCCGCCACGATCTGCTCCTTCAGCGTCGCCCCCTGGGCGTCGATCTTCTTCTTAGACGCCGTCCACGCGTCCTCCATCGCCTTCAGCCGCTCGTCGTCCGCCGGAACCAGCGCCCGGCAGGGCTTGAGGTAGTTCTCCGCCCAGTCCAGCTGCTGCTTCACCCCGCCCGTGAAGAACGCCGGTTTCTTCTCCGCCGCCGCCTTCTCCGCCATCTCTTCCGCCTTCTTCAGAAGCGCCGGGACTTCCGTCTGCGCCTCCTTGAAGAACTCCACCGCCTCCGCCTGGAACCCCTTGATCGACTTGGCCATCGCCTCGTACTTCTTGTACAGCGGGCTCTTCTCCCCGCCCGTCAGCACGATCAGCGGCCGGTACTCCTTGAACTTCTCGCTCCCCCACTTCGTCGCCCGCGGGAACTCCTTCGCAAGCTCCGCCACCTTGTCCGCGTTGTTCTTGAACCCCTTGAACGCGTACGCCTTCGCCACCGTCTCCATCTGCTTCCAGTCCGCGTCCAGGTTCGGGTAGTTCTTCACGTCCGACAGCTTTTCCATCTCCGCGAGCTTCGCCGCCGTGTCCTCCTTGATCTTCGCCACCGCCGCCTTCGCCGTCTCGCACCAGTCCAGAAGCGCCTTCACCCGCGCGTTCTCCGCCGGGCACTTGGACTTTTCCAGGTCCGACTTGATCCCGTCGCACTTCGCGACCACCTCGTCGCCCTTCGCGTAGTGCCCCTTGAACCACGCCGGGGGCGCGAGGAACTCAGGCGCTTTCACCGTCTCCCAGTCCTTCGCGAACGCCGCTTCCAGGTCCTTCAGCTTCTTCTCCGCTTCCTTCTGGTTCCTCTCCTGCCGGTCGCAGGCCTGCGCCTGGTTGCGGTCCAGTTCCTGCGCGGACGCCGCAGTGGCGAGGACGAGGCCGGCCAGGAACGACGTCAGCACGATGCGCATCTGGGTTTCTCCTCTCGGGCGATGGTATGGGATGGAATCATAACGGGGGACGGGGTGGGAAATTGTACGACGGGCTATGATGGGAACGTGAAGAGCCGTCCCCTCGTCCTGGCCGTCCTGCTCGCCGCCTGCGGCAAGCCCGCCCCGCCGCCTCCTCCGGCGGCGCCTCCGGCGCCTCCGAAGCGCCTCGCACCCGCGCTGACGCGCGAGATCGTGATGGCCTACACGGCCTCGCTTCTCGACCCCGACCTGCCGAAACCGGAAACGGGCCCCCCCGTGTCCACGGACGCCTCCGCCGCCTCGCTCGCGCGCTCGGACACGTTTGCGAAGAAGTACGGCTTCCGCGACTTCGCCGATTATGCCGAGTCACGGCGCCGCGTGATGCTGGCGCGGCTGGCGTGGATGAAACAGGAGCTGGCCCGGTCGTCCGGCGGAAACCTCGACTTCCAGATCAAGATCGCGACGAGCACGCTCCTCAACCCGGACGCGACGGACGAGCAGAAGAAGGAAGCCACGGAGTCGCTGAACCGCGCGATGAAGCTCAAGAACGCGATGGGGGACCCGAGCGCGGTTTCCGTGATCGCCGAGGAGGACATCGCGCTGGTCGCGGAGTTCGTGGACCAGATCAACCGGGCGGAAGAGGCCTCCGCGCGTAGATAACGCACCGCGTCATTTCGCCGGCGCTTCCGCAAGCGCCTTCTCCACCGCCGCGAGCAGCGACCGGTACGCCTCCCCGGGTTCCCCTTCCCCGTCGAAGAATTCCCCGCCGGGGTGGAGCCAGGCGATCCTTCCGGCGCGGTCAACGAGAAACGTGGAGGAGGTGTAGGTGCGTTCGCGGCCGCGCTCGAGCCACCAGGAGTTGACGGAGGCCCACTCCTGGTCCTGGGCCAGCGGAAACGCGAAGCCGTATTTCTCCGCGGTGGCGCGCCAGAACGCGGCGTCGCGGGCCTCGGGTTCCTTCGGGTGGTGGAGGCCGACGACGACGAGGCCCTGGTCGCGGAAGCGCCGGTGGAGGCCGTTGAGGGCGGGGGCGGTGTGGCGGCAGAGGATGCAGCCGGTGGTCCAGAAGCGGACGAGGACGGCCTTTCCGCGCAGGGCAGCGAGGGTGAGCGGTTCGGAGTGGGTCCAGTCGGAGAGGCCGGCGAAGTCAGGCGCAGAGGTGCCCAGGAGTTCGCGCCCCTCGGCGGGCTGCCAGGGAGCGGACGCCGGCGGGGGCGGAGCCGGCGCCGGGCGTGGCGTCTCCGTGATCGTGACGGAGCCTTTCGGCGACGCGGGCGGCGCGCAGGAAATGGCGCAGAGGGCGAGGAGTGCGATAGCGGCGCGGCGCATAGCGCGAGCATAGATGAGCCGCGGCGCGAGACCAAGCGCGGGGCCGAACGCGAAGCTACACTGAGGCCCGTGTTTCCCGCCGCCCCCGCGCCCCCCGCTTCCCGAGCCAGGTCGCTCGTCGGGTGCGGCATTGCGCTCCTGGTGTTTGGCGGGCTCCCCGCGGCGGCGTGGTTCCTGATGGGGCGGATGGAAGGGTCGCCGACGGAGTCGGCACGGGAGTTCCTGGTGGCGATGAGCCAGGGGGACGCGATGGCGGCGCGCATGGCGTGCGAGCCGGCGTCGGGAGTGCCGATCGAGGCCGCGCTGGCGCTGGAAGGCGCGGCGTGGGGGACGGAGTGGACGATGAAGCTGATCGAGCGCGGAGAGGTTGGCGGCAGGGAGAAGGCCACCGTCGAGGCCCGCGTGAAGGGGAAGGACGGGAAGGAGCGGCTCGTGGAGCTCGAGTTATCGCAATTCGTGAACTGGCGCGTGAGCGGCATGAGGCTGGACGGGCGGAAATCGTTCGCGCCCGCGGAGCTGCCGGCGGGGATGACGATGCCGGAAATCCGGGACTTCGAGATCCGCCAGTCGAAGTCGTTCGACGCGTGGGACGTCGAGGTCTCGTTCTCGGTCACGTCGCTTCAGGGCGAAGCGCGCGCCGACGGGAAGTGGGCGTCCGTGGTCCACTCGCTGGTCCTGCGCGGACCGGGGGGCGAGGAGTCCTACCGGATGGAGACGACCACGGAGGTGCGCGAAGGCCCGCCGGGCGTGCACCGGTTCACGGACAAGCTGCGGATCAAGCCGCCGGGCGACGGGAGCGTGTACGTGCTGCGCGAGGTCGTCACGGACCGGAAGACGCTGCTGACGGCGGAAGCGGACATCGAGATCAAGTTGCCATGACTCTGTTCTTTGCCAGTCGTTTTCCGTGCTTCTCTGTGCTTTTCCGTGCTCTCCGTGTCATGCCTTTCCGTTTTGGCGCGACAGGCGCGGTTCGCAGATCCCCGCTTCTCAGGACCGGCGTTACAATCCAGAACCTCGACTCCCCACTTTTCGGGTCGCTCAGGGCCGGCCGGGCTGAGCGCGCCTCCGTCCGCCCGGCCTCGGAGACTTCCCCATGGTCATGATGCAACCGGCTCCCCCGCCCCGCAGCGGCGTCTTCAAGTGGATCGTCCTCGGCTGCGTCGGGATGATGCTACTCGGCGGCCTCGGCATCGGCGGCTGCCTCTTCGCCATCTTCAAACTCACGGCCGCGCCCGTGAAGGCCGGCGAGGAGTTCCTCCAGGCCATGAGCGCGGGAGACGCCGCAAAGGCCCGCGGCCTGTGCGAGGCGGGCGTGCCTGTAGAAACGCTTCTCAAGGACGCGGCCGTCTGGGGCCCGAGCTGGGGGGTCACCGGCCGCTTCATGAACACCAACAACGGCCTCACGACCGCGACGGTCACGACCTCGATGGCAGGCAAGGACGGCAAGAGCCGGGTCGTCGAGTTGTCGATGGTGGACAGGGGCGGCTGGAAAGTCATGGGCGTGAAGATCGACGGGATTGCCCACGGCACGACCGCGCCGACGGCGGAGGGGATGCCCGAGGTGCGCAACGTGGACATCCAGAAGAAGAAGATCGATGGCGGGTACGAGGTCACGGTGAAGTTCGACGTGGTCGGGCTCAAGTCCGAGGCGCGCGGATCGAAGAAGCGGATCGCGGCGACGCACGGGATTCTGCTGAAGGGTCCGAAGGCGCAGGAGATCAAGAACGACGACTTCAAGACGCTCGACGGCGAGGGGGAGACGGCGACGTTCACGGACCAGTTCACGCTGAAGGGCGAGGACGCGAACGGGACCTGGGTTCTGCATGCCAGCGTCCGCGACCATCTCGGGGGTGCGACGGTGACCAAGGACATCGAATTCACGCTTCCATAGCCATGGAACTCGACTTCCGCAAAGACCCGAAGGTGCTCGCCTCCATCGTGGACGCGATGGCGGACGGCGTGTTCACGGTGGACGGCCGTGGCGTGTTCGTCGGCTGGAGCGAAGGAGCGGAACGGATCACCGGGTTCAGGGCCGCAGAAGTCGTCGGCAAGCCGTGCACGCTTCTCCAGGGCCCGAATTGCCGGGGATTCGCCACGCTGGCGGACCTCCTGGCGGCGCCGGAAAACGCGCCCGCGATCTGCGAGCAGGAGTGCAAGTTCCTCTCGAGGGACGGGCGCGAACTGCTGCTGCACGGCAACGTCCGCCTGTTGAAGGACGAAGGCGGCGCGGCGACCGGCGCCGTCGGGACCTTCACGGACCTGACTTCATTCGTCGCCGCCAACGAGAAGATCGCGATCCTCGAGGAACAGGCCGGCCGGCGCGACGCGTTCGGGAAGATGGTCGGGAAGAGCCCGCCGATGCAGGAGATTTTCCGGCGGCTGCGGCTGGCGGCGCAGAGCGACGTTACCGTGCTCCTCACCGGCGAGTCGGGAACGGGCAAGGAACTCGCGGCACGCGCCATCCACGAGCTGTCCTCGCGCAACGCCGGCCCGTTCATCGCCGTGAATTGCTCGGCCATCCCCGAGACGCTTCTCGAAAGCGAACTGTTCGGCTACATGAAGGGCGCTTTCACGGGCGCCGGGAAGGACAAGATCGGGCTGTTCGAGGCGGCGGACAAGGGGACGATCTTCCTCGACGAGATCGGCGACGTATCGCCGATGATCCAGGTCAAGCTGCTGCGCGTCCTGCAGGAACGCGAGGTCCGGCGGCTGGGGGACGAGCGCACGCGCAAGATCGACGTGCGCGTGGTGACCGCAACGAACCGCGACCTGGCGGCCGACCTGAAGACCGGCGCAATCCGCGACGACTTTTACTACCGCATCCGCGTCTTCGAAATCGTCCTGCCGCCGCTTCGCCAGCGCCGCGAGGACATCCCGCTTCTGGCCGAGCATTTCCGCAAAGAGCTGGCGGCCTCGATGAAGCGGCCGGTGAGCGGATTTGCGAAGGAGGCGATGTCGCGGCTGCAGGCGCACAGCTGGCCGGGGAACATCCGCGAGCTGAGGAATGCGATCGAGCATGCGCTGGTGAATGCGCGATCGGACAGGATCCGGCTGCTGGACCTGCCGGTGGAAGTGCGGCCGAAGCCGCAGGCGGGGCCGGGGCGGCCGGTGGAGCATGTCGGGGACGAGGAGAGGCACCGGATTGAGGAAGCGATTGCGGCTGCGGGCGGAAATAAAGCCGAGGCGGCGCGGACGCTGGGGTGGAGCCGGGTGACGCTCTGGAAGAAGCTGAAGAAGCTGGGATTGGAGTCGCCGGGTGAGCGCTAACTCATTAGCGTTCACCTAATGTGTTAACCAAGCAGGTCATGGCCATATGAATCTATTCACAACATATTTATTGGTAGTTACTTACAGAATTTAACTTGGATGGCATCGCGCTTGCAATACCGTGGCTGACGCCCACTCAAGGAGCCCCGCGATGATCTTCAAACAGTACTACCTCGGATGCCTTTCCCACGCTTCCTACCTGATCGGCGACCCCCGTACCCGCACGGCCGTCATCGTGGACCCGCAGCGCGACGTCCAGCAGTACATCAACGATGCCACCGCCGCCGGCCTGGAAAATTACCACGTATTTCTGACACACCTCCATGCCGATTTTGTCGCGGGCCACCTCGAACTGCGCGACCGGGTCGGCGCGCGCGTGTACGTCGGCGCCGAGGCAACTCCCGGCTACGACCACGTGCCGCTCCGCGAGGGCGACACGCTCGAGTTCGGCGACGTCCGCCTCCAGATCCTCGAGACGCCGGGACACACCCCCGAGTCGATCTCGATCGTCCTCTACGACCTCGCGAAATCCGACCGCACCCCGCTCGCCGTCCTCACCGGCGACGCGCTCTTCGTCGGCGACGTCGGCCGCCCGGACCTGCTCGGCGCCGTCGGCCTCAAGGCCGAGGACCTGGGCTCCATGCTCTACGACTCGCTCCATCGCAAACTCCTCGCCCTTCCCGACGCGACGATCGTCTACCCCGCCCACGGCGCGGGCTCGCTCTGCGGCAAGAACCTCGGCCCCGACAACTCCTCGACGATCGGCCGCGAACGCGCCAACAACCCTTCCCTCAAGCCGATGTCGCGCGAAGAGTTCGTGAAGTCGCTTCTCGCCGACCAGCCGGACGCGCCGGCGTACTTCATCCACGATCGCCTCATGAACCAGGCCGAACACCCGACGCTCGACAAGACGCTGAAGCACGCGCTCAGCCCGATGCCCCTCGACGTCCTGATCCGCCTCGCCAACGAGGGCGTGACGATCGTGGACACCCGCGACGCCGACGTGTTCGCGAAGGGCCACCTGATCGGCTCGGTCAACCTCGGCCTCGGCGGGAAGTACGCGACCTGGGCCGGCACGGTGCTGCCGCGCGACGCACGGATCGCCATGGTGTGCGAGCCGGGGAAAGAGACGGAAGCGGCGACGCGGCTGGGCCGGATCGGCTACGACCGGATCCTGGGGTTCCTCGAGGACGGGCCGGAGGCCTGGAAGAGCCGTCCGGATCTCGCGCAGACCACGAACCGGGTCGGCCCGGCGGAGCTGGCGGCCCGCATGGCGCAGGCGGACGCTCCGCTGGTCGTGGACGTGCGGACGTCGCGCGAGTTCGCCGCCGGCCACGTCGAAGGCGCGATCAACCTCCCGCTGAGCCGCATCCAGGCCGGCGCCGCAACGCTTCCCCGCGACCGGCAGCTCGCCCTGATCTGCCTGACCGGATACCGTTCCTCGGTGGCCGCGAGCCTGCTCGCGCGCCTCGGGTTCCGCAACATGATCGACATCGCCGGCGGCTGGACCGCGTGGCAGGCGATGAAACCCCAGGAAGCAAGGAGCTGACCGTGTTCAACGTCCTCTTCGTCGAGCCCTGGCCGTGGTGGGCCGCCGGCGGCGCCATTGGGATCTTCGTGATCGCGATGGCGTTCGCCACCGGCAAGCTCCTCGGCGTCTCCAGCGGCTACGGCACCGCGTGCGGGTTCTTCTCCGGCCTCTCGGCCTGGAAACAGAAACCGTTCTGCGAGCCCTGGCGCCCCTGGTTCCTCGCCGGCCTCCCCCTCGGCGGCCTCGCCGCCGCTGCGTTCGCCGGCGGCCCGCACCTCGCCACCGCCCTTCATGCCTTCGGCGGCAGCCCCCTCCTCACCGGCATCGCCGCCTTTTCCGGCGGCGCCCTCATCGGCCTCGGCGCCCGCTGGGCCGGCGGCTGCACATCCGGCCACTCCATCGTCGGCATCGCCCTCGGCTCCAAGGCCTCACTCGTCGCCACCCTCGGCTTCATGGCCGCAGGCTTCGGCGTCACCCAGCTCCTCTTCCGCGCCTTCGGAGTCGCCTGACATGCGCTTCGCCTCCCTCCTGTTCGGCACCCTGTTCGGCTTCATCCTCAGCCGCGCCCGCGCCACCGACTACGACGCGATCGCCGGCATGTTCCGCCTCGAGGACCTCCACCTCATGGGCGTCATCGGCGTCGCCATCGGCGTCAACGCGCTCGGGCTGTGGCTGCTGCGGCGAAGCGGCGTCCGCGCGCTGAGCGGGGACGCGATCGAGATGAAGCCCAAGCCGATGAAGAAGGGGATGTTCGCCGCGGGGCTGATCTTCGGCGTGGGCTGGGCGCTCGCGGGGGCATGCCCGGGCACGGCGCTGGCCCAGATCGGCGAGGGCAAGGTGTACGGCATCTTCACCGTCGCCGGGATCCTCGCGGGAACCTGGCTTTACGGCGTGATCACCGAGCCGCGCGCGTCGGCGGCCCTCAACACGAAGGAGGCCTGACATGGAATGGCTTCTCTACCTCGGCATCGCCGTCGCGTGGTTCGTCCTGATGAAATGGATTCTCCCGAAGGCCGGCGTCCCGACCTGAATGAGCGGAAGCTGCTCCGGTCCGGAGAAACGGGAGGAGTGAAGGGAGCGGGCGGCCGCCGGCACGGCTGATGAACTGGCTGCGGCCCAGCGGCTTCCGTTCGAACGGATGCTCGCAGTGCCGCCCCCGAACTCCTCACACCGTGAGCGCGTCGAACGGCGCCACACCCGCCTTCTCGCATGCCTCCTTCAGCACGGAAGACTTCCGCTCGATCGACCCGACGTCGCCAAGATCGCGGAGGATCGCCGCGCCCGACTGCCAGACGGCGCGCGCCTCTTCGATGCGCCGCTTCGCCAGCAGCAGCCGAGCGTAGTCGCAGAGGACGATGCCTTCGGATCGGCGGTTGCCGAGCTGGCGATGAATGGCGAGGGCGTCCTGGTACGCGCGATCGGCGTCCTCGAGCCGGCCCATGAGATGGAGAAGACTGGCGAGGTTCCCGGTCGCGGAGCCCTCGGCGCCCGGCGCTCCGACCTCGCGCGCGATGGCAATCGCCTGGCCGTAGAGGCGCTCGGCCTGCTCGAGCCGGCCGGACAGCTGGAGAAGGACCCCGAGGTTGTCCAGCAAGACACCCTCGCTCATCCGGTGGCCGAACTCGCGGTGGGCCGAGAGAGCCTGCTTGAAGAGGCGTTCCGCCCGGGCGTGGTCGCCGGACGCGAAGTGGAATCCTCCGAGGTTGCCCAGCAGCATGCCCTCAGACCTGCGGTAGCCGGCCTTGCGGTGAATCGCCAGGGCCTGCTCGTAGAATTCCCCGGCCTCCCGCAACCGGCCCGTCTCCAGGTAGATGTTCGCAAGATTGTTCAGCACGATGCCTTCGCGGCGCCAATCACCCGCCTCCCGGACGATGGACAGCGCCGTCTCGTACCCCCGCTCCGCCTCCGCAACCCGGGCCGTGTCCAGGTAAATGCCCGCGAGGTGGTTGTGCACGGAGCTCACGGCAACCCGGCTTCCGAATTCGCCGAGAAGCGCCAGCGCCCGCTCGAGCGTGCGCTCGGCGTCCTGCATGCGACCCGTGAAGTGGTACAACGTTGCCAGCCCGTCCAGCGCGACGCCCTCGAGCCGCCGGTCGCCGGCGCACCGGACCAGCGCCAACCCCTCCCCGAAAAGCCCCTCCGCTTCCTCCAACTGCCCCGCCGACCGCGCCGCTTCGCCCGCGAGCCGCAGCGCTTCAGCCCTCTCGACGCCTTCCACGAGGCCCGCGTACTGCTTCCACAGGCGAAGCGACGCGACGCCTCCGAACTGCAGGGTGCGAAGCTCCGCCGCGCGGCGCAGGTACAGGAGTTGCGCCGCGCGCATCTCCGGGCCTTCCGCGATTGCCGCGTGTTCCGCCAGCTCCTCGGCGACCGCGTCCGTCGCATGCGCCGAATGCGCGCCCCCTTCCCCGGTTCCCAGCGGCGCGGGCGCCGGTGCCCTTCCACCGGCCGCTTCCTCGATCACCGCGAATGCCAGCCCATGCAGCCGCCCGCGGTCGCTGGGGAGCTGGAGCTGGTACGCGGCGTCGCGAAGGAGGGCGTGACGGAAGAGGTAAGCGGTCTCGGCGTTCACGGTGACATGGTAATGCGAACACGGAGTGCGCCGCGAACCATGGCGCCGTCAGGCCGCAAACCGCGCGCCTGGCGTCGCCGAGGGCGCTTTCGAAATTCCTCTTGATCGCGGTTGAATTGAAGGGCTCGCGGGCGGTACTTTGTTGCGGAGGGCGGTCGCTCGAAATGAGAAATTTGGCCTGGCACAGGCCTTTCCCTTGAACATAGCGAGGCACCCATGTCCGAATCCGTCGCCCGCGCCTGGTTCCGCCGCGTCTGGAACGAGATGGACGACAAGGCCATCGACGACCTGTTTGCGCCGGATGGGATTGCGCACGGCATCCACGGCGACGAGATCCGCGGGCCCAAGGAGTTCCGTGCGTTCCACCGGACGTTCAGTCAGATGTTCGCGGACATCAAGATCGACATCCTGCACGAGATCGTGAGCGGCAACGAGTGCGCGATCCGCTGCGAGTGCGCGATGACACACCGCGCGACAGGGCGGCGCCAGACGATGCAGGGGACGTGCTTCCTCACGTTCCGCAACGGCCAGATCCTCCACGCCTGGAACCACTGGGACTTCCTGGGCCTGCTCGAAGGCCTGCGCCTGCTCCCGAAGCGGTCGTTCGAGCGCGCGATGTCGGGCTCGATGGATCCGCACCCGGCGTCGGAGAAGGACATGTGAGAACGCACAGCGCGAGGGAGCGGAACCGTCCGACTCCGACTTGAAGGTCATTCGCTGCGTTCTTCCCAGCCGGCATGGTTCCGGCCCGGCCCTTCAGTCCCGCACTCGCCGCTTGTGCAGCGCACAATGTGAGGCGTTCGTGTCTCACGTGAAGCGCTGATCCCGACGCGTTTCCAGGACCCGGGCGTGCCGGGAATCCTGGGGGTGAGGCGGATGCTCCCGTCCGGAGAAGCGGGAGGAGTGACGGGGCCAGGACTCGACGGGTCGCGGGCGCCGTCCGCCTCGTTCACTTTCAGGTACGATCCGCGCATGGACCCGTGGCTGATTGCCGGCGCCGCCGCAGCCCCCGCTGCCGGCTTTTATTTCGCTTCGTGGATCGCCGAGGTCCCCGGGCTCCACGACTGGATCCGCCCCGGCGCCGTCCGGCGGACCGCGCTTCCCCACGCTGTCCTCACCTTCGACGACGGGCCTGACGCCGTGAAGACTCCGCGCATCCTGGACGTGCTGGCCAAGGCGGGGAGGAAGGCGGTGTTCTTCGTGATCGGCGAACGGGCGAAAGCCCACCCAGGTGTGCTTCGGCGGATTGCTTCGGAGGGGCACGAGATCGGGAACCACTCGTGGAGCCATCCATTCATGGTCATCCACGGGCGTCGCCGGATTGCCGACGAAATCGACCGTTGCCAGGGGATCGTGGGAGACGCGACGGGCGCGGTGCCTCGGCGGGCGAGGCCGCCTTACGGGCTCAAGGACTTCCGCTACTACGGCATCCTGCGCGAGCGCGGCCTGACGCCCGTCCTCTGGTCGCGCAATATCCGGGATTACTGGGGCTCGGCTCCGGCGAGGCTGGTGGCGCGCCTGAATCGCGCCGTGCCGGGGGACGTCCTGCTGTGCCATGACGGCGACCCGCTGGCGACCGGGACGGTGGAAGCGATTGCGGAGTGGCTCGCACGGGCACCGGCGATCGGGGGCTTCTGAACGCGTCCGGGCTGCCTATGCGCCGCGCTGCCGGGAGGCGGATTCGTAGCGCGCGCCGTGCCACATCGTGGCGCCGCCGAAGAGGACCCGGCCGCCTGCCCTGGCCAGCGCGGCCGCCACGAAGGCCGCCGCGAACGGATGGAGAAGCGAGGCGGAAGCCCTGGCTCCCATGACCGGGTAGAGAAACGCCATCGAAGCGTGGGCGACAACGACGGAGACTGCCCAGGCCTCGGCGGCCGGCAGGAATGCGCGGTCCGCGGCCGCCGCGGCCGCGGTCGCCGCAAGCCCGATCCACGGCATGAGCCCCAGGGTCCCGAAGGCGACGGCCGCCGCGAAGAGTTTCAGGGGACGCTTCATTGTTCCCGTCATGTTGCGGCACCACCCGTTCCAGGCTTCCCGGGCTGTTTCGTAGAACCTCGTGGACAACAGCCCGGAATTTGAGGCGATGCGGATCCGGCCTCCGGAGGCCTTGACGAGCCGCGCGAGGGCGATGTCATCGTTGATCTCCCCGCGAAGACGCTCGTGGCCGCCGACGCGTTCGTAGGTGTCGCGGCGGACGAGCAGGAACGCGCCGTTGGCAAACGCGGCGGACGACGCCGGGTCGTTCACGAGGTGAAGGCGCTGAGACATGAGCAGGGCGATGCTTCCGATCGGGTCCACCACGTGTTCGCGCAGTGTCGGCATTTCGAGGCTCGGCAGGATCGACAGGAGGTCGAGCTTCCCGGCCAGGGCCTCGCGGAGGGCGATGTCGACGGCGCGGTTCGAGAGCAGACGGCAATCGGCGTCGGTGAAGAGGATCCACTCCCCGCGAGCGGAGCGGACGCCGGTGGACAGGGCGTGGTTTTGGCCCCCCCAACCCGCGGGGAGGGACCTGACGGAGACCACCTGGAGCCTTCCCGCGGATTCCGCAGCCAGGCGGCCCAGGATTCCGGGTGTCCGGTCCGAACTTCGGTCGTCGACGGCGACCACGTCGAGGCCGGCGGATTTCTGGCCGAGGAGGGACCGCACGCACTGCTCAATCGCCGCCTCCTCGTCCTTCGCCGCGACGACGACGGTCACGGTCACGGCGGGCGCCGGGTCGGTCGCGAAGGAATCGGGCCCGAGCTTCGGGATGCGCCGCGCGACCGCAAGGAGATACGCCAGCGCGGCGGTCCAGGCGGCGACGATGGCGCCGGCGGAGAAGACGGCCACGAGGACGAGGGAGGACACCGGCGAAGCGTAGCACGCGAGAGAATTGCTGGACGAGGCTGGAGACACGTGCCGGAATGCGGCCATGGGGATGCGGGGCGCTAGCGTGGTCCTCACAGGGGGGACGGGGAGCCTCGGGCGCGCGCTCGCGGCGCGATTGCTCGCCACCGGCGCGCGGCGCGTGACGGTCTTCAGCCGCGACGAATTCAAGCAGCATGAAATGCGCCGCGAGTTCCGCGACGCACGGCTCTCCTTCGCAGTCGGGGACGTCCGGGACGAACGGGCGCTGCGCGAGGCGTTTGCGGGCGCCGGAATCGTGGTGCATGCCGCCGCCCTCAAGCAGGTCCCGGTCGGCGAGATCCATCCCCTCGAGGCAATTCAGACAAACGCCCTCGGGACCTCCAACGTCGTCGAGGCGGCGCTCGCCGCCCGCGTCCGCCGCGTGCTCGCCGTCAGTTCCGACAAGGCCGTCCATCCCGTCAACGTCTACGGCGCGACCAAGCTTCTCGCCGAACGCGTCGTCCTCCAGGCCAATTCCCGCCGGGACCGCCGCGCCGCCCGGTTCTCCTGCGTCCGGTACGGGAACGTGCTCGGAAGCCGGGGAAGCATCATTCCGGAGCTGAAGCGCCAGCGCGCCGCCGGCGTCATCACCCTTACCGACCCCGCGACCACCCGCTTCTGGTGGCGGCTCGAGGAAGCCGCTTCGTTCGTCATGCGCTGCGCCGAAGCCATGAAGGGCGGCGAGATCTTCGTGCCCCGGATGAGGGCCTCCCTCCTGACCGACCTGGTTCGCGCCGTGGCACCCGGCGCCGCCGTCCGGGTCGCCGGCCGCAGGGCCGGCGACAAGATCCACGAACTGCTCGTCTCCCGCGACGAGGCGCCCTTCACCGCCCAGCGCCATGGAATGCTCGTGATCACCCCATGGAAGCGGCCTGCGGGAAGGCCATTCCGGGAAGAGGAGTACTCCAGCGCTTCCGCGCCGCGCTTCAGCGTCGCCGAGCTGAGGCGCCTCGTGCGATGACGGCCGAAAGGGCCCTGCAGACGTGCTCGACATCGCGCTCATGCATGCGGGCGTGAAAGGGCAGGGCGAGGCAGCGCCGGGACATCGCTTCCGCAACGGGGAATTCCCCTGGGCGGAACCCGAACCGGTCGCGATAGGGTTTCTGCAGGTGGATCGGGCTGAAGTAGGCGCGTGAGGGGACTCCGCGAGCCTCGAGGTCGCGCATGACGCGGTCGCGGTCGATTCCAGGGGCGAGGCGGACGACGTAGACGAACCAGCTGATGCGCGTGGTGGTGGGCAGGGAGCGGGGGGCGTCGACGCCGCCGATGGCAGCGATGCGGGCCGAGTAGAGGGAGGCGACGCGAGCGCGTTCCCGGACGATCGCGTCGAGGCGCCTGAGCTGGGAGACCCCGAGCGCCGCGCTCATCTCGTCGAGACGGTAGTTGAAGCCGAGCCGGGAGTGATCCGTCCACGCATCGTGGATGTCGCGCCCCTGGTTTCGCAGTGAGCGGAGCAGCGCGTCCCACTCCCGGCGGGAAGTCGTGATCATGCCGCCTTCGCCCGTGGTGATCTGCTTGTTCGGGTAGAAACCGAAGACTGCCGCGTCGCCGAGCGAGCCGGCCGGTCGGCCCTTGTACGTCGAGCCCAGCGCTTCGCACGCATCCTCGATCACGGCGAGTCCGCGACGCCTGGCGAACGCCAGGACCGGGTCGGCGTCGAAAGGATCGCCGAAAAGGTCCACCGTCAGGATCGCGCGGGTCCGGCGCGAAACAGCCGACACGAGGTCCAGGGGCCGGGGCATGAGGGTCGCGGGATCGACGTCGACGAAGCGGGGCCGGGCGCCCTCCTGGACGAAGGCGTTGCACGACGCGACGAAGCTGAGCGGCGTCGTGACCACGTCATCGCCGGGACGGATGCCTGCGGCGCGCACGGCAAGATGGAGCCCGGCTGTTCCGGAGCTCACGGCAATGGCATGGCGCGTCCCTGCCACCCGGGCGACCGCCGCTTCGAAAGCTGCCGTCGCCGGGCCGAGCGCAAGGCGGCCCGAGCGGACGACGCGCGAGACGGCCGCGACATCGGCTGCCGTGATCCAGGGAGCCGACATCGGGATGGCGCGTCCGCCGCGAGTCCGCATCCCCGCCATCTTGCCGCGGGACATGCCTTTGCGGAAATGCAAACCCGTCCTGGCCGGGCCGGGAAGGAAGAACGCCCGATCGTACGGCGGCGCGAACTCGTAGAATGCCGCTGGAAGGAGAGACTGTGCGACCCGCCGACTCTGATTCTGCAAACGATCCGCTTCTCCACTCTCGCCGCCTGAACCTCGAGGTTCCGGCGCTGCTGCAGGGCGGCTCCATTTCCCTGGACACGACCGGCGCGCTTGCGCCGCCGCCGCCGGCACCTGCGGCCGCGCCGTGGATCGGGCGCGAGCTCGGCGGATACCGCATTCTCGAGCTCATCGGCGCCGGCGGGTTCTCGATGGTGTTCGTGGCTCGCAAGTTGGCAACCGACGAGATGGTGGCGCTGAAACTGCCTCGGTCGGAGGAGTTCGTGTCGCACCTCAAGCGCGAAGCGCTGATATCGGCGCGTTTCCAGGACCCGGACGTGCCGGGAATCCTGGAGGTGCGGCTCGACCACGATCCGCCGTTCCTCGTGATGCCGTTCATACCGGGCGCGAACCTGCCACTCCCGGCGGAGGCCCCGCCTCCGTCCGGGATCGTGGCAGCGCTCCGGACGTTTCGACGGGTTGCCGAGGTGGTCGCGCGGTTGCACGACGCCGAGATCGCGCACGGCGACCTCAAACCCGGCAACATCCGCGTCGACGCCACGGGACGCTGCCTCCTGATGGACCTCGGCCTCGCGCGCCAGCAGGTCGCCGCGCGCCAGCTCTCAACCCTGCGCGCTTCCGTAGTGAGCGTCACGGGAGAACGGATCGCGGGAACGCTGGAGTTCATGGCGCCTGAAGTGACGGCCGGGGAGGAGCCGGGGCGCGCCGCCGACGTCTACGCGCTTGGCGTCATCCTGCACCACCTGCTCTGCGGCCGCCCGCCGGCATTCGGCGTGAGCCCCGCGCAGCTGAATCCTTTCCTGCCGCCGGGCACGGCCGAACTGCTCCGGGACATGCTCCGGCACGAAGCGCCGGAACGCCTGGGAAACGCGCGGGACGTGCATCCGCGGATCGACCGGCTGATTGCGCTGGAGGAACGCTGCCTGAAGCGCCGAAACGGCCACCAGCGCCGGCGGGTATTCCAGTCGCGGATGAGGACGCTGGCGCGAGGGATGCGTCTGATGGTGGTCCTGCTGGCCGCCGCGGCGGCGCTGGCGTGGGGGCTGAAGGTCGTGCCGGCGCTTTCCAACGTCACGTTCCACGGCAGCGGATCGGACTTCCTGACGATCCTCGTCTGGGCTCCCGCTTATCTGCTCAGCTGGCTCTCGATCGTGCTGGGCATGACCACGATCAACGCCTGGATATTCCGGGTCCCCGAGCGGGAGTACAAGAACCGCACCGGGCACCCCTGGTGGAACTTCATGATGCAATGACCACCCCCGCCGCCGGCTTCGCCGTCCACCCTTCCATTCTCGAACCCGAATTCGCGCTCGAGGAGCGGATCTCGCGCACCAACCTGAGCGAGGTCTGGCGCGGGCGCCGCTGCGCCGACGGCCGGGAAGTCGCGGTGAAATTCGCGCTCACGGAGGCAGCCGCGGCGACGCTGGAGCCTGAGGCGGCGATCGTGCGGGAACTCGGGAGCGAAGGAGAGAGGATCTCGGTGAAGGTTCCGCCGAGCGAGCTGAGACGGTCCAAGCGGGAGATGGAGGTGCGGGCGCCACGCGTCGCGGGCATCGTCCCGGCGGAATTCGCCGCCGGGCCCGTCCCCCACATCGTGATGCCCTGGATGGGCCACCGGACGTTCCGCGACATGCTCAACGACATCCGAGACGGAGACAGCCGGTCCGCCGCCGCCGCCACGCTGTACGACGTGGTCCGGATCGTCGCGATGGTCCACCGCCGCGGCTTCATGCACGGCGACCTCAAGCCCGAGAACATCCTCCTCGACCACGCCGGCCGACCGTGGCTCACCGACTTCGGCATGGCCCGCGCCATCCATGTCGCGCGCCTCGACACCCGCGTCAGCCGGTCCCTCGGCGAAGGAGAGGGCGCCTGGGGCGGCACGCTCCACTACCTGCCCCCCGAGGGAATCCAGGGCGACCCGCCCGCCTTCTCCTGGGACGTCTACGCGATCGGCGTGATGCTTCACGAGGTGCTGCTGGGGATGCGCCCCGACCGGGCCGCGAGCCCGGAGTCGCTGCGCGCCACTTTGCCGGAATCGGTCCTGGAGGTGTTGCTGGAAGCGCTCGCGTGGTCGCCGGCCGACCGCATCCCCAACGTGCCGCGCCTGCTCGCCGTTCTCGAGCCGATCAGGAGGGAGCTGACGCTGGTCGGCGGCTCGCGCGTTGTCCACCGCCTGGGGCGCGCCAGCCTTCGGGCGCTCGCGGCGTTCTTCGTGGTGTACCGGTACGCCTCGGTGCTGGCGATCCTCCTGCTCTACGCGTTCATCCTGGTTTGGGCGCTGAAAGGTCACTGGGGAGCGCTTCTTGCATTCCTGCCCGCGTACTTCCTGCACCAGAAGATCAGCTGGGAGGGGCCGGAGACAGACGGCGAAACGCGGGATCGGCAGCGCGGGCGCGTGGTGTCGGGTCCGAACGCGCCCCCCTCTTATCGCTGAGGCCGCACGCTTGCGCCCTTCCGCCTCCACCCGGAGAATGCGTGCCCGCCACGAGTGAGGCCACACCGATGACTCCCCAGATCGCCGCCCTGTCGCCCGCCCCGAAGACGGTCCTCCTCATCCCGCCGATTCCCGGCCCTCAGCGGCACCCGATGATCTTTGGCGCGTTCGAGAGGCTGGCACCCGGCGAATCAATCGTCATCGTCAACGACCACGACCCGCGCCCGCTTCGCATGCAGTTCGAAGCGCGTTGCGCCGGGCAATTCGAATGGGGCTACCTCGAGTCCGGCCCGGCGCGCTGGCAGGTCCGCATACTCCGCACCGCCGCCGCTCTCGCCGGCGCACCCGCCGCGCCTCTTCCTTCTGGCGGTTGCGCGGGGCACGGCCCTGCATCCCCTCCGCCTCCTCCCTCCGTCTTCCGCCTCCCGGCCCGCGCCCAGTTCCGCCCTGATCGCTTCGCTCCCCAGGTCCTCGCCCAGACCGCCCACATGAAAGTCGTCTACGCCTGCTTCGAGCCCGGGCAGTTCATTCCCGTCCACTCGCCGGGCATCGACCTCGTCCTCCTCGTCATCGAGGGCCGCGGTGTGTGCCAGGTCGGGGCGGAAGAGCGTCCGGTCGAGACGGGCGACCTCGTCTGGATCCCTGCCGGTGAGAAGCGCGGCGTTCGCGCGGACACGCGGATGACGGTGCTGCATGTCGTCGCGCCGCCGCCGGGCGATGCGGACCATTCCGAGGTGCAGGCCGGGATAGCGCGGGGGAGCTGGAAGATCTGACCAGGCTGAAGTAACACTGGATCGGCCCGCGAGGCAGGTTCCCCTGGCGAGGGCCTCGCGGCGAGGGGTGCAGGGAACTTCATTGAAGTTCGCGTTGGCGCGAATTGATTCTAAACCCGAGGACCAGATAGAGTGGACCCATGAGAATCCTCAAACTTTCGATGTTTCTCGCGTTATCCGCCGCCGCCAATGCCCAGGAACCGCGCGAGCTTCGGTGGAACTTCCAAAAGGGTGACAGCTTCACTCTCGATGGGTCCAACGAAACCACATACGATTCTCATGGGCCGGAAGGCGATCGGTACTCCAAGCTCACTTTTCACCTGAATGCGAAGGTGGACGTGGTGGACGTGGCCGACGGTGTTGCCAAGCTGGAAATTCGCGTTCAAAGCACAAGCGGGAAGCTTGTCACAAAGCTTCCGCCGAAAACGGCGGACCAAAGCTACGTAACGAAGGCTTCGGACTGGAAAGCCCCGATACTGGCGACAATTTCGGCTCGAGGCGTCCTGACGATCGACGGCGCCAGCGCGGTAGCTGCGTACTCGGTACGGCACATTCCCGTTGTGGAAACGCTGGTCAACGCTTTTCCGACCTTGCCCGAGGAGGCTGTCAAGACCGGCGATTCCTGGACCGTTCGGGAGGCGACCATTCCCGAATCCTGGCAGGTGGCCTCTATCAAGGATTCCTCCGCGGGCGCGAGTGTCGGCCTCTCCGGCAAGCCGCTTGAAGAGCAGGAGGGTGGAGCGAAGGATTCGCCCGTTCTGGCCAATGGGAATTTCTCGGCAGAGTTCGATGTCGCAGCCGGGTACGTGAAGTCCGCGACCCGAAAGGTGACCACGGAAGAGAGGACTTCTCCGGGGGCCAAACCGACGAGGACGGTGACGATGAACCGGACCCTGGCTCTCAAGAAAGTGTCGGCTGGCGGAAAGTAGCTGAGGATAGTCCTGACATCCGCCGTACGCCTCACTCCGGCCCCGACGTGAGCCCCATGAACACGAACGTGAGCGTCAGCGGAACGGCCAGCGCGAGGAAAAACGCGTTCCATCGCGGCCCGTCGAATTCGCTCATGGCCTCGACGAGGAGCTGGATTTCGCCCGTGAGAATCCATGCCACCGCCTGCGCGTAGAGGATCAGGCCGACGCCTCCCGCGGTCGCGGCGGTCATCACGACGCCCATGGAGAGGAGCACGATGCAGAGGACGAAGCAGGCGGCCGCCATGACGAAGACGATGAGGGCGAGAACCAGCGTTTTGGTCCGGAACAGGCCGGGCACGGTCGCGGCGAAGCGCTCCATGCGCGTTTCGGGTTCAGGCTCGGCCTCCACGGGCGCGGCCGCCGGCGGTGCGATCGATTCACCGGTCTGAAGATTCAGCCCGCACTGGACGCACAGCACCGTGCCGGCCGGCCAGTTCAAGCCGCACTTCGGGCAGAGCACCGGCCCCGCGCGGGCGTCGTCGGCTGGCTCCATCGCGATCCTCGTGGCAAGGGACCCCTTACCTGTATCCCATTTCTGCGGGTGGATCAGGAAAAATCCGGATTCACGGGAAGCGATTTGCGCTTCCAACCTGCGGGCCCCGCGGACTCCGGCGCCCCGGTGTAAACTGGACCCGTGGACCTCGACGACACCCTCTGCTACTGCTTCCACATCCCCAAGCGCAAGGTCGTCAACTTCACGCGCCAGCGGCGACCGAAGCGCGCTTCACAGCTCTCCGAGTGTTTCGGGGCCGGCACGGGGTGCGGCTGGTGCGTCCCGCTGCTGATCCGGATTCACCAGGAGATCGTGGGGGACGCGGCGGTTGAAGCGGAGGACGTGACGTCGGAGCAGTACGAGGCGATGCGGGCGCGTTACAGGGCGGACGTGGCGAGCGGCACGCGGAAGAAGAACGAGTACGGGGAAGGCGGGGAGAAAGCGTCGCCGTAGCGAGGACAGAGCGGCCCTACTTCCCCGTCGGGATCTCGAGCGTCTCGCCGCCCCGCAGGACCTTCAGCGCGCTCACGTGGCCGCCGAATTCACCGGAGTCCCGCAGGCTCGTCGCCAGTCCGGACTCGCCCCAGATGGGGACGTCGCAGACATGCTTTCCGGTCTTGCCCTCGAACTCCGCGACGGTCTTCCACAGGATGTCTCCCGTGACGAGCCCGAGCCGCTCCGCGGAACTCCCGGGAAGGACGGACAGGACCAGGGCGCCGCACTCGACCAGGTGGCGCTCACGGTCCAGCGTGGAAAGCGCCTCGACCTCCAGCCCGAAGGCCGCGACCCGTGCGTGCTCTTCGCGGCGCCGTTCGGCCATCGCGGGACCGTCAGGAAGCTTCGGGCGATTCTCGGGAATCCCTTCCAGTTCCTTCCGGAGCTTCCGGAATTCGCCTTCCTCCATCGCGGCGGCATCCGACAGCTTCAGCTGCGACCAACTCGTCGCCCCGGGGCCGCTCGAGCGGTAGCACCACGCCTCCAGCCCGAGCGCTTCCGTCCCCCAGCGCTGGATGACCCCGTCGCGCAGGTCGCGCGGCGAGCCCGCATCCATGAGCGTGGCGTGCAGATCGTCAGGCGTCGGCCACGCCGGCATCAGCCCTTCCAACCCCACGGTGCGGAGGCGCCCGACGACCGCTGAAGCGGTTTCGGACTCGCGCTGGATGCGCCAGACCGCTTCCCCGTCGCCTCGACGCGAGCCTCTCGCGATCTCCCATGCCGTGCCGAGCCGCGTCGCCGCTTCCAGGAGCGCCTGGCGCTTCTCCGCGCCCGGCGGAAGCTGCCACGCCTTGTCGACCTCGGCCGCGGCGTTCTGCATGTCGCGCCACGCGGACAGCCACGCGGTCCCCAGGACCTCCGATTCCAGCACCTCTACGAGTTCGACCGGCTGCGGCGCGAACTTCGGGGCCTGCATCCTCATGCGGTCGTAGTTCTGTTCAGGCTCCGGCGCCGCCGGCCCGCGCACTTTCAGCTTCACCCGCGCCTGAGGCGCCTGGGCGGGCTCGCCGCCGTGAAGCAGGAACGGCCCGAAATCGGCCGCCGCCGGGGCCGGGAAGCCCTTCACGCCGCCCGCGATGGTCAGCGACTCGCTCCAGCTCCGGAGCTGTTCCGCGCGCTGGTCCCACATCGTCTGCCTCGGCAGGTGGTCCCACGAGGAAACGTCGCGCACGAACACTCCCCCGTCTCGGCGGAACAGGAACCCCTCGAGGATCGTCTCCTCCACGACGGGCACGGCGGCGGTCGCGTTCGTTTCAGGCGGAGCGACAACCGGTCTCCCGACGGCCGCAACGGCACCCGGTTGCGTGCCGGAATCCGTGAGCTCTGAAGCGGCGGACTCGTTTCCATCGGCGACGTCGCGGCCGAGTAGCGCCTGCCGCGCGGCCAGGCCGAGCAGGACCGCGAGGATCGTCCCTCCCGCGATCGCGAGAGCGGGCCCGCGGCGGGAAACGGGAGAAGCGGTTTGGGCTTTCACGCGGAGCCGCATCAACCGGTCCTGCAGCCCCTGGGGCACCGTCTCGCCCGCCGAGCAGTTCCCGAGCTCGCTCTCCAGCATCGCCAGCAGCCCTGCAAAGGCCGCGGCGGACAGTGCGGTGCGCAGCCGCCCCAGCGCGGTGTTCAGCCGGCTCGACACCGTCCCTGCAGGAACCTGAAGCGCCGCCGCCGTTTCTTCCTTCGTCAGCCCGTGGAAATAGTGCATCTCCACCGCCAGCCGCTGTTCGTCGGGCAGCTCCGCCACCTTCGCCCGCAGTTCCGCCCGCGATGCCGCTTCCACAGGATTCATGACCGCCCCCTCTCGAATCGCCGCCCGCTCGTGTTTTTCCCTCCGCCCCGCGCTGCGCTTCTGGTCCAGCGCCGCGTTCACCGCCGCCCGCGCCACGAACGCTTTCAGATTCTCGACGCGTTCGAGCGAAGCGGGGTCCCGGAGAAACCGGAGGTAGAGGTCCTGCACGGCGTCCTCGGCGGAAGCGTCGTCGCGCACGACGGAGCGGGCGACGCGGAAGGCGAGGGAGTGGTAGTCGCGGACGAGGTCGTCGTAGGTCGGCATGATCGGTCCTCGAATCAGGAGTCGATCATACGACGCCGGCGGGGGCGGGGGCTGGTCGGGGAAAACCGAAATCCCGGGTGGAGGCACGGAAATCAGGCTGGCGCAGATATGACCATTCTAATGTGCAACTAAGATTGGTCTTGACCATTCTCATATGTGCACGATAATGGTCACCATGTCGGCCCTTCCCCGCCTCTACGACGCCATCCTCCAGGACCACCTGCGCCGCCACCGCCAGATGGCCTTCCTGACGGGCCCGAGGCAGGTCGGCAAGACCACGACGTGCCGGCGCGAGGCGACGGCCTACCTGAGCTGGGACGACCCTGACCACCGGCGGCTCATCGCGCGGGGACCTGGCGCCGTCGCAGCTCACCTCGGGCTGGAAATTTCCCGGGCGGAAACTCCGGTGGTCGCATTCGACGAGTTGCACAAGCACCGAAAGTGGCGCGACTTCCTCAAGGGGTTCTTCGATGTGCACGGCGACGCGGCCCGCGTCCTGGTGACCGGAAGCTCCCGCCTGGACGTCTTCCGCCGCGCCGGGGATAGCCTGACGGGCCGTTATTTCTCCTACCGGATGCATCCGCTGTCGGTCGGAGAACTGCTTCACCCCGTCGTGCCGGAGAATGTCATCCGCCCCCCCGAATCGCTCCCGGAGCGCGAATTCGCCGCGCTTCTCGAGCACGGCGGATTCCCGGCGCCGTTCGTGAAGCGCGACCGCCGCGTGACGCTCGTCTGGCGGCGCCAGCGGCGAGACCTCGTGCTGCGCAGCGACGCCCGGGATTTCACGGACATCGCCGACATCGCGCGGCTCGAGGTGCTGGGCGACATCCTCGCGGAGCGCTCGGCCACCCAGCTCGTTTTCTCGCAGCTCTCGACCGACCTCAGCGTCTCGATCGACACCGCCCGCCGCTGGGTCGACGCCCTCTCGTCGTTGCACTTCGGGTTCCTCATCCGCCCCTGGTCGCAATCCGTCGCAAGGTCGCTTCGCAAGGAACCCAAGTGGTACCTGCGCGACTGGTCCGGCATCGAGGACCCCGGCGCGCGCGCCGAAACGTTCGTGGCGGCTCACCTCCTGAAGTCCGTCGAGGGCTGGACCGACCTCGGCCTCGGGACCTTCGAACTGCGCTACCTTCGCGACAAGGAAAAGCGCGAGGTCGACTTCGCCGTGATCCGCGACCGCAAGCCATGGCTGCTCGTGGAAGTGAAGAAGTCCGACACGGCGCTTTCACCATCTCTTCGCTACTTCCAGGAGCAGACGGGCGCGCCTCACGCGTTCCAGGCCGTGCTCGATGCGCCGTACGTGGCGGCGGACCCGTTCCAGCGGAAGGGACCGGTGGTCGTCCCGGCGCGCACGCTGTTGTCGC
This sequence comes from uncultured Planctomycetia bacterium, assembly GCA_963706735.1. GTDB lineage: Bacteria > Planctomycetota > MHYJ01 > WSZJ01 > WSZJ01 > WSZJ01. The sequence continues at coordinate 49,274 of CAVPNQ010000135.1, forward strand.
AACTGCTTTGATTCCCGCGCCACCGGCGGGGAAAGGCCGATCTACCAGCTCTTGATCGTGTTGCCCTTCAGGGAGCGCGTCGCCTCGATCGTCGCCAGAAAGTCAACCGGCGAGAGTTCCGTAAGCTCCCTGAGCGTGTGCGGTTCGCCGAGGACATCCACTCGGGTTTCGCCGCTACCCGTACTCCGGGAAACGAAGGCCTCAATGGTGAGACTGAGCGCGTCCTCGCCCCACCTGGCGACGATGATCATCCTGAAATCTTCCGGTGAATTCGCGTTGAGGAATGCTACCGACAGCTCCGCTTCGGTCGGCATGCCAGGGAGATACGCGGACAGCCCTTCCGCTGCGAGCGCCGCGACCGCCCCCGCCGCGAACCGGTTCTCCATCCGGATCCGCCAGGCGGCCGGCGACTGGCCGGCGCGGGCGAGGCGGGCGCGCTGAAGGGCCTCGCCGAGGCGGGCGGCGTCGGCAGCGCGGACGGCGGGATCGGCGTCGGGCTCGGGCTGGGTGAGCACCCGGGACGCGGCGGCGTACACGTCGCGCCAGGCCTCCAGCCAGGAGTCGTTCAGGGACTCGACTTCGAGGACCTCCAGCACGGTCGCCGCCGTCGCCGGCGGAGTTTCCTGCTGCGTCTTCTTCTGAAGTTCGTTCAGCAGCACCCGGGAAAGCTCGGCGCTTTCTTCGCCTTCCTGGTCGGTTTCGAAGAGGACCTCGCGCACTTCGCCGAGCTCTATGTTCGGCCCCGGGCCGAATTCTACGGTGTGGGACTCCAGGACGACGGTCCAGACCGCGCCGGCGAGCTCCGGCGAGCCGGGCTCCGCCGGGATGTACGTCATGCTGCCGCCCCCGGCGAAGGGCTGCGACACCCCCCACGTGATCGCCGCTTCGGTGCCCTGCACCTGTTTCACCTGGTCCACGAAGAGCACCTGGGGCGCGGCGGCGGAGCGCACCCGCAGGCGAAGCCGGGTGTGGGGCGCGGAGGAGGCGGGCGCGCGGTCCTGCAGGAACGCCGTGAAGCTCGTCGTCTCGCAGGCCGGCCAGGAATCCAGCGCTCCGCCGGAGAGACGCCAGAGGCGGCCGTCGTAGGGGCGGAACAGGCCGGCGGCTTCACCCGGGTTGGGAACGACTTCGCCCGCCAGGAAGAGACCCTCCGGCGTGCGGAACAGGAATCCCTCGATCGTTTCTTCGACCTCGGGGATGGCGGCGATTTCGGTGACGGGCGTCGCGGAAGGGCAGCACGCCGCCACGCGGGGCGCCGGGTCCGGAGCAGGGGCCGAGTCAGAAGGAGCCGCTCCTTCGATACTCGCAACCTCCTCGGACACCGGCCGGGGCTCCTCCGCCTCCCACCGGGAATGGTTCGCCCGGATCCACTGCCCCGTCGAGACCGCGAACAGAAACGCGACCGCCACGGCGATGGCGCCCTTCGCACCTCGCGACATCGGCCGGCGCGGTTCCGCGCCGTGCGTCCGCGGCAGATTCAGGAGCCGCTTCTCCAGCCCGGCCGGCACCGGCGCCGCTTCCACGCGCGACAGCTCGCTCTCGAGTTTCGCGAGGAGTCCGACGAACGCGGCCGCGGAGAGCCACTTGCGGAGCGTGGCGATGGCGTCGCTCAGGCGGCGCGAGGCGGTCCCGCGCGGGACGTCGAGGACCTCGGCGGTTTCGGCGATGGTGAGGCCCTGGAAGAAGTGAAGGTCCACGGCCTGGCGGTGGATTTCGGGGAGTTCGGCGACCTTGTCGCGGACTTCGCGGCGGAACACGACATCGACGGGGTTCACTTCGACGCTCCTTTCGCTCACCGCGGTTTCCCTGGCGACCCGCCGCAGGCCGGCCTTCCGCACGTCGAGCGCGCGGTTGAGGGCGGAGCGGCACGCGAGCGCGCGGACGTTGCCCGCGCGGGCGATGGCCGAGGGATTCCGGAGGAACGACAGGAAGACGTCCTGCGCGACGTCCTCGGCGGCCGCGGAGTCGCGGAGCACGCCCAGGGCGACGCGGTAGACGGTCGCGTGGTGATCGCGGACGAGTTCGGTCCAGGCGCTCATGGCAGTCTCCGGGTGGTTCCTGCCCTGGAGACGACGCCGGGGGCGAAATGGCTCGGTGAAATGTGAAGCGGCTTCACAATTTGAGCTCGAAGGCGATGCTGTCGAGGCCGCGGACGACTTCGAATTCCAGACCGCTGCCGCCGTTTTCCACGACATCCGCCACGAACGCCGCCACGTCCTCGGGCCGGACGACGTCGTGCGCCGCCGAGCGCCCGGCCCCCGCAAGCGGAGTGACGCGCCAGACGATATCGCCGGCGCGGAGGCCCGCGCGGTCGGCGACCGAGCCCGGCACGACCGAGACGATGCGAGCGCCGCCGCGAAGCGCGAGCGCGCCGCGCTGAATCTGCGGGACGATTTCCAGTTCGAGGCCGACCGCGCGGGAAGCGGCGAAATCCTCGGGGTCGGACAGCTCGCCGACATCCTCGGGGAAGCCTTCATCGTGCCCAAGGCATGCCGCTGCGCCAGAGGAAGCAATCTCGATTTCGCTCTCGCGCCGGATTCGCCACGCCGCTGCGGACTCGCCCTGCCGGGCATCCCGGGCGAGACCCAATGCGGACTCGAGGTCGTCAAGAGCAGCCATCGCCTCGGCGCGCCGGCGCGCGCCGGGAGGAATATCAAAGGACTTGGCGAGCTTTGCATTTGCGTTCAGCGCGTGGCGCCATGCGACCAACCAATCCGTGTTCAAAGTCTCGATTTCCTCGATCTCCACGGCCTCGGCGATGGCCTTATCTTGGTCAACCCAAGCAGCCCGGAGAGTGACCCGGAAATGAGGTACCTGACGCTCGTCGGATGCGCCCTGGAGCCAGGCCCTGAAGCTGTCTGAATTCCCGGCACCCAGCGCGTCGAGAATGGGGCAAGACTGGAAGATCAAAGGCCTTGCGGCAGTCAACTGGGTGACTGAGTTCGTCGGAAGCGGTCGCCCATCGGCCTCGTGGCGTTTCACCAGCGCATCTTTGCGCCTGTCCATTAACCGGAGCAATGCACTGCGGATGTCGCCGCCAGCCTCCAGCATTGAATTCGCGTCTCTCCGGTCCAGCATACTGTCGAGTCGAAGCAGCTGGGACTGGCCGACGGGCAGATCGAGCGCAGAGATCAGGTTGCGAGTTGCATTCTGGGCATCGCCGTGCCGGAAGGAGGCGACTCCAGTCCTGACATGCCGCGAGAATGACTGTTCAACGTCGCTCGAAACCAGCCCGTATCCAACCTCGGCATTCAGTACTCGGGCCAGTTCTTCTGCCACAGGCCCTTCAACCTTTACGGGATCGTCTCTGCTGGGCTCGATCAATTGGTATCCGTCTTCCCGGCGCAGCAGGAATCCTTCCACTCGGAACAGCGGGCCTCGCGGATGCGCTTCCTCGACCTGCAACACGTCGATGGGGCCGGAGCGGGCAAGTTCGAGGTTTCTCCTCGAATCACGGGGTTCCGCGCCCGCCGCGGAGCGCAATCTCGCCATTTCCGTCGCGAGACCGTCGTTCCCCGCGATCTCCCCGGGCCGCCCAAGCCAGATCGAGATCAGCAGCATCGCCGCGATCCCCGCACCCGCAGCGGCCCACTTCCCTTTCCCGCCCTTCCCCGCCGTTCCTCCCGACCCCCGACTCCCGGCTCCCGACTGCCCTCCGCGGCTCAACACTTTCTCCAACCCGCCCGCCCCCGCCTCGGCTACCGCCTCGTCGTCGAACACCATGCACAGCAGCGCAAACGACGCCGCGCCCAGCCACTTCCGCAGCCGCTTCACCCCCGCCTCCAGCCGGTTGCACACCGTCCCCACCGACACACGCATCTCCTTCGCCGCTTCCCGCACCGTCAGCCCGCGGAAAAACCGCGCGGCGATGGCGTCGCGTTCGTCCTGGGGAAGGGCTTCGACGCTGCGACGGATTTCGTCGTGGAAGGCGGCGTCGAGCGGGTTGGCGTCGCGGGGGGCCTGCGGGCAGGCGGCCTCGCGGCGGTTGCGGCGTTCCTTCTCGCGGAGCCGGTCGAGCGACCGGTTGATCGCCGACCGGCACAGGAACGAGCGGACGTTCTGCGCGCCGTCGAGCGCGTGGGGATTCTGGAGCAGATGGAGGAACAGGTCCTGCGCGACATCCTCGGCCGCGGACCGGTCGCCGAGGATACGGAGCGCCACGCCGGTGACGACCGGCAGATGTTCGCGGACGAGAGTTTCCCAGGGGCTCATGGAGGGGTCTCGAGAGTGCCTCAGGTAATACGACGCCGCCGGCCGAAAGATCGTACAAAAATGTTCATTTTCGCCATGAAGCGGAATGGAACCGCGTAGACTTTCGCCTTCCCCCGTTGGAAGGGCCCGCGATGAGCCTCATCGAGATCTTCCGGAATTCAAGCCAGGATTCGGCGATTCGCCGGCTGGATACGGACCTGCAATTTGCCACAAAAGGAAACGTCCAGGCCGCGGCGCGCGTGGAACGAGTCGCCCAGAACGTGGGAGAACTCAATCTGCTGATGCTGGTGACGATGCGGGCGCTTCTCGACAAAGGCATCCTCACCTACGAGGAACTCGGGAAGTACTTCGACCAGATCGACGCCATCGACGGCAAGGCCGACGGGAAAATCACGCTCGAGGACGTCCGCAACGCGCTCGGCCTGCGCCCGCCCGGCGGCAAACGGTGAGCTGCAAGCCCGACGCGCCGAACCCGATCCTCTCGCGCGGCGAAGCGCGCACGAGTTCGCGTCGCCACACGTTCCGCCCGAACTACCTGTCGTTCAGCGGGACGTACCAGTGCAACCTGACCTGCGCGCATTGCTGCGTGCCGATCGAGTGGAAAGACTACCTCGACATCGGCGTGGCGAAGCGCTTCACGTCCGAGTGCGCCGAGCTCGGCATCAAGACGATGGGGTTCACGGGCGGCGAGCCGTTCCTCTACCGCGAGTTCCTCGAAAAAGTCTCGCGGCACGCGGCGAAGCTCGGGTTCCGCTTCGACAAGATCTCCACGAATGGCGCGTGGTGGAAGACGGTCAGTGAGCTCGAGGACGCCATCCGGAAACTGCTGCGTGCCGGGTACACCGGACGCCTCGGCCTGAGCGTGGACCGCTTCCACCCCGTCCGGATCGACGTCCTTGCGCAATTCGCGCGGAGCGCGGCGAAGGTTTCGAAGCGCGACGACATCCTGACGATCAGCTACGCGGCGGGGGCGCCGGACGCGGGGCTGGAGAAGGTGCAGGGGCTTGCGAAGGCGCTGGGCGGGTTCGTGGAGTTTTCGCCGGCGCTGGGCGCGTGGATGCTGATCGCCCCGGACGTCAGCGCGACGCTGAACTTCAACCACCTCGCCGCCGTCGAGCGCGCCGAGGGACTTACGGACAACTGGGACGGCGCGTGGTTCAAGGAGGATTACTGCGAGGGCCCCGGCCAGGCTTTCGTCGTCACGCCGCGCGGCGAGGTCAAACCCTGCTGCGGCTTCGCGAGCGACCTCGACCAGCTCACCATCGGCAACATCCACGAGCATTCGGCCGCCGAGGTGCTCAAACGCGGCCGGGCGCATCCCTACGTCGGCAAGGTTTTCTCGAAGGGCCTGAGCGCGATCAAGGAGGAAGTCCTGGCGAAGGATCCCGACGCGCTTCCCGGGAAAACCACCAACCACTGCATGTTCTGCTGGCACGTCCTCACGCGCGGGCTGGCCGAGGGGATGCCGGGGATGGGCGGGCAGGTCGGGAAGTGGGTCGGCGCCTCGCGCTAGGAAGACTGAAGCGCCTCGTTCAGACGTCGTTCGAACGAAACAGGATCCAGCGCCGGGTATCGATACAGTTCGGGTTTGATCCGCTCGAACAACTCGCGCAGCTTCTTCGGCTCGACCAGGACGGCGGTTCCGCCTCCGGTGATAAAGATCCGCGCGGGCCCCTTCGCCGCATCGCCGATCCGGCTCATGAACTCGCGGATCCTGGCCGGAGTTACCGGTTCGCGCATTCGAGCGCCTGTTCGAACGAGATCAGCCGCCGGATCAGGGAGTTGTACCGGGAATGCGCGCCGTCGCCCTCGGACTCGGCGATCAGCGCATATAGCCGTTCCTCGGGCGTCGGAATCCCCTCCGGAACGTCAACCCCGGCTTCGCGAATCCTGCGCGCGCCGACGGAGACGAGCAGGGCCTCCTGCGTCGAGCGGCCCTGGCGCAGGTCCTCGATGCCCTTCAGCACGAGGTCGGCACCCGGAAGGTCGCTCGGTATCTCCTTCATGGCCGCATTCTCCCCTGAGGACGGGGAGAATCGCAAGGACGGTGGCCCGCCGGAATTCGAGTTAACACTTCTGGAGCCCCAGCGTCTCCTTCCCACAACCCATAGGAGACGACCCATGCGCGCACTCTTCCCCGCCCTGTTTCTCGCCCTTCTCTCCCTCCCGGCCGCCGCGGGCGGAAAACGCTGCCAGGTGGCCGAGTCCGCCGTGCCGACCCCCGGTCTCCAGGCGATGGCGATGACGTCGTCGGCCGACCCGGCGCCGGACGAAGTTCGCCTGACGGATGCGCAGGTCGAGCGGCTGGCGGATGCGGACACCTCAATCCGCCGCGCGCTCAAGGACCTCGCGGCTCGCCGCACGAAACTCCCCGCGGGGACCTTCGCCGAGACGGAGACCGCCGGGAAGGCGCTTCCCGACCTCGTCGCGCTTTTCCTGGGGCGCTCGCTTCGCGATGCCGCGATGGTGATCGACGCGGACACGGCGAATGAGTTGTCGCTGGCGGATAAATCGGCGATGGAACACTGGCGAAAGGGCGACAAGAACGAACGGTTCTGCGACCTGTGCGTCGGTGTGCGCCGGGGGCTGGAAGCGGCGTTCGCGTGGCTTCCGGGGGAATTCGGCGAGCTCAGCGCGGAGCAGGAGAAGGAAGCGGCGGAGCTGGCCGTGCGGCGCCAGGAGATCCGGCAGAAGTGGGTGGCGGCTCTGAAAGCCGAGTTGACCGGAAAGCAGCTCGAGTGGCTCCGGGAGGCGCAGATGAAGCGGTTGAAAATCGTGGTGCTGGACTCGGTAACGGCGGGAATGCGGCAGCTCGGCGCGGCGACGTGCGCGAGCTGCGCGGAGGGCGCGGGAATGAAGAAGTGCGAGTTCTGCGACATTGTCCTGAAGGCGGTGGCGGCGGCGAAGAAGGCAGCGGACCGGTAGTTGGTTGTCGGCGCGGCCCTTGCAGGACGGGCCGCGCCGATCGTTGGAGATTCGCGTTAACGGTCGGGGGATGACGAACGTCTCGGTTTGCGGACGCGATCGCGCGGGGTAAGCGAACCAAGGTATGAGTCTTCCCAGGCTACCTAGCCCACCGCAACGCAATCCTTCGACTCGGCCTGCGGCCTCGCTCAGGATAAGCCGGGCCGCGTGGGGCTTGGACGTGAGAAGACTCTTTCTCGGCCCGGCTTAAGGAAAAGAGAAAGGTTAAGGTTAAGGGGGCCGCTGCGCGGCCGGGAATGCGGGACATTGCGGCGATGCCGGAGGCGGTCGAGGAGACGCTGGGGGATTCGCCCCTCGCGCTGCTGGTGCGCCGCGCCTGCCGCGGGGATGCGGATGCTTTCGCCTCCCTTCACGCCCGCTTCGCACGCTCCGTTCACGCGATCCTGCTCTCGCGCCTGCCGCCGTCCGATGCGGACGACGCGGTGCAGGAGACGTTCGTGCTCGCCTGGAAGCGGCTCGAGACGCTGCGCGAGCCGGGGGCGGTGGGGCCGTGGCTGCACGCGATCGCGCGCAACGTCGCCGTGGACCGGCATCGCGAACGAGCCCGGCGCGGCAAGGAAGAAGTCCTTCACGAGGAAACCGCCCGGGTCGATGCCGCCCCACCGGACCGCGGCGAACTGCGCGAACGCGTGATGGCCCACCTGAGATCGCTTCCCGAAGCGTATCGCGAGACGCTGGCGATGCGGCTGGTGGAAGGATTGACCGGGCCGGAAATTGCGGAGGCGACGGGACTGACGGCGGGCTCGGTACGCGTGAACCTCTGCCGGGGGATGGACCTGCTTCGAGAGATGCTCAAGAAGGAAGGCTGGCCATGAAAGACGACTACCTGTGGGACAAGACCGGTCACGATCCTGAAATCGAGGCGATCGAGGGGTTGCTGGCGCCGCTCGCGGTCCGCGAGCCGGTCGCGGCGCCGGCGCCGCCTCCCGTGCGCCCCGCATGGGGCTCATTGTTCGCCGTCCTTGCGACGGCGGCCGCGCTTCTGCTGGGCGTCCGCTGGACGATGCCGCCGAATCTCCCCCGCCCCGAGTCGAAACCGCTGACCGCGGCCCGCGAAATCGACCTCGGACGCTTCGGAAGCGTCAAGGCACACGAGGGAGCGCTGGTCGAAATTCTCGGGCAGTCCGACGACTCCATCCGCCTGCGACTGACGCGCGGAACGATCGAGGCCGCGATCACGCTGGAGGCGCGCCCGCGGATGTTCCAGGTGGAAACTCCCGCCACGACCTGCGTGGACCTGGGGTGCCACTACACTCTCACCGTCGAGCCGGATGGGAGCACCTTCGTCCACGTCGATTTCGGCCAGGTCGCGTTCGTGGATGGCGGCCGCGAAACCTGGATCCCCGACGGGGCCTCATGCCGCGCCTGGCCCGCGCGCGGTTCAGGGACGCCCCGGTGGGACGACGCGCCCGCGGACCTGCTCGCGGCGGTCGATGCGCTGGATCGCGCAGCGCCGGAATTGAGAAGCGCCCCGGCATCGGCCGCGATCCGGGCCTGCAGTCGCAAGCGGGACGCGCTCACGTTGTGGCACCTCGCCCATGACCGCGATCCGCAGGTCGCCGACGCCGCGTGGTCCGCGCTCATCGAGCTGGTCGGCGCACCGGAAGGGGTCGATCAGCCGCGAGCACCCGGGGCGGAGGAACGGTGGAAGGAACGGCTGTGGTGGGCCTGGACGATGGGCTGGCGGGGGCGCCGCTAACGCGCGGGGCGGCAGAGCACCAGGTTCCCCATCTCCGTGCCCGCCTCCTCGATCGGCACCCAGGCGGCCCGCAGCGCCGGTGTGTCCGTCCAGGTGTACTTCTCGGTCACGAGGAAGGTCCCGGGACCCGCCGCAAGCGCCGCTTCCTCCGCCGATCTCGCCACCGCAAACGGCGTCGCCAGGTAGAACGGCACGAAGCTCTCCACGTGGTGCACGACCAGCCGCGCCTGCGGACCGATCTTCGTACGCACCCTCGCGCACCACTCCACGCCCTTCCGCCCGTCCGCGTCGTTGAGGTGGGCTCCCCAGGTCTGCTGGACCGCGAGCGCGACGAAGAGCACGGCCGCGAGTGCGGCGAACCCCCCATTCCGCCTCCCGGACACGTGGAGGGCAAAAAAACCCGACCCGGCGAGCGCGCCCCCGCATCCCGCCAGGATGAAGAGGCCGCGTGACATCTCCAACCTCTCGAGTCGGGCTTCCGGCAGGAAAAACGGCACGACCAGCGCCGCCACCGCCGCGAGCGCGACCAGCAGAACCGGCCCCCGCTCCCGCCAGCGCGACGCCGCGCTTCCCCACGGCGGCACCCTCGTCCACCACGAAGCCGCGAGGATCGCAATCGCCGGGAACATCGGCAGGAGATAGTAGGCGCGCTTCGCCTTCGCCATCGAAAGCAGCAGCAGGATTGTCCCGGCCCAGGAGACCAGGAAGCGGCGTGAGGAGCGTTCGCGCG
>CAVPNQ010000136.1:0-32685 GCA_963706735.1 uncultured Planctomycetia bacterium
TCTCGGTTCCGTCGCTCACGCGCGCCTGGCAGATCTTGATGAAAGGCGTCGACGAATTGCGCGGCTCGCAGCGACCGTTGGCGGCCGCCGACATGGTGCTGGTCAGGCTCGCTTACGCCGCCGACATGCCTACGCCGTCGGAGACGCTGCGCCGACTGGGTTTTGGCGAGAACGCGTCGGGCGCCGATTCAGCGTCGCCTCCGATGCGAGGCGCAGGGCCTGCCGGAGCTGGCGCTGCGCCGCGGGTGGGCGGCGGCGGCCAGGCGCTCGCACCCGCGCCGCGCTCCGCCGCGCCTCAGCCTTCTGCAGCGCCGGCGCCAAGATCTGCAGCGCCGGCGCCAGGAATCATCATCGAGAGCTTCGATGCGCTTGTCGCGCTCGCCGCGCAGAAACGTGACATGCGCCTCAAGATCGGGCTCGAATCCGAAGTGCGCCTGGTGCGATTTGAACATGGGCGGATCGATCGCAAACAGCTACCCCGTCGCGATCAACGCAGGCATTCGCGACATCCGGAAGACCGCCTTCGGCCGGCATCTCGTGCTCCCCGGCGACGCGTACGCCGGGCCGGTGATCGTGAAGAGCGCGCTCAATTCCGCGGGCATCCCTGAGCAGCGGCTGGGGGTAGGCCAACGGTCCTGGCTCTCGGCCATCCATGGCGATCATTTCGCGGCCTTGGCCCCGAAATGGAAGCTCAAGGACTACCACGTTTACCAGTCGGCCTCCGAGGTCCCGCCCGCCGCGTTCCGGAGCGAGGAAGTAGTGGTGGAGAAATTTCTCCCCGAGATGCACGACGGGCTCTACTGCCTGCGGGAGTGGTACTTCCTCGGCGACGCCGGTGTCAACCGGGCCGAACTCTGGAAACAGCCGGTGATCGCGAGCGGCAACGCCGCTCCCGACCTTGTCGAACCGACGCCTCCCGAGGTCATCGCCATGCGCCGGGCACTGGGAATCGACTACGGGAAAATCGATTACACGATGAACGAGGACCGCGCCGTGGTCTTCGACGTCAACAAGACGATCGGCACGGGCACGTTCCGGTCCGACGCGACGACCGCCATCGCGCAGATGCTCGCGAGCGGGCTGAATTCGCTTCTCCGGTGATGTACCCGGGAGCCGGGCAGCCGGGTCCGTGCTATTCCGGAAACAACTCCCGCATTTCCCCCTCCAGCGCCTGGGCGTCCGCCACGCTCTCCGCGACGACTTCGCGCACGATCTCGAACAGCCGTTTGCGCGCGTGCGAAAGCCGGTTATCGACATCCGTCTCCTTGATCCCGAGCGCCGCGGCGACGTCCCGGTACCTCGGGCGCTCGCCCTCGGCGAGGTCGACGCGCTGAAACACCGCGAACCACCCCTCGCGCTTCTCGGCCTCATACGTCGCCTTCATCCGCCCCACCGCCTCCGCGACGAGGGCGCGACGCCATTCGCGGTCGAGCGACGCCTCGGGCGGCTCGCCCGGCGCGGGCGGGTCCAGCGGCGCGTCGTCGCCGGCGTCGAGCCGCACGAACTCCACGCCACCCCCGCGCTTCAGCCGCCCCTCCGACCGCTTCGATTGACGCACTGCGTTATCCAGGCACGCCTTCACGAACGCCCGGAAGCGCCCCTTCGACTCCGCGACCTCCCGCAGGTACTTCCCTTCCAGCATCTCGCCGAAGAACTCCTGCGTCGCGTCCTTTGCTTCCTCGTTGGACATCCGCCACCGGAGGCGCAGGTGCCGGTAGATCGGGCGCCAGTAGAGGGTCGCGAGCTGTTCGATCCGCTCGCGCCACCGCGGATCCGTGCGGTCCTTCGCGCCGGAAATGACGGACCAGTGCGTCTCCGGGAAGCCGCGTCCGGGGCCGCCGAGGGCGGTGTCGGGCTCGCCGTGTGGAGGAGGCATGGGATTCAGCGCCTTTTCCCGCGTCCGGGGCGGCGCGACTTGCGCCGAAGGAGCTCGGAGGCGGCCTTCTTGTTCAGCCTTCCTTCCGCGATGCCGAGCGTCAGCGAGACAATGTCCCCGTTCGTCAGGGTGGTGTGGAACCCGTTCAGGGCGAGGAAAATGAGCGCCGTCGCGGCTCCGACGCGCTTGTTCCCGTCGATGAAGGGGTGATTTTTCACGAGGTGGAACAGGTAGGCCGCGGCCATCGCCGGAACGTCCTCGTGGGCGAACTCGCCGCCGAAGCCGGCCTGGGGCATGGCCAGGGCGGCGTCGAGGAGTCCCTGGTCGCGGACGCCGTCCGCCCCGCCGAACAGCGCGAGCTGCTCTTGATGGACGGAAAGGACCTGCTCCGTCGTGAGGAAGACGGGAACCCGGGTCATTCCGCGAGTTTCCTGAAAGCCTTCGAGTAGCGCTTGTGGACCTTGTCCATGGCGGCGCGGAAGCGGGCGTCGTTGCCGGTTTCGCGGACGGGCTCGATGAGGAGCCGCGTTCCGTCCGTCGTGACGGAGACCGGATTCTGCGGGTCGATGTGGAGCAGGTCCATGACGCCCCGGTCGATAACGAGGGCCCAGCTGTTCCCGTGCTTCGCGAATCGCTTGATCATCGGTCGCTCCTGCCTCTTCGTGTTATGACGGCGTTACAACATTGTAGATACCCCGCCGGGGCGATTCAAGCCCGATCGGTCGATCCCGCGAAGCGGACTCCCCGGGCGCTTTCCCGTAGCATGGGGTCGTGTCCGACCCCCCGCTTCAGCCCGGCGCCCTGGACCGCCTTGCCCGCGAAGTCGCGCGGGAGCGCTCGAAGTCCGCTCCCGGCGCCGCGCCGGCGTTCGGCTGGGTCCCCAACTCCGGCGCGCCCGCGACCATCGGGCGCTTCCGCATCGTCGCCCCGCTCGGGCGCGGCGGGATGGGGGTCGTGTACCAGGCGATCGACCCGCATTCGAACGTGGAGGTCGCGTTGAAGTCGCTGGCGGCGGGGCCCGGGGAGAGGCTGAGGCGCGAGGGGGAGGCGATCGCGCGGCTCGATCACCCGGGGATAGTGAGAATCCTGGACACCGGGGAGGAGCTGGGGCGGCCGTTCCTGGTGATGGAGCTGGTGAAAGGGAAGCCGCTGGATGAGGCGTGGGCGGAGTGGGACCTGCGGCGGCGGGTGGAAGCCGTGGAGCGGATCGCGCGGGCGGTGGCGCACGCGCACGGACGGGGAGTGGCACACCGCGACCTCAAGCCGGGAAACGTCCTCGTCGGCGAGGACGGAACGCCGCGCGTGACGGACTTCGGCCTTGCGGCGGTGGACGACGCCCGGACGAAGCTCACGGACCCGGGATCGGTCATGGGCACGCCGGCGTGGATGGCGCCCGAACAGGTCCGCGGCGAGTCCGTTGGCCCCCCGGCGGACGTCCACGGCCTGGGTTCCCTCCTCTACCTCGCCATGACAGGCGCGCCGCCGTTCGAGGGGCCGAACCCCCCGGCGATCTACCGGAAAATCGAGGACGAGGAAGCGCCCCGGCCGAGGCGCCGCACGCCGGGCGTCCCTGCGGACCTGGAAGCGGTCTGCCTCGCGGCGCTGTGCAAGCAGTCCGCGGACCGCCCGACGGCAGACGAGTTCGCCGACGACCTGGCGCGCTGGCTCCGCGGCGAACCCGTCCATTCGCGGCTTCCCTCCGCCGCTTCCCTGCTCTTCCGCCGCCTCCGTCGCAATCCCCTCGCCTGGGTCGCCCTGGTCGCGGCCACCCTGGCGGTCGCCGCGGGCATCACCGCCCTCGGCATCCAGTCCTCGCGCCACGCCCGCGCCGAAAAAGCCCGCGACCTGGCGCGCGACGCCCAGCCGCTCGCCGTCCAGGCCCTGCTCGCCCTCGCCGCCGGCGACGAGGACGGTGCCGCCAGCCGCATGGCCGCGTTCGAATCCCAGATGGCCGCCGTCCGCGACCTCGACCCCTCCGCCGTCGGCGGCTGGTTCGAGCGCGCGGAGTTCCGCCGCCTCAGGGGCGACGAGGACGGCGCCTGGGCGATCCTGAAGGAAGGCGAATCGGCGCGACCGGGCGACGCGCCCCTTCGGCTCGAACGGGGCCTGCTCCTCGCGGCCGCCTGGCGCCGCGAAGCACGCCGCGCCGAGCAGGCCGCCGAGGCTTCCGCACGCGCCGGCGGGCCCGCCGCGATCCAGCCAGGCGCCACGCTCAAGCTCGAAGCGCTTCTCAAGCAGGCCTCCTCGGAACTCGACGCCGGGATCGCGGGGCTCGGCGGCAACCCTCCGCCGTCCGCGCGCGTGGCTCAGGCGGAGCTGGCGCTGCTCCAGGGCCGCCCGGACGAAGCCCTGAAACTCGTCGAGGGACTCGAGCCGCCGGAGGCCAAGATGGTCTGCGGCGGCGCAATGGAAGCGCGCGGCGACCTCCCGGCGGCAATCGAGTGGTACGCGAGGGCGATCGCGACGCGGGCTCGCTTCTGGCCGGCGTGGGAAGCGCGCGCCACGGCCCGCGAACGGCTCGCGGCCGTGCGCTGGAAACCCGGGGCGGAGTCCGGCGAAACGGAACAGGCGGACGCGATCGCCGACTGGTCGCACGTTTCAGAAGCGCTTCCCCGCCGTGGGGATCTCCTCGTATCGCTGTCGACGGCCGCGTGGAAGCTCGGGCAGATGCGGATCTACCGGCAGGGGGACCCGTCGGAGCCGTGTCGCCGCGCCGTGGCGGCGGCCGAGGAGGCGATCCGCCTCGATGCCGCGGACGGCCGGGCGCGATTCGCCGCCGGCCGGGCGTGGGGCAGAATCGCAGACCACGTCTCGGCCCAGCGGGGTGATGCAGTCCCCCCGTACGAGAAGGCAGTCTCCGCGCTCGAGGAAGCCGCGCGCCTGCTCCCGGACGAGCTCGACGTCCGGCTGGAGATCGCCAACGTTTTCCGTATGCGCGGGTTCTGGAAGCGCGTGGCGTGGAAGCAACCCCACGCCGAGGACTACGACCGGGCGATTCGCGAGTACGGGGAAGTCCTCCGGATCAGCCCGGAATGGCTGCCGGCGCGATGCAACCAGGGGCTGATCCTGTTCGAGCTGGAACGCTGGGCCGAGGCCGCCGAGGCGTTCGAGAAGGCGGGGAGGTGGACGACGGACGACCCGGCCCTCCTGCGCCAGTACGAGGAGGCGAAGAAACGGGCGGGGCGCTGATGGCGCTTTCCCCGGAGGAAGTGCTTCTCGCCTACCGCGCGGGGTGGTTTCCGATGGCGAAGTCGCGCGAGGGGCCGATTGTGTGGCTCGAGCCGGAGCCGCGCGCGATCGTGCCGCTCGAGGCGTTCCACTGCCCTTCGCGCCTGGCGCAGACCATTCGCGCCGGCAAGTTCCGCGTCACGACCGACCTCGCGTTCGAGGGAGTCATCGACGGTTGCGCCCGCCCGGACACCTGGATCAGCGCGGAGGTGCGCGCCGCATACGTCGAGCTTCACCGCACCGGGCACGCGCACTCGATCGAGTGCTGGAAGGGCGACCGGCTGGCGGGCGGGCTGTACGGCGTGCTGGTGGGCGGGGCGTTCATGGCCGAGTCGAAGTTCCACGTCGAGCGCGACGCGAGCAAGGTGGCGCTCGTCGCGCTGGTGCTTCACCTGCGGCGGATCGGCGCCGTCCTCTGCGACGTCCAGTTCGTCACCCCGCACCTGGCGCAGTTCGGGGTCGTCGAGATCCCGCGCGCCGAGTACCGCCGCCGCCTCGGCCTCGCGGTCGACCTGCAGGCGCCGTGGGGAAAGCCGGGCCCTGTCGCCATGCCCGGCCCGCGGCGGCGGCGCAGGCGCGGCGGAGCTGGCGGCGCCCAGCCGAAGCCGGAGCTTTGATCGCTTAACACCCCTCTCCGGATGAACGACAATCCGCCCATGACCCCGAACTTCCATTTCTCCACCGAAGTCCGCGTCCGCCTCCCCGAGACCGACGCCATGGGCATCGTCTTCCACGGCGCCTTTTTCACCTACCTCGAGGTCGGCCGCACCGATTACCTCCGCAACCTCGGCCTCGCCGGCTCGCACGCGCAGCCGATCAAGGACTTCGCGAACGTCGTCGCCCGCGCCTGCTGCGACTTCCGTTCCTCCGCGCACTTCGACGACCCGCTCGTCATCCACGTGCGCATCGCCGAGATCCGCCGCACGAGCTTCCGCTTCGACTTCCGCATCGTTCACAAGCAGGAAGCGCGGCTGGTGGCGGAGGGGCAGACAGTGCACGTGGCGATCGACCCGGAAACGCTGAAGCCGATCGCGGTCGGGCAGGCGTTCCGCGAGAGAGTGCGGAAGTTCGAAGGGGACTCCCTGTCGGAGCCAGGCCCGTGAGCGATGCCCTGTTCCACGAAGTCCTGGTTCCCTTCGACGGCTCCGAACTGTCCGAGTTCGCGACGCCATACGCGGCCGAAATCGCGCGGCGTTCCGGCGGACGCATCACCCTCGTCAGGGCGCTTTCGGAACCCGCGATCGTGACCGACATCCCGCGGAACCTGCTCCGGCAGGTGACGGCGGCCGCCCGGAAGGAACTGGAGGACGCGGGCGGTCGCGTGGACGGCGTGCCGGTGAAGACGCTTCTGATCGAGGGGCTGCCCGGGGACGTCGTCCAGCGCGAGGCGAAGAAGTGCGACCTGATCGTGATGACGACGCAGGGGCGGGGCGGAGTGAGCCGGCTGGTGCTGGGAAGCGTGACGGAGAGGGTGATCCGGACGTCGCCGGTGCCGGTGCTGGTCGTGAGGCCGCGGCGCGGCTCGCTGAAGTCGGCGGCGACGGCGGCCGGGCGGATGTTTCGCGACATCGTGGTCCCGCTGGACGGCTCGGAACTGTCGCGTGAAGCGGTGGCTCCGCTGGCCGCGGCGCTGGCCGGGGACACGAGGCTTCACCTGCTGACCATCGTCCGCGCGAACGCGACGGAGGAGGAGGCGCATGCCGCCGGCGACTGGCTGGCGGGCCGGGCCGCTGCGCTCCAGCAGCGGGGCCTTGTGGCGCTGACCCGCGTGGTCCACCACGACTCAGCAGCCGAGGGAATCGGCGCCTACGCCGAGCACAACGACTGCGGCCTGATCGTCATGAGCACGCACGGAGCCGGAGGCCTGCGGGAGTGGATGCTCGGGAGCGTGACGGACCAGGTGATCCGGAGGGGGCCAGTTCCCGTGTTGGTGGTTCCTACGCCGGGGAGAGCGCGGAAACTCGCGAAGAGGTAAAACGGCCACAACGAAACGAAAAAGGAAAAAGGAAAAACAAAAAACGAAAACCACGGACCCTCCTGAAACCCTTCCCGGGCCGCCGTCCTTTTCTTTTTTCGTTTTTCCTTTTTCGTTTTTCGTTTCGTTGTTGCCGTTTTTCCTACTTCTCCCCCCCAGGCCGAATCACCTCCATCTCTTCTTCCTGCTCTTCATCCACCTTCCATTTCCCTTCTTCTTCCACCAGCCACAGTGTCCAGGTGAACTTGTCGTCCGGCGACTTCGCCAGCACGCGCAGCCGCTTGTCCTGGATGTAGACCTTCGGCGGTCCCAGTGATTTGTACCGCGCCAGCGCGGCCGGGTCCTTCATGCGGGACTTCATGACCAGCGTCGTGAACTCCTCGGGGCTCGCCGCCCGGATCACTTCCGGAGTGACCCCGATCTGCGCGGCAAGCTCCCCCAGCTTCGCTTCCGGCATTGCCTTGATCTGCCCCAGGCCGGTTTCCGAATCCTTGCGCTGGCGGATCGAGAGCAGCGCCCACTGCGCCTTGCCGTCGGTGGCGAGGTACGACGCAACGAATTTCCGGTAGACCTCCTCCGGCGGGTCCGTGACCGGCGCTTCAGTCTTCCCGCACCCCGCGCAGGCCAGGGCCGCCGCCAGCGCCAGCGCCCCGCCGAGCCTCCGTCTGCCCATCGCTCCCCCGCTCTAAAAAAAAACCGGGGCCGATGTCGGCCCCGGTCGCATCCGTGGTTCCCGTTATGTCGTCCCGACCTTCTCCGGCTCCTTCGGCCCGCCTTCCTTCTTGGTCAGCTCCGACACGAAGAACAGGTGCTTGTCCTTCGTCGTCACCGTCACCGTCGAACCCTCCGGGATCTCGCCCCGCAGGATCTGCTCCGACAGCTGGTCCTCGACCAGGTGCTCGATCGCCCTGCGAAGCGGGCGCGCCCCGAAGTCCGGGTTGTACCCCGCGTCGATCAGGAACTCCTTCGCATCCTGCGAGACCACCAGCGTCACGTTCCGGTCGATCAGGCGCTTCCTCACCCCCGTCAGCTCGTACTCCACGACCGTCTTCAGGTCCTCGCGCGTCAGCGAGCGGAACATGATGATGTCGTCAAGACGGTTGAGGAACTCGGGGCGGAAGTGCTTCTCGATTTCGCCCAGGATCGTCTTCTTCATGCCGTCGTAGCTGGCGTCGGAATTGGCCTTCTTGAACCCGAGCGTCGTCTGGTTCTTGAGCAGGTCGGCGCCGATGTTCGAGGTCATGATCAGGATCACGTTCTTGAAGTCGATGTGCCGGCCGAACGAGTCGGTCAGGCGCCCTTCTTCCATGATCTGCAGCAGCATGTTGTAGACGTCGCCGTGCGCCTTCTCGATTTCGTCGAGCAGGACGACCGCGTACGGGCGGCGGCGGATCTTCTCGGTGAGCTGCCCGCCCTCCTCGAAGCCGACGTACCCCGGGGGGGCGCCGACGAGCCTGGAGACGTTGTGCTTCTCCATGTACTCGCTCATGTCGATCTGGATCAGCGAGTCCTCCTCGCCGAACATGAACTTCGCCAGCGCCTTGGCCATCAGCGTCTTTCCGACGCCCGTCGGCCCGACGAAGATGAACGACCCGATCGGCCTCTTGGGATCCTTCAGCCCCGCGCGGCTCCGGCGGATCGCCTTGGCGATCGCGTGCACCGCTTCCTCCTGGCTGACGACCGTCTTGTGCAGTTCGGCTTCCATCTTGAGCAGGCGCTCGGCTTCCTTCTTCTCGAGCCGCGACAGCGGGATGCCGGTCATCTTGCTCACCGTCTCCGCGATCACGTCCTCGTCCACGAGGCCCTCGCCTTCCTTGGCCCCCTCGCGCCACTCCTTCTGGATCGTTTCCTTCTTCTTGCGGACCTGCGCCGCGGAGTCGCGGAGAAGCGCCGCGCGCTCGTAGTCCTGGGCGGCGATCGATTCGTCCTTCTCCTTGTCGAGCTTGGAGATCTCCTTGTCGATGTCCTTCAGGTCCGGCGGCCGCGACATCGACTTCAGCCGGATGCGCGCACCCGCCTCGTCCATGACGTCGATCGCCTTGTCCGGCAGGAACCGCCCGGTGATGTAGCGCGAGCTCAGCTCGACGCAACCCTCCAGTGCGGCGTCCGTGTACTGCACCCGGTGGTGCGCTTCGTACTTGTCGCGAAGCCCCTTCAGGATCTCCAGCGCTTCTTCCTTGTTCGGCGGGTCGACCATGATGGTCTGGAAGCGCCGTTCGAGGGCGCCGTCCTTCTCGATGTACTTGCGGAACTCGTCGAGGGTGGTGGCGCCGATGCACTGGATTTCGCCGCGCGCGAGGGCGGGCTTGAGGACGTTGGAGGCGTCGATGGCGCCTTCCGCGCCGCCGGCGCCGACCAGCGTGTGGAGTTCGTCGATGAAGAGGATGATGTGCTTGGCGCGGCGGACTTCGTTCATGACGGCCTTGATGCGTTCCTCGAACTGCCCGCGGTACTTGGTGCCGGCGACCATGAGGGCGAGGTCGAGCACGACGATCCGCTTGTCCTTCAGGATTTCGGGGACGTTTCCGGCCATGATGTCGGACGCGAGCCCCTCGACGATGGCCGTCTTTCCGACGCCGGCCTCGCCCAGCAGCACGGGGTTGTTCTTGGTGCGGCGCGACAGGATCTGGATGACGCGTTCGATCTCGTTGCGCCTCCCGATCACGGGATCCAGTTTGCCCTGCGCGGCCAGTTCCGTCAGGTCACGCCCGAACGTATCGAGCGCCGGCGTCTTGGACTTGGTCTGCGACCGTCCGCCGCCGCCACCTCCGCCGCCTCCGCCCGCACCCGGCTTCTCCGTCCCTTCCTGGTCGTGCGGCATGTCCACGTTCAGCACCTCCAGGACTTCCTCGCGCACATCTTCAAGCTTCAACCCGAGGTTGATCAGAACCTGCGCCGCCACGCCCTCGTTCTCCTTCAGCAGCCCGAGCACCAGGTGCTCCGTGCCGATGTAGTCGTGCCCCAGCGCCGTCGCCTCTTCCTGCGCCAGCTCCAGCACCCGCTTGGCGCGCGGCGTGAACGGCAGCTGCCCCATCGTGACCGTCGGCGGCCCGTGCGGGATCAGCTTCTCGACCTCCTGCCGGATCTTCTTCAGGTCGATGTCGAGATTCCGCAGCACCTTCGCCGCGATCCCGCTTCCCTCCTGCACCAGCCCGAGCAGGATATGTTCGGTGCCGATGTATTCATGGTTGAAGCGCTGGGCCTCCTGGCGGGCGAGGCTCATGACCTTGCGGGCGCGGTCGGTGAACTTGTCGAACATGGCTTGCTCCTGGGTTCGGGCTTGGGCCGGTTGTCAAGGCGTTGTTCGCCTTTTGTTTAACGCCCCGGGCAACCGGGAAATTCCGGCGACCTGAGGCTTGGAGTCTATTTCGACCTCGTGAACAGAGACAAGCAAATAGGACGCCCGCCCCCGCCCCGGCAAAGGAGCGGGGTGGGTGCCAAATCGGCGGAAGGGCGGCCGGGACGACAGGGCGCCAGAGCCCGTGAAAAAACCTGCGCGTCAGGCTGCGTCGGCCCAGTGACGGTAATTTGAGAGGTTTTTCTGTAGCGGGCCGACTCCGCCCGACGCGCAGGTTTTTTCACGGGCTCTGGCGCCCTGAATCCTCCCCGGAGGCCGCAAGCCGCTCACCGGGAACCTTGAGACCGCGAGCAAAACCCGACCGAGGACGCGCAGCGCGGGTCCGGTCGGCGCGCACCACAAGCCTCGGCATGACTCAAACCCTTCATGCGCGCCGGTCGGACCCGTGCCGCGCGCCGCAGGGAGGATTTTGATCGCGGTCTCAGCTGGAGCTGTTCTTCCCCGGGATGAAGGGCTGGAGCCACTGGCCGAAAGCGGCGGCCTGGCGGGTCTGCAGGAGGAGTTCACCGGGGCCGACGTACTCGGCGACGAGCCACTCTCCGGAAGCGGCGGTGTTGAACATCCCGCCGGCGGCCTTGCGGATCGTGTACTGGATGGTGTCGCTGAAGGCGACGATGTGGCCGGTGTCGACGATGTAGTGCTCGCCCGGGGCGAGGGTCTTGCGGTGGACGGTGCCGAAGGAAGCGACCATGGCGATTCCCTGGCCGGTCATGTGGAGCCAGAAGAGCCCGCCGGAGCTGAATGCGGCCTTGAACCCGCCCCACTTGGTATCGACCTCGACGCCGGTCGAGTTGCCGAGGTAGCAGCCGCGCTGGACGACGAGGCCGCTTCCCTGGATGGGGACGACGGCGATGTCGCCGGGCATGGAGGGTGCGAGGAGGATTTCGCCGGGGCCGCGGGTGGCGGTGGCGCGGGTGATGAAGAAGGACTCGCCGCCCAGGACGGCGCGGCCGAGGGACTTGAAGAAGCCGCCCTCCATCTTGGCCTCGATGTCCACGGTGGGAGAATGGCCGACCATGGCGCCGGACTCCATGCGGACCTGTTCGTTGGCATCCAGCTGGACCTGGGCGAGGGCGTAGGCCCCCTGGTAGAGGACGGCAGCGCGCATGGGTTATCTCCCGGAGATTGAGGTTCGTGGAGGGCGTAGTTTGCCGCCGGAAGGGGCGGGGCGGCAGGAAAAAGAAACGGAAGAGGGATGAGGCACGATCTGTGGTAAGAATGGAGGGCGAACTTTTGGACCTCGCTCCCTGGCGCGGTTCCATTGGAGGGAGAATATCGATGGCTCGAGCAGCGGCGTTCAAGGGGACGGTTGCGGTCCTGCTGTTCCTCGCGGTCGCGGCGAGCCGCGGGGCTGCGGACGATTGTCCTGACTGCCGGGATTCCATTTGCCCGACCCACGAGGCGGCGGACAACGAAGCGCTGGCACCGTTCCTCCAGCCGAACGGGCTGCCGACGCCGGAAGACAAGATTGCCGCGCTGAACAGATATTCCTCCGTGTGCAAGCAGCACCTGAACATGCGGTCGATCAACAACCCGCGACGAATCGCGGGGATGCTGCTGGACGAAGACCACAGGGTGCGGATGCGCGCCGCCGAGGTCCTGCGGGAGACGCAGAATCCCCACGCGGCGGCCGAAATCGTTGCCGGACGGATCCGCGTGCTTCGCATCAATCTGGAAAAACGGCCGGACAAGAAATCCGACTGGCCTGCGTGGGACCGCGACCTGGAGTTCTACAAGGCCCTCGCCCTTGTCCTGGGCGAGTCCGGCATCCTGGAAGCATCGCCGCCCGTGGTCTACATGCTCAAGGCGACCTCGATGGAACTCCTGGAAATCGCCGCGAACATCTGCAGCCGCGTCCGCACCCACGAGGTTGCGACGGCCGTGCTGGACGCCTATGCCCGCACCCGCAGTTCCGATCCCAAGGCAGGTCCGGTCGGCGTCGTCCTCCTGCAGGCCTGGAGGGCGATTACAAAGACGGAAATCCGCGCCCCCAAGGGCGGCAGCAAGGAAGATTTCGACCGCTTCCTGGCGCAGTGCCGCCAGTGGCTCACGGATAACCCCAACGGGCCGGAGGGGTTCCTGAAGTAGCGTCCCGCGCCGCGCAGGAGCCGGTCATTCTGCTTGCACTGGGGCGTGGTCGGGAATAGGTTCGCCCCGATGAAGCTGGTCTCGCGCACGATCTCCTTCGACACCCACACGCCTTTCGAATTCGTCGACCTCACGTCGCGCGTCCGTGACGAAGTTCGCTCGTCCGGGGTCCGGACCGGCACGCTCACGCTGGTCTCGCGTCACACCACCGGCGGCATCGCCGTCAACGAGCGCGACCCCGAGTTGCAGGCCGACATGGTGGACTGGCTCAGGAAGACCTTCCCTCCCCGCGCCGGATACCGGCACGACGTCGAGACCATCGACGGCCGGCAGAACGCCCACGCCCACCTCGCCGCCCTTACCCTCCGGTCGTCCGAGACTCTCATCCTCAGGGACGGCCAGCTCGACCTCGGCCCCTGGCAGTCCGTGTTCTTCGTCGAATGCGACGGCGGCCGGGCTCGTGAAATCACCCTCCTCCTGCAGGGCACCGAATGACCACGGACCCGGCGTGGTTCGCGGACCCCTCCCTCGACCGGGCGCGCTACCTCCTCGCCACCAACGTCTTCGAGACCGACCGCGACCCGGGGGAAGCGGCGGCCCACCTGGCTCAGGAGCAGTCCACGGCGCAGTGGGCGCGCACCGGCGTCAATGAGGACTTCCGGCCGCGCCACGGCGCGAAAGTCGTGTCGGTGAAGGTGCTCGGGGACATCAAGGCCCCCTCCATCCCGACCCCCTTCGACGGTCCAGGGCCGTGGCGGCGCTGCGAAGCCGTCATCGCGCACGCCGTCGAGAATTTCGGGGCGAAGCTCCCCAACCTCCTCACCGTCCTTCTCGGCGAGGGAACCTTCTACTCCCCCGGCATCGCCGCGATCCGCCTCACCGACCTCACGTTCCCCGACGCCTTCCTCGCCCAGTTCCCCGGCCCGCGTTTCGGCGTGAACGGACTCCGCGACTTCCTCGGCATCCGCGAAAGGCCGCTCTTCTTCGGCGTCGTGAAACCGAACGTCGGGCTGCCGCCGGCTGCGTTCGCGGCCATCGCCGAAGAGGCTTGGAACGGCGGGCTGGACGCGGCCAAGGACGACGAGATGCTGGCGGACGTGGCGTGGTCCCCCCTGGCGGAGCGGGCACGGCTGTGCGGCGAAGCGCGGCGGCGCGCGGAAGCGGCGACGGGCGAGAAGAAGATGTACGTCGCGAACATCACGGACGAGATTTCCCGGCTCCGGCCGCTTCATGACGCCGCCGTCGCCGGCGGCGCGAACGCCGTGATGCTGAACGCGATCCCCCTGGGCCTCCCCGGCGTCCGCTACGTCCGCGAATTCGCGCAGGTCCCGCTTCTGTCGCACTTCGACATGGTCGCCGCGTTCTCGCGCGCACCGGCGATGGGCGTCGATACCGCGGTCATCACGCTCCTCCAGCGCCTCGCCGGTTTCGACATCATCCTCTTCCCGGGAATCGGGGCCAGGATGCGCACGACGGACGAGGAGATTCGCGCCAATTTCGAGGCGTGCCGGCGCCCGCTCGGCCCGATCGCCCCGGCGCTTCCGGTCGCCGGCGGCTCAAGCCGCCCTGCGGACATCGGCGGGACGATGAGGCTCTGCGGCAGCGCGGACTTCGCGATGGTCCCGGGGCGCGGCGTCTTCAATCACCCCGACGGCCCGGGCGCCGGTGCGCGGAGTTTCCGGCAGGCTTGGGAAGCGGTCCGGGACGGGACGGATCTGCGCGAGAAAGCGAAGGGGGCGCGTGAGCTGGCGCGTTCGCTGGAGGCGTTCGGCGACTGAATCGGGGGCTGGGTTTCCTACACTGGGCGCCCGAAGGAGGATCCGGCCATGCCGATCGAATTCACCGTAGATCCTGTCCGCCGCCGTGTGGTCGCCGTTGCGAGCGGGGACCTGGGAGCCGAAGATTTCTTTGCATACCAGCGCGCCGCCTGGGGGAGCTCCGCCGTCGGCGGATTCGACGAGATCGTGGACATGACCGCAGTTGCGCGAATCCGCGAAGCCACGCCGGAGCGCATTCGCGAGCTCGCCGCCCTCGCCTCCCGCATGGACATCCCCGACGCCGCTTCCCGCTTCGCCATCGTGGCGCCTGCTGACCTCGCCTTCGGGCTGGGGCGGATGTACGAGGTCTTCCGCGAGCTTTCGCGGAGCAAGGCATCCAAGACGGTCGCCGTGTTCCGCACGCGGGCCGAGGCCGAACAGTGGCTCGCGACTTGGACCCCGGAGTAGTTGAGGTCGGCGCCGATCCACGAGTTTGCCGCCGGGGATCTCGACCTTGCGATGAAAACGAGGAGACCGGACGCCGCCCTCTTCACGCCCCGCGCCGGACCGCATATCCTCGGCCGCTGCAGATCCGGCGCGCCGCCGGCTGCGTAGCTAGGGAGTTACGGACATCGCCACGGCCGTCACCCCGACCGACCAGGAACTTCTGCTCCGCATCGCGAAGCGGGACGAGGGCGCGTTGACGCAGCTCTACGACCGGTATTGCGGCGCCGCGCTGGCGATCGCCGCGCGGGTGCTCGGGGACCGGGCGGAAGCGGAGGACGTGCTGCAGGAGGTTTTCGTGCGGGTGTGGGACCGGGCGGCGGAGTACGACCTCTCGCGAGGCTCGGTGGCGGCGTGGGTGATGAGCTCGATCCGGAACGGGTCGATCGACCGGCTGCGGCGCAAGGACGCGTTTCACCGCGCGATCGACGGCGCGGCGGCGCAGCCACGGCCGGAGCCGGAAGAGCGGGAGTTCCCGGAGGATCTCAAGCGGGTGAGCGCGGCGGTCGCAAAATTACCGGAGGAACAGCGCCAGGCGATCGAACTCGCGTACTTCGAGGGACTCTCGCAGTCGGAAATCGCTTCGCGCCTCGCCCAGCCTCTCGGGACGATCAAGACGCGGATGCGGCTGGCGATGCAGAAGCTGCGGGCGGCGCTGACGGGATTCGAGGAGGGCGCGGCATGACGCACGACGAACTCCGCGACCTGTGTGCCGTGCACGCGCTGGGCGCCCTCGACGGCGGGGACCGGGCGGCGATTGAAGCGCACCTGGGCGAGTGCGCCGGGTGCCGGCGGCTCGTGGCGGAGCACGCGGAGGCGGCGACGGGGCTTTCGGCGGCTCTCCGGCCAATGGCGCCGTCGCCGGAGCTGCGCCTCCGCATCCAGGACACGCTCGCCGCGCGCCCGGCCGGCCCGAAGCTCGTCCCGCGCGGCTCGACGCCGGCCTGGGCCGTCCCCGCGGCCGCGGCCGCCGCGCTGCTCGCGGGCGTCTGGTTCGGGGCGAGACTGGAAAGCGTTTCCGGTGACCCGGGACCGCTTCAGGCCGAAGTCGAAAAAGTCCGCGGGGACAACCGGAAGCTGCGCGAGGAAAACGCCTCGTTCGCGACGCGGCTCGCCGAGGCGAAGGTGAAGCTCGACGCGATGGAGTCCGAGGCGCTCGCGGAGAAGAAGTTCATGCCGAACGCCGCGATGGGCGAACTCGCGGGCGTCGGAGGCGCGGCGGCGCTCGGCCGCGTGTTCTGGCAGGGCGAGGAAGTCCACATCATGGCCGCGAACCTTCCCGCGCCGCCGTCGGGGAAGGGCTACCAGGTCTGGGCGCTGGTGGAGGGGAAGGACCCGATGCCGGGGGCGGTGTTCATGCCGGACAAGGATGGGCTGATGAAGGGCGCGCAGCGGATCGTCGGCGTGCCGCAGGGGCCAGGGGTGAAGTTCGCGGTGACGCTGGAACCGATCGCGGGCGTCAAGGCGCCGTCGGGGCCGATGGTGCTCGTACCCCCTGAGTAACCCTACTTCAACCCACGCAGGTACTCGCGCCAGGCCGTCTCGAATTCCTCCGGCGCTTCCCCGAACGCCTTCTGGAACGTGCCCCCGGCGCCCTCGCCCGCGAGCACGGCGGCGCAGTACTTCAGGAACTTCTCCCGGTAGAGCGCGTCGCCCGCGTTCATGAAGAACAGCGTCACGCCGGCGGCCTCGTCGTAATGGTTCGCCATCTCGACCTGCTGCATCCGCGTGAGGGTCGCGAGCGGAATGGCGCTTCCCTTGATCACCATTGCGCGCGCGGCCTGGAAGGGCGGGTGCTTCGGGTTGCCGACGAGGAGCTTGCCGTCGCGGTTCTCGACGGACTCGAACCAGCGGGCGACGCCCTCGTAGATCCAGAAGCCGGGCTGCAGGGTGGGGTCGTTTTTCCAGGGAATCCAGGCGTCGAGGACCTGGTGGGCGCACTCGTGGTGGACGACGTCGGAGAGCGGCAGGACGCCGCCCTCCTCGCGGTACCAGAAATGCGCGGCGCGGTCCTCGTTGGAGTAGAAGCCCACGACGCCAGGGGAGACGCCGCCAGGGTGGTGGTCGCGGACATGGGCGTCGAAGTCGTCACGGGTGGCAAAGAGAAAAACGGGAAGCGGCTTCATGTCGTGCGGGGGCTTGAGGACGGGCGCGGTCTCGCGGACGAGCACGGTGTAGAGATCCTCGGCCCAGCCGAGGACCTTCTGCGCGGCCTCGAGCGAGTGGTTGGAGCGGACGGCGAAGTGCGGGCCGGCGGCCTCCCAGGCGTCGCCCCAGCGGCGGCGCTTCTGCGCGACGTCGGCCGCGGGGAGCCACTTTCCGCCGAACGGGAGAAGGCCCTGCGCGCGCTTCTCGGCCTCGGCTTTCGGGAACCAGCCCTGTCCTTCGACGCGGGCCTCGCCGAGCTGCTCGCGGGCGTCCGCGAAATCGGCGTCGTAGTCGAGGGCCCGGCGGAAGGCGGACTTCGCGCCGGCGGCGTCACCCAGTTTTTTTTTCGCGAGGCCGAGCGCGAGGAATCGCGCGGAAGCCTCGTAGGCGAGGATCCGGCGCAGTTCCCGGTAGTCGGTGTACTTCGCGTGGCGGGCGTCGTCCCACTGAAGCGCCCACAGCCGCCCGCCGCCGCCGAGCAGGTTCTTCGCGAAGTCGTCGTTCGGGTCGGCGCGCAGCAGGTCCGCGCACTCGGCGCGCGCCTCCTCGGAGAGGTCGTCCGCGATGCACTTGTCCACCAGCTTCCGGTGCTCCGCGACCAGGTACGTCTTCAGCTCGCGCTCGAGCTGCGCCGGCGCGGGCTCCGCGGCCGCTGCGGCCGCGAGCAGCAGGACCAGCGCCGCGACGCGGCTATTTGAACGAGAGGACATGCTCTTTCCACTCCGCTTCGAACGTCTCCGGGGCCCGGTCGAACACGCTCTCGAACGTCCCCGCGTCGGAAAGCCCCGTCGCCACGATCCGGAAGTACGCGACGAACGCCTCGCGGTACTTCCCGCCCTTCCCGTGCAGGAAGAAATGTACCAGCCCGGCGGCCTGCTGGTACTGCTTGCCGAGCCCCTCCTGGTCGAGCAGCACGAACTTCGCCAGCGGCGTGAACTTCCCCTGCTTCAGCTCGTCGTGCGCCAGCTTCAGCCGGATGTTGGCCGTGTTCCCCGCGAGAATCTTCCCGTCGCGCGACTCCGTCGATTCGAAGTACGAGGGAACCCCCTCCCACGCCCAGAAGTTCGGCCGCGAGTTGACCCAGCCCTCGAGCGGGACCGCACGGCTCGCCGCCGCATGGCAGGTCTCGTGAAGCACCACTTCGTCGCGCGTGAGCGCCGAACCCTCGGGGAGAACCGTGATGTGCACCGCCTCGCCGGGCGTGAAAAACCCCGGGACGCCCTTCGGCGCGGCCCCGCCCTGGTGCGCTTCGAGAAGGTGGGCCTCCAGGTCCGCCTGGGAAGCGAAGTCGAGGACGAGGAAGCGCTTGGCCACGGGCGGGGCGTCCACGACGCCCATGATGTCGCGCATGAACGCGGCGTGGACGAGGTCCGCGTGGGCGAGCACCGAGCGCGCGGGGCCGAGGCCGCGATTGGAGCGGACGGTGAAGTGCGGGCTGTGGACTTCCCACGCATCGGCCCAGGCCATGCGGCGCTTGCGCACGTCCGCGGCGGGGAGCCACTCGCCGCGGAGTTCGAGCAGGCCTTTCGTGCGTTTCGCGGCGACGTCCTCGGTGACCCAGCCGCCGTCGTAGCGCGCCTCGCCGAGGAGTTCGTGGGCCTTGAGGCAGTCCGGGTCCCACCCGAACGCGCGCTGGCAGTTCTCCCAGCAGCGGTCGCGGTCGCCGGCCTTGTCCCGCTCCGCCGCGATCGCCGCCCAGCGCCTCCCGAGGTCCTCGCAGTACAGCCGCCGCTTCTCCGTCCACGCCTTCCATTTCGTGTGCCGCGCCGCGTCCCACTCCCCCACCCACGGCCGCCCCGCCGCCTCGAGCGCCCTCGCCGCCGCCGCGTTCGCGGGATCCTCCCGCCGCACGAGCTGCCACTCGCGAATCGCTTCCTCCGCAAGCCCGTCCGCCTCCGCCGCCCGCGCGAGCTCCGCGCGACCGCGGATCCCCTCCAGCCGCAGCGATCCCTCGTCGGCCCGCGCCGCGACCGCCGCCAGCAGAAAGAGCGCGAACCGCTTCATCGCTTCTCCCTCACCCACGCTTCCCACCCGTCCTGGAACGCGCCCGCCTTGCACCCGAACGCCTTCTCGAACGTCCCCGCCTCCGCCTTCCCCGACGCCACGACCCGCAGATACTTCAGGAACGCCTCGCGATGCTTCCCGCCGTCCGCCTGCAGGAAGTAACTCACCAGCGACGCCGCCTGGTTGTACCGGCCCTTCACGCCCTCGCCGTCGAGCTGCACGAATTCTTCGAGGGGAAGCGTCCTCCCGTCCTCCAGGGCGTTGCGGGCGATGGCGATGCGCGGGTGGCGCCGGCTGCCCGTCAGGATCTTGCCGTCGCGCACCTCGGTCGATTCGAAGTAGGCCGCCACGCCTTCCCAGGCCCAGAAGTGCGGGCGCTCCGCCAGCATCCCCTGCGGCGGCCACATCGCGTCGCACACCTGGTGCGCGATTTCGTGCCGCTGCACGTCGGCGTCGGCAAGGCCGAACCCCTCCCCCGCCGGGGCGAAGTGGCTGGCGCCGTCGAGCGAGCTGAAGAACCCGGCGGAAGCGCGGTGGTCGCCACCTCCGTCGTGGACGGCGTCGAGGTGCGCATGCAGGTCGTCGCGGGAAGCGAAGTCGTAGACGGCGAAGGGCTTTTTCGGCGCGGGCGGGTCGAGTTCGCCTTCAAGCTCGCGATGCACGGCGGCCATGACCGACTCCGCGAGGGCGAGCACTTCACGCGAGGCCGATTCCGAACGGTTCGAGCGGACGGTGAAATGCTCGCCGCGCACTTCCCATGCCTCCCCCCACGCGGAGCGGCGCTTCCGGACGTCCTCGGCGGGAAGCCACTTTCCGCCGATCGGCAGCAGGTCCTGCAGCATCCGGTCTGCGTCGGCCCTGGGGACCCACGCGCCGCCGGCGAAGACCTCGCCGAGGCGGTCGCGCGCCGGCTCGAAGCCGGGCGCGAGGCGGACGGCGGCGCGGGCGTCTCCGAGCGCGAGCCAGCGCGCGGCGAACCGGTCGAGCAGCGCCTCGCGGTCCTTCGAATACGCCGCGAACTTCTCGTGCAGCGCGTCGTTCCAGTCGAGAACCCACGGCTTCCCGATGCGCGCGAGCGCTTCCGCCGCTCCCGTAACCGAAGGGTCCTCGCGTCGCGCCGCCAGCCACTCGCGGGCGGCCTCCTCGACCAGCCCATCTTTCTCGCAGCGCGCCGCGAGAGCCGCGCGCTCCCTCGCAAGGTCGCGCCGCAGCGTGGCCGCGTCGTCCGCGGTCACGGCGAGGGCCATGGCGAGGAGAAACGACATGATCTTCATGGGGCGTCTCATGGAGGGATCGGACGGTAACGATACGCGACGGACGTGCGATTTGCTCCCGCGGTGCGACGGAGTAATGGCTCAGCGCGTGAGACCAGTCCGGCGAGTCCGATTCGGCCGCAAGCTGCCGGCAAGAGAAGGTGAGCGCGCGAGAAACAGTCGACCGAAGATGTTCTCTGGTCTTCAAATCCATTTCCGATGTTGGTTTTCAACGGGTCTTCCACCCCCCTCCGTTTGCGGCGGATAGCGTTCGATATCTTGGAGTTTGTGGTCATGAGGTCTTCATTTTGCGGGTGCCGTTGTGGGAGAAGAGTCGCTCGTATTGAGCAGGGAAATGACCCATGATCCGTGCTTGACCTGATTGCGCAGGTGCATCTCGGGATCGTAGACGGTCTTGTTGCGCCACATTGCCCAGACGATCTTGATCCAGCGCTGACCCAGACAACGCAGTGCGGCAGCGTGGTGTTGCCCCTCGTCTCGCTTCTTCCTGTAGTACACCTGCGCCCACGTGCATGTCGTACGGCTCAGATCGGCGAGGAAGTGGATCGCACGACGCAGTCGCTTGTTGCAGGCGCGGCGGATGTGCACGTAGGCGCTCTTACCGCTGCGTCTGCCGCTCGCTTGCGTGACCGGAGCAGTCCCTGCGTAGCACTGGAGGGCATTCGGATTGTCGAAGCGGTCGCGGTCCGTGCCGATCTCACCGAGCAACCTGGGACCGATCTTCTCGCCGGCACCCGGAAGAGATCCGAAGACGTCATGGTCGGGGTGCTTCTCGAAGCACTGGGTTATCCGCTCGCGGTACTCGTCCAGCTGTTTCTGGAGAGCCTTGAGCATTTTCACCAAGGTCAAAGCGAGCAGCTTCTTGGCCGATGTCGTCCCCGGAGTACCGCTGAAGTCCGTGGCGTGCTCGAAACAGGAAAGGCGTTTCTCCACGGTCTCTGCTCGATAGAGCCGATGCACATGTAAAAATTTCTCCCAGCGCCTCTTGCCGGCCAACTTGAGCTCCTTGGATCCCGGGAACTTCTCGATAAAGTCCCATGTCGCCGGACGCGTCCAGTCATCGAAGGCATCCAAGGCCGCCGGGTAGTATTCGCGAAGCGCGGACTGCAGCTGGTTAACAAGGGCGGTGCGCTGCTCGATGAGAGTCACTTCGTCCCGGCACAGCTGACGGAGCTCCTGCGTGTGCTCATCCTCCGGCTTGAGCGCCTTCCAGGACTGTCCGTCCATGCGAAGCGCGTCGGCCAGACTCCAGGCATCGAGGCGATCGGTCTTTGAGCCTGAAGGGGCCTTGCGCTCTCGATACCGCTCCGCCGCCTTCGGATTCACAGGGAACACAGTACAGCCCGACTCGAGCAGCCGATCGACAACGGCTCCGTGCCGTGTCTCGATAACCACTCCGACCGGTGCGAATGCCTTCAGGTCCTCTCTGAACTTCCTCCACCCCTCACCGACTTCATCAAACCGAAAGTCCGCCACGATCTTCCCCGTCTTATCCACGATGACGACGTCGTGATGCTCAGAGGCCCAGTCAAAACCTCCAAAGTGCATCAGACCAGCCCATGCAGTCATGACGGATCCCTTCTTATCCTGGTCCTCTTGCGACGCCGGGCCTCGGGGCCGAGTCGACCTGATACAGGAGCCCTCGCGGGGCAATGTTCTCTTAGACTTTTTGCCCGAGGCCAGCGAAACGACCGGTGATCTCCGGACAGTCCTCATGGGACCGCACGCGGCGGACCGTGACGCTTCGATGGCAGCACAATCGGACGACCCGGCAGAACGGTGCCGAATTTCAGAGAGTTTCACAACGTCCTCCGCCAAGTTATCAACAGTCCCTTTCGATCGCGCTGAAGGGCGCGCTCTCAAGGGACCGATTGACAACTTGGGGACGGTATCAGGCACGCGGCGCCGGCCCGTCCGGCGCGCCTGGAAAGGGGCCAATCGTCCTCGACCACCTCTCGCGCGCGCCGGATGGGCTGGTGTCGCGTGCCGTAGGGCGAGTGTTTCTCGCGCGCTCAGAACGTGATACAACGGTCTCCATGCGCCGCACGGCCTTCGTGAACTCGCCGGAATTCGCGCGGATCCGGGCCCATGTGCTCGTGACCCTGACCGCGTGGGGCGCGCTCATGGTGACCGCGCTCAAGGTGCAGTTCAACGTCGCGGCCTGGGCGGACGATGCGTCGCCCGTCGCCATCGCTTCCGAGCACGACCGCACGCCGGCGGTGCAGAACGAGAATTATGGCGAGTTGCTGAAGCGGGCGGCGGCGGGGCTGCCGGGGGCGGTGAAGCTGGCGCACAAGGACCTGGTGGGGCGGCCGGCGGAGTTGCGGGGGCGGGTCGTCGCCTGGGAGGGAGTGATTCTCGGCGACGTTCACCGGCTGCAGGTCGAGCCGATGCCGCTGTCGCCGGGCGAAACGCCGCCGGACACGTCGAAGGCATGCGAGGCGGTGATTTCCGACCCCGTCGAGGGCGGGACCATCGCCGTGACGTTCCTGGAGCCCGGGCCGAAGCCGGCGGCGCACGGGCGCATCCAGTTCGAAGGATCGTTCTGGAAACTCGTCACCTACACGAACCAGCGCGGCGACGTCGTCGCGGCGCCGTACCTCGTCGCACGCACCTGGCGGCTCGCTCCCGAGGAGAAAAGCAGCCCGCTTCTCCCGATCCTCATGGGCCTCACGGGCGGCCTCGCGGTCGCTTCGATCGTCATCGGCGCGCAGGCGTCGCGCCGCAAGGACTCATGGAAAAACTCGACCGGCTCCGCGAAGTAATCCGGCGCGCGCCCTCGGCGCTCGTCGCCTATTCCGGCGGCGTGGATTCCACGCTGGTCGCCGCGGTGGCGCACGCGGTCCTGGGGAAGCGCTCCCAGGCGGTGCTGGCGGTGAGCGAGAGCCTGGCGCCGGACGAGGAGAAGTGGGCGGAGGAAGCGGCGCGGGCCGGCGGGTTTCCGCTTCGCAAGATCCGGACCCACGAGCTCGAGCGCGGCGACTACGCGAAGAACCCCCCGAACCGCTGCTGGTTCTGCAAGAGCGAGCTGTACGAGATGCTGCGCGGGATCGCGGAGAAGGAGGGCGTGGCCGAGATCCTCGACGGCCAGAACCTCGACGACGTCGGCGACTGGCGCCCCGGCTCGGCCGCGGCCTCGGAGCGCGGCGTGCGCAGCCCGCTCAAGGAAGCCGGCTTCACCAAGGCCGACATCCGCGCCGCGGCGCGCGCGATGGGATTGCCGAACTGGGACAAGCCCGCCGCCCCGTGCCTGTCCAGCCGCTTCCCGTACGGCACCGCCATCACGCCGGAGAAGCTGAAACAGGTCGGCGAGGCGGAAGCGTTCCTGCGGAGCCTCGGGTTCTCGGAGTTCCGCGTGCGGCACCACGACGCGGTGGCGCGCATCGAGGTCAAGGCGGCGGATCTGCCGAAGGTGTTCGAGCTGCGGGAAGCGATCGCGGCGGGGCTGCGCGGCGTCGGCTATGCGTGGGTTTCGGTCGATCTCGAAGGGATGGTCAGCGGCGGCATGAACCGCGTGCTGCCGGCGGCGAATCGAACTCCCGGACCGGCTTAGTGTTCCCGATCTTCACCTCGCTCGCGGCGTTCGCGCTCTCGCTGAGCTGGACCACGGAATGGGCGGCGCCGTGGTTCGACGCGCGCGTCTCGATGTTCGGCGTGGCGGCGCTGGTCGTGGTGCAGGTCCTCTGCGGCGCGGCGTACGCGCGGGAGACGCGGCGTCGCCCGGCGGGCGAGCCCGTCGAAGTCCGCGTCCGGCGCGTCACGCGGGCCGAGAACTCCTACCGCCTGCTCGCGCTCGCCTTTCACGCCTGCGCGGTCGTCAACTTCAGCTGGCCCCGCGTCGCCTGGGAAACGTGGCACCTCGGCGGCATCCCCGGCGTCGGCCTCGCCGCCGCTCTTCTCCCCTACCCGCTCCTCCTCGTCGCAACGTCCGTCGGCATCGCCCGCGCCTGGCGCAACGCGGCCGGCGAGGGCCCGACGCTCCGCGCCGTCCTCGCCTCCGAGGCGCGTCTCGCCGCCCTCCCGCTCCTCCCGGCCCTCGTCGTCGTCGCCGGCATCGAACTCCTCACGCTCCACCGCGAGATCCGCCTCCTCCTGGGCGCCGTCCCGTTCCTGGGAATGGCCGTCCTGGCCGCCGCCGCCGCGCTCGTCCTCCTCACGTCCCCCCTCTGGCTCCCCCGCCTCCTCCGCGCACGCCCCTTCCCCGACAGCCCGCTGCGCACCGACCTCCTGCGCCTTTGCGAGCGCGCCGGCGTCTCGCCCCCCACGCTCTGGCTGTGGCCGACCGACTCCGGCTCGATCAACGCCATGGTCGTCGGCATCCGCCCCCGCGGCCGCGCCGTGATCTTCACGCAGGGAATGCTCCACACACTCACCCCCGACCAGATGGGCGCCGTCCTCGCCCACGAGCTCGGCCACGTCCGCCACGGCCACTCCGCCACCTACTCCGCCCTCGCCCTCGGCGCCATCGCAGCCCTCGCCACCGCCGAATCCGCCCTCTCCCGCCTCGACTCCCTCACCCAGACCGCCGCCCTCGCCTCCGTCGCCGCCGCCATCGCCCTCACCTTCGGCGCCTTCTACCGACGCTTCGAACGCCAGGCCGATCTCTTCGCCGCCCGCCTCGTCCCCGCCAATATCTTCATCGCCACCCTCGAACGCGTCGCTTCCCTCGCCGGCCACGTCCGCAAGGTCTGGACGTTCACGCACACTTCGATTGAGCAGCGGGTGAATTTCCTGCTGGAAGCCGGTGTCCGCCCCGAGACCGCGGCCCGGTTCGAACTCCGGCTCTCGCGCGCGATCACCGCGGGCCTCGTCCTCGCCGCGTTCGCCGGCGGCGCCGGGTTGTGGACGGCGGCGCGGCAGGTGAGAGAAGCCCCCATCGAGAGAGCCAGGCTCGTGGCCGAAGAAGTGGCGGCCGAGGCTCAGGCCGCCTGGCGAAAGGACGACCGCGAAGGCGCAATCCGGAAGGCGGCGGAAGCGGCGAAGGCGGATCCACGATGGGAGCTGCTGCTGGCGGATTTGCTGTTCGAGGCGGGGAGGGCGGCGGAATCAAAGGCGCACTTTGAGGCGGCACGGGAGACGTGGGAGCCGGGGACGGAAGAACGGACGGCCATTGAAGAACGGCTGGAACTGATCCGGGGGATCGAGGAGAGAGAGAAGCGGTAGCGCGTTCATCCGCGTTCCGGATTCGCGCAGGCCACTCCCTCCTCGCTACAATCCCCCGCATGAGCCTCCCCCTCCGCCTCCTCGCCCTCCTCGCTCTTCCCCTCTCCGCACTGGCCGCCGACGACCCCGTCGTCGTCGAAGGCGACCTGGGCAAAGCCCTCGACGCCGCGATCGACAGGCAGACGGGCGGGAAATTCTGGGGCTCCGTCCTCGTCGCGAAGGACGGCAAG
The DNA here is from genome assembly GCA_963706735.1 of uncultured Planctomycetia bacterium. GTDB lineage: Bacteria > Planctomycetota > MHYJ01 > WSZJ01 > WSZJ01 > WSZJ01. The sequence continues at coordinate 25,606 of CAVPNQ010000136.1, forward strand.
GTCCTCCTCGCGAAAGCCTACGGAAGCGCCGACTACGCGAAGACGCCGAACACGCCGCGCACGCTTTTCGAGATCGCCTCGGCGAGCAAGCTGTTCACGGCGGTCGCGATCCTGAAACTGGAGATGCAGGGGAAGCTTGCGCTCACGGACCCGATCTCGAAGTTCTTCAAGGGGGTCCCCGACGACAAGAAAGGGATCACGGTTCACCACCTGGTCACGCACACGTCGGGGTTCACCGTCGAGGCGCTTCTCCCCTACCAGTCGCCGCACACGGCGGACGAGTTCGTGGCGCTGGCGATGAAGGAACCGCTCACGTCGAAGATCGGGGAGAAGTTCGCCTACTCGAACCCCGGGTACGCGTTGCTGGGAGTGATCATCGAGAAGGCGTCGGGGCAGAAGATGGAGAAGTACATCCACGAGAACATCTTCGACGCGGCCGGCATGAAGGACTCCGGCTTCGTGCAGGAGAAGGCGCTGAGCCGGGAACGGTCTTCGACGCGCCAGGACAAGGACACGGAGAAGGCGCTCGGGCTGGCGATCGAGTGGGGCTGGGGGTGGGGCTACAAGGGCATGGGCGGGATGGTGACGACGACGTACGACCTGTACCGCTTCGACCGGGCGATGAGGGCCGGGAAGATCCTGAGCCCGGAAGCGCAGAAGAAGCAGGTCGTGCCGGCGCAGGGCGGCTACGGCTGCGGGTGCGTGGTGCAGACGACCGACCGCGGCACGACGAAAATGGGGCATTCGGGATCGGTCGCCGGGTTCCTGACCGCCTTCACGCGCTGGATCGAGGACGACGCGGTCATCATCGTCCTCACGAACGACTCGTGCAACCCGTTCGCCGTCGAGTCCGCACTGGCCGACCTTCTCTTTCCCCCGCTGTCGATCACGATCGACATCGACATCAAGGGCCGCGAGACGAACACGACCGGCGGCCTCATCATGAAGGAAGGCGCTGCGTGGAAGGCTGCGAAGTCGGCCGACGGCGTGGTGCTGTCCGTCGAGACAAAGTCGGGCGCGCCGCTGCGGGCGACGTTCCCGGCCGCTTCGGCGTCGGCGCTCATGAAGACGGTCGAAGCGGAGATCGAGAAGCGCAGGAAGGCCGGCGAGAAGGACGACAAGTCCGCGGAGTTCGGCGTGTACACGCTGAGGCTGGGCCTGAAGGACGGCCGCGGGCAGATCAAGGGCGCGAAGTTCGAGCTGACACCCGGCTACAACGGCGTGGATGGGGAAGGGAACGACATCAACGACCCGCGGATGTGCCTGATCTTCGCAGACCCGGCGACGGGACAGTGGCCCCTGATGGCGCACATGAGCCTCACATCCGCCGGGCAGCTCGTGGCGGAACTAAAGGCGGCCCTGAAATAGAATGCGCGCCGCCGCCCTCTTCATTCTTCTCGCCCTCCCCGCGGCCGCGGCGGACCCGTTCGAGGGGCTGAAGCGCCTCGACCGGGTTGCGATCACCGACAAGGACGGCGACACGGTGCGGGGCATCGTGCGTTCGGTCGTACGCGGTCGGCTGTCACTTCAGATCGAGGGGCGCGAAGGGGTCATCGGCTCGCTGGTGTTCGAGCGGAAGTCGGTCGCCGGCGTAGAGAAGCTCGGGACGGCGACCGAGGAGGAGCTGAAGGCGATCTCCGAACTGCCGCCGCCGCCGCGCGAGGGATTCGCGGAGCCCGAGCGGCCCGAGCCGAAACCGGAGCCTGTCCCCCTTGCGCCGCGCCCGGTGCTCGAGGCGTTCCCTCCGCCCGCCTGGTCCGTAGTCCGCCGCGACGACATCGCGAGCAAGGACGCCTACCTCCGCACGGCGGACGAGCGCGAGTTCCTGGCCCGCTTCGAAGAGTGGACCCAGGCCCTCGAAGCCCGCGAGCGAACCGAACGGAAAGCCCTCCTGGCGAGGTTCCCGCCCGGGAAAGGCTGGAGCGAGCAGACCTGCGCCCGCCTGACATTCACCCTCGCCGTCCTGGGCCGCCAACTGACCGCAGAAGAACGCGAGTTCGTCGAGCGCTTCAAAGCCTGGAGGCAGGCGGTCGCCGAGTCCGCTCCCGCCCCAAAGTAACTCGCCGCTGGCCGTTGGCCGCTCGACGCTCGCCACTCGCCGCTCGCCCCTTCCGCGCTTCATTGCCCGCCCTCACCGCATCCCGTACTCTGCCCGCACATGGAATACCAGGGGCACACGCTCGACGACTTCCAGGTCCGCGCGATCCAGGCGATCGACCGCGGCGAGTCGGTGCTGGTCAGTGCGCCGACAGGTGCGGGAAAGACGCTGATCGCGGAGTACGCGCTCGAGAAGTGCCTGAACGAGGGCAAGCGCGTCATCTACACCGCGCCGATCAAGGCGCTCTCGAACCAGAAGTACCGCGACTTCACGGGGACTTACGGCGAGCGGATCGGGCTCGTCACGGGCGACGTCGTGATCAACCAGCACGCGCAGGTCCTGATCATGACGACGGAGATCCTGCGCAACACGATCTTCGACGACCCCGAGCGGCTGGCGGACGTGCAGTTCGTGATCTTCGACGAGATTCACTTCATGGACGACCGCGAGCGCGGCACCGTCTGGGAGGAATCGATCATCTTCGCGCCGGAGCACATCCGGATCGTGGGGCTGTCGGCGACGGTCGCGAACCTGAATGAATTCGCGGCGTGGATCCGCCAGACGCGCAAGGCGAAGCTCGAGGTGATCGTGGAACCGTCGCGGCCGGTGCCGCTCAAGCACCTGCTGGTGCTGCACGGGCACGGGATCGGGAACCTGAAAGACCTGAAGCGGCTGGAGGAGGAGTCGGGCGGGACGTCGGGCGGGCGGCCGCCGCCGTGGCACCGCGCGACGGAGCAGGACCACACGGTGCGGGACTCGAACAAGTGGGGGCCGCACACGTGGCGGCGGCTTCTCATGGACCAGGTGCAGGCCCAGAGCCAGCTTCCGGTGATCTGGTTCATCTTTAACCGCCGCGAGTGCGAAGAGCGCGCCAACGAGATGGCCCGGCGCGAGTTCCTGAACGCGTCCGAGAAGGAAATCATCCTGAGGCTCTTCGACGAGTGGGCGCGGAAATACGGCGTGGAGGCGGACAAGGCGGTGGCGGAGATGAGGGTGCTGGTGGCGCGCGGGATCGCGTTCCACCATGCGGGGCTGCTGCCGACGCTGAAAGACATCGTGGAACGCATCTTCACGGCGGGGTTGATCAAGCTGATCTTCACGACGGAGACGTTCGCGCTGGGGATCAACATGCCGGCGCGGACCGTCGTGTTCGACGCGCTGACGAAGTTCGACGGGATCCGCCGCGGGCCGCTCATGGCGCGCGAGTACATGCAGATGGCCGGCCGCGCCGGGCGCCGAGGCATGGACGAGGTCGGGTTCGTCTACTCGAACGCCGAGTGGCCCTACACGAAGTTCAGCGCCGTCAACCGCACCATCGACGGCGCCATCGAGCCGATCCACTCGCAGTTCAACCTCTCCTACGCGACCCTCCTCAACCTCTGGCAGCACCTCGGCAAGAACATCTTCAAGGCCTGCGACAACTCGTTCGCCAACTTCGGCGCCCCCGAGCCCGCGCCGCCGCCCGCCGCGTCGATCCGCAGCTCGCGCCGCCGCCACCGCAAGCCCAAGGGCGGCCACGCCGCGCCGCCGCCGCCCTTCCCCGCCGGCGGCTCCTACCGCGGCATGGTCGAGCAGGTCCGCCGCCGCCTCGCCCTCCTCGAACGCCTCGGCTACACGAAAGACCGCGAGCTCACGCCGAAGGGCATCTTCGCCAAGCAGATCTACGGCTACGAAATCCAGGTCGCGGAGTTCATCGAAGCGGGAATCATGTCGCGCCTGAGCGAGGACCAGCTGAACGTGCTGTTCAACGCGATCGTCTTCGAGGCGCGCAAGGGCGACTGGTTCCGGCCGCTGGCGAAGGAAGTGCAGCGGCCGTGGAAATTCAAGTCGCTGGACATCGTGGAGAAGACGCGGAATCTCGAGCGCGAGTTCGGGATCCTGACGCAGACGAAGGAGATGGATTTCCGGATGGCGTCGAGCATCTGGGCGTGGAGCCGCGGGTGCCCGTTCCTGGAACTGGAGGCGCACACGAGCCTGTCGGACGGGGACATGGTGCGGTACATGCGGCTCGGCGTGCAGCTGCAGCGGCAGACGGTGCGCGCGCTCATGGACTACCCGCATTTCGCGAACGACCCGTACCTCGCGGAGAAGCTGAAGACGGCGGCGGCGAGGGTGAGCCGGGATGTGGTGGACGCCGAGAAACAGTTGAGGCAAGGGTAGGAAACGACAAGGAACCAACTCCCAAACGACAAGCAAACGACGGAACTGCAAACGGCAAAGGACAAGAACGGCACCCGGCGTTTCGCTCGCGATCTTGGAGGTTGTCGTTTTGCCTTTCGCCGTTTCCTTGTCGTTTGGGAGTTGGTTCCTTGTCTTTTGCCTTCGCCTCCCCATGCTAAGCTCTCCCCTCCCGTGATGCGCCGCCGCCCCCTCATCGCCCTTCACGCCGCCCTCCTCCTCCTCGCCACCGCTGCCGTCGCCCCGGCGCAGGGCGTCCAGCACTGGGGCTTCGGCCACGGGTCGCTCGCCACCCTTCAGACGCGCGAGGACGGATCCCGGGACCTCGTCGTCTACGAAGCGCCGCTTCGCGCGAAGGACGGCCCCTGGCTGGTGCGCTGGCGGTCCGAGAACGTCGCGGGGCCCCAGGCGGCGGCCTGGGTGGCTTGCGGCGATTTCCGGCCTCAGGCGGTGGGCAAGGCGTACGTCGTGGTCGCGACGGCGGACGGCGCGGGGCTGACGCTGACGGTCTACGAACCTCCCGAGGTTTTCTCGAAGCGCCCCTGGGCGGCGCTTCCCGCGAAGAACCGCGTCGTGCCCCCTGAGAAGCTGGGCGGCACGGTGGAGCACATCGCCGCGGGAAACCTGTACGGGAATCGCGGCGAGGCGGACTCGCTGTGCGTGCTGATCCGGACCGGCGACGGCGACAAGGCGAACTGGTTCGTGGCGTCGGTGCGCGTCCCGATGGGAGAAAATGCCGAGGCCGAGCTGACCCGGCGCGAGCCCCTTCCCGTCACGGCCGACCCGTCGTTCGTCGCGGGATTCGCGGTCGGAGACTTCTGGGGGACGGGAGAGGACGGGATCTGCTTTCCGATCGGGGGCGAGGCCGGGACGAAACTCCGCTTCCTGCGCTGGGGACGCGAGGTCTCCCCCGGCGCGTGCTTCGTGAAGGTCGTGGACGACATGGCGCCGGACGTGCCGCCGCTCGCGACGTCCGGCATCTGCGCGGCCGATTTCCTCAAGGACGGGTTCGACGCCATCGCGCTTCTCCCCGCCGATCCCGCCGCGCCGCTCGAGGTGCGCGTCGCGCCGTCGCGAGAGCCGGGCAAGGGGCCGGAGCCCGGGCCGTTCTACAACGGGCACATGCCGTCGCGGCAGGCGTGGCCGGGATTCGGCGGCGCGTCGTCGCTGGTGTCGATGCGCGGAAAGCCTGAAGGCCTCGAGAAGCGCCCCGAAGGACCGCTTCCTATTGCCGGCGGTCCCGTCTTCGGCTACGTGCGCGGGGCCGTGGACGGCACGGTGCGGGCCGCGAACGTGCTCGACGAGCGGGCCGACGCGGGGATTTCCTGCGCGCACCGGGTGACGATGTACCCGTTCGCGGAGGGGGACGCGCATTTCGGGTGGCCGGTGAAGGGCGAAGAGACGACGTGGCAGATCGTGGTGAAGAACAACGGGAAGTACGAGGTGCCGGGCGGGGGGAAGCTGCGGGTCTGGCTGAGCGCGGCGGCGCCGAACGCGGACGTCACGGGCGCGAAGGCCGACGTCGAGATGCTCGTCGAGCGCATCGAGGGAAACGTCGACGACAAGCCGGACTACAAGATCCTGACCGTCAAGGCGCCGTGGCCGTACGCGCTCGAGGATTGTCCGGGCGAAAAGTGGAAGCGCCTGAACCTCAAGGAGACGGGCGAGCGCTGGCTGATCGCGACGCTCGAGGTCCCCGGCGACCCGAACGAGCGCGACAACCGCCTCGAGGTCCCGTGGCACGGGCTTCCCTACCACCCCGTGCTGCGCGACTGGAAGAACCTGTTCGATTGCCGGCCGACGGTGGCGGGCGACCCGCCGGGCCTCGAGTACCTCATGCGCAAGACCGCGGACGCCGTGAACGCCACCTGGGCCCGCGCCGGCGGCGCCGGCAACGAAGATGCGCTCGTCCGCGTGTACTTCGACGGATTCGACGTCGGCTGGCCCGACGACGCCGCCGAAAAGGACAAGGCCGCGAAATGGAAGGCCCTCCGCGACAAGTACGAGGGCGTGCGCCAGGTCGAAGCGCACTGGGGCGGCGAGTGGGAACGGCTGGACTGGAAGGGGCCGGAGAAGGACGTGGTGAAGGGAGCGGTGAAGGACCCGCTGAAGGATTCGGCGGACGAGTTGAAGGAGGTCGCGCGGCTGTTCCACCCGCTGGCGGGGATCGACGAGGGGAAGCTCTCCCCGGCGCTTTCCGGGATGGCGACGACGACGGACGGGCGGCCGGTGCAGCTGACGTCGCGGTACTGGGGCGCGGACATCCTGACGACCGGGCATCGCGTGGCGGGCGTCCCTGCGGCGGAGTACGCGCGGCGGTTCCTGCAGGGCGTGCGCGGCGTGAAGCCCCCCGCGTGGCACGAGATGGCGCCCGACAAGGTCGTCATCCGCATCCTCGACCGCGACGGCAACCCCGTGCCGGGCGCGACCGTCGCGCTGGTCCCCTGCGGCAAAAGCGGCGCGCTTCGCTCCGGCACCACCGACTCCAGCGGCCGCTGGGACACGGGCCACCCGTACGACCCGCTCTCCACGGACCTCTTCGGGCGGAAACACTGGAAGGGCGGCATGCAGGCCGAGGCCGGGATGATCGTGACGGTCGCGATCGGCATGCACTGCGAGGCCCACCTGCTCGGCGAAAACGATCCCGGCGCCCACAGCCGGCTCACGCTCTTCCTCCACTCCATGACCGACACCGCGGAGTGGGTCGCCGACGTGAAAATCAACTGGGCCAAGGGCGCTCTTCCGCCGGATTTCTCCCTGCACGCCCCCGTGCAGGGAACGCTCGTCGAACTCCAGGTCTCCGG
>CAVPNQ010000137.1:0-53106 GCA_963706735.1 uncultured Planctomycetia bacterium
GTCCTGCTCGACGACGTATTGCTCCGCGCGGGGCAGCCGGAGCGCGCCAGGCAGGTCGCGGAGGCGATCGGGAAGTTGGAAGCGCTGGCGGTGGCACCGAGGGAGGCAGGTGCGGGGGCCTACGCCGGGGCGGCAGCGGAGGGATTCCGGGTGAGAATGGAGAAGCGCGCGGAGCTGGCGAAGCGCGCCGGGTCGACGGAGGAGGCGGAGGCGGCGGTGGACGCGGGGCTCCGGTGGCTGGCGCGGCATCAGGGTGGCGGGGGTGGGTGGTCCACGGTCGGATTTGACGGCTGCTGCACCGGGGACAAATGCGGGGGGGCGGGGTACGAGATGTACGACGCCGGCGTGACCGCGCTGGCGGTCCTGTCGTTCCTCGGGGCAGGGATCACGCCGAAGTCCGAGCGGAGCTGGAAGGACGAGGTCACGGGGCGGCCGGTCGTGGCCGGAGAAGTCGTTCGCCGCGGGATCGAGTGGCTGGTCTCCTCGCTTGACGAGCAGGGGTGCGCGGGCGGACGGCACGGCTCGAAATACGTCTACAACCATGCAATCGTGACGCTGGCGCTGGCGGAGGCGTACGGCATGACGGGCGCGGAGGCGCTTCGCAAGCCGGCACAGAAGGCGGTGGATTTCCTCCTGGCGGCGCAGAACCCCGGGAAAGGGTGGCGCTACTCGAAGATGTGCGGCGACAACGACACGAGCGTGACGTCCTGGGGGGTGGCGGCGCTCTACGCCGCGGACCTGGCGGGGCTCGACAACGCGAAGAACGGGTACGCCGGGGCGCGCGCATGGCTGAAGGAAGTCACGGACGAGGCGTACTACAAGGTCGGCTATACGGCCAAGGGGACCGGCAAGGTCGTCGTGCAGGGCAAGAACGAGGACTGGGACGGCCACGAGGCGATGACGGGCGCGGCCATGACCGCGCGCATGCGCATGGACCAGCGCGCCAGCGCGGACATCCTCGAGGGCGGCGCGAAGCTCCTGGTAGCCGACCTCCCGGTCTGGGCCGACAAGAAAGTGGACCTGTACTACTGGTTCCACGGGACGGAAGCGCTCTTCGCGTTCGACCGGGGAACCGGCAAGTACTGGAGGGCCTGGACGACCGCTCTCCAGGATGCGCTCGTGAAGCACCAGCAGCACCCGGGCGACGGGTGCAGCGCCGGGTCGTGGGACCCGGACGCGGACCGCTGGGGATTCGAGGGCGGCCGGGTGTTCACGACGGCGATCGGCGTCCTGACGCTCGAGACGCCCTACCGGGACGCGACGAAGTACGAGGAGCCCGCGCCGAAGAAGAAGTAACCGGCCCGTCCGGATCGTAGAATCGCCGCGTGCGCTTCCCCGCCCTCGCGGCGTTTCTCGTTTCCTCCCCGCTCTTCGCGGTGGCGCAGGAAGTCCGTCCGTACGCCGGCAAGTACGCAGCCGACCCGCGCTGCGGCGCGTTCATGGAGAAGCTGCCGGCGGAGATGAAGGAAGCGGCGCGGGCGATGTCGGAGCGGCTGGGGCTGCCACCCGCGGATGCGGGGAATGTGGTGCTCGAACTCGTGGACCGGCCGCTCGGGCCGAAGAAGGACGTCGTCCTCGGCGGGACTTCCACCCGGTCGGAGAACGGCCGCGTCGTTCAGTGGATCACCCTGAACCCCGAGTCGCACTTTGCGGCCGGGGCGGACTTCGACCAGGAACTCGCACACGAGATGACCCACGCGCTTCTTCGCAACGCTCTCGGGGACGCCCATCACCGGGTTCTGCCGAAATGGGTGCGCGAAGGCCTGGCCGTCTGGGCCGCCGGGCAGGGGCCCGGCCGCGTCGCCTTCTGGCTGACGATCCACTGGGAGAAACCGGACCCGGTGGCGGCGCTCCTGAACGGGCTCGAGAACGAGAAGCACTCGCTCGAGGACTACCCCGAGGACTACCTCGCGATCGCCGCGATCGAATCGGAGAAAGGCCTCGAGGGCGTCCGGGCGTTCGTGCGGCTGCTGGCGGCCGGGAAGAACTGCCACGACGCGGCGGCGGAGGTGACCGGGAGGACGTGGGAGGACTTCGGGGTATTCGCGGCGGGCTTTGCCGATCGACGCGTCCGCGAGGCGCTGGGAGACGAGGTGTTCGCTTACTGGAAGCGCGCGATGGGGCTGTTCCGGGTGGACAAGGACTTCGAGGCCGCCCAGCGCGCCTTCTTCGCCGTGGCGATGAGGTTTCCCGACACGTGGGCCGGGGCGCTCTCGATGTACTACTTCGGCCGGGCGCTGCAGCAGGCGGGGCGGCCCGACGACGCCCTCGCCGCGCTGAGGGAGTTCTTCGTCGTCACGGGAACGCGGACCGGATTGATGGACGACGCGGTGTGGAACATGGCGTTGTGCGAGGAGAAGGCGGGGCGGGCGGAAGAGGCGATCGCGACGTTCGACCGGCTCGCGCGCGACTTCTCGTATTCGCCGCAGGCGCCGCCGGGACTGATGCGGGCCGCGGGGTTGTGCGAGGCGGCGGGGCGCGCGGAGGAAGCGCGGGCAAGGTACGAGAGGATAGTGAAGGACCTGGCGGGGACGAAGGAGGCGGAACAGGCGGCGGCGAAGTTGAACCCGCCGGGGAAATGAGCCTTTAACCGCGGCTGCTTCCGCGTCATCCGCGGCATCCGCAAATGCAGTTTTCAGGAAAGGAATTCGCGGATTGTGCGGATGACGCGGAAACGGCCGCGGATAACGGCTTCCTAAAGGCGCCTATCTCCCCTTCTTCGGCGGCGCCGTCACGCCCGGCGGATTCTCCAGGTCCCCCGTGTACCGCTTCCACTCGTCCTCGAACACGCGCATGTCGATCTTGCCGAACGTGTTGTCGTACGCGCGCTTGATGCCGCTTCCCTTCTGCATCTCGAAGAAATAATTCCGCAGCACGCCGGCGTACTTGCCGTTGGCGTAGTTCCACATGAAGTACACGATGGACCAGGCCTCGGCGTAGTTGACGCCGACGTTGCGGCCGTACATCTCGGCCTGGGTCATCTGGAGGAGTTCCTTCACGGGGGTGAAGGATCCGTTCCGGATCGCCGCCTTGATCCCGTCCAGCCGCCACCAGTTCGTGCGGCACATCATCTTCTTGTTCGCGTCGTCCCACTTCCAGGCGCCGAAGTAATCGCCGTGCCCCTCGTTGAACCACTGGGTCGCGTCCTCGAGGTAGTAGTCGAGGAACGCGTGGAATGTCTCGTGGTAGAGCACCATGAGCGTGTCCTGGACCTTCGCGTCGCCCATCCAGAAGAACACGAGTTTCTTCACGAGCGGCGAGAAGTACCCGCCCGTGTTCGGCGGCGAGCCCGAGGCCACGTACTCCGCGTTGTCCTTGTAGACGATGACCGGGAAGAGGATGTCGTCCTTCTCGATCTTCGGGAACACCTTCTCGTAGACCGCGTACACGTGCTCGAGGTGGTCGGACATGATGTCGGCGACCTTCTGGCCGCCGTCGGTGATGACCTCAAAGTGCTTCGACTTCTTGCGGATCTCGGGGGCCGTGAACTTCGGGCCCGCGATCTCCTGGTCGATCATCGGGGAGATCATCTTGGCCATCTGGTCGTTGGAGTCCAGGGCGATGGCCTTGTCGCAGGCTTCGCGCGCCTCCTGCAGCTTGCGGCGCTTCAACTCCACCAGCGCCATGTTGCTCCAGCCGTGGGCGTAGTTGACGTTAATCTCGAGGGCCTTCTTGTAGGCCTCGACGGCCTTGTCCTCGTTGCGGAGCCAGGCATAGGCGTCGCCGAGCTCGACGTACGCTTCGAAGAAGAGCGGGTTGATCTTGATCGCCGTCTCGAGGGCCGTCACGGCCTCGCGGTAGTCCTTGGTGAACTGGTACGCGATGCCGAGGTGGTAGTGGGCGAGGGCGAATGTCTTGCACGCCTTGATCGCCTTGCGGTACTCGACGCACGCGAGTTCGGAAGTGTCCACGACGTTCTTCGGGTTCTTCTTCGCTTCCTCGATGATCTCGTTGCCCTTGGCGTCGAAGGCGACGGCTTCCTTCGGGATGCCTGCGGGGACGAGGAGGTTTGTCGTCGGAACGGCCCCGTTCGCCGGCGCGAGCGGCTCGACGACCTTCTTCGCGGCGGAGAGCACCCACTCCCCCGCTTCCTTCACGTAGCCCAGCGCCTCGCGCGCCTCGACGTGGTCCGGCGCGGCCTTCAGCACCTTCTCCCACACGCGCTTCGCGTCCAGGTCCAGCCCCTTCGCCTCGCACCAGTTCGCGAGATCCGTCATCCCCACCACGTCGTCCCAGGTGAGCTTCGATTCCCAGAGCTGCTGCGCGTTGCCGGTCTCGAGGTACTCCCACGGAACGTCCACGCGCACGCCGCCGACTTCGACGGAAGCGCCGTCCTTACTGGCTTTCTTCACATCGCCCGTGAGGGTCTCGCCGGACTTGAGCGTCACCGATTCCGCGAGTGCCCAGCCGCCGAGCACGAGCACCGAGAGCGCGATCAGCTTCTTCATCGTCATTTGTCCTCAACCTTGCCGACAGGCCGCGTGGCGCGGCGCAGGAACAGGATCGCCCACGACGTGTCGCGCGAATCGTTGTTCCAGTCGCCGCCGGCGGTCTGCGCGGCGAAGAGGAACTTCGCGCCTTCCTGGTACCACTCGTGCTTCCCGAAGAACTCCGTGTCGGCAAGGACTCCGACCCGCTCCATGCCGTACAGATAATAGTAAATCCAGGCCTTCGGGTCGTTGTGCTTCGGATTCTGGTCAACCGCGAAGTTGTCGCCGAGCCAGTCCAGCCCCTTGTCGATCACGGTGTCCTTCTTCGATCCGTGCCCCGCGTACCAGCGGCAAACGAGATACGCCCCCAGCGCGCTCGTGTGGATCGAGCCGTAGTTCGCGCCGGGATAGGCCGGGCAGTACGTGAAGCTCCCCTCCTGCGTGCAATTCCCCTTCAGGAAATTCAGGCAGTTCACCCACACTTCCTTCGGGATGTCGATGCCGCCCTCGGCACACGCCCGAAGGCCCAGGACCGCGTACTGCGTGTTCGAGTTGTCGCCGTACCTGGCGCCTTTGCGCTTCGGGTTCTGCCGCACGGGAATCCGCTTCAGCGCCTTGGACCCTCCGCCGAATTCCGGTTTGGCCCCCGGCGAAAGCTCCGGCGGCGCAAGACTCGGCGTGACGCCCGCCGCCGCTTCGCCGTACGCGAACTGCCCGTTGTCGGCCTGCCAGTTGATGATGAATTCCGCGGCGTCGGCGAGCCATTTCTGGTGAAGGGTCGCAGAGATGTCGCGGAGGGCCATGGCGCCGAGAGACACGTTGTAGACCCGCGCCATGGGTTTCTTGTAGAGCTGGGCGATGGCCGTCTGGACGTTCTTGTGTTCGAGCGGAACGCCGCAGTGGATGAGCGCGTAGAGCTCGATCTCCATCGTGTCTTCCGTCCCCGCGTATCCGTCCGGGCGAAGCTTGAGGAGCCACTGCGAAGCGCGGTCGAGCGCGCGGTCCACGTCGGGCTGCGTGACGCGCAGGCCCTTGCGACCGTCGAGCCAGGTCTTCCAGGGATTGGCCTCCGGCCCGAACTTCTGCCCCGTGATTTCACCGAGCGCGTCGGCCACGGCGGCCTTCACGTCGGATTCCTCCTTCGTGTCCTCGAGCCGCTGGATCAGCGCAGGGACTGACTCTTCGCTGCGAAACGTCGCGACGGATTTCGCCGCGCCGATCCGGACACCGGCCTCGGCGTCGGTCAACCCCGCCCGCACCACGGGCTCCATACTATGGAAGCGGCCCGAGGCGATGGCCTCGTGGGCGGCGCACCGGACGAGCGGATCGCCGTCGCGCGTGAGATCCTTGAGAAGGTCCATGAGGTCCCGATAACCGCCGCGCCCGAGAATCCGGACGATTTTGACCCGGGCATCAGCCTTCCCGCTCCGCGCGAAATCGTACAGGCGCTTCCGGCCCTCTCCCTCGACCGGTCCGCCGATCATGTCCACCCAGGCCTGCTGCACCGCGGGGTCGGGCTCCTGCAGGTACAGCCCCACCATGAAGTCGATGCCGTCCTTTGTGTTGTAGTCCTTCAGCGCGCGAACGGCCTCGGCGCGCACCTTCGCGTCCGCCGACTTGTACTTCGGCTGGAACGCTTTGCGCGCGTCGTCCCACGGATCGGCGGCGAGCCCCAGGGCGCCGGCGGCGAAGACGGCCAGGACCAGGAAATGACGGCGCATCGTGGGTCCTCGGGGGGGGTGCTGGCGTGGAAGTGTAGCAGCGGGCTGGAGTTGCGTTCAAGCAGCACGGTTTTCGATGCCGCTGACGCAGGTTCGCCGTTCAATGCAGGCGTGAAACAGTGGTCCGCGAGCCGGGCCCGGTCCTTCGCGGCGCTTCTGGCGCGGCCGCGCGGCTGCGGCACGGACGACGAGCGCCGGGCTGCGGCGCAGGTTCGCGGTGCGTTCCGGGAAGCGGGACTGGAGACGACGGAAGAGTTCTTTCACTTTCGTCCCTCGGGAGACCTCGCCGCCGGGGTGATGCTGTCATTCGGGCTTCTGTGCCTCGCGGCCGCCTGGGGCGCGTTGTGGCTCCCCTGGCTCGCGGTGGGCGGGCTTGCAGGGCTCGCGGCGCTCGCGCTCTTCGGCCCCTCCGCGGCAACGTCCATCCTGCTCCGGCGCGCGAAGCCCGCGAAAGAGGCCGACTCCGCGCCGGCCGGCTGGGCCCGCACGTCGAACGTCGTCGCCCGCGCCCCCGGCCCCGCCGGGTCGCCGCTCTTCGTCTTCGTCGGTCACTACGACTCGAAATCTCAGAACATGCCGATCACCGTGCGCGTCGGCCTCTTCCTCCTCCTCGGCCTCGCGGGCCTCACCGCCGTGCAGCTCGTCGTCCTCCGCCTCTGGCTCGGCACCCCGCCGCCCGCCGCCATCCACGCGCTCTTCGCCGCCGCCTTCGCCGCGGGCCTCCCTCTCCTCTTCCTCCGCACCGGGAACACTTCCCCCGGCGCCCTCGACAACGCCAGCGGCGCGGCGTGCGTCGTCGAGCTGGCGCGCCTCTGGCGCGACCACCCGCTCTCATGGAAGTCGCGAGCGATCTTCCTCTCCCCCTCCGCCGAGGAGCACGGCCTCGTCGGCTCCCGCCTCTGGGTCGCCCGCCACGCCCCCGAACTCCTCGCCGAACCCCGCTGTCTCGTCCTCAACCTCGACGGCTGCGCCTCCACCGCCGGCGAGTTCGTCATCCTCCCCTCCCGCGGCCCCGTCGCCGACGCCTTCCTCGCCGCCGCCCGCGCCAATACCCTCCCCGCACGCCGCTTCCCCGTCGGTATCGGCCTCCTCGCCGACCACGTCCCGTTCCTGGAAGCGGGAATCCCGGTGGCTTCGCTGCTCTCGCGCGGGAAGGGGACATCGCGCATCCACACGCCGGAGGACAGCGCGGATCTGCTGGAGGACGCGGGGTTTGAAGCGGCGGGGCGGGTGGTGATGGGCGCGATTGAGCGGTTGATTGGCTGAACCTTGGGCTCCCCGGCGATTTCCTGGCTGAAGGGCGTCAGACGCCCCTTCAGCACTCGAATGGCGTGGTTTCAGGGGCATTTTGCCCCCCCCTGTCCCACGCGTGACCCGTCGCCTCCCAGAAATAGCCACCGGAATAATCGAACCTCCCGAACCCCCTTCCAAAACCCTCCGTTGGCATGCCTGTCCGAACGAGACATGAACCAAACGGCCCGGAGCCAACCGGGCCCTTCTCCAGAGGGGGTCGCCATGACGCACGAAACGCCGCACGACGCCGGGATGGTGGAAGCGCCGGTCGCGCACGCCGGGATCACCGGGTGGGTTGAGTCTCAGGTCCGGAATACGCCGTGGTGGCTGATCTCGATCGCGTTTCACCTCATCGTGCTGGCGGGGATGACGGTCGTCACCTTCCATGAGGAAATCAAAGTCGCCATCGAGCCCCAGATCCGGCCGATCGAGAGGCGCGCCGAAAAGATCGACATGGAACGCCCGACGGACGTCACGGGCAGCAAGACCGCGCTTCCCATCGACATGGCCACGGCGCGGAAGTCCGAGAACGACCAGCCGGTGCTGGACGACTGGGAACTGCACGACGAAGCGGACATCAACACGTCGGACAACGGCGTGGACGGCGACACGATGCTCGGCCAGAGCGAGAACGGCCTGAGCGCGGACTGGGGAGAGGGCCAGGGGATCGGGCGCGGCTTGGGCGGCCCCGGCTCCAACAAGTCGCTGGGCGTCGGAGGCGGCGCGGGCGGCAGCGAGCGCTTCGGCAATGGCAAGGGCAGCCGGCACGAATTCCGGAAGCGCGACCGGTCGGGGACGAGCGAAGGGTCCGGGGCGGAGAATGCGGTGACGCACGGCCTGTGGTGGCTGGCGCGGCACCAGGAGTTGAACGGGGCGTGGTCCTGCGGCGGGTTCGACCACAACTGTTCGGCCGGGAAGTGCGACGGCCGGGGTTACACGGAATACGACGCGGGAGTGACGGGGCTGTCGGTGCTGGCGTTCCTTGGCGTCGGCTACACGCATCTCTCGCGGGACACGTACATCGACCCGATCACGAAGAAGAAGGTGTGCTACGGCGAGGTCGTGAAGAACGGGATCAAGTGGCTCATCGCCAACCAGGACGCGGAAGGCTGCTTCGGCGGGCAGCACGGATCCAAGTACATGTACAACCACGCGGTTGCGGCCCTCGCGATGGCCGAGGCGTACGGCCTGACCGAGAGCGCGATCTTCAAGGACTCGGCGCAGCGCGGGATCGACTTCCTGTGCCAGGCGCAGAACCCGTACAAGGCGTGGCGGTACACGAAGCGCAGCAACGACAACGACACGAGCGTGACGGGCTGGGCGGTAATGGCGCTGAAGTCCGCGGAGATGGCGAAGCTCGCGGTGCCGCGGGCGGCCTTCGAAGGCGCGAAGGCGTGGATCATGGAGTGCACGGAGGAGGCGTACTACAAGGTCGGGTACACGTCGAATCAGACGGGCAAGGTGGTGGTGCATGGGAAGAATGACGACTTCGAGGATCACCCCGCCCTGAGCTCGGTCGGGATGCTCTGCCGGATCTTCATCGATCACAACCAGAAGGACCCGGCGCTGGACGGCGGCGCGAAGCTGATGATGGCCGACCTCCCGGTCTACGGCGGCAAGAAGACGGACTACTACTACTGGTACTACGGCTCGCTGGCGCTCTTCCAGTACGACGGCCCGGACGGGAGGTACTTCAAGGAGTGGAACAAGTCCGTGGAGAGCGCGCTGGTCCCGAACCAGCGGTCGGCGAAGGACGGATGCGCGTACGGCAGCTGGGAAGTCAACGTGGACCGGTGGGCGTTCGAAGGTGGCCGGGTCTACACGACGGCGATCAACACGCTGAACCTGGAAGTCTTCTACCGGTACGCAAGCGTCTTCGGCGGGAAGCGCGCCGGGAAGTGAGGTTGAGCGGGAAGCTGGAAGCAGGAAGCTGGAAAGTGGTTGTGGAACGCGGCGGGCTCCCGGGTCGGGGAGCCCGTCGCATTTTGGTCCCTGCAGTGGGGAATGGGGAATTCTGCCCGGGGCACACCCCGCGACGCTTCAAGAAAGACAATCCGGAATAATCGAACCACCCGAACTGCCTCCCGGGGCCCCCGTTGGCATGTCTGTGCCAGGAACGACCGAAACAAACGGCCCGGGTGAAACCGGGCCCTCTCCAGGAGGGGTGGCCATGACGCACGAAACGCAGGGGGAAGCCGTGGTGGTGGAAGCGCCGGCCGGGGCCGGGCTGACGGGGTGGGTGGAAGCGCAGGTGCGCAACACGCCGTGGTGGCTGATTTCGATCGCGTTCCACCTGATCGTGCTGGCGGGGATGACGGTGGTGACGTTCAAGGAGGAGATCCGCCAGGTCTCGACGCCGAGCATCATCCCGCTGAAGGCGCAGAACCAGCGGCTGAATCTGCCGGACCGGCCGACGGACGTGTTCGAGCCGGTTTCGCGCGGCTTTTCGACGGCCGACATGGTGGCGAAGACTTCGGAGAACGACGAGCCGATCCTGCCGAACTTCCTGAATGCCGAGGATTCCGACCACAACGAGAACAACGTGAACAAGGACGGGCACACGATGTTCGGGGACAGCCTGGACTTCCTCGGGATGAATCCCGGGACCACGGGCGGCCTCGGTCGCGGCGAAGGCGGTCCGGGGACGTACGACCGGATGGGCGTCGGCGACGGGGGCGGGAGCGGCGGGGCTTACGGCCATCCGGACGGCGGCGGGCGTCGCGACCTGCGGAAAGTCGGGCTGAGCGGCGCTCCGGGGATCAGCCGTGACAGCGAAAACGCAGTCAAGTGGGGCCTGTGGTGGCTCGCGCGGCACCAGGGAGCCACGGGGGCGTGGTCGGCGGCCGGGTTCGATCACCAGTGCGGCGCCGGTAAGTGCGACGGCCTCGGGTACGCCGAATACGACGCGGGCGTGACGGGCCTTTCCCTGCTGGCGTTCCTCGGCGCGGGCTACACGCACCTCACGAAAGAGACGTACATCGACCCCGTCACGAAGAAGACCGTCCGCTACGGTGAAGTCGTCCGCAAGGCGGTCATCTGGCTCGTGGACAACCAGGACGCGGAAGGCTGCTTCGGCGGCCGTCACGGCGCGAAGTACATGTACAACCACACGGTCGCGGCGCTCGCCATGGCCGAAGCTTACGGCCTGACCAACGCGACGCTCTTCAAGGACTCGGCGCAGCGCGGAATCGACTTCCTCTGCCAGGCGCAGAACCCGTACAAGGCGTGGAGGTACACGAAGCGCTGTGACGACAACGACACGAGCGTGACGGGCTGGGCGGTGATGGCGCTGAAGTCGGCGGACATGGCGGGCCTGGCGGTATCGAGGACCGCGTTCGAAGGCGCAAAGTCGTGGATCGTCGAAGCGACCGACGAGGCGTACTACCGCACGGGCTACACCGCCAAGGGGACCGGCAAGGTCGTCGTCCAGGGGAAGAACGAGGACTTCAACGACCACCCCGCCCTGACGGCCGTCGGCATGCTCTGCCGCATCTTCATCGATCACAACCAGAAGGACCCGGCCCTGGACGGCGGCGCGAAGCTGCTCATCGCCGACCTCCCGGTCTACGGCGACAAGAAGACGGACTACTACTACTGGTACTACGGCTCGCTGGCTCTCTTCCAGTACGACGGCCCGGACGGCGCGAGCTTCAAGGCCTGGAACGAGGCGATGACGAAGGCCCTGCTCCCCTCGCAGCGCGAGCAGAAGGACGGATGCAGCTTCGGCTCATGGGACGTGAACGTGGACCGCTGGGGCTTCGAGGGCGGCCGCGTGTACACGACCGCGATCAACACGCTGAACCTCGAGGTGTACTACCGCTACGCGAGCGCGTTCGGCGGGAAGCGGAAATAGGGCGACGCAGGAAGCGCAGCGGGCTCCCGGACCGGGAGCCCGCTGTTTTTATTTGCATTCCGGTTCAGGTGAACCATCACCGGTGGCGGCCGTTCTCAGGTCGATGCAGGAGCGCGGCGAATTACTCCCCTCTCAGAGAGACACCCAATGAACCTCTTCAGCCGGATCCTCACCGTCCCGTTCGTCCTCGCGGCCTCGTTCTGCTTCGGCGGCGACGACATCGACTTCGCGCGCGGACTGGCGCGCGACGGGTTCGTGCAGCAGGCGGAGGAAATGTGCCTGAAGATCGAATCCGGCAGGGACGCGGATGAGAAGGCGGCCGTGCCGCTCGTTCGCGCGGAGATCGCCATGAAGCGCGCCGCGGCCGCGGCGACGCTTTCGGAAGCCCGGCGGGAGCTCGCGCGCGGAGCGGGGGCCCTCGACACGTTCGTGGAAGCGAACCCAGGGCACCGGCGCGCCGGTGAGGCGCGGATGCAAGCGGGACTCATGAGGCGGCAATGCGGCGAGATCGCGGAGCAGGAATTTGCGGAAGGGGTGGCCGAAGCCGGGACGCAAGGTCGCGAGGAACTCGACCGCGGCATGAAGAACTTCGAAGCCGCGGCGGCGCTCGCCCGCTCGCTGAAGCAGACGTTGGTCGCTTCCGGGAAGGACGCCAAGGCCCAGGAGGACGTTGACGGGCAAATCGCAGAGGCGGCGTACCAGGGGGCACGATGCCTGCACCTCCGCGCACGCCTCGAAAGCGATGAGACCGGACGGAAGAAGCGGCTCCTGGAGGCGCTCGAGGCATTCGTAAATCTGGAATTCGACTACGGCGAAACCGGCCTGGTCCTCGAAGCCTCCCTGACCTGGGCTCTCGTCCTGCGGGACCTCGGACGCCCCGCGGAGGCCGTGAGCCGCTTCGATGTTGCGTGGAAAGTCACACAGCCCTGGCGCGAAAAGTGGGCGAACGGCCCGCTTCCGGCATGGGAACGCGAAGTGGCGGAACGCGCGGCGGGGGGCAAGGCAGAGACGCTGACGGCGAAGGGCAATCCCGCGGCGGCGATCGTCGCCATCGAGGCCCTTCTCGCGCTCGTGCCCAATGCAGCGCAGGACCGGTCGGGATTCCTGGCGGTGCTTGAGAAGGGCGAGGCACTCGCGGCGCAGGGGAACAGGGGCGCGGCGGCGAACCTGGCGTTCGCGATGATGCAGAACGCGCCGAGTGCGGCTCTCAAGGAGATCGCCGGAAAGCGCCTGCTGAAGTGGGGCGGGGCGGGAGCGCCGGCGGTGAAGCGGCTGCTTGCGGACACGGCCTTCGGCGCGGGCAACTGGGCGCAGGCGTGGAGCGGGTACCGCGCGGTGCTTGCGGCCACGGAGGAGCCGGACGCGGAGCTCGTCTGGCGGCTCGCGCTCTGCACGGACCGCCTGGACAGCCCGTGGGACGCCGCGGTGCTCTTCGAAACCGTCGCGGTGGATTTCCCGAAATCCCCGAACGCGCCCGGCGCCGCCTTCCGCGCCGCACAACTCTGGAACCAGTTCGCCTCCCGCGCCGGCGACACGAGCCGGTGGGAACGCGAGCAGGTGGACCGGATGCTGCGCCTGCTCGTCACGAACTGGCCGGCGGATCCGAACGCGAAAGGAGCGCTTTACCTCGTCGCCGACGCGGCGTTCGAGCGCGGGGAATTCGAAGCGGCGGCGCGCGACTTCGAGCGCGTCCCGCAGGACTCGAATCTCCGGGTGCAGGCGGTTTACATGGCCGGCCGTGCGCAGCTGAAGCTGGCCGAATCGAAGTGGGCAAAGCCCGGCACGAAAGCGGAGGCGCCTGCGCAATTCCGGCTCGCGGAGGGTCTCTTCCTCAAGGCGATCGAGGAAGGCCTGGCTCAGGGGGCGAGCCGTGCCGCGATCGTCGCGACTGCGCGGCTCTCGTTGGCATCGGTGCTTTTGCACGAGCACGACGCGCGCCCGGCGGACTCGATCCGCGTCCTCGAGGCGCTGGGCGGCGGCCTCCCGCCCGAGCAGGAACGGCGCGCGGGAGAACTCACGGTCCGAGCGCGGATCGCCGGCGGCGACCCGGCGAAGGCGTCGGAAGCGGCGGCGATGCTGGCGAAGCGTTTCCGCACGGTGCCGTCGGCGGCGAAGGCGTGCCGCGACGCGGCGGAGGCGTGCGATGCGACGGCGGAGTCGGGCGGGGCGGATGCCGCCACGCTGAGGCAGGCGGCGATCGCGAGGTACGCGGATGCGATCGAGATGGGAATCGCTTCGAAGTCCCCGACGACGGGCGCCGACGCGGCCGCGGTGACGGATCACGTCCTGCAGCTCGCACTGCTCCTGAACGGGATCCCGGACGACGCTTCCATCGACGACACGCCGGAAACGCTTCCCTGCCCCGCCGCGCTTGCGAATGTGGCACGGATTGCACGGGTGGCGGGCGAATGCGGGGCGTTGCCCGCGGGGTACTCCGTGGATTTCCGGCTCGGGAGGGCGCTGGGATTTGCGGGAGACCTTGAGGGAGCGCGGGACGCGTTCGGCCGGGTGGTGGAGGACGCGGGGCTCGTGAGGAACGGCCGGTTCAACGCGCCGGCGGTGCAGGGAAAGGCGTGGCTGCTGGCGGCGTACGAAGAGCTTGGTGTGGCGCACCTGAAGCTGGGCCGAGGCCCACAGCTCGAGGCCGCGGCGGGCGTGTTCGCGAACCTCGTGGCGGAGTGCGCGGTGGAGTCCGGCCCCTGGTGGCGCGGGAAGGTCGGTTCGCTTCGTGTCCTGGTCGCCCGCGGCAAGCCGGGGGATTTCGAGCTGGCGAAGCTGGGGCTGGACGACCTGGTGGCCAATCATCCGAAACTCGACGAAGGGAAATTCGGTGTCGGGCCGAAAGTGGAAGCGCTGAAGAGGCTGCTGGAGGCGAAAGGCCCGGCAAAGAAGTGAGAGCGTCCGCCGAGAGTGCCGTCCAGGTGATTGCGGCGGTGTGCGCCGCCGTGGTGCTGCATGGGCTTGCGGCGGTGGCGGTCGAGCACTACACGGGATACGAGGTCGCGTGTCCGCAGGGTTCCGGCGCCGGCTGTTTCCGGCTCGGGCGATCGACAGAACGGGTCCGGGTGAGCGGCGGATGCATTGCGGAACCCCTCGGGCCGGAAGCGCTGCCGTCCACGCCGATCGTGCGATCCGTCCCGGACAGGAGAGCCCTTCCCGACGTCCCGAACGAACAGCTCGAGATGGAGATCGCGGCGATCTCATGGCTCGAAGCCCACCTCCTCAAGGACGGAGGCTGGGCCGGGGATGCCGAGGGCGAAGTCTGCACCTGCCAGCGCCAGCCGACGGCCGGCCGTATCAAGGAAACGTCGCTTGGGTTGCTCGCATTCATGGCGCAGGGATACACGCACCTTTCGAAGGTCACGCACCGGAACCCGTTCGATGGACGCACCTACGCCCCGGGACAGGTGGTCAAGGGGGCGCTGAAGTGGCTGATCCTGCGGAACCCGACGCCGGGAGTCCGCGTCGATATGACGGCGGAAGAGGAAGCGGTGGCCGCGCTGGCGATGACGGAGGCCTACCTGCTGACGGAATCCTCCCTGCTCCTCGATTCGGCCTCGCAGTGGCTCAAGGCCGTGAGGGATCGACTGGCGTCCACGCGCCCCGGCGACCTGGATCCCGCCGCGACCGGATTTGCCCTCCGGGCGCTCTTTGCCGCGGAGGAGTCGCGCCAACGCCGGCTGTCACAGGGCACATCCTGGCTCCAGCCCCTTCTCAACCACCTCGAGGGCGTTCCCGAGCTTCGTGGCTCCGCCATGCGCGTGACCGCCAAACTGCTACGCAAGGAAGTCCCGATGCCTGCGGACGGCCATCCGGATCTCGTGGACCTGCGCGCGTTCGCGATCCCCGAGGATCCGCGGGCGTACACGGACTGGTTCTGGGGGATATTCGCGGTCCGGCTGCTGGAATCGCGGGATTCGGCGGCATGGCTGAAGTGGCGCGAAGGCGTGTACGGGATGCTTCACGAAACTCATTTACGCTCTGCGCCGGACTGCCGGACCGGTTCCTGGACGCCCGGCCCGGGCTGGAGCCGCGCGGGCGTCACGGCGCTGAACCTCCTGACCCTGACTTGCGACTGGCACCACCCGAATTGAGAATTCCTCGAACCGCCGCGCCGCCGCCCCGTTTCTAATCCTGCCGCCAGTTGCCGGAACGCGGAGCCCCCATGCCGATCCCCCGAACCCACCTGAGTTCCTTCCTCATCACCGCCTCGGCCCTGGCCGCCGGGGCCGTTGCCTGGCTCGCCCAGAACGGGCCCGCGCCGGCCCACGCGGCTCCCGCACCGCGCGCCTCCTTCGTAACCCAGACCGAGTCCTCTTCCGCAACAATCCGCCTGCAGCGCTACGTGCCGCCGGGCCCTTCCTGCCTCCGGCTTCGCTCGGTTCGTCCCTACGAAGGCGCGTTCGGCGGCGCGGGCCACGAAGCGGTTCAGTCGGCGCCGTCGCGGGTCTCAGCGACCGAGGGAGAATTCGCCTTCACGCGCGGCGCCATCGAAGACTGGCCCGGGCAAATCGGCGGCGACGCAAGCCGACCCTAAGCGAAACAAGGTATGTGTCTTCCCAGGCCACCTTTCCCACCGCAACACAATCCTTCGACTCGGCCTGCGGCCTCGCTCAGGATAAGCCGGGCCGCGAGCCGCTTGGACGAGAGAAGACTCTTTCTCGGCCCGGCTTAGCTGCACTTCCGTTATCCGGCGCGGCTTCCCCGGTGTCACGTTCATGCACGTGTACGTCATCCACGCCAGGAACGCCGTCAGCAGCAGGTACGCCAGCCCCATCGCCAGCCGGTAGCTCGCCGGCACGTCGTAGTACGCCCCCGGCCCCAGCCGCTTCGGATTCTTCCACGCCTCCCACGCCCGCCCCATCCCCAGCATCGCGATCAGCAGCAGCAGCATCGTCCCCGGCACCGCTTCCGGCCGCGGATTCGGCGTGGCCCACGTCACCCCCGTCACGAGCGCGAGGAACCCGATGCCGACGATCCACAGCCGCGGGGAAATCGCCGCGACAATCCGGCCGCCGTCCAGCGGGAGGACGGGGACCATCTGGAAGAGGTTCAGCAGGTAGCCCAGAAGCGAGACCATGAGCCATTCGGGCGACTGGGTCAGGTAGAAGAGAAGGAACGCCACGGTGGAGGCCGCAGCGCCGGCCAGCGGCCCGCCGTAGCCGATTTCCGCTTCCACCCGCGCATCGCGCGGCTGGTCGCGCATGGCGATGAGGGCGCCGACGAAGGGAATGAAGATCGGGGCGCCGGCGCGGAGGCCGTGGGCGCGCATGGCCCACGCGTGGCCGAGTTCGTGGATGAGGACGATGCCGAGGAGGCCTGAAGCGAAGGTCCAGGACCCGAGGAGGTGGTAGGCGCCGACGGAGGCCGCGAGGGACACGACGGTGGTGACCCATTTCGCCTTGGACATCCACAGCACGACGGCCGCGAGGACGGCGGCGACGATCGAGGGTCTTGACGGCTTGGACAGGGACTGCAGAAGCGACAGCGGCAGCCGCGCGGTGTCCCCGTGCCGCATGAACGTCTCGACGCGCGGAGAATGCGGGGTCGCCGCCGGCTCGCGCACGAGCTTCGCCTTCTCGATGAGCAGGTGCTTGAGCTTGAGCGGGTCTTCGACCGTGGCTTCGTAGTTCGCGAAGGCGTACTTGGAAGCGCCCAGGTGAACGACGTACCGCGCCACGCCGCGCTCGATCCAGAAATCGAGGCGCTTGATGTCGCGGAACCCGAACGCGAACGTCTTGTCCACGACAAGGCCATCGTCGCGCACTTCGATGCGCCGGCGGCGGAAGATCCGGCGAAGCGACAGCACCGCGAGCAGGAGGGCTGCGAAGGCGGCGCCGACGAGCGCGAGGTGCGTGTGAAGGGTCAAGCGATCCCCCGTACGTCGGCCACGAACTCGCCCTCCGCGATGGCCATCTCGCCGACCGCGGGCGCCCCTTTCGCATCGCGCGCCCGCACGATCACGTCCACGAGGCCCGTGGGTGTCGCGAGGCGGAAGCGGCTGCAGGCTTCGGCTGTCGCGGAGTTGGAGAAACCGGCGATTGACTCCACCGTTCCCGCGACCGTGAACACATCGGGAGACATTTCCATGTCCTGGGCCACGAGTTGCGTGGCCGCGATCATCGGCCGCGTCGCCTCGGGCGCCGGTTCGATGCGGCCGGCGAGAAGCGCGAGCGAAGCGGCGACGCGCGTTCCGGGCTGAATTTCCGAGGCGAACGGATTGCCGATCCGGAAACGCAGCCGATCCGGCGACAGTACGATCCCGAACGGCTCGAACGGGCACGAAGTGGACACGACATCCTCCACCTCAAGCTCCCGCTCCCCCGCTCCGCCGAACGCGGGAAAGAAACAGACGATCGGCTCGCCGGGGAGAAAGTACCGCTTCTTCAGCTCCACCACCGTCACCAGGCGCGCTCCGCCGCCACATTCCAGCGAATGCACCCTCAGTTTCCGCCCCGCGCGCTCCACCTCCAGCGCGCTCCCCCGCTCGATCGGCCAGCGCACCCACTCCGCAAGCCGCGCCGCCAGCCCGTCCGGCGAGAGGCCCCGCGTGGGAAATCCGATCGCATCAAGTGGGGTCGACATCCCGCCGCTGCTCCCCAGGCCGCCTCGCACACCGGAAACGCTACTTGTAGTAGTCCTGGCGCCGAGCCTTCTCGTCCGGCGGCATTTCCTTCCACTCCTTGTCCATCGCGTCGATGTCGTACCGCCTCCGCGCCACCTCGAAATCCGAGTCCGCGTCCCCGAACAGGTCCTTCGACCCCTCCTGCCCGCGCGTGTACGTATCGTTCCTATAGGTGATCGAATCCACCGCGTAATCCCCGTCCTTGTCCACCAGCACGCGCCCCTCGAACCCCTCCCCCGTCGTCAGCGTCGCCGTCTGCTTCAGGTCGTTCCACACCCACTTCCCGTGAATCCCGCTCACTTCGTACCCGTCCTTGCGGTAGTGATGGTTGATCAGCAGGTGCTGGTCCGCGCACGCCGACAACGCGAGGACGGCCAGCGGAATGAAGCGCTTCATCGTTTCGCCTGTTCCTTTCCTGCGACCTTGCGGAGTTTTTCCACGGCTTCGGCGGTTTTCGCCGCGGTGTAGTCGATGTCGTCGGGGGTGGTGTCGAGCCCGAGGGAGAAGCGGAGGGAGCCGTAGATGTGCGTCTGCGGGACCTGCATGGCGCGCAGGACGTGCGAGGGTTCGGTGGAGCCGCTGGAGCAGGCGCTTCCGATCGACACACAGACGCCGAACTGGGACAGGATGAGGAGGACGGCCTCTCCCTCGACGTACTGGAAGCCGAGGTTGGCGGTGTTGGGGACGCGCAGGTCCTTGTTCCCGTTGCGGATGGCGCCGGAGACGCGTTCGAGGACGAGGGCCTCGAGGCGGTCGCGCAGCGGACGGACCTGGGATTCCTCGAGAGGAAGAGACTTCAGCGCGAATTCCGCGGCGGCGCCCGCTCCGACGATGCCGGCGACGTTTTCGGTCCCGGCGCGGCGTCCTTTCTCCTGGTGGCCGCCGAGGAGAAGGGGCTTCATGCGGGCGTTGCGGCGGACGTAAAGCGCGCCGACGCCCTTGGGGCCGCCGAACTTGTGGGCCGCCAGGGTCATCGAGCTGACGGCGGTGTCCTTGACGCTCACGGGAACTTTCCCCGCCGCCTGCACGCCGTCGCAGTGGAACGGGATCCCCTTCTCCGCGCACGCCGCCGCCATCTCCGCATACGGGAAGAGCACGCCGGTCTCGTTGTTCGCGGCCATCGCGGTCGCGACGGCGGTGTCGGGACGCAGCGCATCCTTCCAGGCCGCGAGCTCCATCGTCCCGTCGCCGCGCACGGGGACCTCGGTGACCGTGTACCCGCGCGCCTTCATCCACACGCACACCTCGCGGATGCACGGATGCTCCACGGGGCTCGTGACGATGTGCTTCTTCTCCGGCGCAGCGTCGCAGAACCCGCGCAGCGCCGTGTTGTTCCCCTCCGTGCCGCTTCCCGTGAACACGATGTCCTGGGAGCGCGCGCCGATCAGTGCGGCGACCTGCTCGCGGGCCTTGTCGAGGGCGGTGCCCACCTGGCTGCCGAACGAGTGGAGGCTTGAAGGGTTCCCGTACAGTTCCGTCATGTACGGGGTCATCGCCGCCAGCGCCTCAGGGCGCAGCCGTGTCGTCGCGTTGTTGTCGAGGTAGACGGTTTTCATACGAAGACCACCGCGGCGTCCGGGCGGTACATCTCTTTTAGCCGATTTTCGACGAACTGGCGAAGGGTGTCTTCGCCGGTGGTGCAGGATTCGCCGCGCGGGACGGCGCGGATGCGGACGGTGGCTTCGTCCACGTCGATGAGGTGGAGCTCCCAGGGGGACTTGTTGAGGAAGGGGCGGATCGCGTCGCGGACGATGGCGGCGGGAGTGGCAGGCTTGCCCGCGGGCTTCGGGTGAAGCTTCCAGAGCGCCTCGAGCAGTTTCTCGATGTCCGGCACGCACGTCCGGCAGCCGGTCCCGGCGCGCGTCGCCTCGCCGAGCTCATCGACCCCCGAAAAACCGCGCTCGAGCGCGAAGCGTTCGATGTCGGCGGCGGTGAAGCCGAAGCAGGTGCAGATGCGTGGCGGAGGGGTTGACATGGCGAACTTCTATTTTCCCCCTTTGCGGCGCGGTTTTCAACGCGAGCCTCCCCGCACGGAGTTACCCGCCGCCGTTTCCGCGTCATCCGCAACATCCGCGAATTCATTTTCAAACCCCCGCCGACGGCACCTACTTCTTCCTAACCACGCACGCGCCCATCAGCAGCGCCACGCCGAAGACATATGCCCACAGAAGCGCCCACAGGAACGTCGCGAAGGACGAGTACATCCACTCGTACTTCGCCAGCTGGCCTGAAGCGAACCATACGAAGAGGTGCCGCGCCGCCAGCCACATCACCGTCGCAAACGCCGCGGCGAAGAACGCTTCCCGCGACGCCATCCCCTTGGCCGGGGAGAGCCTGTAGAGACCGTAGAACAGGGCGATGGAGACGGCGCCACTGAAGAGCGCCTTGACCACGATTCCGGCGACGGAAGCTGCGGTTCCGCCGAGGAAGGAGACCTCGATACCGGTCGCGAAGTCGACCGCCACCATCGCGAGCGAGCTCGCCAGCATGAGCACCGAGGCGAAGAAGATGAACGCGATGGATGCGAGCGTCGAGAGCACGGTGGACCGCGGCTTCTCGATCTCCATCATGGTGTTCAGGCCCTTCTCGATCGCCCCCATGAGTTTCCTGGCGACGAGGAACAGCCACACGAGGCTGACGATTCCCAGGCGGCTCCGGTTTTCGAAGACGCCGAGGAGCGCGTCCCGCAGCGGCTTGGCGCCCTGGGGGAAATTCGCCTTGAAGAAGGCGTCGAAGGCCTCGATGTAAACGGAGGAGGTCGAGGTGAACAGAGCCGCGATCGCGAGGGTCAGCAGCAGGAACGGCGTCATCGCGAACAGGAGATAGAAGGCGATGGCGGCGGCGCAGTACGGGCCGTCCTTCGTCTGGAAGTGGAAGAAACTCCGGAATGCGCGGCTGCTAGCAAGCACGGGGGCCATTCAAGGTCCAAAAGCCGGAAACAGGAACCCAAATCCCGATGTTTTTATTTCGGCTTCACGTCCTTGCCGTCGATCCCGATCTTCGCCCCGCCCTTGATCTGGAGCGGGATGATCTCCCCTTTCCGGTTCACCGTGACCGTCACGACCTGCCCCGACGGCACCGACTTCATCTGCTCGCGCAGCGCGTCGAAGTCCGTCACCGTCTGCCCGTTGTACGACGTGATGATGTCCCCGCGCTTGATCCCGACGTTTTCGGCCTGGGAGTTCGGCACCGTCAGCGTGATCAGGATCCCTTCGGCAGGCGGCCGCACCGCGATCATCGCGACCTCCGCCTCGGCGCGCACCGTGTCGCTGGCACTCCGCGCGAACAGGTCCAGCGACGCGATCGCCTCGTCCGAGCCGATCTTCACGAGGGAGTCCATCAGGGACGCCAGCATCCGCGGATTGTCCGCATACCCCGGGACGAGAGATGCAAGATCTCCTTCCATGCCGGCCTTCGCCGCCTCGTCCAGGTTCTGGGCGATCGCGTTGAGCACGTCGCCGTTCTTCTCGGTCTTGAGGGCGTCCAGGAAGAGCTTCCCCGCGTCGACTCCGTCCTGCCAGGGGAGCGAGTAGGCCGCGCCCGCGCGGAACCCGGCGGGAACCTCGTCTCCCTTGCCGATCGCCCACGCGAGCACGGGCACCATCGGTCCGCCGAAGGCCTTGTAGAACTCCCTCTGGGTCAGCCCCAACTCATTCTTGCCGCCTTCGACGTCCGCCGAGATGATCCCGCTGACCTCAATCGCGGCCATGTACCCGGCCTCGCCGAGCGCGGCAAGTTCGTGCATCAGCTTGATCAGCGCCTTGCCGTCCTTCTTCGCCACCAGGTCCGGAATCAGCGCCCTCAGTTCTTCCGCCCGCGCCTTCGCCTCCTCGGGCGTCAGCACCTTCTTCCCGTCCGTCCCCGCCTTCGAACCCCCCGCCGCTTCCAGCTTCGCAATCCGCTTCTTTGCCTTGACCAGCTCTTCCGCCGCTGCCGCCGCCTTCTTCTCGGCCTCCGCCACCCGTTTGTCGGCGTCAGGGCCCGGCGCCGGCGCCGCCGTATCCACGGCCGCCGCGCCCGCCACCGGGGCCGGAGCTTCCGTGTGACGCCGGCGCTCGAACAGCACGCCGGCCACGGAGCCGAGGAGGAACGCGAGCAGGGCGACGGGAAGGGCGATCTTCATTTCGATGGCCTCTTGATTCGGTTGTGCTCTACAGAGGTACGCCGGAGTCCGTTTCTTTCGACACGGCAGTTCACGGCTTCACGAACTTCCCGTCAATCCCGATCCAGTCCCCCGTCAGCTGGACCGGCACCAGCGTCCCTCCCCGGTTGATCATCACCGGCACGAGCTCCTTGTCCGGCTTCGCCTGCACCGCCTTCTTCAGCTGGTCCAGCGACTTCACGTCCATCCCGTCGTACGACACGATGATGTCGCCCTTCTGGAGGCCGACCTTCTGCGCCTGGGACTTCGGCTGTGTCCCGGTGATCATGATCCCGGGCGAGGCCGGGGAGTGTTCCACGAGGGCGAGCTGAAGGGCCGCGGCGAGGGCGGGCGGGGCGCCGGACTGGAGGTCGCGGAGGGCCGCGCCGCTTTCGGGCGTGTGGAGGTCCACGAGAGCCTGGACCATCGGCTGGTACGTCTGCGCGCGTCCTTCGTGCTGCTTGATGGCGGAAGCGAGCTCGCCGACGATTTCTGGCTTCGCGAGGCGCGCCAGGTACCCGGCGAGCGCCTGCGCGACCGCCGGGTCTTTCTCGTTCGCGATCGCCTCGAGGAAGATCGGCGCGGCGTCGATGTCGCTCACCCAGTACAGCATGTGCACGGACTTGGCGCGGAACCAGGCGGAAGCATCCCCGGGGTTCGCGAGCCCCCACGTCATGAGGGGGACCATCGTGCCGCTCCAGGCCTTGTTGAACTGGACCTTGTCGAGCCCGAACGCCTCGTTCCCGTTGCCGAACTCCTTGCGGAAGATTTCTGCGATGTCCATCGCGTCGCGGTATCCCTCCGGCCCGAGCGCCGCCAGTTCCTTCATCAGCGCGAGCAGTCCCACCCCGTCCTTCTTCTCAACCAGTTCCGGGATCTTCGCACGCAGGTCCGCCACCTTCGCCGCCACCGTCGCCGGGTCCGGCGGCACCGCCTGCGAACCCTTCAGCGACGCAACTTCCGAATTCAGCGCCCGCACCTGGTCCTTGGCCGTCTTGAGCTCCGCGTCGAAGTCGCGCGGGGCTCCATCGGGCTCGATCGCATCCTCGCCCGGGGCGGAAGCGCCGCGCTGGGACGCCGAGGCGTGGCCGGCCGTGGAGGCTCGCCGGCGCTCCAGCCAGACCCCTGCGGCCAGGCCGGCGCCGAGGCAGAGGAGGCAAGCAAAGGCGGCTGATTTCATGGCTGGGAAGTGTACGGGATCGGACGGCACGGCGTGGGGCCAAACCGCAATGCCTTCACTTCCCTTTCCCCGTCCCGGCGGCGCCGCTACGATCCCCCCGTGATCATCGGAACCGGGATCGACATCTGCGAAATCTCGCGCATGGAAGCGCTCCTGTCGCGCCGCGCGGTGAAGGCGCACGACCGCCTCTTTACCGAGGAGGAAATCCGCTACTGCGAATCGAAGGCGCGCCCGGCGCAGTCGTTCGCGGCGCGGTTCGCGGCAAAGGAAGCGGTGATGAAGATGCTGGGGACGGGGTGGTCGGCGGGCGTGCGGTGGCGCGACATTGAAGTCCGTCGCGGCAAGGGAGGGCCGCCGTCGATCCAGCTTCACGGCGAAGCGGCGCTGCGGGCGGAGCGCATGGGAATCAAACGCGTCCATTTGAGCATCACGCACAGCGGCGACCTCGCCGTTGCGCACGTCATCGGGGAGACGGCATGAAATACGCGACGCTTCGGCTGGGGAACGGCTCGACGGCGATGGGCCGGGCGGAGGGCGACCGGTGGCGGTTCGTTCAGTCGAAGTCGGGAGCGCCGTATGCGAGCATCGGCGAGTACCTGCTGTCGGGAGATGAAGTTCTCGTGATGGGCCCGGAAATCGTCCCGCCCTTCACGTTTGCCGCGCCCGTCCCGCGCCCGCCGAAAATCGTCGCCGTCGGCCTGAACTACAAGGATCACGCCGCCGAGCAGAACAAGCCGGCGCCGGAGAAGCCGATGCTGTTCTCGAAGGCATCGAACATCGTCATCGGCCCCGAGGACACGGTGCGCATGCCGACGACCGCCGGGCAGGTCGATTTCGAGTGCGAACTGGGGATCGTGATCGGCAAGGGCGGGCTCGACATCCCCGAGGCACGCTGGCAGGAACACGTCTTCGGCTTCACCATCGTGAACGACGTCACTTCCCGCGAAGCGCAGTCCGGAGACAAGCAGTTCTATCGCGGCAAGTCCTTCGACACGTTCTGCCCGACCGGACCCATCGTCGTCACCCCCGACGAGCTCGACTGGACGAAGCTCCACCTCGGCCTCCGTCTCAACGGCAAGACCATGCAGGACGGCCGTTGCGCCGACATGTGTTTCGGCCCCCCCGCCCTCGTCGCCTACATTTCCGCCGTCCACCCCCTCGAGCCCGGCGACCTCATCGCCACGGGAACCCCCGCCGGTGTCCTCATGTTCCGCCCCGAAAAACGCTTCATCCAGCCCGGCGACGTCACCGAGGCGTGGATCGACGGAATTGGCGTGCTCAAAAACCGCTTCGAGAAGCGATAATCCCGCGTCCGCACCGTGGGGGGCCCGGCGCGCGGACTGCGTGGGAGGTGGGCGATGAAGCGCGTCCTGGCTGTTGCGGGGCTGACCGCCCTGCTGGTGGCGATGGGAGCGGGGTGCCGGAAGCATCACAGGCGGCAGGGGCACGGTGGCGACGACCGCGGCTGGCCGGAGGCGAATTGGCCGGCGGGGCAGATGACGGTGAACGAGGGATCGACCTTCACCGTGGTGCTGACGCTCGACCAGTCCTGGGATACGCCCGTGGACATCGAGCTGAGTTCAACGGATACCTCGCGAGTGACGCTTCCTGCGACGGTAACGTTTCCTGCGGGAGTGACGACGCGGAACGTGACGATTTCGACCATTGCGGACGCGGATTCGTCCGACACGTTCGTGCAGGTGCGTGCGGAGTCGTTGCTGGACGTCAATCTCATGGGAATCGTCCTCCGCGAGACGGGAGCGCCGCTGGGCGGCGCCCTGGGCCCGGTCACGGTCGGGCCGAACCGGGCGGTTCTCGTGACGGATGGACCGGACGGACTCTGGTCCACCGCCGACGACACCTTGGCCGTGGCTAGCGGAGTCGGCGCCGGAGTCCCGGCGATCACGCACGTCACGATCGGCGCCGTCACGCCCGGGCCCCACGCGCTTCCCGTCGTCACCGGCGTGTCGGACACCGTGCTGGTGATGACGAACGGACCGGACCTGACCCTCGGCACGTCGGACGACACCGTCGTCGAGGTTGACAGCATTTCGGGTGCCACACCCGCCGTTTCGACATCGCTTGTCGTCGGCCGCCTCGAGGCCAGCGAAGGCCGCCGGCCGGTCATGGTGGGCACACGCGGAGCCTGGATGACCCGTGGCGCAGACCTGGTGACGAGCGCGGACGACCAGTTCGTCGTGCTCGACGGCATCGGAAGCGGAACCCTCACGCTTTCCTCCAATACGCTGACGGGGGTTGCGTTCGAGGCACCGGGAATCCTGACTGTCATCGACTCCGTCACGGTCACGACGGCACTTTCCGGCGGAGATTTCCTCTTCGGTACGCCCGATGACCAGCTTGTGATCATCACGGGCATCGGCGGCGCCCTTACCGGAACGACTCTCGGTACCTTCCCCCAGTTCCCCGGCCGCATGGGTATGTCCGTGCGCATCGGGCCCACCACCATCGTCACCGCCTACGTGGGAGGAGATTCAACCCCTGGAACTGTTGACGACGTCCTTGTCGTCTGGCACGACATCCTGACCTTGCCGGTTCCGCTCTTTTTTCCGACCGGGGCAATCTCGATGGATCCGGACGCTCAACCCGTCACCACGGGCGGAGATACGGCTCTTCTTCCTCTCCGCGGCGCCGACCTCACCGACTTCACCGCCGACGACCAGGTGGCCCATTTCACCTCCCTCTCCACACCGATTCCTCCGGCGCCTGTGAACCTCGCGGCCGCGTTTCCGGTCCCCGGCGCTGCCGGGAGAATCACCGCACTCTCCTCGACCACAGCCGTGCGAATCCATGCCGGGGCGGACGGATCCCTCGGCACGGCCGATGACTCCCTCGTCCTCCTGGCCTCGCTCACGGGCGTCGGTTCCTCCTCCACGTTCCCCACCGGGCCGCTTCAGAATTCGGCCCCCCTTGCCTTCACTTCGACAAGCGTCGTGGCCGTCGGTGAGGGAGACGACGGAGTTTCCGGCAACGCCGACGATGCCGTGCTGGTCGTCTCCGGCATCGGAACTTCGCCCGCCCTCGCTTCAGCCCTCCCCGGACCGTTCCGCCTCTCCGGGACCGGAGCCCTCGTCCCGGACGGGGCAACCAGCGTCCTCCTGGCTCGAACCGCCGGCAGCGACAGCGCTCCCGGCACCGCCGATGACGTCCTCTCGACCTCTTCCCTCCCTTAGACGTCGAATGAATTTCCGCAGCGCGCGCCCCTTCACCGGGCGCGCGCTGTTTTATTTCACTCACAACCCCCTGCCGTTCCCGTAGTTAAATGGCATCTATGAACCGAACCCTGCTCGTCATCACCGCCCTGGCCGTCGCTGCGGCGTCAGGCTGCCGCCGGAAATCCTCTCCCGACAATGTCGCCGGCGCCCCCCGCCCGGTCTGGAGTTCCTCGGAGGTCACCGTCGTCGAGGGGAAGCGTGTCACGCTTACGCTGACCCTTTCGAGGACCCCGACGAGCGACGTTGACGTCTCCCTGAGTTCGGGCGAAGCCGGAGAACTCTCCTTTCCGGACACCGTGACATTCGGTTCCGGTGACGACTCCCAGAGCGTCACCATCACGGCCCTCGCCCTGGAACCCGGCCCGCTCCGCGATCCGGTCATCACCGCAAAGACCGCCAACGGATCTTCATCCGTCACGCTTCATGTCATCGATGACGATGCGGACCTTGGAAACGCCGTGGGGCCCGTTGTGTTTGGAACGGGGGTTGTCGTGCTCGCCGGCGCGGGGGCGGATGGGAACTTTGCGACGCTGGACGACGAAGTGGTCGCCGCGAAGAACATCGGGACCGCGGCGCCGACGCTCACGCGGCTTGCGATCGGCACCCTCTCCGGGGGAGCCGAGTGTTTTCCTGTCGTCAGCCCGGGCGGAAGCGTCCTTGTTCTGGCGGCGGGGCCCGCGCCCACGCTGGTGCAGGTGCAGTCTGTCCCGGACGCGCCGGCCATGACGGCGACTTCGGTGCTGCCCGCGAAGAACGGCGGGGTTTCGAGGCCGGTCATGATCGGCACCCGGGCGGTCATCGCGTCGCGCGGAAGCGACCTGATCCCCAGCTCCGACGATTCGCTTCTCGTCGTGGACGGAATCGGGACGACGACGCTGACCGTGAAGACGGTTCCGATGCCCGGACTGGGAGCGGCAGATCCTTCCGTTCCGGTGCAACTCGACGCGACCTCCCTGCTGATTACCACCGCGGGACCTGATTTTCTGTTTGCGACGGGAAATGAAGTGCTCGTGCTGGTGAGCGGGCTGGACACGGCGGTCCCGACGGTGACGCCGCTCTTCTCCGGCTGGATCCGGGGCGACGCCTCAGGGCGCGCCATGGCCTCCGGGGGGACCATCGCGGCCGTCTGCACGGCAGGATTCGACTCCACATTTGCGACCGCGGACGATGCGCTCCAGGTTGTCCGAGACGTCCTGGGAAGTCCTACCCCGGCCGTTCCGATCGTCGTCGGCGCCCTGACCGCCGGGGCGGAGGGACTGCCACTTTCAACGGGTTCGGATGCGGTGATCATCCCGACGCTCGGCATCGACCTGGTGGCCGGATCGCCGGATGACGAAGTCACGGTCGTTTCACCGCTCTCCTCCGACCCGATGGCCGCGGACGTGCTCGCGGCAGGTCGCGGGCTTCCCGGCGCGGAAGGCGCGCTGGTGCTGGTTTCCTCCGGCGCGGCAGCCCGCCTGGACCGGGGGACGGATGGCGTCCTGGGTTCCTCGGACGATGGTCTCCGCCTGTTCACCGCCCTCGGAACCGTCGCTCCGGGCACTTCGACGGTGACGACGAATGCTCTTCAGCCCTGGGGCCCCATGCCGATCGACGGGACCTCCGTGGCACTTTGCGGCGTCGGATCGGACCACGTGGCCGGCACCGCTGACGACGTCACCATCCGAGTCGCGGGTATCGGGGGAGCCGCGGCTTTCTCGACGAACCCGACCGGCGCATTCGCTCCCCTCGGCAAGCCCGTCGTCGTCCTGGGCGGCACCGGCCGTTCCGTCGTGGCGCGCACCTCGGGTGCCGACGCCGCCGCGGGAACGGCGGACGACCGGCTGTCCGCCGCCGTCTCGCCCTAGGCCGCCCCAATCTTCGAACCCTCGCGCCCGCCCGGACGTTCATCCTCCAGTCCCGATTCCGAGGGTCCGACCATGAAGAATACGAACGCTACCATCCACGTCCGCTTCGACGGCCGCTCGTATGACCTCGCTCCCGCCGATCTGGGCGTCCCCGTCGATGCTCCCGATGCCGACATCCACGAAGCGCTCGCGCGCCATTTCGACGTCGCGCGCCAGACGTTCCGCGCCTTCGTCGTCGAGCGGCACCGGAACGGCTCCGTCACGGTGCGTCCGGAAGCGGTCTTCGGGTAGCGGCGGCGACGCCGCTTCCCGGGATCGCGGAATTCCGGTGAACTTTTTCCGTGGCGGCTGCGATGAAGGTTCGAAGGAACGGGACGACGCCGCACCCCAGCCCGGGGCTTACAAACTCCTCCAAAGAGCGCACGACAAGCCCCCGGCACTTGCGCGGCGACGTTCCGGACCTTCTTGGCGGATTGACAACCTGGCGATCGGATGACGACTTCGCGGCTCCCCACCTCCGGAGCTTACAAACATGGTCAAATCTCCCTCACGGGGGATTTGAGGGTTCAAATCCCTCTCCGCCTGGGAAACCAGGCACCACAGACGTACACGCAGTCAAGCTCCTGTAACTCGAGCCGCGAAGCCGTCACCCGAAGCGCGACCTTCCGCCCCGCACCCCACCCGCGAAGCTTACAAACCTCGCCTCCACACCGGGGGCATCTGACTTCTAATCAGACACCGTTCTCGAGCTTCTCCCACTCGTGCGGGGCTGAAAATCGCGCTTCGGCCTCGCAACGGACATCAGGGCGTCCCCCGACCCGAGCTGCTTACAAACCGGACTCTCACTCCCGTGGTCGCGGGTTCGAATCCCGCCCGCTGCACGGGGCCCTCCCCGGAGGGAGGTTCCCGTGCAGCGGTAGCTCAGCGGCAGAGCACGATGCCTTACGTAGCAGGTCACACTCGGACGCCCTGATGCCCGTTGCGCGGCCGCCATCAATGTTCCTTCGACCGTGACCCCCGCCGGCGCTTCAATGAGCGCCGGTTTTCGTTTATCAGGAGACCTTCATGGCCCCGCGCATGTCCCCCGAAGAGCAAGACCTCCGCCTCCGCCTGCTCAACACGCTTCTCACCACGCCTCACCGCAAGCTCGAGGCCGTGCATCCCGTCCACGCGGAACTCATCGCGCAGGACCCGCTGTTCTACGGCCACCTCGCCGCCTGGTACGCGAAGAACGGCGACGTGCGCGACCACACCGAGACGTTCGTGATCAACCTCGCGCTTTCGGCATTCGAGGGGCACCGCGACGCCGGGCTGGCGCTTCTGCGCGACATGCCCCCGTACGAGGTCCAGCGTGTGGTGGATTTCGTGAAGGGCCGCATCGAGAAGAAGGGCGGCAAGGAGACGCGCTGGGGGCTTTTCAAGAACGTGCCGCGGTCGATGACGACCGAGGTCGAGCGCTACCTCCGCGAGCGCGAGGGCGACGCCATCAAGTTCGACGGCGCGGTGCTGCACGCGCGCAAGTCGATGAAGCGGCTGTACGCGGCGCTTCACATCAAGCCCGGCCCGCGGGCGCAGGCGATCCTGTTCGACGACAACCCGCCGGAGGACTCGCGGCTCGCGGTGCTGAAGAAGATCGCGAAGTCGGCGGACCCTGGCGAGCAGGCGGCCCTGATCGCGGAGAACCGGATTCCGTACCGGGTCGCGTCTTCCATCGTCACGCAGATGACGCCGGCGGTGCTGGCGGCGCTGATCGACGCGATGTCGTCGCAGGAGCTGATCAACAACCTCGCGAGCCTGCAGCGGCGCGGGGCGAGCGACCACCCGGAGATCGCGAAGCTGATCTCGGAGAAGCTCGAGGGCGCGAAGTCGGCGAAGCGTGTGTCGGCGTTCAAGCCGAAAGAGGCCGCGAAGGCCGCCGCTCTCGACGAGAAGACGCAGGAGCAGCTCGCGGAGATCACGCAGCGCCAGGCGCGGGCCAAGGGCACGATCAAGCGCTCCACGGCGATCCTCGTGGACAAGAGCGGCTCGATGGAGCAGGCGATCGAGGTCGCCAAGCGACTCGGTTCCATGGTGGCGGGGATCATGGAAGCGCCGCTCTACGTGTGGGCGTTCGACACGCTGGCGTATGCGATTTCCGCGGCCGGGCCGGAACTGAAGGCCTGGGAGAAGGCGTTTGCGGGGATCAAGGCGGGCGGCGGGACGAGCTGCGGCGTCGCGGTGGACGCGATGATCCGCAAGGGAATCGCCGTCGAGCAGATCGTGATGGTCACGGACGAGGGCGAGAACACCGCCCCGCTGTTCGTCCCCACGCTGCAGAAGTACCGCGAGACGGTGAAGGCCGATCCTTCGGTCGTGTTCGTGAAGGTCGGGGCCTCGGGAAACCACCTCGAGAAGCTCTGCCTCGCGGCGGGAGTCTCCGTGGACGCGTTCGAGTTCCGCGGCGATTACTACTCGCTCCCGAACCTGATCCCGATCCTGCAGCGCCCCAGCAAGCTCGACCTGCTGGTCGAGATCATGGAAACGCCGCTTCCGGCCCGGAAGGGCTAGCGGCGTGGCGCCGAACCGCCGCGACCTCATCCGCCGCCTCGCCGGGGAGGAGAAGGCCCTCCTGTCGCGCGAGTTCCTCTCGCCCGTCTTCCCCTCGGGCCGGGTGAAACTCCGTCTCGCGGGGGTCGTCGTCGAGATGAATATCCCCCGCCGCCCGGAAGGGTTCAGGCCCGGGTGGTTCGTCCTCCGGCCCGCCACCCCGCGCACGGCGGAGATCCTCCGGCCCGCGCCGCTGGCGGACGTGAAGCGCTACCTCGAACTGTTTCCGCGCGCCCGTTTCGTCGCCGCCGTGCTGCACGGCTCGACCTGGCTCGCCCTGCCGGCCGCGCCGCCCCAGAAAGGCGTGCAGGTGAAGGGGCTGGCGCCGGTGGCCCTCGCGCCCCGGCTCGCTCTCTTCGACACCGCTGTCGCGCGCTTCGACGGCGCGCTCTTCCTTTACGAGAGCACTGAGCGGGCGGCGACCGCCGGCTGGCTGCGCGCGCAACTCGACGCGGGGACGGCCCCGGAGGCGCTTCGCCGCCGCGGCCTTGTGCCGGCGGAGCGCGAGGCGTACGCGATGCAGTGGAAGCTGCGCGAGGAGATGAGGAAGCCGGCGGAACAGCGGCGGCTGGAGTCGGCGCTGGGGGCGGCGGACGCGCAGCTCGTGAGGTACGAGGCGCGGTCCGACCGGCTCACGGTGACGTACCTCGTGGACGGCCGGGAGTGCACCGCCATCGTCGATCGCGGCGACCTGACGGTGGTGAGCGCGGGGATCTGCCTCGACGGGACGGACCGGGAATTCGACCTGACCTCGCTCGTGTCCGTGATGCGGGAGGCGCGGGCGCGTGACGAATGAGCGAAGCGCCGTGGTGCTTGCCAGCGGTCGGCTCGTGCAGTGGCGCGAGGGCGGGCCGGCGCACGTCGATTTCGACGCAGGGTGGGTGCTGAAGCGGGAGGAATCGAAGGGGGATATCGCGGGGTTCTTCCATTCGCACCCGCCGGGGATCTCCGGGATGAGCGCCCGCGACCGGCGGACGATGCAGGCGTGGGCGCAGTGTTTCGGGCGCCCGTTGCTCTGCGCGATCCGCTGCGGCCGCCGGACGCGCGCGTGGCTGTGCGGCAAGGACGGGACCGTGGCCGAGGCCGCTTCCGTTATCCTGAAAGGCCGGACTCTCCAATGGACCCCCTGAACCACGAGAAGGCTTTCCGCGGCCAGCCGGCGCTCGACCGGCTCGCCGGCGCGTCGATCGTGCTCTGCGGCGCCGGGGCCGTGGGATCGAACCTTGCCGACGCCCTCGCGCGGCAGGGCGCGAAGAACCTGCGCGTGATCGACCACGACCGCGTGGAGCCGCACAACGTCGCGACGCAGGTCTACCTGGCCGAGCACGCGGGAGAGTGGAAAGTGGAAGCGCTGCGGGACCTGCTGTTCCGGGCGGCGGGGGTCGAGATTGACGCAGTGCGTCAAGAGCTCGTGCCGGCGAACGCCGCGAAGCTCCTCGCCGGAGCCGACCTGGTCGTGGACGGCTTCGACAACAGCGCTTCCCGCCGCGCGGTCGCGGAGGCCTGCGCGGCCGCCGGCCTTCCCTGCCTGCACATCGGCCTCAACGCAGGCTACGCCGAGATCCGCTGGAACGAGCGCTACCGCATTCCCGCCGACGCAGCCGGTGACGTGTGCGATTACCCCCTGGCGAGGAACCTGGTCCTGCTCGCCGCCGCCGTGGGGGCGGAGACCGCCCTCAAATGGCTGTGCGAAAAAGTGAAAGAGGACCGTTCGATCACAGTCCGGGACCTGCAAGTGAACGAGGAGTAAGCCCGCTTTCCCGGGAAAACGAACACGGCCACGACAAAGTGTCGTGGCCGTTGTTTTTTTCTTCCTGCTTCCTGCTCCCCGCTTCCAGCTTCCCTCTTACTTCCCGTCCGTCCCCACCTTCGTCCGGTCCACTTCGCCGCTCTTGTTCTGGTCGTTCAGCCCCTGCTTGCGACGCTTCGCCGCATCGTTTTCGCTTCCCATCATCTTCGGGTCGCTCCACGGATCGTATTCCTTCGCGGCGGGAGCCTCGACCTTCGGCGCTGCCTTGGGCTCTTCTTTCTTCTTCGGCTTCTCGTCGCCGCCCATCATGGCGAACCCGAGGCCGACGAGCAGCAGAACACCGGCCG
This sequence comes from uncultured Planctomycetia bacterium, assembly GCA_963706735.1. Taxonomy (GTDB): domain Bacteria; phylum Planctomycetota; class MHYJ01; order WSZJ01; family WSZJ01; genus WSZJ01. The sequence goes on from CAVPNQ010000137.1 coordinate 33,007, forward strand.
CGACGCCTCCGACCACCATCGGCGTGTTGTCCTTCTTGCCGCCGGGGCCGGGAGGAGGCGCGCCGCCGCCGCGCTGGAACTGGCGCGTGCTCCCCGACTGCGGGGCAGGCGCGGCAGGCAGTCGGCGCGACGAAGCGGTCGATGCTGGACCGCCGACGGGGCGCATGCGGGCGGAGGCAGGAGCGGCTTGGGTACCCGGCATGCGACGGCTGGGAGGAGGCATGGTGTCTGGCCCCGAAGGTGGTTGCGGGGATTATAGCGATCACGGCCCCGAATCTGAATGCGTGTTCGAAACTTGCGCTTTTGTGCGGACCACGGCAATTCATTTCCCAGGCCACGTGTCCTGTATCAACGCAATCCTTCGACTCGCCCCGCCTTCGCCCTCCGGGCTTCGGCGGGCTCGCTCAGGATAAGCCGGGCCGCGAGAGGTTGAGACATGAGAAGACACATTCTCGGCCCGGCTTAGAATCGTTCGACGCGCTTCTCCGACTCCGACGGCTGCTCCTTTGCGATCTCGCCGGCCAGCTTCTCGTACCCGCTTCGCCCCATCAGCGCGAACGTCGCGTGCTTCGCCGCCTCGACGCCCGGCTGGTCGAACGCATTCACGTTCCAGAGGCGGCCGGCGTAGGCGGTCATGAGCTCGAAGAACTGCAGCATCGCGCCTGCGGTCTCGGGGGTGACGCCCTCGACGCGGAACGTCACGTTCGGGCGGTGGTTCGCGGTCAGCGCGCGCTCCGTGCCGCGCTTCTCCGCGTTGAGCAGCTCCCCCATGTCCTTGCCGCCGAGGAACTCGCACGTGTCGTCCGAGAACCCTGCGGGAATCGGGCAGGGGCGGCGGAAGCGCGTAACCTCGAGGAAGGCGATGAGCTTGTCGTTGGGGCCTTCGTTGTAGAGCTGGGCCTGCGAGTGCTGGTCGGTCGCCCCCAGGGCCTTCACCGCGGTCTGTCCTTCCCAGACGTCCTTGCCGTCGAGCGACTTGCGCTTGCCGAGGGACTCGGCCCAGAGCTGGCGGAACCAGTCGGCGACGTCCCGGAGGGCGCGCGAGTACGGCATCATCACGGCGATCTTTTTGCCCTTGCGGTAGAGCGCGGTGTAGAGCGCCGCGGCCTTGAACGCGGCTTCGCGGCCCTTCGCCTCGACGGCCGCCGCGCCGGCGAGGAGGCGCTGGGGTTCGACGCCGCAGGCGGCGAGCGGGAGGAGGGAGACGGCGGTGAGGGCGGAGAAGCGGCCGCCGACGTCGCCGGGGACGGGAAGGTGGGCGAGTTTTTCGCGCTGGGCGAGGTGGCGGAGGAAGCCCTTGTCGGGATCAGTGGTGACGATGACGTGCTCGCGCCAGCGGTCGCCGAGGCGCTTCTTGAGCGCCCCCACGAAGATCATCAGCTGCGCGGCGGTCTCGGCGGTTTCGCCCGACTTGGAGATGACGTTGTAGACGGAGCGCTCGGGGAGGCAGATTTCGAGGTGGCCGGCGATTTCCTCGGGGTCGACGTTGTCGAGCACGAAGAGCCGGGGAGCGCGGCGCGCCTCGGGGGCGGCGAAGTTCCACCAGGGGTGGAGGAGAGCGGAGGCAAGGGCGGTGGTCCCGAGGGCGGAGCCTCCGATGCCGAGGACGACGAAATTTTCGAAGGCCGACGCGGTCTTGGCGACGCGGACGATGTCAGCCGGGTCCTGCGCGGGGAGTTTCCGGAATCCGGGCTTCCCCGCCGCGAGGTCCTTTTCGACGGCGTCGAACGCGGGACGCCCGGCGGCGAGCGCCGCGGCCCATTCCGCTTCGGTCAGGCCGTCCGCGCCGACGCGCGAGGCCATGGCGTTGGTGTAATCGAATTCGAGCATGGAATGGCTCCTAAGCCGGGCCGTGGAAGTGTCTTCCCACCATCGCAGACTGCGCTCGGCCCGGCTTACCGTGAGCGAGCCCGCAGGGCGAGTCGAACGGTGAGGACTTTGACGGGCAACGGTTCTGAAGAGACGTACTGCGTTTTGCCTTCTCTGGACGGAACGGAGCAATCATGACGTTGCGCGCGGGTTCTGTCACGGACGCGGGCTATGCCCTCCGGCGCAGCCAGACTTCGACGGCGAGCAGGACGATGGCCGCGAGAATCGCCCAGCCGTAGAGCGGATCGCTTTCGGTGACCCGCACGGGCGGGCGAGAGGCGACGGCGGCCTCCGAGTACGGCGGAAAGTCCGGCGCCGCGCGCGCCGCCGGGCGAAGCGACTCGGGCCAGTTCCACGCGACGGCCGCGGACGAGTGGCCGGACCCGACGGCGGCATCCAGCCGGCGCATGTCGGGGAACGCCCGCGGTTCGAGCGTCGCCGCCCACGCATTCCCGGCGAGCCTCTCGAGCCCAAGCACCTCCCCGTCGAGCGCGACCCGCGGCGTCTCCCCCGTCGTGCGCACGACCGCCCGGCGGCGGTCCCCGTCCGCGGAAATCTCGATCGAAGGGCCACCCGCCTCCGGACGCATGAGCGTGCGGACGAGCTGCCCCGCCAGGCGCGGGAAGCGCTCCCATCCGGTCCACTTCGCCGCCTCCGGGCCGTCCAGCGGCGCGGCGAACGCCGCCGCGCGGCCGAGGGAAGCGCGCCTGACCGCGAGGAGCGGTCGTGCGCCGGCCTTGAGGAGGAGCCGTGCGTCGGCCCGCGACTCCTCGCCGCACGCGCCGGCGATGGGCGGCCACTCGGACAACCCGTCGGTCGCGGGATCGGCCTCGGCGGCGAGCACCGGGAGGAAATCGAGCGACTTTGGCGGCGGAGGCTTCGGCCCCGGCGACGGTTTCGCCCGCGGCGCCGGCGCCCCCGCGGCCACGCGGCGCGTCTCGAGCGTGAAGATGCGCGGGATCTCTTCGGCCCTCGAGGTGAAATAAAAACGTCCGCGCCCCCACTGCGCCATGTTCGCCAGCAGCCCGCCGTCGAAGTCATCCCCGATCCCGACCGTCGAGACCGTGACGCCGTCCGCCGCCATCCCTTCCACCAGCTTCCGGAACTCCGCCGACGGCGTCTGCCCGTCCGTCATGACGATCACGTGCCTCACCGGGAACTTCGCGCCGCGCGCCCGCTCCGCGGCCATCGCCATCCCGGCATAGACGTCGGTTTCGCCGCCCGGCTGCAGGCGCGAGATGGCGTCCGACACCGTCCCCCGCGCCGTCGCGTCGACCGGCTCCACCACCCAGTGCGCTTCGCTGTCGAACGCGATCACGCCGACCTTGTCCCCCTCGACGAGCGTCTCCGCGCTCGCGATCGCCGCTTCCTTCGCCGCCTGCATCTTGGGACCGGCCATCGAGCCCGACCGGTCGATCACGAGCAGCAGCAGGATCCGCGGCGTCTCGTCGGACGGCGCCGGCGGGCCCGTGTCGGTTCCCGGGTTGGGCGGCGGCGCCACCGGGTCCGGCGAGCGGAACTTCAGGGGCAGAAGCGCTCCCAGCGCGGGTGCCTCCCATGCGGCCGCCTCCGGCGGCGCGACGATCGCGAACAGGCCGGTGCCCGAAGCGATGGCTTCCGCGAGTTCCTCCGGCCGCGGGAGCGTTGCGGGATCGACGCGCGCCAGGACGATCGCGGCGAAGTCGGCCCAGGCGCGCGCCGTCCCCGGCCGCTCGCGGTCAACGCCGATCCCCTGGGCTTCGAGGGCCCCCGCCAGCGCCGCGCCCGCCCCCGGGATCCCTTCGATGACGAGGACGCGAGGCGATCCACGCACTTCGACGGCTCCGAACGCCAAATTGTTCCGCGCTTCCCCGTCCACCTCGGGCTCGAGGCGGACGGTGAAGCGATGGAAGCCCGCGGGGAGGGTGGCGGTGAAGCGGAGGCGGGTGAAGGCGCCGTCGTAGGGCTTTCTGCCGATGGGGGCATCGTCGGCGAGAAGAAGGGCCTGGCCGCGGGAGCCGGGGAGACCTTCGATGCTGGCGAGGATTTCGAATTCTTCGTTTTCCCGCGGCGCGTCGGGAACCCAGAGGGCGGAGGCGGCGGCGTCGGGGGGGCCGGGAGGCGGAGACCAGAGGAAGACGGGGACTCCCGAAAGTTCTGAGGCGCGCGCCGCGTCGGCGACCGTGCCGGGGTTCCAGCGGGCGGGCGTGGAGAGGATGACCGCGCCGCCTGGGCCCGCGAGTGCGGCGGCGCGGAGGATTCCGGCCGCGGGGTCGGCGAACTCGACCGGCGTCCCGGGGCGGGGGGCGCGGTCGCATTCCCCCGCGCGCACCGACGGGCCGGCGTCAATCGCCGCGACCACCGCACCGCGCACTTCGGAATCCCTGGAGCTGACCGGCCTCGCCGCCGCCACGAGCAGCGCCGCGGCAACGGCCACCCGGGTGAGCGCCCTCAGCACGCCGCCGGATCGCCACGCGCAAAGCGGGGCGAGCGGCACGAGTGCGAGCAGAATCCCGGGGTGCTGGAAGGAAATCATCGCCGCCTGCCCGTGCCTCCTGGAAACGAAACGGGCCGCGACGCGCGCGGCCCGTCCACGCCTGTTCCGGTTTGCGTTACTTCACGACCCGCGCGTCGCCCCAACCTGCGTACTCGAGCATGTCCAGCGGGTCCTCCGTCTCCACCTCGAGCACCAGCGTCTTGACGCCCTTCACGTCGAGCGCCACCGGCACCGCGGGCGACTCGCAGCTCACCAGTTCGCTCCGCCAGAGCTCCTTGCCGTCGGCCTTCACCACGAACCGCACGCGCGGGTCAACGCGGCCGACCGCCATCACTTCGTCCAGCAGCCCCACCGCCGCCGTGAACTTCGAGTACGCCCCTTCGAGCTCCACGGAGAACGCCACGTGCTTCCGCGTCGCAATCCCCTTCCGGTACGGCTTGTTGCGGATCGTGATCGGGGCGTTGCGCGTGACCATGCGATCCAGGAAGAGCCACCCTTCGGCCGTCGGCTTCGCGTTCTCGTCCTCGATCTGGTCGCGCCAGGTCTCGAGCAGCTTCGGGCTCATGTCCGACAGGTACGACAGGTTCCCGTTCATGACCTGGATCGAGGCGACCTTGTCCGCCTGGAGCGAAAGGACCCACGGCTTGCCCTTGATCTGGTGCGTCGATTCGACGCGGCAGATCTTGTCGGTCATTTCGAGGACCTTGCCGGTCAGGCGCATGCCGCGCTTCGTGCTCACGACCACGAGCACGCCCGGGGGCACCACGGCCTTGTTCAGGGGCGCAAGGTGAAGCCCCTGCACGTCCACGAGCTTGTACGTCATGACGCGCTTCCATGTTTCCGAATCGATCTCGAGCGTGTCCTTGCCGATTTTCGTGAGCATCCCCTTGTCGCGGTCCAGTTTCCCCGCGCTCAGGAAGGCGACCGTGTCCACGGGGGGAGCGGTTTCGGGGACGGCGACCGGGCTGTTGATTTCGCGGAGAGCGTAGGCGAAGTCGATCGGGAACTGCACGTCTCCGGCGTCCGTGTCCATGATGCGGATCTTGCCTTCTTCCGTCGGGTCGCCGACGGTGCCCGTCAGGATGTCGCGACAGCGCGGATTGGCGGTCGCGAGGTGGACTTCCCATTTTCCGCCGCCGCCGATCAGGCGCGTCTCGTAAACGATCTCGGAAATCTCGTCGAGCTTGACCTTGTACGGTTCGCCGTCGGTCTGCACGGTGATTTCGCCCGCGGCGGAAATCTGGACGTCGCGGCCCTTGCGCGTCTTGCCATCGTTGTCGGTCAGGGTGACCTGGGCGAAGGACGGAAGTGCGGCGAGGGCGAGGGTGGCGGCGAGCAGGAAGCGCATAGGGTCGTCTCGAAGAGGGATGACGGCGTCGGTAACTATACGGACGTCAGGGGCGCCGGAGAAGTTCAGAAGGAATTTCGGAAGCGCGCGCCCGGGGCACTCAGCCACAAACCCTTCCATACAAAGCAGTTGCGATTTCATCAAAACGCCGCGCATTCCGCTTACCACAGACCCCACGCGATTCCCTAAACTCCTGAAACCCGCGGCGCTCGCCGCCTGTATGACTCACCAGGAGGCCGATGCAGGACCCAGGCGTCCCCAACACCACGATCCGCGCCGCCCAGGCCGGAGACCGCGCCGCGTTTCGACGCATCGTCGAAGCATGGACGGGGGCGGTGTTCGGACTCGCCTGGAGGTTCTGCTTCGACCGTGCGGATGCGGAGGACCTCTCCCAGGAGATCTTCCTCCGCCTGCACACCAAGCTCGGGCTGTTCGATCCTTCTCAACCGTTCGCGCCGTGGATGTACCGCCTCTCCGCCAACGTCTGCCTGAACTGGAAGAAGCGGCGCCATCCCCGGGCGGCCTCGATCGACGCGATGGGCGCGGAGGGCGAGGCGTACGACGTGGAAGACCCGCGCGACCACGCCGCGGAACGGCGTCAGGCCGAGGAGGCACGCGAGGCGCTGGGAAGGGCCATGAGCGGACTGCCCGACGAGGCACGGACGGCGATCGCGCTCCGGTACGAACGCGGGATGGAAGTGACGGAAGTCGCGAAAGCGATGGAAGTGCCGGTCGGGACGGTGAAGACGTGGCTGTTCCGCGCGAGGGAACGCCTTCGCGCGATGCTGGCCCCCGAGTGGGAGGTGGAAAAGTGAGCTGCCGGGACATCCGCCTGAAATTCAGCGAAGCGCTTGACGCGCCGAGGAATTCGGAAGAGCGGCTGCGCATCGAGTCGCACTGCGCGGCCTGCGCGATCTGCGGACCCGAGTGGAACACGCTGCTGCGGCTCGAGGACTTCATGATCGAGGCGCCCGCGCCGCCGGCCGGGCTCGCCGACCGCGTGATGGCGGCGCTCCCGGCTCCCGCCCCCGCCCGCCGTGAAATTCTCCCCTTCGCCGCCGCCGGCCTCATCGCCGCCGGCGCGCTCGTTGCTCTTCAGCTCGCGACGGTCGCCACCGCGACGGCCCCGTGGCTCGCGCCCCTGCGCGACGTCACGTCCGGCCTGACCGAAACCGTTCGCGCCCGCATCGCTTCGTCGCCGTGGGAAATCACCGGCTGGGTTCTCGCCGGTGCCGCCGCGATCGGGGCGTTGTCCGGGGCCGTGATGGGCCGTGTCCGCCAGGTGGTGGGGTAAAGGAGACAGCATGAAACGCATCCTGATCGCCGTGATGTTCGGGCTGGCCGCATCCTGCGTCCGCGCGGAGGAACCGGAAGCCAATAGAGCGACGCCCCCGGGCGCCGAAGAGAAGCTGGCGCCGGAAGGCGAGGCGCCGAAGCCCGAGTGGAAGCCGGACGAATCCGCCATGCGCAACTCGGAGTGGCGCGGGCTCCTGCACTCGGCCAACCAGGTCCGCGATGCTGCGATGACGATGATGGTGCTCACGGTCACATTCTTCTCGGTCATCGTGCTCGGCGGGCTCATCCTCTTCACGGCCGGGCTCGCGCCCAACGCGGTCGCGCGGTCCTCGGTCGCCACGCGCGATCACCCGATACGCGCGTTCCTGATCGGGACCGTCGTGCTCGTGCTCGGCAGCCTTGCGACCGTCGTGACGAAAGGCCTGCTCGGCATCGTGGTGGCGCCCGTCCTCGTCAGCGCGCTTCTCATCGGCCTCGCCGGCGTCTCCGAACACCTCGGCCGCAACCTGTGGCACCTGGCGGGCAAGGAAGGCAACCGCATCGGGCATATCGCCGCCGGATGGGGAACGTTCTCGCTCGTCGCCCTCGTGCCTCTCGTCGGATGGTTCGGGTTCCTCCCGTACTACGCGGCCGTCGGCGTCGGGTCGTTCTTTGCCGGGATGATCGGCGGCGGGCGCAGGCCGGAGACCGCCGGCGGGATCTAGATCCGCCCGTCTCTTCCCGCCGCAAACAGGATCTGCTGCGCCAGCGCGGTGTGCGGGCCGAACCGGTTCCGCATCCGCGCCGCGATCGCGCGGTCCGGCGCTTTCCTCCCGCCGAAGTAGTGCTTCTTCACCAGCCGCCGGATCCACACGTCCACCGGGCAGCACTCGCCAAACCCCAGCGAAAACGCCATCACGCACTCCGCGACCTTCACCCCCACCCCCGGCAACTCCATCAGCGCCGCCCGCGCTTCCTCGAAGGGCCTCGAGGCCAGCCCTGACAACCACCCTTCGTCCACCGTCGCAAACAGCTTCTCGATGTACTTCTCCCGCCACCCGAGGCGGATCGGCCGAAGCGCCCCCGCCGGCAACCGCCGCGGCCGCGGAAACGCCCCGCCCTGGCCGAACGCCGCCGCGATCCCCTCCACGTTCGCCTGGATCCGCTTCACGTTCGACATCGCCGAGCACACGAAGGAGACGACGCACTGCCACGGGTCCTGCCTCATGACGCGCAGGCCGGCGTAATCGGCGAGCAAGGGGGCGAGGCGAGGGTCGGAGCGGAAGAGATCGAGAGCGGCGCGGTGGTCGCCGTCGAGGCCGAGAAGCGTTCGGGCGTGGCGTTCGTCGGTTCCCTCGACCACGACGCTCGCCCCGTCCTGCCGGCAGCGAAACACCCGCGCCCCGTCCGCCAGGAGGAATCCGTCGCCGTCCGCGCGGTAGCGGAAGAACTGCCCGCTGCGAAGAGTGAGGTCCAGGTCGAACGGCCCGTCAACCCGCAGTCTCGCCACCCGCCGCCCTCCGACGACAGCCCAAGCCCGCGCCCGCGCCCCAGCCCACCCGATCCCCAACCCGCCGTTCCCCATCCCCTGCCGTTACACGTCGCGAGCGCAGCGGAACCCAAAGTTATCCGAAGCGCGGGCCGGGTCCATCGCGTACTTGATCGCGCCGCGGCAATAGAACACCGGCGACTTCCACGACCCCCCGCGCAGGACTCGCAGCGGTTCCGGGTGCGATTCCTCCGTGGACTCGACCTTGTCGAGGCACCACTGCCACACGTTCCCGACGGTGTCGTACACGCCGTAGTAGCTCTTCCCCGCCTTGAACTGGTCCACGGGCGTCGTGCCGCCGTAGCCGCTCTCGCCGCTGTTCGATTTCTCGGGGTCCCAGACGTTTCCCCAGGGCCAGACGTTGCCCGCAGGGCCGCGCGCCGCCTTCTCCCACTCCTGCGCGGTCGGCAGGCGCTTGTTCTTCCACTTCGCGAACGCCGCCGCGTCGTCCCACGTCACGTGAACGACCGGGTGCATCGCCTTCTCGCGGGGAAACACCAGCCGCCCTTCGTCGTCGATCCAGTGCGCCGGGAACGCACGCTGCGTGGCCTGGACGAACTCGCGGTAGTCCTGGTTCGTGACCGGGTACTTGTCGAGCCAGAATCCCGAGAGGTGCTCGCCGCGCGAGACTTCGAGTTCGGAGGAGAACCAGTCATCCTCCCAGTCGCGCCAGGCGCGCGTGAGCAGCTTGACCTGTTCCTTGGAAGTGCCGACGAGGAATCCGCCCGGGGGGATGTAGATCATTCCCTCGGGAGCCATGAGGCGGATCGTGGAAGGACCGGACATTTATCGCTTGGACCTGTTAATGGAGGATCGGTGGAAAATGCGACCTGCTATGCGAAATGAAACAGCGAATGCGAGTTTCGCTACGCCTCCGCCCTCGCCAGCACCACAGACACATTATCCGCTCCGCCTCTCCCGTTCGCTTCCGTAATCAGCGCCGCGGCCCCTTGCCACAGGTCCTCGCCGATCTCTCCCATCAATTTCGCGAGCTCCGGGTCCGTCACTTCCTCGGTCATCCCGTCGCTGCACAGCAGGAACAGGTCGCCCTTCAGCGCTTTCTCGACGAGAAACTCGGGCTCGATCCGCGCCTGGATTCCCAGCGCCCTTGTCACGAACTTCTTCGCCCGCTTCATCTCCCCGTCCAGCACCGTCTCCGGCGCTTCCGCCGCCCACGAGTGGTCCACCGAGAGCTGCGCGAGCTTCCCCTCGCGAAGCCGGTAGACGCGCGAATCGCCCAGGTTCCCCACGACGACGTGGTCCGCGCACTCGACGATGAACGCGATCGTCGATCCCATCTTGTGCCGCCGCTCGCGCGACTTCGCCGCCAGGTACAGCTCCGCGTTCACAGAAGACAGCCATTCGCGGCACGAAACGGTCAGCCGCCCCAGCACCTCCATCGGCCGCCCCTTCGACCCCGAGCGCTCCGCATGGGCCTTCATCAGGTGCCCCGCCATCCCCTGCACCACCATCTGGCTCGCCACCTCCCCCGCTTCCAGCCCCCCCATCCCGTCCGCCACGATCGCGAACCGTTCCTCCTCGCTGAAATACAGCGAGTCCTCGTTGTTCTTGCGCTTCTTCCCCACGTCCGTCTTCCCGGCCATCACGAAGCGGATGATTCGCCTCCTGAAGGGTCGAGGCCTGCCTCGTCCTCGTCGGTACCGCGGGCGCGGGCGAAGAGCCAGAGTGCGGCGGGGAGGAGAACGGCGGCAACGGTGATCACGGAGGCGCCCGGGAATTCGTTTTCGACCGGGAACACCCACGCCGGGAGCTTGCCGAGCGCGGCGGAGATGAGGCATGCGTTCCACGTCGCGTGCGTGATGATCGTGACCAGAAGCGAGCCCGACCGGAGCGCCATCCACGACAGCAGCATGCCGAACAATCCCACGGAGACGATGGCGATCGGCACCTGGTGCGCCACCCCGAACAGCGCGCCGCACGCCGCGATCCCCGCCCAGCGCCCCAGGTCGCGCCTCAGCCCGGAAAGCACGATCCCGCGGAACAGGAATTCCTCGCACGCCGCCGGCAGGATCGCCATGCATGCGAGCACCGTCCCGAAACTGCCCAGCGACTTCATGGTGTCCACCAGCACCTTGCCGTGCTCCATCCCCGAGGTGCGGAAGAACGGGAACTTCATCAGCAGCGCATTCAGGCACGAAACGATCACGAGCCCGCTCACGGCAACCACGGGCGCCAGCGCGAGGTGCACGGGATTCGCAGCGCGCAGCCGGAACGTCGAGCGGAGATTCAGCGAAGCGAGCATCGCGATGGCGATCGCGGGAAGGGCGATGAGCAGCACCTGGTGGGCGAGCATCAGGCGTTGGGGAGCCATGCCGCGGAAAGACGGGCCGACGGCGAGCTGAAGGGCCATCATCGCCATCACCGAGACGAGCGCGATGCCGAGCCCCGGCCGCGCGGTCCCCCACGTCTTCAGCCAGCGCTTCCAGTCGAATTCTGCCCCGCCGCGCAGGAGGACGTCCTCGCGCTGGAAGATGGACCAGGTCCAGCGCAGGGCGACCAGCGCGTAGACGGAGCTCGATGCGAACGTCGCGAGCACGTGACCCCACTTCCAGTCCCCGGACAGCAGCTGCACGGTCAGCATGGCGCAGTTCTGGATCGGGAGCAGCGCGAGGGCGTAGTTGAACTCGATGCCGGGGATGAGGGCGGTGAACGAGGCGACGTTCGCGACGATCATCACGGGAGTCAGGTAGACCATCGCTTCCTTGTAGGACCGCGCGAACGCCGACAAGCCGAGGCAGAGGGCGCTGAAGAGCATTGTGAGCGGGATGAGCGGTAGAAGAACGAGGAGGGCGTTGCCGAAGTTGATGGAGAAGGTGAGGCCGGAGCCCTGCGCGGCGGCCGCCATGGTGGTCTTGAAGAAGTACGAGAAGGTGACGCCCATGGAAGTAAGGTGGAGGATCGCGGTGCCGGCTGCGATGGCGGCGACCGCGCAGTACTTGCCGAGGACGATTTCGCTGCGGAGAGCCGGCGACACGAGGAGCGTTTCCATCGTGCCGCGTTCCTTTTCGCCGCTGGCCATGTCGATCGCCGGGTAGAAGGCGCTCACGGCGGTCATGAGCACGAGCAGCATCGCGAGCAGCCGCCCGAGGTGGAATCCCGCAGCGCGTTCCGGCGGGGCGACGTCCTTCTCGGTGGAAGCGATCGGCGTCTCGAAGCCCTTGGGCTTGCCCTCCAGCCTCTGCTTCAGGATCTGGGAGCTGTAGGCGTCCACGGCTTCGCGGACACGGTGCAGGGCGAAGTTGGATTCGTCCTTGGCGCGGTTGAAGCGGATCTCGAGCTGTGCGGACTCCTGCGCCTCGAGGGTGGACAGGAAATTCTGCGGCACGACGACGACAACGTGAGCGGTGCCTTCGAGAAGTCTCTCGTCTGCCGAGGCCGCGTCCGATCCCGGTTCAGACTCGGTGATTTCCCACGAATCGTCCGTCCTGAGTTCCTCGACCAGCCCGGGGGCGTTGGCGGCGCCGACGACGACGAGCGTGTACTTCCGGCTCATCAGCCGCGCGGTCTGCGACGCGAGCACCTGGCTGAACATGATGAGCAGCAACGGGTAGATCAGGATCGGCACGACGACCATGCCGAAGACCGTGCGCCGATCGCGCAGCAGGTCGAGCACTTCCTTGCGGAAGATCGTCCCGATCACGGGGATGCGGATCATGCGGTCTGCGCCTTCCCCGCCTCAGGGCGCGCATCGAACAACCGGAAAAACGCCTCCTCCAGGTCGGGCGCGCCGGTCTGCGCCTTCAATTCCGACACGCTTCCCTCGGCGAGCTTCTTCCCGTCCGCGATGATCGCGACGCGGTCGCAGAGCTTTTCGGCCTCGGCCATCACGTGCGTCGAGTAGATCACGCACTTCCCCGCCTCCTTCGCCCGCCTCACGTAGTCCACGAGGACGCGGGAGATGAGGATGTCGAGGCCGGAAGTCGGCTCGTCGAGGATGACGACCTTGGGGTCGTGAACGAGGGCGCGGGCGATCGAGACCTTCTTCTTCATGCCGGTGGAGAGCTTGCCGCAGGTGGTGTCCGCGTACGACTCCATCTCGAATTCGCGGATCAGCGAGTCCTGCCGCTCCTGGATCACGGCCCTGGACAGCCCGTAAAGGGTCCCGAAGTACGCGATCATCTCGCGCGGCGTCAGCCTCTCGTACACGCCGGTGTCGCCGCTCAGGAACCCGATCGCCTGCCGCACGAGGTGCGGCTCCCGGACGACGTCGTGCCCCATGACCGTCACACGCCCACTCGTCGGCTTGAAAACGGTCGAGAGAATCCGCAGCGTCGTCGTCTTCCCCGCCCCGTTCGGCCCCAGGAGCCCGAAAACCGTCCCCGCAGGCGCCTCGAACGACAGCCCGTCCACCGCCGCAACCTCGCCGCGCTTCTTGTCGTGGAACACTTTCCGCAGTTCGTGGACGTGGATCAAGGCGCGCCTTTGTACCAGCGGGCGCAGGCGACGGGAAGGATGGGGCTAAGTAGCTCCACGCTGATTCCTTGCCATGCATCCGCGGCGGCTGAATGGCAAGGAATCAGCGTGAAGCTACTTGCGGCCCGCGAAGAGTAGACTGGGGCGGGTCCATCATGAGGGAGGGTGCCGCTTGTCGCTCACTGACTCACTGTGGCTGGATGCCGTCCATGCCCGCGCCAGGATCACTCTCTTCAAGGAGGAGAAAGGCGGAACCGAGCTCAAGTCAGGGCTCCGGACGCACGCCTCCTTCGGACGCAAGGACCTGCACTTCTGCCAGATCCGCGTGGAGGGGCAGGAGTCCGCCGCCGCGGGGACGGAGTGCGAAATCACGCTGGCGTTCGCGGCTCCGCGGGGCCTGGGAACGAGGCTGGCGGTCGGGACGGACTTCGTGCTTCTGCTCGACCAGCGGCCGATCGGCAACGGAAAGATCACGCAGGACCTCCGCAAGATCTCCTTCCTGGAGCGACTCGGACTATGAAATGCGCCTCCACGCTCGCCCTTCTCGCCCTGATCGCTCTTCCCCTCCTGGCCGAACCCCAGGACGCCCTCGTCGGGGACTGGTGGGGGACGATCGCGGAACGCCGCGTGTCGTTCGCGGCGGACGGGACTCTCACCGAATTCCGCCCGTCCGATGCGGCGGAGAGGAAGGGAAAGTGGTCGCTGGACGGCGCGAAGCTGGCGATCACGTGGGAAGGCCGTTCCGCCGCGGACGCCTTCACGTTCACCATCGAGAATGAAGAGCTGGTCCTCACGGAAGCCGACGGCCGCTCCGCCCGGCTCCGGAAAGAGGCCCGTGCGGACCGGGAGAAGCGGCTGACGGACCTGCTGGTAGAAGGGCTGCGGAAGCTCCGCGACAGCGACGAGGAACCGGACCAGTTCAAACGCGCGCAGCTGATCCGGGACTCGCGCGATCTCGGGGAGAAGTCCGAGTCGCTCGTCCGGTCGCTGGCCGGCGCGGACAGGAGCAAGCAGGAGGCCTACACGACCGGCCTTGTGAAGGCGCGCGAACCCGGGCTCATCGAAGAACCGCACGCCCCGACGGACGGGGACACGACAACCGTCCAGCCGCGCGCGGCCGAGGCCCCCGGCGCCAAGCGGAACTGCATCAACACCCTGAAGCAGATCGGTGTCTACTTCGCCCTCTACGAGTCCAAGTTCAAGAAGTACCCAAGGTCCATCAACGACCTGAAGGACCCGGCGATGGTCACGGACGAGAATCTCCTGCACTGCCCCGCGGACGAGGCCGGCGAACCCCACACCTTCCGCTACGTCGTCCCCGCCAAGGGGGACGAGACAGCTCCCGACGCAGTCATGGCCTTCGATCCCATCCCCCACAAGGACGGCACGCGCAACGTCCTGCTCTTCCAGGGCCGCGTGATCTCAATGGCCGAGGAGGACTTCCGCAAGGCACTCGCGGCTTCGGGCGGCACGCTGAGCCTCGGCGCCCGCCGGACGAAGGGGGCCGCCGCGCGATCCGAAGTGAAGGACGGAAAGGTCGTCGTCACCATCCGCGCGAAGATCGTGGATCTCAAGAAGGGCATCGTGGAAGGCAAGGAACAGGTCAAGGCCCGGGTCCGCGCCGTGGCGTCCGTCGAAGGCGAGGAGAAAGCCATCGAGTCCGGCGTGCGCGTCGTCGCCGGGGAGCCCGCGGCCGAGGCGACCGAAATCGAAATCACCGTGACGCTTCCCTGCTCCGACCCCGAGAAGATCGAGAGCGTCACGCTGCTCGTGGAGGACCGGTTTGCGTTCGAGACCGGGGAAACGCGCATCGAGGGAAAGAAGATCAAGCCCGTGAAATAAGCGGGCCGGCTTAAGGCTCGGCGCGCTCGGCCTCGGCCTCCGCTTCCTTGACCGCCTTCCGCTCCGCCGGGTCGATCGCGAGCAGCAGCCCGCCCGGCAGCGTCCACACCATCTGCGACAGCCGCACAAGCAGGCTCAGCCCCACCGCCGTCGCTTCCGGCATCCCCACCTTCCGGAAGAACCCCACGAACGCCGCTTCCCCCACCCCCCACGTGCCGATGCTGATGGGGACGGAAGCGATCATCATGACGACGGGGAAATAGATGAGGACGTCCACGAGGGCGACCTGGGAGCCGAGGGCGCGGGCGAGGATGAAGGCTCCGCCGATGGAAGCGGCGTGGCCGAGGATGCTGAGGGCGAAGGCGGCGGCGAGGATGCCCCACTGGCCGCGGTAGGCGCGGCCGGCGTCGTCGAGTTCGATGAGGATGCGGCGGCCGGGGAGCCGGCGGCGGAGCCGGCGGACCCACTGGGCGGCGCGGAGGCGGCGGTTGAAGTAGAGCAGGCAGAAGACGGCGAACGAGCCGAGGAATCCCCAGACGATGGCGGCGGCGACGACGAAGTCGCGGTTGCCGAGGCGCGCGAAGCAGGCGACGCCCGCGATTCCTGCGAGCGTGACGAGTCCCAGCAGCCGGTCCACGAAGACCGTCAGCACGGCCGCCGCGCGCCGGCCGGTGCCGCGCGCGATGAGGATCGCCTTGACGACGTCGCCGCCGGTGAGGCCGACGAGGAAGTTATTGAAGAAGAGGCCGAGGTAATTGAAGTGAAGCGTGCGGAGGAACCCGAGGCGGATTTCCACGGGGCGCAGGAGGATCTGCCATCTCAGGGTGGTGACGAAGATCGGCAGGAGCTCGGTGATCAGGCCCAGCACCAGCAGCCCGCGGTCGGTCCGCCGGGCCAGGTCCCGGATCTCGTCCACCTTGATGAACTTGTGGAAGACCCACCAGAGCAGCCCGGCCGCGACGGCGATGCGCGCAACGAGGAAAAGACGCCTTCCCCACGACGGGCGATTCGGGGTCGCGGAGTCTTTGTTTTCGGACTTCCCGCCGATCGCGCTTCCTTCGCCTGCCGGCGGGCCGCCAGGGGCCGCGGAAGCGCGCACCTCCTGGGGCTTCTCGGTCAATTCTCGCTCCTCGACGCGGCTACTGCGGTTTGCGCGCGGCGGCCCACGCGCGCCAGGCCTCGGGATCGCGGCCGATCTTCTCGCCGGTCAGGGCGCGGAGCGATTCCGCCGCCCGGTCCTGGACGCCGAGGTCCCGGTCGTCCAAGGCCGCCAGGAGCGCGTCCACCGCGCCTTCTCCCTTGATCTGTCCGAGCGCCGTGGCGGCCGCGCGGCGCACGGTGGCGTCGGGGTCGCTCTTCACGCTGGTGCACAGCGAGACGGAAGCGGCCGCAAGCTTGAGTCGCCCGCAGGCAACGACGGCGTCGTGGCGGACGATGGGGCTGGGGTCGTCGACGACCGCGGCGGCCAGGACATCCGCATGCCGCGCGCCGGTCTCGAGTTCCCCGAGCTGCGCGGCAGCCAGGGCGCGCACCAGTTCGTCCTCGCGCCTGTCCGCCAGGATCGCGGCCAGCCTCGGCGCGTTGTCCTCTTCTCCGCCGAGATCCTCCACTTCGCCACGGCGCACGTCCGCCGGCGAAGGGTCGTTCGTGGCACATCCGGCCGCCAGCACCATCGCCAGCGCCGCGAACCCGCTACTTGCGGCTCTGCTGAAGCACCGCGTCCGCCACCGCCGTTGCCAGCCTCTTCCGGTATCCGTCATCGCGAAGATTGCGCTCCCCCGTCGTGTTCGAAACGAACTCCAGCTCCACCAGCACCGCGGGACACGGCGCGTTCTTGATCACGAAGTACCCCGCTTCCTTCACGCCGCGGTCCGGCGTGTCGAACCGGTCCGCGAACGTCTTCCGAACCTGCTCCGCCAGCCTGCGGCCCGCCTCGCGTTCCGAGGCGCTCCCCTCGCAGCCGGCGCGAGGATAGAACACTTCGAATCCCTGCGCACCTTTGTTTTCGGCCCAGTTCACGTGGATCGAGAGGAACAGGTCCGGGTCGGCCTTCTCGGTGAACTCGACGCGCTCGCTCAAATCCGCGCGCACTTCCGGCGCCAGGTGCCGGTCCGTTTCGCGCGTCATCAGCACCTTGATCCCCGCTTCCTTGAGGATGTCCCGGATCTCCAGCGACACGTCCAGCACGATGTCCTTCTCCATCGTCCCCTTTGCGCCCTTGCCCCCGGTGTGCACGCCCCCGTGGCCCGGATCCAGCACGATCGTCCGGAACTTCCCGGGCTTCTTGGCAACCACCGCCGGCTGCTTCACGAGCGGCTGTTTCTTCACGACCGGCGGCGTCACGACGCGCGGCTGCGGTTCGTATTTCGGCGCGGGGGTGCGGTCGCCGCCCTCGCGCAGGCAGGAGGCGATTTTGGAAGCGTCTTCCTCGCTGATCACGGTCCGGCCGTTTTCGACGCGGACTTCGTCGGACAGCATGACGACGCGCCCGTCCACGAGGGCCATCGACATCCCCGGGGCGACGATGACGGTCGATCCGCCCTTGAGAATGTCGCGGCACGAGGCGGGGTCGCGGGAAGCGACGAGCCCGTGGGATCGGGCGAATTCGGCGACGGTGACAGGATCGGCGGAGGCAGCGGACGCGGCGAGGGCGAGGGCGAACGGGACGGCGTTCAGGCGCATGGACACACTCCCTCCGTTGGAGTTCGGGACCGGAGAAGTTATCGGCACGAGGGGGAAGGCGGCGGTAGGGAAATGCGCAGGCACACCCTTCTTTGCAGGGCGGGCGG
Organism: uncultured Planctomycetia bacterium; assembly: GCA_963706735.1. Lineage (GTDB taxonomy): Bacteria > Planctomycetota > MHYJ01 > WSZJ01 > WSZJ01 > WSZJ01. Next base: position 50,589 of record CAVPNQ010000137.1, read on the forward strand.
CGGGGGTCTATCCTTTCCCTGATGCCGGACCTGGAATTCGCCCTCATCGACTGGATCCGCCGCGCGGCGGGGCGCGGCCGCGGCGTCCGCACGGGGATCGGCGACGACTGCGCCGTGCTCGACGCGCGCGGCGGGAAACTCCTCGTCACGACCGACGTCATCGTCTCGGGCGTCGACTTCGTGCCGTCCGAGGACCCCGTGCTCATCGGCCGGAAGGCCGCCAACGTGAACTTCTCCGACATCGCCGCGATGGGCGGCCGCCCCGACTACCTGCTTTCCACCCTCATGCTCCCCCCGGGCCTTCCCGCCGGCTGGGCCAAAAAAGTCACGCGCGGCATCCTCGACGCCTGCCGCGACGCCGGCGCTTCCCTCGTCGGCGGCGATCTCTCCGCCACGGGCGGCTCGGCGGCGGTCGGCGCGACGGCGATCGGGTTTGCGAAGCGCCCCGTGCTGCGGAGCGGGGCGCGCCCCGGCGACGCGATCGGGGTGACCGGACCGTGCGGCGGCTCGATCCTCGGCCGCCACCTGCGCTTCAGCCCGCGAATCGCCGAGGGGCAACGCCTGGCGCGGATCGCCACCGCGATGATCGACATCAGCGACGGCCTCACAGCCGACCTCGACCACATTCTCGACGAGAGCGCCGTCGGCGCGGACCTCGACGCCGCGGCGATCCCGGTCCACGCGGACGCCCGCCGCCTCGGGAAGGACCGCGACCGCTCCCCGCTGGAACACGCTCTCACCGACGGCGAAGATTTCGAACTGCTGTTCACCTGCCCCGGGAAACGCTTCCCCCGCTGGGCGCACCGCATCGGCCGCATTACGCGCCGGCGCGGCCTGCGCCTGGACGGCAAGCCGATCAAGCCGCGCGGCTACGAGCACGTGCTCGGATGAAGCGGCGGACGAAGAGCGCGGAGGAAACGCGGGCGCTGGCTGCGGAGCTGGCGCGCGAGGTCGAGCCGGGCACGGTGCTGCTGCTCGTGGGCGACTTCGGCAGCGGAAAGACGACGTTCGTGCAGGGGCTTGCCGAGGGGCTGGGCGTGCCGGACCTGCGCGCGGTCTGCTCGCCGACGTTTGTGCTCATGAACGTGTACAGAGGCGGCCGGCTTCCCCTTTTTCACATGGACGCGACGCGCTTCGCCGACCCTCGCGAGGTTTTCGAACTCGGGTGGGAAACGGATGCGGAGAAGGGCGTGACGGCGATCGAGTGGGGGGAGAAAGTCGCGGAGGTCGTCGGGAAGCGGGTAAGGACGGTGGAATTTGAGGTGAGGGGGGAGTTCGACCGGGGGATCAGAATTTCGTCGATTCCGGCCGCCGGGCGGACGGGCGCCATTTCGCCGGGGCCAGCCGGGGGCCGAAAGGGCAAGAAACGGTGATCCGGGGCGAGTTGGGACAAGGAGGCGGGGCAGAAGCGCGTGCGATCATTGACGCAAGCCATTCTCATTCAATAAGTTATGACAACAACCCTTCCGGGAACCCCACGGCCCGCCCCTTGCTAACACTTCCCCTGATTCCCACCTTCTATCTCTTCTCAGGGCCAGGGCACCCACCCCATGGGGCACATCGCCACAGTCCGCCCCACTTTTTTCCAAAAACGGCCGAACCAGGCCTTGGCCGCGCCGTTTCCATGTGCGCCGGGGTCCCGTACCCCGGCAGCCGTTCCGACCCTTGGAATCGCAGTCGGGCTTGCCCGGCTGGCTGGACGGGGGGACGTCGCGATGAATGAGGTGAGCGACGCCGACCTGATGCTGAGGGTGAAGGGCGGAGACATCCGATCCTTTGAAATCCTGGTCGGAAGACACCAGCGCCCCCTGATCAACTATTTCTTCCGCATGACGTGGGACCGGCAGGCTGCGGAGGACATGGCCCAGGAGGTTTTCATCCGGATCTACAACCACGCGAAGGATTACGAGCCGCAGGCGAAGTTCACGACATACATGTATCGCGTCGCGCGGAACCTGTGGATCGACAAGATGAGGCATGAGGGGCACGCACCGAGGACGGTGAGCCTGGATGCGCCGGTGGATTCGGAGGGGGACACGTTTCACGATGTCGTGAGCAACCACTCCCCTGCGCCGGACGCCCGGATGGACACGGAAGAACGGGCGGTGATCGTGAGGAAGGCGATCGAGACGTTGCCGGAGGAGCAGCAGCAGGTTCTGCTCCTCGCGGAGTCGAAGGGAATGAAGTACCAGGAGGTGGCGGAGGTGCTGGGGATTCCGCTGGGGACGGTGAAGAGCCGGATGCATGCGGCGATGTTGAAGCTGAAGGACCTGCTGGCCGGAAAACTGGAGAACCTGCAATGAGTCACGTAGACGACCTGGTCGCTTTCGTTCGCGGGGAACTCGGCGATGCCGAGCTCGCGAGCGCGCGCGAGCATGTCGCCGCGTGCAAGGCGTGCGCGGACGAGGCGAAGTCGCTGGAGGCGCTCTTCGGGGTCGTGCGCTCGACGGAGATCGAGCCGTCCACGAACTTCGCTCACGTCACGGCCCGGCTCGCGGCACGCGCTTCAGCGACGAAC
>CAVPNQ010000138.1:0-29269 GCA_963706735.1 uncultured Planctomycetia bacterium
CGTCACGGTCGCGGAAATTTCGCTTTGCGAATTCGGCCGCCCGCTCCAGGTAGAGCGAGCGTACGTCAGGAGCCGCCTCCCCGAGGCGCGCGTGGGCGGACAACTCCTCGGCGAACGGATCGGTCGCATGCCCCTCCATCTCGCCGTGGATCCCCGTTCCCAGCGGAGGCGGCACCGGGGCCCTTCCGCCGCAGACGTCCTCGATCAGCTCGAGCGCGAGCGCGTGAAGTCGCGCGCGGGTTCCGGGAAGCTGAAGCTGGTAGGCGGCGTCGCGGAGGAGAGCGTGGCGGAAGAGGTAAGCGGTTTCGGCGATCACGAGCGCGATGATAAGTCGATTCCGGTCTGGATGCCCGGTCGGACCTGCGGCATCATGCGCCGTGCCAGCCCTGATCGGGCGCCTCTCGCTTCCCGATTCAAATCCTTTCGGTCCGCCCGGCTGGGAGGGCCCCCGTCTCGCCGAAGCCGCGCTGATGGAGCTCACCGGGCAGTCGTTCGGCACGGGGCCGACCGCCGCAATTCGCTGGAGCGAATGGTGGGCTGCGCAGAAGGGACGGCTGCCGGGGGAGTGATCGCGGCCTCTTCTCGTACGCGGCGCTGTAGCGCGCTCGACCCGTGCAGGAGTTCCCGGTACAGTTCCGTACCGAAGCGGGGAACTTCCCGGACCCGGGCGGGCCACGCGATCGTCGTCTCGAGGGAGATCGAACCAGGATGAATCCGGCGCCCGGCCCTTCAAATCCCGGCCCCCGGGGAGTTCCTGCGGGTCCAGCCCCCGAGCAGCAGTTCGGCGCGATCGCCGTCCGCCTCGGGTTCATCTCGAAGGCGCGCCTCTCCGAAGCGCTGGCCCTTCAGCGAGATCTCCAGGCGAACGGGACGGCGGCCGTGAAGCTGGGGGAGTTCCTTGTCGCGAAGAAGTGGATTTCGGCCGCGCAGGCGTCGGTGGTTGCAAAGATCCAGAGCGACTTTGAGACGGCACTTGAGATCCCGGGGTATCGGCTGCAGAAGGAAATCGGGAGGGGGCAGTCCGGCCGTGTGATGCGCGCGGTGCAGGTTTCGATGGACCGGGTCGTCGCCATCAAGATCCTGCACCCGCGACTGGCGGAGGACCCGGAGGTCGTCGCACGATTCGTCCGTGAGGCCCGGATCGTGGCGCGGCTGTCGCACCCGAATGTCGTGCAGGGGATCGACGTCGGCTTCTCGGGCGGCGTGCACTACTTCGTGATGGAACTGGTGGAAGGGCCGACGCTGAGCCAGCTTCTACAGCCGCGCGTGCCTCTCGACGAGCGCACCTGCCTGACGATCGCCGGCCAGGTCGCCCGCGCGCTCCAGCACGCCCACGAGAACTCCCTCGTCCACCGGGACGTCAAGCCCGGCAACATCCTCCTCGCGCGAAACGGCGCCGCGAAACTCGCGGACCTGGGACTCGCCATCCCCAGCGGCAGCGGCGCAGGAGGCGCGCTGAACGGCACGCCTGCGTACATGTCCCCGGAACAGGCGCGCGGTTCCAGCGACGTGGATATCCGCAGCGATATCTACTCCCTCGGCGTCACGCTCTTCCAGATGCTCACCGGCTCGACTCCCTTCCCGGGCGGAACCGTCGCCGACGTGCTGGCGCGGCACATCCATGAAGCGCCGATGGCGGCGTGCGCCGTGAACCCCGCCGTGTCGGTCGCGACGTCAAATGCCATCGATTGCGCGCTTCAGAAGGACCGGTCGCGGCGCTTCGCCACGCCGGCCGATTTTGCCGTGGCGCTCGAGCACTGCGCCTGGGCGCACTGGCACGCGGCCTCGGCGCCCCCGGTTCCGCCGGCGGCCCCGCCGCCCTCTTCGGCACCCGAGGCGCGTCCGCGGTTTGCGCCGCGGCGGAAGCGACCGAATTGAGAACGTGACGGTAGGGTAGGGCTCTCGCCGCCGCTTCGGCGAGGCCTTCGAGGCGCCCTACAGGCGCCACCGGCGGTCGGAAGTTCGGTAACTCGCCTCCCGTTTAGCGCGTGACATCCTTCTCCTGCGGAATCGTCAGGTCGACCTGGCTCGGGTCCACTCCGCCCTTCTGCGCCGCTTCCACGAGATACTTCCGCCCCACCCCGAGGTCGCCCGTGCGGGCGATCGCCGCCCGCGACATCCACTCCAGGTCCGGCTCCTTTCCGGCTTTCACCATCTCCTCACGATAGGTTTCAAACTCGTTCGCCGCACGCGCGACCTCGGCCAGCTGGTAATGCACCGTTTCCGGACGCTCGCCCCATCGAAGCGACTCCGCCAGGGAAGCGCGCGCCGGGCCGAACGCTTCGAGCCTGCGGTGGTAGAGGGCGACCTTGCCGTGCGCCCAGGCCACGTCGCGCTTGTGCATCTCCACGCGATCTTCCCCGCCCGGCTCACCATCCAGGTACTTCAGGATCTGCCGGAGCCGGGCCAGGCGCTTGTCGCATTCACCGACGGCCTTCGTGCGCCACTCGACCTCCGCGGAGGTGACGTCTTTCTCGTTCAGCTTGGCCGTGTGCTCTTCTTTCTCGCCTTCGACCTTAAGGATCTCCTTCTGGACTTCCTTCTTGTCCTCCTCGATCACCCCCATCGCGCGCTTAAGTTCCTCCAGCGCCGCCTCGAGATCCTTGCGGTTCTCCTCCTCCTCGTTGTTCCGGATCTCAACCGGCGCTTCCGCGGACAGCTCCTGCCCCGCGATCGAGAAGCGGATCGTGAGCGTGTGGCTTCCGGCCTTCCGGGTTTCGACGGACGCGCTGAAGAAGGAAAGAGTCTCCGCCCCGAGGCCCGTGTCCATGAGGAGCTGAAACGAGTACTCCGTCCGGCCTGCGCACGTGCTCGTCACCTTCACCCACTTTCCGGCGAGCGTCTTGAAGTACTCCTCGGTGAGCTTCCGCCGCGATTCGTGATCGTCGGGCGGATCGAGCAGGCCGAGCGTCACCGTCCCCGACGGGCCCGTGGGCGGCTCGGACCACGAGAGCTTGAACGCGAGCTTTCCCGGTTCCTTCCCGGCGCACGGGCCCGGCAGGCCGGGCATCGGCCGGGTCATGTCGAGGAGTCCCGCCGGGCCGGCGGCCACGGCGCGCGGGACTTCAGGCGCCGGCCCGAGTTCGGCGGCCAGCCGCGCGGTCGCCAGGTCGATGTCGCGTCCCAGCGCTTCAAGCTGGTCCGGCGCGAGCGCGTCCACGCCGGCCTTCACCAGCGCCGTGGCGGGTTCGGCGAAGAGCACCTGGCCGAGGTCGCCGAAGATCCGCTTCATCGGGGACACCTTGGAGATCATCTTGCCCGCCAGTTCGAGCCCCTTCGCTTTCAAGGTGCGGTCCATGTCTTCCGCCATGTACTTCCGCACGTCGGAGGAGAGGAGGCGGACGGCGGCCAGCGCAAAGATCTTGTCCTGGCCGGTGACCGCCGCCTGGAACGCCGCTTCGCCCCGGCGCGTCTCGGAGCGCAGGGCGGCAGTGAAGCGCCGGTAGGACCGGCGGAGTTCCGGGAAATTGCCATCGCCTTCGCCGGGTGGCCCGGTGCGGCCCGTCACGGCGCGCGGCCCGTCCTCGGCGCGCGACCGGAACTCGTGGGTGCGCTCCGTGCGGTTCTCGAAGACGTCGATCCAGCCGGCGTCCACGGTCGTGCCGTCGCCCTTGTGCTCCCATGTCTTGCCGCCGATTTCCTTTCCGAGGAGGACGGGCTCGAAAAGACCGAGGGACAGCGCAAGGTGATACGACGAAGAGAGCCCGGCGAGGTCCTTCTGCCGGTTGAACCCGTCCGTGATCGGCCCGCCGAGCTCGAAGAGCCGCTCCCGCGTCGTCGGGTCGTCGATCGTGCGCGCGAGGTTCACGAGCGCCATCGAGAACGCGTCGCGCTCCGCGGGGGTCAGCACGCCGTCGAGCGCCGCGCGGAATTCCCCCTCGGATGCAAAGCTCTTCCCGGCAATCTTCGCCGCCGCGCTTTCCGCGCCGGTCGTGAATTCCTTCGACTCGGTCATCGCGGCCAGCGACGCCGGCGTCAGCACGTAGCGCACCGACTCGGGCGCATTGAGAAACGTCCCTTCGCGGCCGGAATTCCGGTTGAACGCGAGGTCCATCACGAGCGAGTCCGCCATCCGCGCGAAGTCAGAAGCGAGCGCCTCGAGGTTTGCCTTCGTCGGTTTCTCAAAGGCGTCCGTGATGCTGGCCTTGAAGCGCTCCTTGGCCAACTTGTCCATCGCCGCATCGCGCGGGACTTTGAGAAGGGGGTTCTTCGTGAACTTCCCCAGCCCGATGTTCCTGTCCACGGCCGCGGCGATGCCATCCCGCGCGCGCTTGTAGGCGTAGTCCTCCAGCCGTCCCCACGCCCAGCGCCCCACGACTTCGCGCGGCGGGTCGCGCCACTCTTTCGCCACGCGCACCAGGTCGAGGTGCGCCTGCCAGAGCGCGGTCACCGCGCCGGGCCCCCCGCGCGCCACGACCTCCATCCAGTTCGCCGCCGATTCGGCCACCGCGACGTCGATCTCGCCGAGCATCCTCCGGAACTCCGCCCGCCCCGCTTCCAGGCAGTGCGTCAGCTTCACCGTCACGTCAAACGTCGTCATCACGCCGCCGACGCCCGGGCCCGTGCTGTTGAAGCGCGCATTGCCGGAGTCGTCGAGCCAGTCCTGCATCGTCAGGTTGAACCCGTACGGGAGTTCAAGGACCTTGCGATACTTGTCGGACAGGTTTCTCGAAAGTCCTCCGACGGCCTCCCGATACGACGCGACGAGCCAGACCCACTCCGTCAGGCACCCCGCTTCGTCCGTCAGCCCGATCGTCGAAAAGTGATACACGCGCCCGCGGGCTTCTTTTCCGCCTTCCTGGACGGTCGCCATTTCGGCCGTCGGGAACCAGACGCCCGACGCCGGGTCGAGAACCTGGATCCAGAGGCGCTTCCCGGCAGGCTGTTCACCCACGAGCGGCCAGGCGACCTCGATGCCGGACGCGAACTGCGCGCCGGCCGGCTCGAAGACGGAGGCCGCGATGGCGCGCGTGCCGTTGGGAAGCGCGGGGAGCGCTTCGAGGGAGGCGACGGGCGTGGAGCGGACGGAGGGCGCTTCCGCCGGGGCACTGTTTGAACTCGCGGGAGTCGGGCTTGAAGGCGGGGGAGGCTTATCGCCGCAGCCCGCGAGCAGGAGGAGTGCGGCGAGCTGGAAACCGGTGATGCGCACGGGTGACCTCCGTTGTAGGGGGTTCCGCGAGATGATATCAGTGCTTTTGACGGCGAACGGCCTCTCCCGCCGCGGTGCGAAGCGGGAGGGAGACGTTCGGTTGGACCAGCCGCGCGACCGCCTCGCGGGCTTCCGGGGTGTCGATCGCTTCGAGGAGCGCCAGGAGCCGGAGCATCGCGTGCTCCGCGGCCTTCAGGTCCGACAGCTTTCCTGCCGGGGGGTTCTCGAGGACTGCCCGCAGCCGCGCCTTGACCTCGGCGGAGGTCGTCTTTCCCATGGCGGTCTTCAGCAGCGGCTCCGCGACGTCCGCGAGGCCGAGCAGCGCCGCGCTCGCCTTCTCGCGCACCGCGAAGTCCTCGTCGTCGAGATCGCGGATGAGGGCGCCCACCCGGTCTTCGTCCAGCGCCGCGCCGGCGGGGACGTGTTCCGCGAGGAACGGCGCCGCCGCGGCCCCGGCCCTCAGGAAAGATCCCATCGCACGCGCGGCCTCGCGGGGTTTCGCCGAGCCCAGGGCCGTCCACCACTCTTCCATTTCCTTCTTCGCGGGCGGTTCCACGTCCGGCGGTTGCGCGTCCCGCCCGGGCCAGGCGATCCAGGCGAGCGAGGGCATCGGGGCTTTCGCGTATTCCCCGGAAGCGAGCACCTTTCCTTTTTCGTCGAACTGCCCCCCGCCCGTGCCGAGGTGGATCCGGATTTCCCACGCTTTCTCCGGGATGAAATCGCACCGCGCGACCAGGTCGCGCTTCCCGTCATGGTCCACGTCGGCCAGGAACGCCGTCGCCATGTACTGGTCCCCGGAGTCCTGTTCGTTCGTGGTGCGCAGGTCCACAGACTCCTTCAGGTTCTCCATCCGGCCGTCGCCCTTGTTGAACGCGACGTGGCACTGCCCCTCGTCGGAGACGTCGTCGTCGGGCGGCAGGAACACGTCCAGGTCGCCGTCGCCGTCGAGGTCTTCCAGGACCGGGTTCGAAGCGGCGTGGGGGCTCGTCAGCAGGAGCACTTTCTTCGGCTCTGCATCGATCGTCCCGTCGCCGTGTCCCTTGAGCATGAAGAGGTTTGTCTCGAACGACCCGCCGTAGTCGAAGCTGTGGAAGACGACGTCGGCCGCGCCGTCCCCGTCCATGTCGCCGGTCGTGAAGTACGCGCCGCGGCAGCGTGGCACGATCGTCACCGGGTCGGTGACGACGTCGATGCCCAGCTTCCTGTCCCAGACCGCCACCGCGCAGGAGAACGACCGGTCGTCTCCTTCGCCCGCCGTCTTCACCATCAGGAAATCGGGACGCCCGTCCTTGTTGAAGTCGCCTGCCGCATGAATCGTCCAGCCCGGCTCGAACGCGTCGCTCCAGACTTCACGAAGGGCTCCCGCGGACGCTTCCAGAATCGACACCGCCGTGCAGCCGGTTCCGTACCAGACCACCAGCGCCTGGTTCGCGGAAAGCGCGCTGATCGCAGGACGGCCTTCGGAGAGCGCAAGGCTCCAGCCCGCCGACACGGTCCGGCCGAGCGGTTCCCCGGCGGTCCCCACGATCTCGATGACCGGTCCGCCCGTGTTGCGGAGCATCGCGGTGGCGGAGCTGTCTTCGGCGAACGCCGGCGAGGTTGCGGCGGCCAAGGCGAGCGCGGCGGACAGGAAGCGGTTCATGCAGGGCTCCGGAGCGGGGAGAACGGCCGCACATCCATGGCGAGGGCGAACCGGGAACGAGATTGCATCGTAGGGCTCGTGCCGAGAGTGAATCAAGCCCAGTCGGTCGCGCTTGTCCGCCGCGTGGCAACTGCGGCCGCGCGTGCCGGGCGACCGAGGCCTCAATGGGCCCAGGCCCGCGCCCACTCGCTCGCCATGTTGTCGTCCGTGATCACGGGCGCTCCAGCCGCCCGCGACTCGATGGCGCTCCTCGGCACGAGACGCAGCGACCTGGCCACGACGTCCTCGAACAGCGATTCCTCCCCTGCCCTGGAGAAATCCCAGACCGGGGAACCCTCCAGCTCGAACTCCCGCAGGACCCGGCGCAGTCGCGCCTCGTCGGGCGCCAGCGGCCGTTCGCTGACGAGGATGAAATTGCGGAGCATCCCGGCATGGGGGAACACAGCCAGCGCCGTGGCCTGCGCTTCGGGAGAGTCCGTCGTGTTGTAAAAGAAGATCGCGCCGGGCCTCAGGCGCGACCTGACGAGCTCGAGGTGTTCCCGGGACAGCAGGTGGGTCATGTGCGCGCGCCAGTGCTGGGACGTGTTCTGGACGACCAGGTCGAACGTCCGGTCCGGATGGCGCCTCAGCCAGCGGCGGCCGTCGTCGATGACGATGGACACCTTGGGATTTCGCAGGAGTCCGGAGACTTCCGGGTACTTCGCGATCACGTCGAGGTACCCCGGGTTGATCTCGACGATCGTGAGCCGCTCCAGCCCCGGCAGGTGCGCGATCACCTCGGACCACGCGCCGCCCGACAACCCGATCATGAGCGCTTCCCGCGGCGCCGGATGCCACGCGGCCATCGCGTACGCCCGCCAGACGTGGTTCTGGTCGCCGCGGAGCGAAGTGCTGATCGCGCCGTCGTACGCGCCGCCGCCATAGATCAGCCGGTCCGCCGTCACGCAGACGACGTCGTTGCGGTTCTCCTTCACGAGGGCGAAGCGCCGGTCCGGCGAGAATGCGTGGCGGTAGAGGAGGCGCTCCCAGACGAGATCGAAGCTCGTGCCGCGCGCCGCGACAGCGAGCACGGCGCACGCGGCGCAGGCGCCGAAAGCGGCGAATCGTCCCCGGCGGCGGAACGAGGACCGCGAGAAGACGACCGCGGCCGTCGCGCATCCCACGACGGCGAGAAACGCGGCCGCCGCGGAAAGCGTCCAGATCTCCAGCAGCAGATATCCCGTCAGCAGCGTCCCGACCGTCGAGCCCGCGATGTTCCCCGCGTACAACTGCGCGACGCGCGCCCCGGCGGTGTCGTCCGGCGGGACGCCGAAGTGCGCCGACAGGGGCAGGATCGCGCCGAGCGATCCCGAGGCCATCAGGACCAGCGGCAGCGACGCTTCCCAGTCAAACCGCCCCACGACCCGCGCCAGCACCGGGACCACGAGATAGGAAAGCGCGTTCGCCGCGAGCACGAAGGCCCCCAGGGGGGCGAGGAAGCGCGCGTCGCCGGGCAGGGACTCCCTCCGGCACATCCGCCGCGCCACTTCTGCGCCTGCCGCGATCCCCAGCAGGTACGAGCCCAGCATCAGCCCGAACGCCAGCGGCGACCCTTCGGACGCGAGCATGTAGGCCCGGTACCAGAGCACTTCGCACGACAGCGACACGAACCCCGTCGCAAAGGCGACCGCCCAAGCCAGTGCCAGGCTCATCGCCGCGCCCTCCACAGCGCCAGCGCCACCGCGCCCACCGCCAGGTTCGCGATCGCCGCGAGATGCACGCTTCCTGAAATCCCCAGCTTCGCGAGAAGCACGAGCGCGGCCGCGATGGAGGCGACGGCGGAGCCGAGGGTGTTCACGCCGTAGAGCGCCGCGACGGCGCGGCCGACGTTTCGATCGGCGCGCACCGCGTGCGCGACGAGGAGCGGGAGAGTCGCGCCCATGAGGACGGTGGGCACGAGGAGGAGAGCGAAGACGAGCACGGCGGAAGCGGCGTCCGGGAGCGAATCGCACACGTGCCCCGCGGCCTCGATGAGCGGGAGCGAAGCGAAGCCGAAGAGGCCGATGCCGGTTTCGGCCGCGGCGAAGAAGGCGATCGCCGGACGCCGGGGATCGCGAGACAGCGCGCCGCCCGCGAGCGCTCCGGCGCCGAGCCCGAGCATGAACGCCGACACGACGATCGTCACGGTCTCGACGTTGATGCCGACGACCGTGAAGAGCGCGCGTTGCCACGCGACCTGGTAGACGAGCGCCGCGAATCCCGACACGAAGAACACGGGATACAGCCACGGCGGGACGCGCGCGGCTGCGCCCGGGCCGCTTGCTCCAGCAGTCGCTTCTGCCTGGGCCACGCAGGAAAATTAGCGAGGGGAGGCTCGCAGGGCAAGGTTCGCGCTACGCGTCCTCCGCGAAATCGTACGCGTTCTCCCGGATGAACTTGATTCGCAGCGCTTGCGGCGTCGTGTCGCCGTTTACCTTCAACTCGCGCTTCAGATGCTCTTCTTCGGAAGCCTTCCCGCCCTCCTTGACCAGCCAGCGGATGTAATCGGCATGGCCGCCGGCGCCGAGCGCTTCGTAGGCTGCCAGCGCCATCACGGCGATCTGCGGCGACAGCGCCGCGTCGCGCACGGACAACTTGAATTCAAGCAGGACCGTCAGCAGGACGATCCATGACCCCCGCGGGAGCACGGAAATCATCCGGGCCACCTGGTCGCCCTTGCCCGCGCAGATCATGGCGGGAAGATCCTGCCGGAAGCGCCCCCAGGCGGCGTCGAGAACGAGTTCGACCACTTCGTTGTCGAAGGCTCTCTGGATCTGTGCTGCCGTCGGTCCGCAACTTCGCCTTGGCATGGGTCGTGATCTCCCGCGAATCACTTCTCCGGAAGCCCTCCTGAGGGCTACATCTCCCGTCACTTCTTGAACCGGATCCGCTCGGCATTCGAGTAGACATTGAACCTCTTCCCCGAGGCAAATCCCACGAGCGCGATTCCCGCGCGCTCGGCGAGATCCACGGCGAGCGACGACGGCGCGCCGACGGCGACGAGGACGGGGAAGCGGGCGGCGGCGGCCTTCTGGACGATTTCGAAGGAAGCGCGGCCGGAGACGGCGAGGAGGGCGGGGCGGTCGAGGGAGCGGGAGTCGAGGAGGAGGCCGACGACCTTGTCCACGGCGTTGTGGCGGCCGACGTCCTCGGCGGCGGCGAGGAGGCGGCCGCGGGCGTCGAGGGCGGCGGCGGCGTGGAGGCCGCCGGTCTTGCCGAACGAGGGCTGTGCGGAGCGGAGGAGCGCGGGGGCGCGGGCGACGAGGGAAGCGGCGACGGGGGCGGCGTCGCGGGCGCGGCCGACGCGGTCGAGGAGGTCCTGGACGGAGAAGCGGCCGCAGACGCCGCAGGCCGACGTGGTGAGGGTGCCGCGGCGGGTGGCGGTGGGATGAACGTGGCCGGCTCTCAACCGTACGCGCGCGACGTTGGCGCGCGGCTCGATGACGATCGTCGCGTCGGGCGCGGCGCCGATCAGCCCTTCCGCGAACAGGAACCCGAGCACCATCTCGCGCTCGAGCCCCGGCGTGCGCATGGTGACGGCGAGCGGGCGTGCGCCGAGGCGGATCTCGAGCGGCTCCTCGACGGCGACGGCGTCGAGCTCCGGCTTTGGCGCCCGGTGGCCGACGCGGATGCGCCGGACCGCGCGGGCCGTGACGGGTTCGCGGTCAGGCACCACAGGTTTCTTCAGCGATCGTCTCACTTGACCCACTTGCCGCTCCGGTAGCGGAGCAGGCCGTCGGCGATGTCCGCCTCCTCGAACATGAAGCGGGGCGACGGCACGGAGTCGTAAGGTTCACGGCCCTCCGCGCGGCTTCGCGCCTCCTCCATGAACGCCCGGATCCGGTCCATCGGCGGCGGATCGCCCGGCGGCGAAAACGGGGTGCCTTCGCACGTGGGACAGCTGCTCTTCCCGCCGGTCGTCGGTTCCCCGGCGCGAAGGGCGCGGACCTCGTGCTTCGAGGGCTCCTGGAGCCAGGTGTCGAGGCTGATTTCCTTCCCCAGGGCTCTCCCCTCTTCGCCTGCTTTCGCGTGCACCGTCGCGTCCGCCCGGCGCGAGTTTCCCCGGTTCCGGAAAGAAATGACGATGTCCCGTTCGGCGAAGCACCGCCCGCACAGACGGTTCCCGAGACCGAAGCAGTCGCGGCAGACTTTTCCGGCGAAGGTTTCGCGGTCCTTGTCCGAAGCGCCCGGCCGCTCGCCGGTTTCCGAGCAGGTCTTGCAGGCGATGAAGCCCTTCCCCGCGCATGCCGGGCAGTAGCGGATTCCCTGGCCGTCGCAGTCACTGCACTTCACGCGGCTCCGGATGTCGCGGAAGAACTCCGTCATCGACATCCCGAGAGCCTCCGGCGCCATCTCCGACAACGCCCGCCGGTCGGCCTGCGATAGGACGGGAAGCGCCTCGAGGTAGTTCTCGTGCAGCACGAGGGCGAGGGCGTCCGCGAGGCGGGTCATGTCGCGTCGGGCGTCCTCTTCGAGCTTCTTGAGCATCGCGTCGATCGCCGTCTTTGCAGCCGTGTCGGCGGGTTTTGCGCGCATGGCCCTGGCGTAGGCGAGGGCGGCCTCGCGCCGGTCGCCGGACTCTTCGAGGTACTTGCCGAGGACCATCTGGGCCTGCCATGCGAGAGTCGGGTCGAGCATGGAAGCGGCCGCGCAGAGTTTCCGGAGCGTGGGGAGATCGCAGGCCGCCTTGCCTGACGCCACGAGCCATGTGGCCGCTTCCAGGTATCCGTTCGGGGCGGCCGGATCGAGGGTAGCCAGACGTTTCTCACGCTCGGTCGCGGGAGTCGCCGAGCGGTTGATCGATTGCACCTGCTCGCGGGGGATCTCGAGGGTCTCCTTGCCTGTGCGGAAGATGACGAGGGCGTCGGTTTCCTCGAGGATGACGCCCTCGTAGTACCGGCCGTCCTTCAGGAGGATCCTGTCGGCCGCGGCGATGGAACCCATGGCCAGGAGGAGGCAGACGAGGCGCGCGACCTTCATCAGCATCTCCGCGGCAGGACGGGGCCGAGGGGAAGCAGGTGGGCGAACGCGGGGAGGCCGGCAGGGCTCCACCGGGCGGATTTCCTAGCCAAGGCAGCTCGCCCCCCGCAGCACCCGCTGCGCCAGCACCCCGAGCGTGGCCTTGTCGTCGCCGCGGACTTCGCGAAGTGCGCCGGTGAGGAAGGCGTGTGCGGTCTTTCTGCGCCAGGCGGCGGCGAAGTCGGTGTTGTCGAGGGGGCGGGCGTGGGCGGAGGCTTTCCCGGCGAACTCCTCGATGGACTCGTCGGTGAGTTTCTTGCCGAGCAGGAGCGCAGCCTCCGGGCAGTCGAGCGGCCGCGACGTCACGGCGCCGAGGACGATGCGCGCGTCCTCGACCTCGCCGCCGGGCGCGAGCTTGACCCAGGCCGCGACGGACATGACCGGGAAGTCGAACGACCCGCGGCGGCGCAGCTTCCAGTACGTGGACTTCGCGCCCGCGGGCGCCGGGACGCGGACGTGCGTGAGCAGCTCGTCGGGCATCTTCTTGAGGAACGCCATCCCGTCGTCGCCGTAGAGCGCGCCGACCGGGATTTCGCGCACGCCGCGCGCCTTCGACTCGAGTGTCACCGTCGCACCGAGCGCCATCAGCATCGGCCCCGAGTCCGTGGACGACACCGCCCAGCACCTCGGGCTCGACGGCGCCACCCAGCAGGTCCCGTGCGTCTTCTCCTGGAGCGCCGTGCCGGCCGGCCCCGGCGCCTTCATGCAGAACGAAATCGACTCGCGCCACTCGTGGTTCTGGTTGTAGTAGTTGCACCGCGTGTCCACGCACAGGTTGCCGCCCAGCGTCGCCGCGGCGCGGATGAGCGGGGAAGCGATGCTCGCGACGGCGCGCGAGAGACCGGGCCAGCCCTTCGCGAGCTTCGGGTTCAGCGCGAGGTCGGCGAGCGTCGAGCACGCGCCGATCGTCGCAGAGCCGTCCTTCGCGATCTTCACGCCGCGCAACGACTTGACCTTGCGGAGCGACACGAGCACCCCGGGCATGTGCTGCCGGCGCTTCATGTTCGGGACGAGGTCCGTCCCGCCCGCGAGGAGCATCGCGGCCGGTCCTTCGGCGGCGAGTACGGACGCCGCTTCCTTCACCGACTTCGCCGCGTGGTAGCGGAACGACGGGCAGCGCATCATGAGCGCACCCCTTCGGTCTTCGCGCCGGGCGAATCGGGGGCGAGGCGGAAACCGGAGGCGAGGAGTTTCGACTTGCGCGGCTTCTCATTGGAAGCGGTGCCGTCGCCGCCCTCGGCGGGCGTCTTGACTTTCGAGGCCTCGGGCCACTCGATGACGGGGAAGTCCTTGGGGCCGAAGCGTCCCTCGCGGCCGTGTTCCTTGTCCCACACGGCCTTGGCGATCTTCTCGGGGGTGACGGGGGACTCGTCCACGCGGACGCCGATGGCGTCGTAGACGGCGTTGGCGACGCAGGGAGGCATCGGGAGGAGCGGGCCCTGGCCGACTTCCTTGGCGCCGTACGGGCCGTTGGGGTCGGGGTCCTCGATGAAGACGGTGTCCACCTCGGGCATCTCCATGGTCGTCGGGGACTTGTACTCGAGCATCGAGGGCTGCTTGTGCACGAGCGCGCCGGAGAGGTTCGCGGGGAGACGCCGGAACGCGGACTCTTCCATCAGCGCTTCGCCGAGCCCCATGTAGACGGAGCCTTCGACCTGGCCGCGGGCGAGGACGGGGTTGAGGACGCGGCCGATGTCGTGGGCGATCCAGACTTTCTTCACGTCGAGGAAGCACGTCGCCTGGTCGACTTCGACTTCGACGACGGCTGCGGTGAATGAGTACGCGGGACTGGGGCCGACGCCGCCGCCTTTGTACTTCGCGGGGACGGCGGGGGGCTTGTACGAGCCGGTGGAGCCGAGCGTGCCGTGCATCGCCTCGCCGAGAATCACGGCGTCCTGCCAGGAGAGTCCTTTCGCGGGATCGGACGCATCGAACACGCGGCCGCCGGCGAAGACGAGCTGGTCGAGCGGGATCTCGAGCTTCTTCGAGACGGCTTCCGCGATCAGCGCCCTTGCGCGCTCCGCGGCCTGGATCGCGGCGTTTCCCATCATGAGCGTCACGCGCGAAGAGTACGACCCGAGGTCCACCGGCGTGATCCCTGTGTCGCCCGTCACGAGACGGATGTCGTTCGTGGTCAGGCCGAAGACTTCCGCGATCATCGCCGCGAGCACGTCGTCGGACCCCTGCCCGCAGTCCGTCGCGCCGCAGAACGCCACGACCGCCCCCGACCGGTCGAACTGCAGCTGCACCCCCGTGTGCGGCAGGTCGTTCCAGTAAATCGGGTGGCCGGCGCCGGTGAGATACGTCGAGCACGCGAGGCCAACGCCGCGTCCCGGAGGCAGCTTTCCCCACTTTTCGTTGAACCCGGACCGCTTCACCACCTCCTCGATGCACCTCCGCAGCCCGCTCGTCCCAATCCGGAACCAGTTCGCCGTGATCGAGTTCGCCGGCGCCAGCTGCTTCAGCCGCAGTTCCACCGGGCTCATCCCCAGCGCCACCGCGATCTTGTCCATCTGGACTTCCTGTCCAAACCGCGGCTGCACCGTGCCGTGGCCGCGCTTCGGGCCGCACGGCGGCTTGTTGGTAAACGTGCGGCAGCCGCGGAAGCGGTAGGTCGGGAGCGAGTAGGTCACGGTCTGGAGGCAGCCGGTGTAGAAGGTGGAAGCGACGCCGTACGAGCCGTATCCGCCGCCGTCGAGGAGCGTCTGCAGGTCCACGCCGGTGATTGTCCCGTCCTTCTTCACGCCGGTGCGGAACTTCATGAGCACCGGGTGGCGCCCGCGGTGGCAGTAGAAGACTTCCTCGCGCGTCAGGCAGATCTTCACCGGCCGGCCCGTCACCATCGCGGCCTTCGCGACGACGATCTCGTGGTTGAACGGGTCCGTCTTGCCGCCGAAGCCGCCGCCGTTCGGGGTCGCGATGACCCGGATCAGGTGAGGCGGCATCGCCAGCGCCCGGGCCAGCGCCCGGTGCACGTAATGCGGCGTCTGCGTGGACGACCACAGGCACAGCTTCCCGTCCGGGTCCACCATCCCGACCGCCGCGTGCTGCTCCAGCGGCAGGTGCGTGTTCCCCTGGAAGAAGAACACATCCTCGAACACGCGGTCCGCCCCGCCGATCGCCGCGTCCACTTCGCCGAACTCCAGCGCCACCGCCTTGTGCACGTTCCCGTGGTCGCCGTAATCGTGAATCCTCGGCTCGGGCGTCTTCAGCGCCTCCTGCGGGTCCGCAATCGTCTTCAGCGGCTCGTACTCCACCTTCACCAGCAGCGCCGCCTCGATCGCGATCTCTTCCGACGTCGCCACCACCGCCGCCACCGGGTCCCCCACGAACCGCACCTTCTCGCGGCACAGCGGATGCTCGTCCTGCGACACCGGCAGGATCCCGTACGTGATCGGGAAGTCCGCCCCCGTCAGCACCGCCTTCACGCCTTCCATCGCGAGCGCCATCGAAGCGTCCACCGCCTTGATCCGCGCGTGCGGCACCGTCGAGCGCACCAGCCGGCAGTGCAGCATCCGCGAGAACACCAGGTCGTCCGCGAACTTCGTCTGCCCCGTGACCTTCGCGCGCCCGTCCACGCGGCGCCGCGCCTTGCCGATGACTTTCAGTTCATTGGAAGCGCTCATTTCCGGGCCCCCGGTCTCGCCATCTTTATCGCCGCGCTTTCAACCGCCTCGAAGATCTGGATGTACCCCGTGCACCGGCACAGGTTCCCCGCCAGCGCTTCGCAGATTTCCCCCCGCGTCGCCCTCGGCTTCGCATCCAGCAGCGCCTTCGCCGTCACCAGGAACCCCGGCGTGCAGTACCCGCACTGCGCCGCCCCGCAGTCCGCGAACGCTTCCTGAAGCGGGTGCAGCCGTGCCTCGTCGGCCAGTCCCTCGACGGTCGTGACCTTCGCGCCGTCCGCCTCGACCGCGAGCATGAGGCACGACAGCACGGGCTTCCCGTCCACGAGCACCGCGCAAGCGCCGCATTCGCCCAGCTCGCAGCCGTGCTTGGTCCCGGTGAGGTTCAGGTCCTCGCGGAGGACCTCGAGGAGTGTCTTGTGTCCCCCGAACGTCACGGCGACCTTGTCGCCGTTGACGGTCATCTCGATGCGTTCTTCCGGCATGGCGTCTCCCTGAGTGGCGTGCCGGCAACGATCCGCAAATCCGGCCCGGTCTTCAAGAGGAATTTGAACGGTCGTTCAAACTCCCGGAGCCCTATCCCTTTTCATCCTCTTTCATCCGTGACCCCGCCGTTCCTATCGCCGTTCATCCCGCCGAATTCCTGGGAAGTGGCAGCAAGAGTGAGGATGAACGGCGATACGAACGACCGGGGTTGGGATGAAGGAGGATGAAAGAGGATTCCTCCTCTGCCCCCGCTTCCGAATTCTCGCCCTATAATGACCTCAGTCGCCGCAAGGAGCCCTTCCATGCCCCGCCACAAGCCCTACGCGCGTCTGACGCAGCCCCTGATTCGCGAGGGCGGCCGCCAGGGCAAACTCCGCCCCGCCACCTGGGACGAGGCCCTCGACCGCGCCGCGACGGGCCTGCGCTCCGTCGTCGCCGCGCACGGGCCGAAGGCGTTCGGGATGTTCAGCTGCTCGAAGACCACCAACGAGATGAACTACATCGCGGGCAAGGTGACGCGGGTCGTTTTCGGCTCGAACAACGTGGACAGCTGCAACCGGACCTGACACGCGCCCAGCGTCGCCGGACTGGCGACTGTGTTCGGGGCGGGCGGGGGGACGAACTCCTACGAGGAAATCGAAAAGACGGACGTGATCCTGCTCTGGGGGTCGAATGCGCGGGAAGCGCACCCGATCTTCTTCCACCACCTTCTGAAGGGCGTCCGTAACGGCGCGCGGCTGGTGGCGATCGACCCGCGGCGGACGAGCTCGGTGAAGTGGGCGGACGTGTGGGCGGGGCTGGATGTGGGGTCGGACATCGCGCTGGCGAACGCGATCGGGCGGGAGATCCTGGCGGCGGGGCTGGAGCACAAGGACTTCATCGCGCACGCGACCGAGGGGCTGGAGGCTTACCGCGCGGGCGTCGAGAAGTACACGCTGGCCTACGCCGAGAAGGAGACCGGCGTGCCGGCGGCGGTGATCCGCGACATCGCGCACACCTGGGCGCGCGCGAAGACCGGGATCATCTGCTGGACGCTCGGCATCACCGAGCACCACAACGCCGTGGACAACGTCCTCTCGCTCATCAACCTCGCGCTCCTCACCGGCAAGGTCGGCCGCTATGCCTGCGGCCTCAACCCGCTCCGCGGCCAGAACAACGTCCAGGGCGGTGGCGACATGGGGGCGCTTCCCGACAGGCTCACCGGCTTCCAGCACGTCGAGAACGACGCGTTCCGCGCGAAGTTCGAGAAGGCGTGGGGCGCGAAGATCCCGCCCGAGCGCGGGTGGCACCTGTCGGCGATGTTCCAGGCGATGGAGCGCAAGGAGCTGCGCGCGCTTTACGTGCTCGGCGAGAACCCGCTTCAGTCCGAAGCCGACCAGAACCACGCGCGGCACCTGCTCGAGGGGCTGGAGTTCATGGTGGCGCAGGACATGTTCCTGACGAAGACGGCGGAGATGGCGGACGTGGTGCTGCCGGCGGCGGCGGGATGGTGCGAGACGGAAGGGACGGTGACGAACAGCGAGCGGCGCGTGCAGCGCGTGCGGAAGGCCGTCGAGCCGCCCGCGGGGGCGAAGGACGACCTGGAGATCCTGTTTGCGATTGCGAAGCGGCTCGGGCACGACTGGGGGACGCCGTCGGCGGAGAAGATCTGGAACGAGGTGCGGTCGCTGAGCCCGGTGCATGCTGGGATGAGCTACGCGCGGCTGGAGGCGGAGAAGGGGCTGCAGTGGCCGTGCTACGACGAGAAGCACCCGGGAGAGCTGTTCCTGCACAGCCGGCTGTGGGAGCGGCCGCTGAACGGGCCGCGGGTGAGCTTCCATGCGGTGGAGCACGACCCGCCGGTGGAGAAGCTGACGGCGGAGTATCCGTTCCGGCTGACGACGGGGCGGCGGCTGGAGGAGTACAACACGGGGGTGCAGACGTCGGGGTACCACTCCCCGCTGCGGCGGAGCGAGAGCCTGGACCTGTCGCCGGAGGATGCGGAGCGGATCGGGGTGAAGAGCGGGGAGCGGGTGCGCGTGAGTTCGCGGCGCGGCGTGGTGGAGGTGGCTGCGCGGGTGGACCGGGGGTTGCGGCCGGGGCTGACGTTCATGACGCTGCATTTTCCGGATGACGTGGCGACCAATCTACTGACGATCGATGCGGTGGATCCGAAGTCGGGGACGGCGGAGTTCAAGGCGTGTGCGGTGAAGGTGGAACGCATCGGAAACTGAGCCGTGATCCGCGGCCGTTTCCGCGTCATCCTCTTTCATCCGCGAATTCCGTTTTTCGAAAGTCGATAGACTTGCGGGACTGAGGGGGCAGGAACGAAGACCAGGAACGGAAAGACAACGGCATTCGCGGATAAAGGCGGATTTGGCGGAAACAGCCGCGGATAAGGACGATTTGACGGGACTTTCAGAGGAGAAATCTTGGACCTCCGCTTCACAGGCCCCGAACCCACCGCCTCCGAACGCGCGGCTGCCGACTCCGTCCTCGGCCCGCCCGTCTCCGCCTGGTCCGGCGGCGCGCGCGACCTGGCGACGGAAGGCCACTCCTCGCTCTCGGGCGGCCACGAGGCCCGCTCCCACCGCGACCTCCTCCTGCCGGTGCTCCACGCCATCCAGAACCGCTTCGGGTGGATCCCGCCCGGTGCGCTGAACTACGTCTGCCAGCGGCTGACGGTGCCGCCGGCGGAGGCGTACGGCGTGGCGACGTTCTATCACATGTTCTCGACGTCGCCGCGGCCCGCGGCGGTCGCGCACGTGTGCGACGACGTGGCGTGCCGGATCAAGGGGAGTGAAGCGGTGTGCGCCCGGCTGGAGAAGGAACTCCCGGCGGACGCGTGGCGGCGCAGCCCGTGCCTGGGCCAGTGCGAGCGCGGGCCGGCGGCGCTGATCGTGCGCTCGGGCGAGAAACCGGAATCGTTTACGACGCCGGCGACGGCGGAAGCCGTGATCGCGGGTCTCAAGGGAACGGCGCCGCGCGAAGACCTCGAGGCGCTTCGCAAGTCGGTTCCGCAGGCGGGCCAGCCGGGTCTCAAGCTGATCGGCCGGATCGGCGTCGTGGACCCCGCGAGCCTCGACGGGTACCGCAAATCGGGCGGTTACGCGGGCCTCAAGCGCGCGGTCGAGCTCGGCGCCGCGGGGACGATCAAGGACGTCACGGACTCGAAGCTCGTCGGGCGCGGCGGCGCGGCGTTCCCGACGGGGCGCAAATGGGACGCGGTCGCGAAGGAACCCGCGCGGCCGCACTGGCTGATCTGCAACGCGGACGAGTCGGAGCCGGGGACGTTCAAGGACCGGTTGCTCATGGAGGGCGACCCGTTCGCGGTGGTGGAAGGGATGACGATCGGCGGTTTCGCGACCGGCTGCGAGCGCGGCTTCATCTACATCCGCGGCGAGTACCCGCTCGCGGCGTCGCGCATGCAGGCCGCGATCGACGCGGCGCGGGCGGCCGGGCTTCTCGGCCCGAACGTCATGGGCGCCGGCTTCGCCTTCGACATCGAAATCCGCCGCGGCGCCGGCGCCTACATCTGCGGCGAGGAAACCGCGCTCATCAACTCGATCGAGGGCAAACGCGGCGAGCCGCGCAACAAGCCGCCCTTCCCCGTGCAGGTCGGCCTGTTCAACCAGCCGACGCTCGTGAACAACGTCGAGACGCTCGCGAACGTCCCGCCGATCCTGGCGGGGGGCGGCGCGGCGTGGGCTGGGATCGGCACCGCGGGGTCGGCAGGGGTGAAGCTGTTCTGCGTGTCGGGGCATGTGGCGAAGCCGGGGCTCTACGAGGTGCCGTTCGGGAAGACGCTTCGCGAAGTTCTCGCGCTCGCCGGCGGCGCGACCGGCGGGATCCGCACGATCCTCCTCGGCGGCGCGGCGGGGACGTTCATCGGGCCGGACAGGCTGGACGTGCCGCTGACGTTCGAAGGGACGCGGGCGATCAACGCCTCGCTCGGCTCCGGCGTCATCGTGGTCTTCGACGACACGGTGGACGTCGGCGACATCCTCGCGCGGATCGCACAGTTCTTCCGCGACGAGTCGTGCGGCCAGTGCGTCCCGTGCCGCGTGGGGACGCAGCGGCAGGAAGAGCTGCTGGCGCGGTTGCGCTCGAAGAAACCCATCGGTTCCACGGCCGACGAGCTCGCGCTCTTCGCCGAAGTCGCGCAGGCGATGCGCGACGCGAGCATCTGCGGCCTCGGGCAGACCGCCGCTTCCGCCATCGAATCCGCCGTGGCCGCGCTCGGCGTCGCGTGCGTGGAGGAAAAGCGATGAACGAACCCAGCATCTGGTTCAACCCGCCGCCGCCTCCGAGCAGCCCGCCCGCCCGCCCGCCCGCCGCCGTTCCCCCCGCGGTCGAGTGCGTGATCGACGGAAAGCCCGTCTCCGTTCCCTCCGGCACCACGATCCTCGAGGCCTGCCGCTCGCTCGCCATCGAGACGCCGACGCTCTGCTTCCTCGAGAACCTGACGCCGGTCAACGTCTGCCGCATCTGCGTCGTCGAGATCGCCGGGGCGCGCGTGCTGGCGCCCGCGTGCTCACGCAAGGTCGAGAAGGGGATGGACATCAAGACGGACTCGCCGCGGGTCCGCCTCGCGCGCAAGATGGTGCTGGAGTTCCTCGGTTCGTCCGTGGACCTTTCCACCGCGCCGAAAATCGGCGAGTGGATGAAGAAGTACGGCGCGAACCCTTCCCGCTACGGCTCGACCTACCCCGCCGCGAAAGCCAACGAGCGCGACGCGCGCGAGCCCGGACACCATCACCCTTCCGACGGCCGCACCGAAACCGTCGCCCAACCCGTCAAGGTGGACAACGACCTTTACGTCCGCGACTACGGCAAGTGCATCCTCTGCTACAAGTGCGTCGAGGCGTGCGGCACCGACGCGCAGAACACGTTCGCGATCGCCGTGGCCGGCCGAGGGTTCGACGCCCGCATCTCCACAGAGAACAACGTGTCGCTTCCCGACTCCGCCTGCGTCTATTGCGGCAACTGCATCGGCGTCTGCCCGACCGGCGCGCTCATGTTCAAGAGCGAGCACGACATGCGGAAGGCGAAGACGTGGGACGAGACGAAGCAGACGAAGACCGACACGATCTGCCCGTACTGCGGCGTCGGCTGCACGCTCACGCTGCACGCACAGGACAATGCCATCGTGAAAGTTACGTCGCCCCTGGATGTCGAGATCACGAAGGGACACTTGTGCATCAAGGGGAGATTTGGGTACGGGTTTGTGAAGTAGGCACACCGGGAAACGGACAACTTCGATCGTCCGCGAACGTCAGATTGGAGTTGGAGTTGCCCTCTTGAAGTTACTTGTCGTTGAAACGTCGTAGTTGCTGTTTCGCCCCGCTCGACGCCCCGTTCTCTTCACACCCACACTCGGGCGCCACCCTCGCGCTGTCCTCGCTCTCGAGACACGTGTGGCACGAACGCTTCATCGCCCCGAATCCGAGCAATTCCACGTCGGGACTGAGCGCGCCGGGCTTTGCCGGCTCCTTCTTCATCAGGTCGGTGGACAGGTACTTCTTGTTGTCGTCCGGGAACACCGTGACCACCACCGCCTCCGGTCCCAGCTTCTCCTGCGCCATCAGCGCGCCCAGGAAGTTCGCGCCGCTGCTGATCCCGACCGCGAGCCCCAGCCGGGCCGCCAGTTTCTGAGCCATCAGGATCGCGTCGCCGTCGTCCACCGCGATCACCGGGTCCAGCTCCGACAGCTTCACGATCGGCGGGATGAACTCGTCCGAGATCCCCTGGATGCGGTGCTTGCCGACCTTGCACCCCGTGCTCATCGTCGGCGAATTCGCGGGCTCCAGCGGGTACAGCTTCACCCCCGGGTGCACTTTCCGCAGGTATCTCCCCGTCCCCATGATCGTCCCGCCCGTGCCGACGCCCGCCACGAACGCGTCGGGCTTCAGATTATGGAAGCGCAGCTGCCACCAGATCTCCGGGCCCGTCGTCGATTCGTGCGCCTCCACGTTCGACTCGTTCGAAAACTGCCGCGGCAGGAACGCCCCCGGCGTCGATTTCGCGAATTCCTCCGCGAGGCGGATGCTCCCGAGGAAGCCGCCCTCCGCCGCGGTCACGAGGCGGACGTCGGCGCCCAGGCTGCGGATCAGGTCCTTGCGCTCCTGGCTCATCCAGTCCGGCATGAAGATCGTCACCGGGTGCCCCAGCGCGCGCCCGACCGCCGAGAACGAAATCCCCGTGTTCCCGCTCGTCGCCTCTGCAATCGGCGCCCCCGGCATGAGCAGCCCGCGCTCGTACGAGCGGCGGATGATGTACAGCGCCATCCGGTCCTTGATCGAACCCGTGAAGTTGAGGTTCTCCGCCTTCGCGTAAACCGTCGTGCGCCGCCCGCGGAACGCGAGGCGGATCGCCAGAAGCGGCGTGTTCCCGACGAGGTGGCTGATGCCCTTCAGCGTGAGTTGCAGGTCCGTGGAGTCCATCTCAGGCCCTCAGCCCGCCGCGCGTGGCGGTGCAGCGACGGAGGTCGCAGCATACAGGATCGTCCCGCGTGCCCGCACCCGAAACCCGGTGGTCGTTTTGTGAGCGCGCCCGGCGAAGAGTTCGCCACATTGCTCCCCGCACGAGGCCGGATCCCTGCGAGCGGTCATGGCACGCTCCTTGCGATCAGCCCGCTTTCCGATTCCAACCCCAGGGGGCTGAATGCCGCTTCGTCCTGCACTCGTTCTGTCGCTGTTTCTGGCCGCCGTCACGTTCGCGCAGGAGCCGGAGGTCAAGAAGGACGAAGGGAAGCCTGCGGGGGAAGAGAAGGCGCCGCCGGCGGACGGGAAGGACCCGAAGCCTGCGGGCGGGACCGTCCTCGACCCCGATGCCGCCGAGAAGAAGGGCCTCATCATCTCCGCGACGCGCCTTGCCCGGCCGGACGCCGAGGTGCCGCGCGCGACCAACCTCCTCGAATCCGAGCAGCTCTGGCGCGACAACCCCCGCTCCGTCCCCGCGTCCCTCCAGCGCCAGCCCGGCATCATGGTCCAGTCCACCGAGTACGGCGGAGGCTCGCCGTCCGTCCGCGGGCTCATCGGCCAGCAGGTCCTCCTCATGGTGGACGGCATCCGCATCACCAACTCGATCTACCGCTTCGGCCCCAACCAGTACCTCTCGACGATCGATCCGTTCATCGTCAACCGCATCGAGGTCGTGCGCGGCCCCGGCTCCGTCCTCTACGGCAGCGACGCCCTCGGCGGCACCATCTCGCTCTGGACGCGCCACCGGGAGGACTTCGACGAGCCGTTCGACATCCACGCCTCCGCAAAGGCCCGCGGCGCCTCCGCAGACCGCTCCTTCCACTTCCGCGCCGAGACCGAGGGCAACCTCGGGATGTTCGGGTGGTACGCGGGCGGGTCCGGGAAGTGGCGGCAGGACCTCGACGGCGGCAAGGACACCGGCCGCCAGCCCTTCACCGGCTACGACGAGTTCGACGGCGACGTCCACGCTGACTTCCACCTGAGCGACCACTGGACGCTCCGCGGCGCCGCGATCGCCGCCGCACTCGTGAACGTGCCGCGCTCCGACCAGCTCTTCATCGGCTGGCGCGATACCGGCACCGACGCGTTCGTGGAGTTCCACCGCGACTACCAGCAGCACGAGCTGTACTACGCGAAGCTGGAAGGGCGTGAGTTGGGCGGCGTGCTGGAGACGGTGGACGTGACGGTGAGTGCGGACCACCAGAGCGAGAAGCGGCGGATCCGGCGCAAGGGGTCCACGGTGCTGCAGAAGGACGAGGACACCGTGCTGTCGGGCGGGTTGAGCGCGATGGTCTCGACGAAGCTCGTGCCGCTCAACACGGTGACGGGCGGGTTCGAGCTGTACCACGACTGGGTGAACTCCGACACGCGCTCGACGGACCAGCTGACCGGGCTGACGACGAAGAGCCCGCCGCGCGGCGCGTTCGCGGACGACTCGACGTACCGCACGTTCGGGCTCTACCTCCAGGACGAGTTCAAGCCCGCGGAGTGGCTCTCGCTCGTCGGCGGGCTGCGCTTCACTCATATCCGCGTGGACATGAACGAGCTCGACCCGGTCCCCGGCGACGGCGTGGACCTGGCGGGGTTCGACAAGACGTACACGGACCTGTCGTGGGACCTGCACGGGAACGTGCGGCTGCCGATCCCGGAGATCAATCTGTGGGCGGTGGCGGGAATCAGCCGCGGCTTCCGCGCCCCGAACATCGACGACTTCAGCGCGTTCCAGGAGACGGGGTCGTCGTTCGACGTGCCGAACCCGGACCTCGACCCGGAAACGATGACGCAGATCGAAGTGGGGCTGAAGGGCGGCAACAAGAGATGGAAGGGCTCGCTGTTCGGCTTCAAGTCGCACATCGAGGACCAGATCACGCGGGAGAACGTGATGTTCGGAGGGTCGGCGACGTCGCCGTCGGGGAAGCCCTTCAAGGCGCGCGCGAACAGCGACCATTCGACGGCGATCTACGGCGTGGAGCTCGATCTGGAGGTGGAGGTCTACCCGCACGTGCGGCCGTTCGTGGTGTTCACGTACATCGTGGGCCGAGACCGGGGGCGCGAAGAGGTGATCCGCCGGATGCCGCCGACGATGGCGACGTACGGCGTGCGCTACCAGGAGGACAAGTGGTTCATCGAGGGGTACTTCGAGAGCGCGCGCGGCCAGCGGAGGCTGAGCGCGGACGACAAGAGCGACGCGCGGATCCCGGACCGCGGCACGCCGGGCTGGACGACCGCGAACATCCGCGGAGGGTATGAGTTCACGAAGCGGATCAAGGCGACGCTCTCGGTGGAGAACCTGTTCGACATCGACCACCGTTACCATGGGAGCGGCGTGAACGAGCCGGGGTTGAACGCGACGATGAGCGTGGAGATCGGGTTTTAAGCAGAGCCCGTTAGACACGCCCCATCCGTTTTCATCCTTTTTCATCCGCGACCCCGCCGTTTCTATCCTTCGTTATCCCTTTCCTTCGGCTATCCCTGACTTTCAAAGAAAGGACGTTCAACGGCAGGACAAAAAAGAACGGCGGGGTCACGGATAACAACGGATGAAAACGGATAAAAGGGCCCCAACCAGCGCCTTTCACTTCGCCCCTTTCCCCGCGCGCCGTATCGTGTCCCGCGATGAACACCGCCGCCGTCATCCTCGCCGCAGGGCAGGGCGTCCGCATGAAATCCGACCTCCCCAAGGTCCTGCACGAAGTCTGCGGGAAGTCCCTGCTCGCCCACGTGCTCGACGCCGTGCGCACGCTCAAGCCCGACCCGCTGGTCGTGGTGGTCGGTCACGGCGCCGACGAGGTGAAGGCGGAGTTCAAGGGCGAGAAGATCACCTGGGTCGAGCAGAAGGAACGCCGCGGCACCGGGCACGCGCTGGCCCAGGCGGAGGCGGCGCTGAAGGGCTTCACCGGGCGGGTCTACGTTCTCTGCGGCGACGCGCCGCTTGTGCGGCCGGAAACCCTCGCCGGGCTCGGCCGCGCGGCGGACGGGCGGCTCGCGACGGTGCTCACCTGCGAAGTCGAGGACGCCACCGGCTACGGCCGCATCGTCCGCAGCGGCAAGGGCGACGTGACGCGCATCGTCGAGCACAAGGACGCGACGGAAGAGGAGCGCGCGATCCGCGAGATCAACAGCGGCGGGTACGCGTTCGAGGCCCCCGTGGTGTTTGACGCGGTGCGTCAATTGAAGCCGGTCAACGCGCAGGGCGAGTACTACCTCACCGACGTCCTGCCGATCATGATGAAAAAGGGCCGCGTCGGCGCGTTCGTCGCCGACGATCCCTCCGAGGTCCTCGGCGTCAACTCGCGCCGCGACCTCGCCCAGGTCACCTCAAAGATGCGCGACCGCATCCTCCGCTTCCACATGGACGCGGGCGTCACCATCGTCGCCCCCGACCTCACGTACATCGAGGGAGGCGTCGAGATCGGCGCCGACACCGTCATCGAGCCGTTCACGGTCATCCGCTCGGGCGTGAAGATCGGCTCCCACTGCGAGGTCGGCCCGTTCTGCCAGCTCCGCGCCGGCGCCGTCCTCGAGGACCACGCCGAAGTCGGGAACTTCGTCGAGATGAAGAAGTCCCGTCTCGGCTCGCATTCCAAGGCCAAGCACCTCTCCTACCTCGGTGACGCCACCATCGGCGCCCGCGTCAACATCGGCGCCGGCACCATCACCGCCAATTACGACGGCGTGAACAAGCACCCCACCGTCATCGAGGACGGCGCTTCCACGGGAAGCCACACCGTCCTGGTCGCGCCCAGCACGATGAAAAAGGGCTCGAAGACCGGCGCCGGCGCCGTCGTGACGCGCAAGACCCTGGCCGAAGGCGAAGTCTGGGTCGGCGTGCCCGCGCGCAAGCTCGACAAAACCCCGCCCAAAAATTTGACCCGCCCCCCGGACCGCAAGACACTCATCGCCCCTTCAGCGAAGAAACGGAGCGGCCCGCGTGCGTAAGAAGGAATTCCAGCTCTTCGCAGGCACTTCGAACCCCGCGCTCGCCAGCCGCGTCTCGAAGGCGCTGAACCTCGATCTCTCGCACGTCGAACTCAACCGGTTCCCCGACGGCGAGATCGACGTGAAGATCCAGGACGACGTGCGCGGCTCGGACGTCTTCATCGTCCAGTCCACCTGCCCGCCGGTGAACGAGAATCTGATGGAACTCCTCATCATGATCGACGCGCTCCGGCGCGCCTCGGCGGAGCGCATCACCGCGGTCATCCCGTATTTCGGCTACGCCCGGCAGGACCGCAAGGCGGAAGGCCGCGTGCCGATCACCGCCAAGCTCGTCGCGAACCTCATCACCCGCGCCGGCGCCGACCGCGTCCTCACCATGGACCTCCACGCCGCGCAGATCCAGGGGTTCTTCGACATCCCCGTGGACCACCTCTACAGCGCCCCCGTCCTCATCGACTACCTGAAGAAGAAGGAACTGAGCAAGATCTGCGTCCTCTGCTGCGACGTCGGCGGCGCCAAGATGGCGAGGGCCTACGCGAAGCGCCTCGGCGGCGCCGCGCTGGCGATCATCGACAAGCGCCGCACCGGCCCCAGCGAAACCGAGGTCGCCGAGGTCATCGGCTCCGTCGAGGGCATGGACGTCGTGGTCGTGGACGACATGATCTCCACCGGCACTTCGATCGCCGAAGCCGCCCGCGTCGCCAGCGAGCGCGGCGGCCGCAGCGTCCGCATGATCGCCACGCACGCCGTCCTTTGCGGCAAGGCGATGGAGAAGATCGAGAAGAGCGGCGTCGAGGAGCTCGTGGTCACCGACACGATTCCCATTACGGGGAAAGAGCGGCCGTGGCTCAAGCAGCTCACCGTCGCGCCGCTTCTCGCGGAAGCGATCCACCGGATTCACAAGAGCGAGTCGGTGAGCAGTCTGTTTGTGTAGAGCGGTTACTTGGGCAGGTCGAACGGAATCAGCATGTACCACTCAGACCCTTCCCGCACGAATTCGACCGCGGTCGGCGCACCGGTCGAGAGTTTCGGGTACTCCTGTACGTGGACGTGCCCCTGCGCCCGACCTATTCCAATTCGCTCCACGAGCAGTTCTCCCGCGTACGCGTTCCGTTTCAGTGCCCACAATTCTGGCAAGCCCCTCTGCCACTTTGCGACCTCGTCGAAGCAGCCCGGCAGGTCCACGGCGAGCTTCCAGGCCTCTCGCAGCTGATCTGCCGGGAGTCTCCGGTTGCCCGGATCAGGAAGGGCCTGCGTCGGGAGCTTGTGGCGTTCCAGAATCGCCTGCAACCCCGTCAGATCCGGCGGCTGGGGCTGCCAGGTGACGAACCAGAGCCTTACCAACGCGATCAGCGTGCATAGCTGATGGATACGTTTGCTCGGCGGAATCAGCTCAAAGAGCGCCCTGTAATCTTCGCGTTCGAACGCAGCCTTTGCGTTGGCGTACACCTTGCGGATAGCGATGTAGTCCGGATCGTCCCGGTTCCATTCGGTAGTGTCGGAACTCCCGCCGCTGACCATGCGGGCAGGCTCAACGCTGGTTGCTGCAGGTCCAGACGTCGGGCTGGCTGGAGGCCGTGGTGGCGCGGGCTTTGAGCAGCCCGACAGCCCGGCCAGAAATCCCGCAATGAGCATCGCCGTTCCGTTCCGCATGTTCAGAATTGTAGCCCTCGGGACCAATGGCACTTCCCACAAGTTCTGGGGCCGCCGACAGGGGACTCCCGACCCTTCGTAAACTCCGACGGACCAAAGCTCTATCGGTCGGTGAGCAGCCCGTTCGTGTGATCAGTCGAGCGCCAGCCACCACACGCCGTTGGGTATCCTGTAGATGACCCATGGCGTTTCCGACTCGACCGGAACACCCGGGTCACAGACGTAGACCTTCGCACGGTCTCCCGGGAATTCGAGGAGGCGGGGTTCGCCCGCTTGCTCCACGTTGAACGGCGATGCGACCCTCGTGTCGGCGGAGAGTTTCAAGAGATCTCCAAACGTCTCGGCGGGATTGTCGACCTCTGAATAGGCCATTCGAAGCTGTTCTTCGACCGATGTTCGTGACGCCGGAGTGCGATGGACTTCGAAGCCATCGGCTCTATAATCCTGAGGTCTCCAAGGAGAAGTTGGATGCGAGAAAATGTGAGTTCGGGCGCGCATGCGTCTCCCGGCTGCGATTGCGACAGTAGCGGGGAGACCCTCGGTCACACCGCCATGGGAGTGTCACCCGAAGTCGAACGTGCCCCGGCGGAAGCCTTCAAGGAAGCGGGAGGGCATCTGGATCTCCTCCCGTTGAGGGAGTGACCATGCTGCCATCCCGGCGGATCGGAATTTTCCTCGCATCGATCACACTCGGACCCATCCTTGTTGGATGCTGCGATCCATCAGACAAGATCCAGGTCTCTGTTGCATCTCCTCCACAACCCTTCCAGTTCATTTTCCTCGTTGGAGAAAGCGAAGGGGTAGTTCAGGCTCTGCCCTGGTACCTCTACAAATCGGATTGGTCAGAGATCCGGCCCGAGTTGAACTGGTCGAATGCGCTCCTCGATTTCACGGGCCCAAGCGGCCGTGAACTGGAACTTCCTGTCAAGTGGCCGCGTGCTGAGCGGTACGGCGCGGTGATTAGGCTCTCCGACTTGACCTGGAAGGTCTGGTGGTTTTCGGGGAGTGACACCAAGATCGAGAGTTCATCCGTGCTGTGCGGTGGCGGTCGCGTTCACCTGGTTCTTTCACGCTCGGAAGTTTGCGAGCCTGTTACACATGAGACTGTCGCACAGTGGGGCGTCAGCTCGGCCTATCTTGACCAATACATCGAACCCCAAATCAAGGGCTATCGCGAGCTTCGCAGCAAGGAAACCAAATAGCGATGGCAACGGTCGGAATGTTCGGGCGGAGTCCGCAATACCATCCCAGATAGAAGGGACATCGCATGGCCGTC
>CAVPNQ010000139.1:0-42034 GCA_963706735.1 uncultured Planctomycetia bacterium
CCGAAAGCGACAATGGCCGAAGAGGCAATGGCGGCGCGGCGCTCGCCATTCTCATCGCCCTGTTCATCATCGCGCTGAGCTGGGGCGCCTCCGTGCTGATCCGCTTTGCGCTGTCGCGCTCGCGCGAATTCCTCGCCGACGCCGGCAGCGTCGAACTGACGAAGAACCCCGACGCGATGATCTCGGCGCTGCGCAAGATCGAAGCGCATGCGGCGATTTCGAACATGCCCTCGCGCATGCAGTATTTCTTCATCGAAACGCCGGCGCTGCATCCGGAGTTCGGCTGGCTTGCGAGCCATCCGAGCGTCGATGCGCGTGTCGCGGCGCTCGTCGAATTCGGCGGCGGCCGGGATGTGTCGGTCGCGGCTTTAGGAGAAGAACGCGAGGCGATCGTTGCGCCGCGCGAGGACGAGGCCGCCTTCCTGCCCAAGGACGGACGCCATCCGCTCTGGCCGCCGCGCGGTCCCTGGGGCAGCGCCCGGCGCTGATCAGCGCGCGCCTCGCGACTCGAAGCGAAGCTTCAAGAGCGCCGCCGTCTTTTCGGCGACGCCGATCTTCGACGTCAGCCATGAGACTGCGCTTCGTAATTACAATAAATACAAAGTAACAATATCTACAATTACATACATTCCAAAATATATGAATTTTATGAGCAATAGATTTGCGCTATACACTGCTCATCAGCAGCGTGTGCTTAGTGAGACCCGGAAGCCGCGGCCGTTGCGGGAAGCGCCGTCCTCGACGACTACATCCGCAAGGCCCACGCCGACGAGCACACGGTCGGGCGCGCCGCGGCCGTCGCGGCCGCGGCGACCGGTACAGCCGAAGCGCTGGACCGCGCTGAGGCCTGGCTCAGGCTCGCGCCCGAGAACTACGAGCGCATCGATGTCGCCATCGCGCTCGCCCGGCAGGGCCGCCGCGCGGGTTTCGACATTCTCGTCGATCGCGCGAGCCGCGACCTTCTCGACCGTCGGCGGTGCGCGCGGGCGCGCAAGTGCATCGAAGGAGCGCCTTCCGCGGAAAACGACGACGAGTGGGTCGATTGGGCCGTCAATGCAGGCACCAATTACGCATGGGATGCACAGCTCAAAAAGTGGAAAGCCGCGAAATGAGAACGATCCTGCTCTTCCTCTTCGGCCTGGTACTGCCCGCGACCGCCGAGCCGGATTTCGAGGCACTCGCCCGTCAGCTCGCCGACGAGGATCCCGAAGTCCGTCGCGCCGCGGCCGACGAACTCCTCCGGCTCGACGAGTCCTTCGCGCCCCGGCTCAAGGTCGAGGAGGACCGCACTGCCGACGTCGAGGCGCGCGCGGCGCTTCGGGAAATCCGCGAAGAAATCCTCGAGCGCCCGAACCGCGAACTCGCGGTGGACTGGCTCTACGGCTGGAGCCTGACGGATGCGGACCAGCCGCCCCTGGCCGCGCTCGACGCGGCGGGACCCCGCTCGCTCGGCGCACTCGCCTGGGCGAAGGAAAACCCCGACTGGGTGATGCGCGCCGTCGAGCGGCGCGTCCGGGAGCGCAACACCGGCAACGAGTCGCGCGTCCATCGATGGTTCGAGCCCAGCTTCGTGGCCATTCTGGCCGCGTATGCGCTGGAAGGGCTTTCTCTGGCGCGCAGCGGGGATCCCGGCTTCTGGACGGACTTCGCAGGGCAGGCGCGCGGCCTCGAGTGGCGCGAGGTGAGGCTGCGCGGGCTGGAAGTGCGCGGGTATGCGGTGAAGTCGGCGGACGTGCAGGAGGCCGGGCGGGCGCTGGTGGCGTACTGGCGGGATTGCGTCGAGAAAACGCCCGGGCCGAACTCGACGATGCACCCGCCGGTCGGCCCGGCGTTCGAGGCCCTCGTTGCCGAGTTGTTCGCGGGCGATCCGTTACTCCCGGTGGAAAGCGAGCGGGAAGGCGGTCTCGGGCCGTGGCTTGCCGCCTGCAACGGTAAATTCGGCCGCGAGGGCGACCGATGGACCTGCGCCGCAGGCCCCGACGACTTCGCGGCGGCGATCGATCCCGCCCGTCCCAACGTGCTCAGGGCCGCCCTCGTCGCGCTTCGGCGCTGGCCCGAGCGGGTCCCGGAGACGGCCTGGAGATGGCTGAGTGTCGCGCCCCTGCCCGTCCTGCGCCTCCGGGCGGCGGCCGGCCGGCCGCTGTCTGGCGTCGAGACCGTCGATGCGCTGGTATTCGCGGGCGCGGACGCGGCGGAAGACGAGCTCGCGGTCCTCTGGGATCTCGAACAGGTGACCGCCGAGTTCGCGGACGAGAACGCCCCACGAAGGGCGCGCGCCGCCGCAGCCGTCCTCCTCGCTCGGCGCGGAGACGCCCGGCAACGGGCGGTCCTCGGGGACTACATCGACCGCAAACCCAGGCCGCCCGCCAATCGCACGGAGGACCCCGCGTTCGTGGCCGCGCGCGAACTCGCGCGCCGCGCCGATGCCGACGCGGTCGCCATCGCCGTGCGCTGGGCGAAGAACGCTTACATCGGTCCCGGCCGTTACGAAATCCTCCGCGCCCTCCTCGAGTCGGGACACCGCGAGGGCCTCGAGCTCTTTGCGGAAACCGCACGGTGCGTGTCGCTTCCGCCAGAAGAGCAAGCCTGGCTGCGCTCCCGCGTGGAGGGTGCGCCCGCGGGAGACGACTGGACAGCGTGGGGCAGGACCGGTTTCGTGACCTGGTCGTGGGATTCCGCCGCCGGAAAGTGGCGTCCGTGATTCCGTGAACCCGCCGCCCTCCCCGGCGCTATATTCCGGTATGCGCTTCGCCCTCGCTTTCCTGCTCATCCTCCTCGCCGCCCCGGCTCTCGCCGGCGATCTGCTCGACCGGCTGGCCGCGGAAGACCCGCAGGTCCGCGAGGCCGCGCGCAAGGAACTGCGCGGCGTTTCCGCGCTCGAGCTCGACGAGATGCAGAAGAAGGCGAAGGACGCCGAGGCCGCCGCGGCGCTTCGCGAAGAAGCCGAGCGCCGGCGCGAGGCGCCGGTCGCGGACCGTGCGGACGCGCTGGCGAAGAAATTCGCTTCGAAGCTGGGAAGCGAGAAGGACCTGTACGCGCTGGACACGTTTGCGATCCCGGTGCTCGTCCACTGGCTCGACCGGGACGACGAGATCCCGAACATGTTCTTCAGCGGAAGCTGTTTCGTCGATTTCACGCCGATCACGCTGGATCTCGCGGCGCGAACGTGGCTTCAGCAGCTGTCGGGGGATAACCCGGGGCCGACGTCGGACGACTGGCGTCGCTGGGCGGCGGGGCGTCGCGGGCGTCCGCTGGCGGAAGTGGCGCTGGACGGGCTGATGCGGCGCGGCTACCAGGTCCGCTCCGGGAAGCCCGAGGAGGCCGCGGCGGCGCTGGTCGCGGCGTTCGAAGGGGAGGCGAAGAAGGGCTGGCCGACGCCGCTGAACCAGTGGCAGGCCGGCGGGATGGTGCTGGCGGCGCGGTGGCTGATGGAAGCGAGGCTGGGCGAAGGCGTCCGGCAGCGCGACCTGTTTGCGCCGCGGAACGACGAGGCCGCGCCGTACCGGGAGTGGCTGGCCGCGAACCGCGGGTTCGTCGCGTGGAACGGGCGCAGGTATTCGTCGGCCGCGAAGCCCGAGGACTGGATCAAGGTGCTGGCCGGCGACGACAAGGAAGCGATCGGCGGCGCGCTCCGCCTCCTCGCGCCTCACGCGGCCCTCGCGGCTCCCGTGGCGCGACGCCATCTCGAAGCGCGGCCGCTGGAAGTCGCGCGGATCATGTCCGAAGCGGGCCTCAAGGCGACGCCCGGGGAACTGCGCCCGATTTTCGCCGCGCTCGGCAGCAACGTGCTCGCCGAGGGGTTCCGCGAGCTCCTCTCCGGCGACGCCCTCGCCGAATTCATCCGCACCGGGCCGTCCCCCGATCTCCTCACCAACGCCCTTCACGCCCTCGCCGAGTGCGGCACGCCGGCGCAGGCCGCCCTGGCGCTCGAGTTCGCAAAGAGCGCGCAGAACACGAGCGGCGACCCGGTGGACTGGGTCAACGGCCGCGCCGCGCAGGCGGTCGCCGCGCTCGGCGACGACGCGCAGGTCGCCAAGATCCTCCCGTGGCTCAAGGCGTCCAACCCGTTCGTCCGCGTCGAGGTCGCCTGCCCGCTCCTTCGCCGCGGACGCAGCGAGGGCTGGCCAGCGATCGTGGAAGCGCTGGAGTCGGGGCACCTGAGCGCGCCGATCGTCCGTTCCCGGCTGGACGGCATCGTCGCGGACTTCCCGACGGGCGACGACGCGGCGGAGTGGCGCGTGTGGGGAGAGACGGTGGGCAAGTACCGCTGGAACGAAGCCGCGAAGACATGGAAGAAGTAGTCAGGGGGTGCATGGCCGGAAGTGCTGTAGCTTCTGGGGCGAACTTGACTCGAGCCATGGCGGCGAAAAGGCAAACTCAAAACTGCGAAACGCAAAGCCAAACGCCAAAGGCAAAACAGAGAACTCAATTCACGGACGATCCCCGCGGCAGGCCACTCGACGAGTCGCCCGACTTGTCGTTTGCCGTTTGTCGTTTGCTTGAGGGTTCTCCTTTTTGTGTTTGCCGTTTCCCCTCCCGGCCACCCTCCGCAATATCGGCCATGCACCCGTATTCAGGCATCGTCCGTTCCCGTGCTACGATTCCGCCGATGCGAATCCTGCTCGCCGCCCTCTTCGCCTCCCTCGCCCTGCCCGCCGCCGCGCAGGAACTCCATCGGGAGCGCTTCGCCGAGGGCACCGTCCGCTACGAGGGGAAGATCCAGGATGTGTTCCCATTCGACCTCGATGGCGACGGGAAGTCCGACCTGCTGGCGACGCATGCGAGCTTCGGGCATGACGGGGAGAAGAAGGCGACGCGGTACATCTCGGTGAAGTTCCAGGTGTCCGGGCAGGCGATGGACGGAAAGCCGGACCAGACGTGGATCGTGCCGCCGGAAGCCGCCGTGATGATCTTCGGGAACTACACGGAGTCGCCGGGGACCGAGATCGGCTACCTGACGGCGGACGGCGCGTGGGTGTGGGAGCAGAAGGACCGCAAGTACGACCTGGCGACCCGCAGGCTGCTGCTGGTCGAGACGTTCTTCGACTTGCCGCAGGAAGACTCGCTTCCCATCTGGATGTGGCCGCCGGATCTCGACGGGAACGGGCTGACGGACCTGCTGGTCCCGCAGAGCGACGCGTACCGGCTGTACGTGCAGACGAAGCCCGGGGTGTACGGGCGGGCGTTCACGCTGGCGATGCCGTCGGCGTCGGAGTCGCCGGAGGGCGGCGCGGCGTGGGTGAGGGTGGTGAAGAGCGTGCCGCGGGTGGAATTCCAGGACGTGGATGGGGACTTCAAGAACGACGTGTGCATGATCTGGCACGACAAGTTCGTGTTTTTCCTGCAGGGGACGGAGAAGGGGCCCGGGGGGGCGGCGCAGATCGCGTTCCCGGCGGAGCCGAGCGGGCAGTTCCAGCTGCAGTTCCTGCAGCAGAAGGAGGCGAAGAACCAGATCGCGACGGCGGTGACGTACCTGAGGGACGTGAATCGCGGCGGGGGAGTGGATTTCGTGGCGAGTTTCACGCGCGGCGAGCTGGCGAACCTCGACAAGATCTCGACGGACTACTACATGTACCTGGGGAACCGCGGGCAGGCGCTGGCGAGCCTCTCGCCGAACTGGCGCATCCAGCTCCCGGGAATCTCGCTCAACCCGCAGCTCGAGGACCTCAACGCCGACGGGTTCGACGACGTCGTGGTCTCGAGCTTCGAGACGAACATGCTGTCGAACGCCGGGAAGGTCGTGTTCCAGAAGGTCCCGGTGGATTACTTCATCTACCTGTTCGACCGCAACAAGCAGGCCTTCTCCGCCGAGTACGACTGGAAGGACACCATCTACGTCGACATCGACAAGATGAACAAGGGCGGCGGCATGCCGCAGCTGCGCTTCAACGGCGACTGGGACGGCGACGGCCGCAAGGACATCCTCCGGCTCGACAGCGACGGGTGGCTTTCGGCGGCGAAGGGGATCACGGTCAAGGCGCTTCTCAAGCAGGCGCCCGTCGAGTTCGACAAGACGGACATCTTCAAGTTCAACGTGAACGAGGTGCAGGAGAACGGGAAGGTGAACGCGCCGGACGGGATGGATGTGTGGGAGGTGAACGGGGATGGGAAGGCGGATCTGACGCTGAGGTGGGGGGATCGGGTGAGGGTGATGATCAGTCGATAGGGGACCGAAACGACAACTCCCAACTCTCAACTTCCAAGTAAACGCCAAACGCAAAAACGCCAAGTTCCAACCTCGCCCGTTGGATCTTGGCGTTTTTGCGTTTGGCGTTTACTTGGAAGTTGAGAGTTGGGAGTTGTCGTTTCCCCCCATCATCCTCTGCGCTATGATCGTCCCCCATGTCCCTCGCCGCCCTCGTCCTTTCCGGCGACCGTCGCGCGCTGTCCCGCGCGATCACCTGCGTTGAAAACGGGGATCCGGAGGCACGTGCCCTGCTGGAAGAGCTGTACCCGCGGGTCGGGAAGGCGCGGCGGATCGGGTTCACGGGGCCTCCCGGGGTGGGGAAGTCCACGCTCGTCTCCGAACTGGCGCGGCACTGGCGCACGAAGAACAAGACCGTCGGGATCGTCGCGGTCGATCCTTCGAGCCCGTTCACCGGGGGCGCTCTCCTGGGCGACCGCATCCGCATGAACTCCGTCGGGATGGACCCGGGGGTTTTCATCCGGTCGATGGCGACGCGCGGGGCGCTGGGCGGGCTGGCGCGGGCGACGTACGACGTGTGCGACGTGCTGGATGCGGCGGGCAAGGACGTGGTGATGGTGGAGACGGTGGGAGTGGGGCAGAGCGAAATCGAGATCGTGCGGGTCGCGGACACGACGGTGGTGATCCTGTCGCCCGAGTCAGGCGACGGCGTGCAGGCGATGAAGTCGGGGCTGATGGAAATCGCGGACGTGATCGTGATCAACAAGGCGGACCGGCCCGGGGCGGACGCGATGGAGACGCAGATCCGGTCGAGTTTCGAGCTGTCCACGAGCCGCAGGCCCCCCGCGCTCGTGCAGACCTCCGCGGGGACGGGCAAGGGCATCGACGCCGCGGCGGACGCGATCGAAGCGCACACGGAGAAGATGGAACGCGAGGGCACGTTGCGCGAACATCGCGCGGCGCGCCTGAGGTTCCGGATCGGGCGGCTGGTGGAGGAAGCGCTGTCGCGGCGGCTGGCGCAGGATTCGGCGGCGGCGGCGTGGCTGGCGGCGCGCGTGGAGGAAGTGCTGGCAGGCCGGCTGACGCCGGGGGACGCGGCGGAGGAAGTGCTGGACCGCCTGACGCAGAGGCCGGAGCGCGGCATCCCGCGGCGCCCGGCGAGAGTCGCGAAATAACGAGGGGGGACCGATGCAGGACTACAAGCCCACGACGACGAAGGCCGAACCGGCCGCGAAACCCGCACCGCGGGGCTCGAAGCCTCCGCCCGCGAAGAAGGCGTGGACGACCGAGACCGGCGTGCCGCTCGACATCTTCTACGGCCCCGAATCGGCGAAGTCCCGCGACCTCGCGAAGGACATCGGCAAGCCCGGCGACTTCCCCTACACGCGCGGCGTGCAGCCCAACATGTACCGCGGCCGCCTCTGGACGATGCGGCAGTTCGCGGGATTCGGGACAGCGCACGACACCAACAAGCGGTACAAGTTTCTCCTCTCCAAGGGCCAGACCGGCCTCTCCGTCGCCTTCGACATGCCGACGCTCATGGGCGTGGACAGCGACGGGCCGCGCGCGCTCGGCGAAGTCGGCCGCGAGGGCGTCGCCATCTGCTGCCTCCGCGACATGGAAGTCCTCTTCGACGGCATCGACCAGTCGAAGGTCTCGACCTCGATGACCATCAACGCCCCCGCGGCGATCGTCTTCGCCTTCTACGTCGCCGTCGCCCAGAAGCGCGGCGCCGACCTCAGCGAGCTCCGCGGCACCACCCAGACCGACATCCTCAAGGAATACATCGCCCAGAAGGAATGGATTTTCCCGGTCAAGCCCGCCATGCGCATCATCACCGACATGTTCGCGTGGTCGTCGAAGCACACGCCCAAGTGGAACCCCATCTCCATCAGCGGCTACCACATCCGCGAGGCCGGCTCCACCGCCGTCCAGGAACTCGCCTTCACCCTCGGCGACGGCTTCGCCTACGTCGAAGCCGGCATCAAGTCCGGCCTCGACGTCGATTCCTTCGCCCCCCGCCTCTCGTTCTTCTTCAACTCCCACATGAACTTCTTCGAGGAAATCGCCAAGTTCCGCGCCGCCCGCCGCATCTGGGCGAAGCGCATGCGCGACGTCTACGGCGCCAAGGACCCCGCTTCCTGGAAGATGCGCTTCCACACCCAGACCGCCGGGTGCTCGCTCACCGCGCAGCAGCCCGAGAACAACATCGTCCGCACCGCGTACGAGGCGATGGCGGCGGTGCTCGGCGGCACGCAGTCGCTCCACACGAACTCGATGGACGAAGCGCTTGCGCTCCCGACCGAAAAGGCCGTGAAGATCGCGCTTCGCACGCAGCAGATCATCGCGCACGAGACCGGCGTCGCCGACACCGTGGACCCGCTCGCGGGCTCGTATTACGTCGAGTGGCTCACCGACCAGATGGAGCGCGAAGCCGAGGCGTACTTCAAGCGCATCGAGGAGCTCGGCACCGGCGGCATCCTGTCCGGCTGCGAGGTGGGGATCGAGAAGGGCTTCTTCCAGCGCGAGATCGCGCGCTCCGCGTACGAGTTCCAGCTCAAGGTGGACCGCGTGGAGAACGTCGTCGTCGGCGTGAACCAGTTCGTGGATTCCGACGAAGAGCCGATGGACCTGCTCAAGGTCCCGATGGCCGCGGAGAGGCGGCAGGTGAAGGACGTCGTGGCGTTCAAGAAGAAGCGCGACATGGCGGCGGTGACGCGCAGCCTGAACGCGATCCGCGAGGCGGCGGCCGGCACCGACAACCTGATGCCGCGCTTCCTCGAGGCCGCGAAGAACCATGTGACCCTGGGGGAGATGTGCGACGTGCTGAGGACCGTTTACGGGGAATATCGTGAGCCGCCCATCTACTGGTAGCCGTGAGAAGGGAAGCGCCGCCGCCGTGGCCGCGCCGGAGCGGAAGATCCGCGTGCTGGTCGCCAAGGTCGGCCTGGACGGGCACGACCGGGGCGCCAAGGTGATCGCGTGCGTCCTGCGCGACGCGGGAATGGAGGTGATCTACACCGGCCTCCACCAGTCGCCCGAGCAGGTCGTCGAGGCGGCGCTTCAGGAGGACGTGGAGGCGCTCGGCCTCTCGATCCTGTCCGGCGCGCACATGACGCTGTTTCCCCGCGTGCGGAAGCTGATGAAGGAGAAGGGGCTCGAGGGCGTGCTGCTCACCGGCGGGGGGATCATCCCGCCCGAGGACGACGCGGCGCTTCGCAAGCTCGGCGTCGGGAAGCTGTTCGGGCCCGGGACGACGGGCGACGAGATCGTGTCGTACATCCGCGAGGAGGTGGCGCGGAGGCGGGCGAAGGCTGCGGGCGCGGCGGCGAAGAAGGGCGCGAAGGGCAGGGGAGGCCGCAAATGAGCGACGAACCCACGCCGCTTCCGTACGCAGCGCCGTCCCCTTCCGGCCCGATTCCGTCCGGGTCCCACCCGCCTCCCCCGATGGGAAGCTGGCCCGCCCAGCCTCCGGCGCCGGCGCCGAGGCGCGGCGGGTTCAACCTCGGCTCGTGTCTCCTGACGCTGACGCTCCTGGGAAGCCTCGGGCTCAACGTCGTCCTGTTCTTCATGCTTTTCGGCGCCCTGGGCGGCGCCGGCGGCC
This sequence comes from uncultured Planctomycetia bacterium, assembly GCA_963706735.1. GTDB lineage: Bacteria > Planctomycetota > MHYJ01 > WSZJ01 > WSZJ01 > WSZJ01. The sequence continues at coordinate 9,750 of CAVPNQ010000139.1, forward strand.
TCCAGGCGGACGGCGCGATCGAGACGCAGGTCGAGGCGGCGAAGGACTCGAGCACCCACAACAAGATCGCGGTCATCCCGGTGCACGGCGTCATCGCGGCGGGCCAGGCGTCACTCTTCGGCCCCAGCGTGGACATGGTGGACAAGATCATCAAGGACCTGCGGCGCGTGAAGGCCGACAACGACGTCGTCGCGGTCATCCTCGACGTCGATTCCCCCGGCGGCGGCATCACCGACTGCGACCGGATCCACCACGAGATCATGAAGCTCAAGGCGGAGCGCCCGAACCTCAAGTTCGTGTCGTTCATGCGCAACGTCGCGGCGTCCGGCGGCTACTACGTCTCCGCCCCCTGCGACCGCATCATCGCCAGCCACACCACCATCACCGGCTCCATCGGCGTCATCATGTCCTTCATGAACCTCCAGGGCCTCTACGAGAAGGTCGGCGTAAAGGAAGAAGTCATCAAGAGCGGCGACCACAAGGACATCGGCTCCATGGGCCGGCCGGTGACCGACGAAGAGCGCGCCATGCTGCAGGCGATGCTCATGGAGATGTACGACCGCTTCGTCGATGTCGTGGCCAAGGGCCGGAAGATGGACGAGAAGAAGGTCCGCGAGATCGCGGACGGCCGGATCTACTCGGCAGGCCAGGCGAAGGCCAACGGGCTGGTCGATTCGCTCGGGCAGTTCGAGGACGCGCTCACGGAGGCGAAGAAGCTCGCCGGCGTCGCGGACGCCCGGGTCATCCGGTACCAGAACCCCCCGACCCTCGCCGACCTCCTGCGCGGCGAGGCCAGGACTCCCTCCCCGGAGTCCGCGTTCGCGGCCTCCCTGGAGCGCCTCACGGCGCGGCGCGACGGGTTTTACTATCTGTGGAATGCAGGGAGCGCGAAGTAGGGCGGGCGTTTTCCAGGGGGCGGCTGCAACCACGACTTCGCGCTTGATCCGCCCCATTTGCGGCGGTAGCGTCCCATCGAATTCGGAAAGGGTGCGGGGAGCGAGGGGCACTGGCCGGGATCGAAGTCCGGCAATTTCGCGCGAACGGCAAAAGCGTCTTCATTTCCTGGTTCAGCGACGGTCGAGTCTCACGAGGAACAGTCTGTGATCAAGATGCGGGCATCGCGCCGGTGCGCTTCGAGTGAATCTCTCCTCGCACTCCGGCCAGCTCTCGAGCGGCCCCGCGTTTGCTCACTCACTCACTCACTCACTCACTTTTCCTCCTCGATCGCGGTCCCCTCCTGACGCCATGACTGTGGACTGGAAGGCTGGCGTCACCCGAAAACAAAACTTCGGTTTCTGGAGAGTGGACATGGCGAATACACAAGCGGGCGATCACCGAGTCCGGGAGCTGCTGAGGGCGGCGTCGCTGGTCATGGCGTCCGCGGTTCCGGTCGCAGAGAAGGCGCGACGGCTGCTGGAGCTGGGAATCCAGTTCGTGGGAGGAGACGGCGGTGTCATCTGCTGGCGGTCCGGAACGATCGTCACTAACCCGGCCGATCGAGTGAGCTGGCCGAAGCACGGCAGGACCGGCGTCTCTCAGGCTTGCCTTCAGCGCGTCCTCGAGACGGGGAAGAGCATCGCGCCGCCGGACCCGACGGGGCATGCGTGGGCGGAAGAATCCCCCAACGGGTATGGGCGCGTCGTCGTCCTGCCGCTCAAGGACGGTGAGCACATCGTGGGCGCGATGGGCTTTCACCTGAATCGCGCTCCGTGCCGTGCGAAGAAACGGCCGGAGTCCTGCGTTCCATCGCGAATCTCGTCCTCTCGCTCCGCGGTCGTGAGTTGCCCGGGCCCGACGCGCCGGGCGAGGTGCCGCGCATGGTGGGCGACGGCCGCGCGATGTCGGATCTGGGCGCGACGATCGCGAGTTTCGCGGACTTCGACGCGACGGTGCTCATCACAGGCGAAACGGGATCGGGGAAGGAGCTGGTCGCGCGCGCGATCCACGGCAAGTCGGCACGCCGGGGCGCCCCCCTCGTCGCCCTCAACTGTTCGGCCGTGCCGGAACATCTGCTGGAGAGCGAGCTCTTCGGCCATGAGCAGGGCGCGTTCACCGGGGCATCACGGCGCCACAAGGGCAAGATCGAGCGAGCGGAAGGTGGGACACTCTTCCTCGACGAAATCGGCGATATGCCGCGTCCGTTGCAGGCGAAGCTCCTGCGGTTTCTGCAGGAGCGGGAATTCGAGCGCGTCGGAGGCGAAGTGACGCTTCGCGCCGACGTCCGCGTCATCGCGGCCACGAACTTGGATCTCCGGGACAAGGTGAGGCGCTGCGAGTTCCGCGAGGATCTCTACTATCGACTCTGTGTCGAACAAGTGGCCGTACCGCCGCTGCGCGACCGGCGCGAGGACATACCGGCGCTCGTAGCGGAAATGGTGCGGCGTCTTTCCGTGCGTTTGAGGAGGGAACTTTCGGTGACGCCCGAGGCGGTCCAGTTGCTCGCGCGCCATGATTGGCCTGGGAATGTCCGCGAACTGGAGAACTGCGTCTGCGCCGCCCTCGCGGCGGGCCACGGAGTAGCCGACGCGACGACCGTGGCCAAATCGCTCTCCCGTACGCTGGCCAGCGGTCTTGCGCGCAAGTCGATCATTCCGCTTGGCTCTGCGGTGACCCCGGCGCCCCGGGCGCCGGAATCGAATCCACCGGCTTGTCCTCCGGCTGCCTCCCCGGACGCCGCGCCGCGAGGAGAGTCCGCGCACGAAGCGGTCCTGAGAGTCGTCCGCGAGGCCCTGAAGGCGGCGCACTTCCGGATCTGCACGGCGGCGAAGCTGCTCGGCCGGACACGCCAGTGGCTCCGGAAGTTCATCATCAGACACCGGCTCGACGAGCTTCTCGGGTTCAAACTCATCCGCCGGAAGCCCGCCGAAGCTCCGTAGCGCGGCCGGAACGCGCAATTCCGTTTGGGATCGCACGCAAAGGCCGCTTTGTCCCCTCGCGTGGGCTGGCGTGTCGGCGCGATACGCCGGCGACGCGACCACGGCAGCCGAGAGTGCCGCGAGTTCCTGCCGTCAGCCCGTTGGCGATGGGCCCTCCACCTCCGCGCCTGAGATCCGTGGGAGGTTCGGCGGTTGTTCATGGAAACTCCGGCACCACTTTGGAATCACAAGTTCCCTTGCTATGGAAACCAAAGTTCCCACGGCATCCGCTCGGTCGCCATCCCGTGGATGTGAGACCGGGCTCCGTCCCTCGGAATCGCCTCCATCCCCGGTGCGGCCGCGACGCGGGCATGATCCTTGCTCTTACCGGGATTCGTCCACGCCATGTCGGCGCGGGCGACGCGAAGCCACCGGATGAGTCGCCAGGAGAAGGCCGAGGATTTGAGATGAGCTGCTGCAAATCGTGCGAACAGGGGGATGGCTGCGAAGGTGCGGCGGAGTGGAGCCGCATCGAGCCGATCGGAGACCTGATCTCCGGCGGGGAGGCCCCGGTCGAGAGCGACTTTACGCCGTCAGGCGCAGCGCGATTCGGCGTCGGGTTCTTCCTCGAACCGGGCTCGCCGGCCGACGTCGCCTGGAAGCTCTCCCTCGGGGCCGCGCAGGACACCGTGTCCCAGGTCTACGAGATGGGGGAGTGCAACACGGCGCGCGTGGAAGTCGTCACGTACAACCTCGAAGCACGCTCCATCGCAGGGACGAAGTTCGCCTCCGTCGCGCTCGAGTCGAGCATCGACCGTGAGAACTGGCGCACCGAGTCCTCCACTTCCATCGATTCCGCCGGCTACGCCACGTGGGCCGTCCGCGGAGTGTCCGGCCGTTTCGTCCGCGTCCGTTATCTCGGCGGAAGCGACGCATCTTTCAAGAGCATTCACGCGGTCACGTTGACCGCGACCAAGGGGCCCCGTCGCGCCGGAAGGAGACTCGGAGCGGCGTAGAACCCCAAACAACCACCGTCGTCACCCATTTTCCAGAGGAGAGCCATGAACAACTCGGCGGCTTCGCGACAGTCCGTCACCAACGGTGTCGATCAGTTTTCGCCCGCCATGCCGATGGGCGGAACGAACACGGTCCGCGCCAGCATCACCGTCTACAACCTGGGCGGGGCCACAAGTCTCAGTGTTACTTTTCAAAGTTCGGTAGATCTTCAGAACTGGAAGGACGAGACGGCGGACACGGGCTTCGTCGTCGGGACGGGCTGGACGGCCGCTAGGGCGATCTCGATGGCCTACGTGAGACTAAAGTTTTCTGTCGTAGGCACTGGGACGCTGGTTTGCGCCGCGGACGTCTACTCAAGTCAACAGTGAACTTTCGTCCCGGCCGCGTCTTTCCAGGCATGCAAACCCCAGACCATCCGGCCTGACGTTGTCGCAATCCCCGGCGGCCGCACGATCGGCCGCCGGGACAGAGTTCCCGCCCCGTGGAGATCGCCCATGCCCGAACTTCCGTTGAACTACGTCTACGAGCCGCTGAGTTTCTGGGACCGGGCGAAAGCCTACGGATCCTGCGCCGGCGGCCGCCGTTTCGCCGTCGCCCACCAGACGCCGGGCACGACGATCACGGGTCAGACGAGTTTCGTCGCGACCACGCCGACGTTTCTCATCCGCCAGTCAGGCGCATCGCATCGCGTCGTTCTCTCGAACTTCGCGCTTTGCCAGGCGGGATCGCCCGCCGGGGATCTCCTGCACATCCTCGTCGCGATCGACACCGCCGACCGGTACTCCTCCGGCGGAACGCTCATCACGCCGCAGGCGACGGCCGCGCCCAGCGCGCTCTCCGCGGGGTTCACGTTCCGCACCAACCCGACCGCGAGCTCGGCGGGCGCCGGAACGCGCTACCTGTACGAGTGGACGCAGCCGATCTTTCCCGGCGCGATCTTCAACCCGGACATGCACGACGGCGTCCTGATCGGCTTCACCGGTTCGATTCTTGTCTACACCTGGGCCGCCACCACCGCGCCGACCTGGATCATCGGCGGCTTCGACGTCATGGAGGACGAGTAGCCTCATGCCGACCATCCGCTCCCAGGCCGCCGGCGCGCCTTCGCCCACCCTGACGGTGTGGGCGAATAACTTCGGAAGCGGTTCCGGCGCAGTGCAGGGCACTGCAAACATGAGTCTTCTCGTCTTTCCTCTATCCCCGGCGCCGGGAATGTTCCCAGGCATCATGACGGCGAGCACGCTGCTGCTCGGCATGTCGGGCAACCTTACCGCAACCGCATCAAGTTCCTCCCACAGCTTCAGCGTTAGCCTCGGGCTGTACACGCTGGCGAATTCAACGCAGCTCTCCCTCATGAACAGCGCGTCAACCACATTTGGCACTGGAGCTGGTGCCACCGGCAATTCCTCGATGTACCACGGCCCGCGCCAACTCAGCTTTCACTCCTCGCAGTGGAGCGTGGTGCCTGCGCTTAGCCAGACGCAGTACTGGATCGGCCTCTGGATGAGGTCGAGCAATCTTGCCGTCCCGATGTCAGTCAGCGGTTTCCGATGGATGGGCCCCAGCTTCTCCGGGCTCCTCGGCGTCGGAAACACCGACTCTTCGGCTTCGCGACCATTTCCCGGAATGGGTGTATTTAGCGGGACATTTTCGTCAGCAATGCCTGGGAGCATTGCCTTCAGCCAGCTTCGCCAGGCCGACGCGAATGCGGCGGTCATCCCGACGATTGTAATCAGGAACATCGGGGCATGAGCACCTGCATCCCCTCCAGCCCCCGCCGGTCCCGATTCCAATCTGGGAGAGCTGCCTAGTGCCGACAATCCCATCCCAGATCGGCGGAACTCCGACTCGCACACTCTCCGCGTGGGCGAACCACTTCGCTTCCGGCGCAGGAACACTTGCGGGCACGAACCATGGGCAACTCATGGTTTTTCCTCTTGCGCCAAGTGACGGGGTGTTTCCCGGCGCGATGACGGCGAACACGATGCTCATCGGGATGTCGTGCGCCCCGAGCATAGCCATCTTCGCGGCGAACACCCTGACGATGAAAGCGGGCCTGTACACCCTGGCGAATTCCACACAGCTCGGCCTGTTGAATAGCGCGTCAACGACGATGGGGACGGGAGCGTTCGGGGGCTCAAACTCATCCCTGTTTCTCGGTCCGCGCCAGATCCGTCTCCTGACTGGGCAGTGGAGCTCTCTTCCCGTTCTCACCAGGACGCACTACTGGCTCGGACTGCAGTTCTTCTCAAGCGGTTCTGCACTTGCGCTCTCCGTCAGCGGATTCAGGTGGATGGAGTCCGCAAACTCCGGGTTCATCGGCGTCGGCAGTTCCAGCATCCTCGCCTTCCCCGGGTGCGGAGTCTTTTCGGCCTCATTCTCCTCCGCCCTGCCGTCCACGCTCGGATTTGCGGACCTCCGGTCGCCGAATGCGCTGGCCGGGAAGATTCCCACGATCGTCATCCACAACATCGGAGCCTGACCATGTCCGCCTCTCCCGGCTTGCAAGGCCTTCACACCGTCGAGCCGCGCGTAGACACGCCGCCGTGCCCGCCCGCCTGCCCGCCTGCCCCCGCGCCCGGCGGCGCCAGCCTCCGTGACGTCGCCAGCGCCGCGTCGTCCCTCTCCGGCCTCGGTTTCGAGCGAGTCCAGACCATCCACGGCTCCACCTACCGGGACTCCTCCACGGTCATCGTCGCCCCCACCCGCGGCCTCATCCACCACCGCGTCGTCGCCGCTTGGCAGAACCTCATCGCGCCGATGAACCAGAAGCGCGCCTTCATGTTCGTCGCGGGCGACGAGGTCGGGCACGCCTATAACAATTTCCTCCAGCAGGTCCTGGCGCACTCCGAGCTCTCGACCTGGAAGTACGTCCTGACGCTGGAGGACGACAATCTCCCGCCACCCGACGCGCACATCCGCCTCCTGGAGTCTATCGAGCACGGCCGGTTCGACGCCGTCGGCGGGCTCTACTTCACTAAGGGTGACGTGAACATGCCGCAGTGCTACGGGGACCCCGAGGAGTTCCGCCGGACCGGCGTCATGGAGTTTCGGCCGAGGAACGTCGTCGAAGCGCTCCAGCGCGGCCACATCGTCGAGTGCAACGGGGTCGCCATGGGCTGCACCCTCTGGCGGATGGACCTGTTCCGCCAGCTCCCGCCGCCGTGGTTCGTGACGGTGGCGGATTGGTTCCCAGAGCAGGGGGGCGCGATGGCGATGACCCAGGATTTGTACTTCTGCAAGAAGGCGCGCGAAGCGGGCAAGACGTTTGCTGTGGACATGCGCGTGAAAGTCGGCCACTTGGACCCGAACACGGGGATCGTCTACTAATGAAACGGCAACCGTTCGACTTCGGAAAATCCGGCGACACATCTCCCGTCTATTCAAAGCCCATCGCGCGGGTTTCATCCCCGGCGCCGGTCCGAGTGGACGCCCGGTCGCTCGGCCACGGCCTGCTGAACGTCGAACTCCAGCGCTCCGAGGACCTCGAGAATTGGACCTTTGTAGACGCCTGGCAGGCCCCGAGCCCGGGGACGTTCGTTTCGGGTCCCGTGTGCATCCGCGCCGCGTGGCTTCGCGCGAAAGTCTCGTCGGGAACTTCCGCGCTCGCGTTCGCCGTGGCGCTCCTCGAAGACGATGCTCCCGATCGCGATTTGCCCCTCGAACCGAAGGAGGACGACCATGGGCGGTAACGGTTGCTCGTGCTCAGGCGGCGCGGAGGTCCCGCAGTCCTCCTCCCTCCCGGAGCGGTTCGCGGAGGGCCGAAAGGTCGTCGTCTGGGACCTCAAGTCGCTCAACCAGGGCGTCATCGACTACAGCGAGGCCGTGCCCGTTCCGCCGAACAACGCTGTCGCGGTCGAGGTGAACGTCCTCAATTTCACCGCGGGCGCCACATGCACCGGCATCGTCCAGACCGCCACGCGGAACCTGGAGGACTGGGTGGACGCGGGGAACCTGACGATCAACGCCATCGGCCCCAACTTCACGATCATCACCGGCCTGACCGGGCAGTCGATCCGCGTAGCCATGTCCCCCCAGAGCGGCATCGTCCTCGTGTTCGTCTGCATCCACCTGCTCAGTCGCTAGTCGAAAGGGAACCCCATGCCTCCCACCCCGCTCGACCTCGTCGCCAAGAAGCCGCCGGCTTTGGAGTCCCCGGCTGCGGACCTCGACTTGGGTTCGCCCGAGATTGTTCGCGCTCCTGCAAAGGAGCTTCGCCTCGACCTGGCCTGCGGCCAGACGCCGCGGGAAGGCTTCGAGGGTGTGGACCTTTGGGGAGGGGCGAAGCTCCAGCTGAACCTGCTCCACTTCCCCTGGCCCTGGGCGGACCAGTCCGTGGACGAGCTCTTCTGCTCCCACTTCATCGAGCACATCCCCATGTGCTACGTCACGCCCAAGGGCGAGTACGTACACGTCCCGACCGGCCCTGAGGACAAGGACCTCTTCTTCGCCTTCTTCGACGAGTGTTGGCGCATCCTCAAGCCCGGCGGGCTCTTCACACTCGTCCTCCCGGCCCTCCGCTCGAACAGGGCGTTCCAGGACCCGACCCACAGGAGGTTCATCCCGAGCGAGACGTTTCTTTACTTGCACGCGGGGTGGCGCGCCGCGAACAGGCTCGACCACTACGGCGCGAAGTGCAACTTCATTGCCCCGGTCGGCGACGGAATCCCAGCCGTTGACGGACAGGTCCCGATGGAAGAGGGCATCCGCGCGCCTGAGGTCCAAGCGGTTAGGTTCAACACACTCTGGAATACGGTGGCAGATTGGGTGGTGAGGATGCGAAGAGCGTAGGGTGCAAGCAAACCATAGGAGATTCACGATGGGCTACGATACAAACAGACTCGCGTCCAACGACCTTCGCCAGAGATTCACAGCGAATTCTATCGAGGCAAAGCTCTCGTCAAACCCAGCGCAGCAGAGGCACAACATTCACAACGTGGCGGCGATTCAGCCGAATGGGAATATCAGCTTGCGTCCGAAGGCGGGGCTCCTCGGCAACGCTCAGAGTCCGCAAGAGGTCGGCGGCCTGTCAGGGGCTTTCGCGATGATGCCGACAATGGTTCAGGAGTCTCCCGTCTTGGCGACCAAGACAATCGAGACAGCGCAAGTTGCGCCTGCGGATGGCAGCGCGGAGCGGATTGCGACCATAATCAGGCAAATTACAAACCTCCTACCGGACTGGGGCGGCGCTCAATTCACGCTTTCCGCAGCGGAGGATCTGCTGCTAAAAAACAACTTCACATTGCTGAGCGATTGGCTTGGGGACTTTAACTTGATAGCTGAACAGATAGATTCAAATCTAATACTCGTTCAGGGCGCGAACGTCGGGCTTGGCGCGATCCTGCACAAGCTTGTCGCGGAAGAACAGTACATTGTAGATGAGCAATCCGGAGATTCGGATTTCAAAGCGAAATTTAATGCGATTGACCCCGTTCGAGAAATCCTCGAGCAGGTCTACCAAATCAACTCCACATTCATTTCCGACTTTCTCGGCGGTTTCGGCGAGGTTCGAGGGGCAATTCTGGACGCGATGAGGCGTATCAATCGTCAGCGGGGCAACGACATTGAACTGGGAGTTAAGGGGGCGCGGTTAATTGGAATATCAGCGACCGACGAGGCCGCTTTAGATTCAAAGATCAGAGCGAGATTGCCGAAGACAAAGGAGCCGGACAAGCACGCCGCAAAACGAAATAATTGTGAACTGCTTAAGTCAGGACTGGACTTTCTAAACGCAAAGGAGCTGAACGTCGCGGCGATACCGGTAGATGATATACTGAAAAAAGCCGAGGCCTGTATCTCCGACTTCGGCAATGAACTTCGTGACATAATGCACTCGCTGAATCTGGAGAAAATTGAAATCCTTGGTCAATTGGTCCCAGCGCTCAAGGCTGGTGCGGCGAAAATTCGGTCAGCGCGGAATTGGCAAGGCATCGACCTGCGCGAGTTACCAGGAGCAATGGATGCGGTTGCATTGGCGAGGAAGTCGCTGGGGTGCTAGCATCGGATGCCGATGTCCTCGTGGATGAAGTTTGTCAGCTCTCGCTTCTGGGGGGCCTGTTACCGGAGCAGTGTTTTGACCTGCCGTCGTCTGAGCCGAGGTGAGTCGGGGCGGGCCCAAGTGACAACCGATATCGCGACTGCTTGTCGCTGGCGCCAGCGGTGCTCAGGGGATATGACTGGAAGTTGTGGATGACCTGCTGAAACGAATAAGCGGTGCACCCTTGGTGGTCTCTAAAATCACCGTTTCCCCACACAGGGAAGGAGTACGCCGCGTGTCCCAACGTACAACCTCTCGAGATCTCATTCCAGAGGCATCGCTCTCGCGAAAAAGTCGATCCAGAGTGGGTAATCGCGAGGCCGGTTCAACTGCGCTACGATGTGGTACCATGCGCTTGTGGGGGAATCTTAGCCGCAACTCATGTCGCAAAGGAGATCGTATGATGATCAAAGAGCGGAGCGGTTGGACATTGTTGGCTATTCTTGTAGCCTTGATGGCAGGCGCCGCCTGGCGCTCGCCAGATGACGTCGTTGAGGCGAAACGCTTCGTACTTCGAGATTCCAAAGGTGCCGAGAGAGGAGTGTGGATGATGAACGAGTCTGTCAGGGGAGCAGACTATCCAACGTTGCGGCTCTTCGGTCGAACCGGGAAAGACGCTATCTCTTTGTCGGCGTTGGATTCTGGCCCCGGAATTACGATGTTCGATGAGAATGGCAAACATCGTCTTTCGATGTCTTTCGAAGAGGGCGAGGACTGTCAAATCACTCTCTTCGATATGGCAGGAAAAAGTAGGGTGAGCATTAGGATCGACAAGAGCAATGCGGCAGTGTTGGAAAGCGCGGACGGAGATGGGCATGTCACGTGGAGTTCTTCGAAGTGAAACTAGGCGAGTTTGCGCTGGCCCTGAAGTGTCCGAGTTCGTGCTCCGTTACCAACACAAGACCTTGGCGTCCTCTTTCGGACAGCCAGCGACTTCTCCCTTGTCTTGAGCCGCGACCCGAGTCAGCATGGACGCCGTTGCCGCGCCCCCGCGGCCGCCGTTTTCTCCCGGAAGGAGCCCTGCGACCATGGCCAGAGCCGTCGTCGATCCCGAGGAACTCCGCCGCTTCGCCGCCGATCTCAAGCGCTTCAATAACGACCTCAAGGGCGAAATCTCCTCCATGCACCACCGCTTCATCAAGCTCGCCGAAACCTGGCAGGACCAGGAGCAGGCGAAGTTTGCGGAGCTGTTCGAGCAGATGATCAAGATGCTCGCGAAGTTCGCGGACGCCGCCGACAAGCACGTCCCGTTCCTGATGCGCAAGGCGGAGCGCATCAAGGAGTACCTGGACCAGCGGTAGACGACCATGTCCCAGGGATCCGCCCGCATCGATTCGCCGGACATCATCCGGCACTTCAGGGGCCGCTTCGTCGCCTTCGACGACACCTGCCGCAACACGATGATGGGGGTGGACGCTTCGATCAAGCGGACGTCGGAGTGGCTGAAGGGGGAGCGGCAGACGCAGTTGAAGCAGGAACTGAGGAAGTGCGAGAACGCGGTGAACCTGGCGCAGAACGAGTACAACCGTGTGAAGTTCACGGCGGCGGGGAAGGCTTCGCAGGCGACGATCGATGCGAAGAAGGTGCTGGACCGGGAGAAGCGGAGGAAAGAGGAGACGGAGGCGAGGCTGGAGGCGACGAAGAAGTGGGCGGTGCTGTTCACGGCGGAGGTGGAGAAGTCGCTGGCGTCGCTGAAGTCGTTTGCGGTGCTGATGGACGCGCTGACGCCGAAGGCGTTGTCGCGGCTGGACGGGATGGTGGAGAAGCTGGAGGAGTACCTGGGGAGACACAAGCCGGGGGAAGTCTGATGGAAGGCGGAGGCAACGACGCGATCATGGCGAAGGCGCTGAAGGACCTGCAGGCGCACTGGGACCAGACGCAGATCGTGTGGAACGACTCGGCGCGCGCGGACTTCCAGAGGGACCACCTGGAGTGCCTTGTCCCCGCGATGAAATCCGTCACATCGGCGATCCAGCGCATCGAGGAAATCCTGCGCCGGGCGAGGAAGGAATGCAGTTGAGCGAGGGAATGGGAGGACGGGGGATGGAGGCGGTCCGGGCGCGCGTCGCGGAGTTCGAGCGGCGGCTGAAGGAGACCGTGGAAGCGCGCGACGAGTCCGACCGCGCGGCGAACGCGCGCAAGCGCGAAGTGGACGACACGTTCGCGAAGGCGACCGCGCGGCTGAACGCCGAAGTGGACGGGCTGCGCAAAGAGATGAAGGCGCGGCACGCGGAGACGCGGAAGCGCGGCGAGGACGTCGGGGCGCACCGACTGGTGAAGGTGGACCGGGCGCTGGAAACGGCGACGAAGCGGGCGCACGAGCGGCTCTCCGGGACGATCTCGAAGCTCAAGAAGGACCAGGCCAACGCGCGCGACAAGTCGCTTCAGTCGATGCACGACACCCAGGCGCGGCTGACGCGGCAGCTGGACGGGCTGCTCGCGGGGATCGTGGCGGTGCGGAAGGAGTCGGAGGAGTGGCGCGGGCAGGTCGAGGTGTTCGCGCGGAATGCGCGCGTCGGGCCCGAGGAGGAAATCGCCGGAGCCGGGCATTTCCAGGGAGTTCCCCCCGAGAAGATCGCGGCGGAGGTCAAGCAGGGGCTGCTGGAGGACACGCGGTTCCTGCAGTACCGGAGCCGCGCGCTGTGGGTGTTCCTCGTGAAAATCATGTCGTACCCGGCGGTGTTCTTCCTCCTCGCCGCCCTGCACGGCGGCGCGTTCGCCGCGATCCACTTCATGCGGCCCGACCTCGAGGAACGCGCGACGGTGGTAATCCCGCTGGTCTTCGCGGGGGCGCTCGTGATCGGCGTTTCCATCATCCTGGCGCTGCGGGCGAAGGCGCGGGAGTTCGTGAACGCCCTTCGCGGACGCGCGGACGAGATGACGGCGGAGCTGAAGCGGCAGGAGGAGGAAGTCGGTCGGCGGATCTCGGCGGGGAGGGAGAAGGGGCTGGAGGACAAGATCGGGGCGGTGGCGGACCTGGACGACCACCTGGCGGCCGGGCTGGAGGAGGCGAAGAAGACCGCGGCTCCGCGGATCGAGATGCTGAAGAAGAAGCACCTGGCGCTGCTGGAGCGGGTGCGCCGGAAGAACGCGCAGCGGGAGGGCGTCCTGGAGGCGCGGCTGGACGCGGAGGTGCGGGCGCTCGACGAGCGGTTCCGCAGGGAGCTCGACGGGCACCGCGCGGCGCAGGCGCAGGGATCGCAGGAGGCGCTCGCCAAGGGCGCCGAGGCCCGCGAGAAGTACGCGGCCGCGTGGAGCCGCGAACTCGCTGAATTCAACGCGTTCGTGGCAGAAGCGAAAGCGCAGGGGAAGCGGCAGATTCCCGCGTGGACGGAGGCGTCGTGGCAGTCCTTCCGGATGACGACGGAGTTCCCCGAGGGGGTCTACCTCGGCGACGCGGCGGTGGATTTCGGACCGCTGGCGGGCTCCCGTACGAGCGGGGAACCGTTCTCGCTTCCGGATGGCGGACGGATCGCGGTGCCGATGTCGCTGGCGTTCCCCGGGCGCGGCAATCTCCTGGTGAGCTCGGACGCGAAAAATCGTCCGCGCGCCTCGCAGGCCGTCTCCGATGCGGTCCTCCGCATCCTCGCTTCCTTCCCGCCCGCCAAGGCCAAGTTCCTCTTCGTGGACCCCGTCGGCCTCGGCCAGAGTTTCTCCGCCCTCATGCACCTTGCCGACGACGACGATTCCGTCGTGGGCGGCCGCATCTGGACGGAGACGATCCATATCGAGAAGAAGCTCGCGGAACTGACGGAGCACATCGAGAAGATCATCCAGAAGTACCTGCGCAACCGCTACGCCTCGATCGGCGACTACAACCGCGAGGTCGGCATCATGGCCGAGGCGTACCACTTCCTCACGATCGCCGATTTCCCGCGTGGATTCAGCGACGTCGCGATGGACCGCCTCGCGGGGATCGTGGCGAGCGGCGCGCGCTGCGGCGTCCACACGCTGATCTTCAGCGAGCGCGGCCAGAAGGTCCCGCCCGCCTTCACGGCGCCGCGGTTCCGCACCAACGGGCTCGTCCTCACGGTCGGGAACGACGCCGTGACCGTGGACGAAGAGATCCTGCCGCGCGCGGTCACGATCCCGGAGCCTTCGCCGGAGTCCGCCGTGCTCATCCCGCTCCTCCAGTCGATCGGCAAGCAGTGCGCCGGCGCGGGCCGCGTCGAGGTCCCGTTCGAGACCGTCGCGCCGCCCGACGGCAAGTGGGCGAGCCTCAGCACCGAAACCGGCGTCCATATCCCGCTCGGCCGCTCCGGCGCCGACAAGCTGCAGTGCCTCGAGCTCGGCCGCGGCACCTCGCAGCACGCGCTCGTCGCCGGCAAGACCGGCTCCGGCAAATCGACGCTGTTCCACGTCATGATCACCAACTCCGCCCTCTGGTACGGCCCCCGCGAGCTCGAGCTCTACCTCATCGACTTCAAGAAGGGCGTCGAGTTCAAGCGCTTCGCCAACCACCGCCTCCCGCACGCCCGCGTCATCGCGATCGAGTCCGACCGCGAGTTCGGCCTGTCCGTCCTGCGCCGCATCGACCGCGAACTCGGCGAGCGCGCCGATCTCTACCGCGCCGCCGGTGTGCAGGACTTCGCCGGCTACCGCAAGCACGGGAAGGGCGACTACCTCCCGCGCACCCTCCTCCTCATCGACGAATTCCAGGAGTTCTTCACCGAGGAAGACGCCACCGCCCAGGAAGCGGCACTCCTGCTCGACCGCATCGTCCGCCAGGGCCGCGCGTTCGGCGTCCACGTCATCCTCGGCTCCCAGACGCTCGGCGGCTCCTACACCCTCGCCAAGACCACCCTCGGCCAGATGGGCATCCGCATCGCCCTCCAGTGCAACGAGGCCGACTCCCTCCTCATCCTCGGCGACGACAACCCCGCCGCGCGCCTCCTCTCGCGCCCCGGCGAAGCGATCTACAACGACATGTCCGGGATGATCGAGGGGAACTCCCCGTTCCAGGTCGTCTGGATGTCGGACGCCATCGAGGACAAGTACCTTGCCCGGCTGCGGGCCGTCGCGGACAAGGAAGGCTGGGAGCCGCGCGAGGCCACCACCGTCTTCGAAGGAAACCTCCCCGCCGAAATCGGCCAGAACGTCCTGCTCCGCAAGAGCCTCGCGAAACCCTTCGCGGGCGAAGGCATCCCGCGCGCCTGGGTCGGCGAGGCCAACGCCATCAAGGGCCCCACCGAGGTCCGCTTCCAGCGCCAGGCCGGCTCGAACCTCCTCGTCGTCGGCCAGCAGCGCGAGTCCGCGACCGCCGTCGTCCAGTCCATCCTCCTCAGCCTCGCCTCGTTCCACGCGCCGAAATCCGCCCGCTTCATCCTCATCGACGGCACCCCGGCGGAGGTCGCCGAGGCCCGCCGCCTCCTCGATCTCGCGGCCGCCCTGCCCCACGAGATCGAGGTCGTCGAGTACGCGCGCGTTCCGCAGCTCATGGAAGAGCTCGACGCGGAGCTCAAGTCGCGCGAAGAGAGCGGCGGGTCCAGCTCCGTCCCCGTCTACCTCTTCATCCACGACCTCCAGCGTTTCCGCAAGCTCCGGCAGAGCGACGAGTTCGACATGGGCGGCTCAGAGGGGGACAAGCCGACGACGGACAAGTGCCTCGTCAACCTGCTGACGGAGGGGCCGGGACGCGGCATGTTCACCACGATCTGGTGCGACTCGCTCGGGAACCTGAAGCGGACGTTCACGCAGAAGACGCTTCGCGAATTCGGTATGCGCATCCTGTTCCAGATGAGCGCTTCGGATTCGTCCGAGCTGATCGACACGCCGGCCGCGGCGAAGCTCGGGCTGTACCGGGGGCTGCTGTTCGTCGAGGAGGAGGGGACGGTGGAGAAGTTCCGGCCGTATGCGCTTCCGGACGAAGGGCGGATGTCGGCGATGGTGGGGGCTTTGAAGGGAGCGGTGGCGGGTGCGTGACGGGGGCCGCGGCGCAAATAAAAACAAGGACTTCACCACAGAGGCTCAGAGTCACGGAGAGGCCGAGCGAAAATCCCGCGGGCCCAGGCTGCGTCGGCCCAGTGACGGTTTTTGAGCGGCTTTCCTTTTGCGGGCCGACTCCGCCCGAGCCCGCGGGATTTTCGCTCGCCCTGGGGTCCTTTGAGTGAGGCTTCCAGCTGCGCTCTTCTGTGGTGAGACCTTGTGCCAGCCGGGGGCCCACCCTCGGTCACGCACCGGGCGGCTCCGACGATTGGATGGAGGATTCGTCGAGTCTGGTAGACTTGTGTCGTCCCGATTGAGGAACCTGTCCGACCGGCGCCCGGCGCCGGGGCCCCTGCACTGTTCGTGAAAGAGAACATGGCGCGAACCACGAATACTTCAACGGGAACACCAGTGCCTCCTGCTGACCCGATCCCTGCGGGGATCCACGAAGCCAGAGGGCCGTTCCCACCCTGAAATAAGAGGTTCAGTACCAGCTCTGCACGGCAGAGGCGGAGGTCCCGGCATCGGGCGAGGCGGATTGCGGGCCTTCGCGGAGGGGGGCGGCGGCGCGCCCAAGCCGGGCCGCGAGGGGTTGAGATCGGAGAGGCCATTTCCTGGCCCGGCTTGGGCGCACCGCCGCACCCCCTCCGCTGCGGCCCGCAACCCGCCTCGCCCGATCGTCAAAGGGCAACTGCTTCAGGCGGCCTTCGGCGCACCTTCCGGTTTCTTCTTCGACTTCTTCCAGGGCAGCCGCACATCGATGAAGTCCCAGGCCCAGCAGCAGACGCCGGTGCCGGCGATGATGAGGAACGTGAGGAACCAGTACATCCCCCAGTCGGCCTTCGAGAGCCACTCGGACACGGGGTGGAACGAGATGTAGTGGCCGCGGACCAGCGGGGCGGTGAAGCCGAAGAGCAGCGTCACGTGGAAGTAGAAGGCCGAGAGAGAGGACGTGCCGTAGAGCTCCAGGACGCGCGTCAGCGGGTTCTTCATCGTCCAGCCTTTCGACGCCCCGAACAGCTCGGTGCCGCGCAGAATCAGCGCGATGGCCGAGATCTTCCAGAGCCGCTCGCCGGCGTTCGTGAGGATCCACGGGTTCCAGCGGTACACCTTCTCCAGCACACCGGAATACGCGACCGCCAGCCCCACGAGGAAGATGGCCGCTAGACCCTTGAGCAGCAGCGAGGGCCCCTTCTCGGGAATCGACATCAGCGCGCCGATCGAGGCGCCGAGGAAGGCGTAACCGGCCCAGGGGAGGACGGGGAAGGGCGAATCGGTGGCGTTGTTGACGAAGTGCTGGAAGACGCCGAGGCCGCGGAGGGTTTCGGTCCACGGGGCGAGGGCGAAGATGAGCGCGGCGAGGCCGGCCATGACGGCGGCGATCGTGAGGGGGCGGTTGCCGAGGGAGAAGACGCAGCCCCAGGTGACGAAGAGCGAGTAGGCGATGCAGGAGAGGACATCGACGCGGAGCCACCAGGACGGCTGGCTGAGGACGGGCCACATCTGGAGCTTGAGGATGTTGGCGACGACGAGGACTTCGGCGATGCGCGAGAGGGTCTTGAGCGCGCGCGAGCGGCGGCCGACCGGGTCGGATGCGGCGCGGCAGGAGACCATCGAGAGGGCGAACCCGGCGGCGAAGATGAACGACGGCGCGACGAGGCCGTTGATGGAATTCAGGAACAGGCGGAACGGCTCGTTGTCGTGCGACGGATTGAGGAGCGCCAGGCAGTGGCACTCGATCATGACGATGACGGCGAGGCCGCGGTGCCAATCAAGAGCGCGGATACGGGCGGCGGACGGCTTTTTCTCCGCGGGCATGGCGCCATTCTATCCAGCAGCGGCTGAAGCGCGAGAAACTCAGGGAATCGCGGGCGACGCGGCCTTGCCGGCCTGGGCCTTCCGCATCGCGTCCAGCGCCGGGCGCGCTTCCGCCGTCTTCTCGCGGGCGTCCCCGCCGCCGAAGCGGACTGCGTAGAGCGCGAGGGCCACGCGGGTGACGCCGGGGTACGAGCGCTCGACGCGCTTCGCAAACTCGAACGGCGTCTCGCCGGGTCCGCGGCGGAAGCCGGAGCGGGCGGAGAGGGTGACGAACTCGTCCCAGAAGCCGGTCGATTCGCCCGGGCCGCCGGCGAACGCGGCGCGCAGGCGGTTGCGCTCGTGGCGGGGAAGGAGAAGCCAGGTGATCAGCAGCGAGAACGAGAAGAACGCGCAGAAGAACAGCGCCTTGCCGAGCCTGGAGCTCCAGGCGTCCACGAAGAGCTTCTTCCCGGCCCTGAGCCACTGGGCCTGGCGTTCGAGGCTGAGCGCCGTGAGCGGTTCGGTCGAGAAGGAGGAGGAGGGGCGGTCTTCCTCGCGGCGGCCCGGGTCGGGGCGCTGGGTGTCGGGGGCGTTGCGCGCAAAGTCCTCGGGGTTTTCCTCGCCGCCGCCGCCCGGCAGACGCGGAGTCGGGTCGAACGGAAGCCAGCCGGCGCGCGGCCCGAGCCAGACCTCCACCCAGGCGTGGGCGTCGGAGAAGCGAAACATCGTGAGCGATTCGCGAGCCGACCATTCGCCGCCGTAGAGACCCTGCGCCACGCGGCAGGGGATGTCGAGGCAGCGCAGCATGACCGCCATCGTCGCGGCGAAATGCACGCAGTAGCCGCGCTTCTCCGTGAACAGAAGCGCCCTGACGGGGTCCGACTCGCTCGACGGGTCGAAATCGGTGGAGTAATCGAAGTTGGTCTGGAGCCAGTTCTCGATGAGGGCGGCCTTGCGGGCGGCGTCGTTCGCGCCGGAGGTGATTCCCTGGGCGAGCGCGAGGATCTCGGGGTCCTTCCCGCGCGGGAGCATCAGGTAGCGCGGGTGCGGGCTGCGCGGACGGGGTTCGAAGCTCCTGGGGTCCGTCCCGGCCGCGTCCGAGACGACGCGGTACGTCGCGCGGCCGCCGCTCTGAAGCGCCGGGAGCCGGACGACGCCGTGGTCGTCCACGTCGGCCGTCGTGCCCCCGACCTCGGCGATTTCCGGAAGCGCGACGATCGTGGTGTCGCCCGTGGTTTCGATCTCGCATTCCTGGAGGATCGGGTCCCCGGGATCGGCGATCAGGGTGACCCAGCCGTCGCGCTTGCCGTCGTTCTCGTCGCGGCGCACGCGGCGCGAGGCGGTGGACCACCATTCCGTCCCGTTGGAACTGTCCACGATCGAGCCGCGGAGCCGCATCGGCAGCGACGGCGGGAACGGCTGTCCGCCCCGCGCCAGCTTCAGGCGCATCGCGACGCGGTGGTCGATCTTGAGGTCGTGCATCGCCTGAAGCGACAGGCGGTCCGACAAGCCGCTCGCGCCCTGCCCGCCGGAGCCCTTCCCGCCCCGAGCATCCTCGGGATTTTTCCAGCGGAAGTGAGGGACGACGAGGTAGAGGACGAGGGAGGCGAGGGTGGTGGTGAGGGCGACGAGGGCGACGGTGGGGGCGAGTCCGGTGCGCGTGCCCGCGTAGCCGGGGACCTGGGCGGCGAGGAGGTAGCCTTCGTGGGCGGCGCGGCGGAGGCGCTGGAGGACCCACTGCTGGTGGGTGAGGGCGAGGGCGAGGACGATGAGGACGAGGAAGGGAACGAACAGGGGGAGCATTCTTGCCGTTGTGTCGCGGGTCGCCCCGATGACGGCGGCGGCGAAGGATGCGCCGATGATCGCGTGGGCCTGCAGGGCGGACCGCCTCTCGAGGAGGAACAGGACGCCCACCGCCGCCGCGCACGCGGGCAGGACCGCTTCGCGGGGCGTGCCGAGCGCGAGCGCCATCCCCGACACCGCCACCCAAACTCCCGTGAGAAGCACGTACCCGACCGGATTCCGCCCGACCAGGAGCTGCCGGATCCCGATTTTCCCCGCCGTGATTCCCCACGCCGCCACCATGATCGGCGCGATCGCCCACTCGAAACGCCTCTCCGGCAGGGCGCCGATCAGCCCGCCGACGCCCCAGAGCGCCACCAGGAGCACGTCAAGCATGCTCCGCTCCCTTCTCCGGCCGCACCTGGTACCGCCCCCGGAAATCCGCCGCGGCCACGTCCACCATCACGACATCCTTCGCCCACTCCGCCCCGCGGTGCCGCTTGCGCGTCCCGTCCCCCACCACCACCGGCAGATCCCCCACCGCCATCGCGGCCGCCACCGCTTCCTCCAGGTCCTTCGACGGCGTCGCCTCCGGCTCGTCCCGCTTCAGCGTCGCCAGCTCCGTCAGCAGCGCTTCCGGCACCGCCGCGCTCACCGAGTCGCCCGCGCCCGTCCACAGCGCCGTCGCGACGCCGTGCTTGTGCAGGTCCAGGAGGTTCGCGGCCGCGAATGACACGACCTGCTCGAAGCGCCGGTCGGACTTCGACTCGAGGTCGATCAGCAGGCACGCGCGCGGCACCCGCGTCCGCTCGAATTCGCGGACGAGGATGCGGTCGTCGGGGAAGCGCCCCCAGGACGGCCAGTGGATCGCCTTGGGGTTGTCGCCGGGGCGCCACTCGTGGAGCCCGGCGAAATCGTCCTCGCCGGGCTGCGCGCGGCGGATGGCGACCAGCTGCCCGTCGGCGGCGCGCTCGAGCGGCAGCGACGACAGCACGCGGCCGACGCGCGGGTAGACGAGGATCTCGTCCCGGATGTCGATGTCGCGCGAGATGCGGAAGAACCCGAAAGGGAAGTCAGAGGAGATGCGCACGCGGTTGAACCGGTTCCACCCGCGCTGCACGAGCCGCGTCCAGAACGGCACCGTCGCCGTCGCGCGCGGCGCGATCGACGCCGCGAACGCGAAGATCGGGCGCGCTTCCCCCTCGCCCGCCGCGCGCGGCGTCTCCGGCGGGTCCTCGAAGATCACGTAGAACGCCGGCAGCCGGCCGGAATTCGTCACCTGGTACGACCCCGCGAACGCTTCCCACGCGTACGCCGTCTGCGGCAGGGACCGCCGGAGGGTCAGCTTGCGGAGGCCGCGCCAGCCGAGCCATGCGTTGGAGAGCAGAAGCGCCAGTCCCGACGAGAACAGGAACCAGAAGAGGTTGTTGCCGGTGACGAAGGCGACCTGCGCGGCCATGACGGTGAGCGTGAGGACGTAGAGCCCGTTTCGGGTGAGGCGGGGGCGGCGGGACCAGGCGAGGCGGAGGCGGCGCATGCGCGGGGGCATTGTAGGGGATGAACGGATGGGCCGGGCGAGGGTTCGGGCGAGCGGCGAGCGGCCCGCGGCCAGCGGCCAGCGGCGAGCGGCGAGCGGCGAGCGGCGAGGTTGAACCCTCCTCGCGAGTGGGACCTACTCCCGAAAAGCGGAATTCCTCAGACTCAAGTGTGATCCGTGCGCTGTTTTTGCTGGCAACTCGCCGCTGGCCGCTGGCCACTCGCCGCTGGCCACTATCCCGCCGGTACCGGCAGCTCCGCGAGAATGTTCTGCAGTACCCGGATCGCGCTTCCGCGCTCGCTCGAGCTTCTCGGCCCGCGTTCGACGATGCGATGGGCGAGGACGGGGATGACGAGGTCTTTCACGTCGTCGGGGATGACGTAGTCGCGGCCGCGGAGAAGGGCGCGGGACTGGGCGGCGCGGTAGAGGGCGAGGCTGCCTCGTGGGGAGACGCCGGCGGCGAAGTGCGGCTCGCGGCGGGTGCGATCGACGATGGCGACGAGGTAGGCGGCCAGGTCCTGGTCGAACTTCACGGAGGACGCGACCGCGGACAGCTCGAGCATTTCCTTCGCCTGGATCACGACGGGGAGCGAATCGACGGGCTCGCCCTGGCGGTGCGTGGCGAGCATCTCGCGTTCCTGCTCGACGGAAGGGTAGCCCATGCGGATGCGGAGCATGAAGCGGTCCATCTGGGCTTCCGGGAGCGGGTAGGTGCCGGCGAATTCGAGGGGGTTCTGGGTGGCGACGACCATGAACGGTTTCGGCAGCGCGTAGGTGCGGCCGTCGGCGGTGACCTGGAAGTCGTTCATCGCTTCGAGGAGCGCGGCCTGGGTGCGCGGGGTGGTGCGGTTGATTTCGTCGGCGAGGAGGATCTGGGTGAAGATCGGCCCCGGGCGGAACTGGAAGTCCTTGGTGCTGGGGTCGTACATCGAGAGGCCGGTGATGTCGGACGGCAGGAGGTCGGGGGTGAACTGGATGCGGCGGAACTCGCACCCGACGCAGCGCGCCAGCGCCTTGGCGAGCGCCGTCTTGCCGACGCCGGGGACGTCCTCGATCAGGACGTGCCCGCGCGCCACGAGCCCGACGACGAGCAACTCGATGGCCATGGGCTTGCCCGCGATCGCGCGGCCGATCGTTTCCTGGAGTAGCCGTGCCTTCGCCGCGAGCTCCGTCGCCCGCTCCGGCGCTATTTGAGCGACTTGGTGAATTCCAGCCACTCCTTCTCCAGCGCGTCGATGTCGGTGCCGAAAATCCGCTTGAACGTGTCGAACCCGGGAGTGCCGTCGAGTTCCTCCCTGAAGTACTCCTCGAACTTCGCCGCGTACTTCCCGTTCTCGTAGTTGTAGAAGAAGTACAGCAGCGACCACGCCTGCGCGTAGCAGTACGCCCCCCACGCCAGGTCGCGTTTTGCGTTGTGCTGCGCGTTCATCTGCGCGAAATCCTGGTACCGCCACGAGAACATGTCCTTCAGCTTCACGTGCCGGCTCATCTTGACCCACTGGCTGATCGCGGGCAGCCGCCCGCCGTTCACGGTGTTCACTTCCTGCAGGATCCGGCCGTTCGTCTTGTCCCGCGCGAACGGCTCGAAGTACGTCGCAAGCCCTTCCGTGAACCAGAACATCTGGCCGCTGACCTTGCCGCGCAGCTTCGTCGCGAACGTCACGATCATGTGCGTCGTCTCGTGGAAGATCGTCCCGTACGGGTCGGCCGTCGCGTCGGTGCTGTGGAAGATCATCAGCCGTTCCTTGTCCGGCTCCCAGTGCCCGCCTGCGTTCGCCGGGATGCCGATGTTCTGGCCGTACGTGAAGTACGCCTCGCGGCTCTTGAAGATCCAGATCAGCATCACCTGCTCCGTCAGGTCCCCCAGCTTGAACTTCTCGCCGTACCGGTCGAAGAACCGCTGGTAGAACGCCTTCAGCTCCGTGATGTAGCTGTCCATCACCAGGTCCGCGCTGAATCCTTCCGACTTCTCCATGCAGAACAGGAACGGCTTCTCGTCGCGGCACGCGAAGTTCGGCCCGAACTCGAACGACAGCGTCTGCTTCATCTCCGCAATCCGCTTCTCGCGCGGCGTCATCGACGCCACCTTGTCCTGCGCCGCCTTGCGCTCGTCGTCCGTCGCCTTCGCCTTCGCCGCCTCGACCTTCGTCAGCCATTTTGCCGGGCCGCCGGCCGGCTCGTACCTCACGCAGCCCAGCATCTCCCACGCCGCCGCGTTGTCCGGCTCCGCCACCGTCGCCAGCCTCGCCAGCCGCCGCTTCTCGCCCTCCATCCCGGCCTTCTGCGCCGTCGCGGCCGCTTCGAGGAGCTCCGCGGCCGAGGACGGCGGCTTCTCCGAAGCCCTCGTCCAGTACTGCTCCGCGAGCCCCGCCTTCACCTGCCCGTCGTTCGGCGACAGCTTCCCGGCCTCCTGCAGGTGGAACTCGTACTTCTCGTGCCCCTTGGCCTTGCACCACAGCGCCAGCCTCAGGTTGTCGATCGCGCTCGACTTCTCCAGCTTCTTCAGCCGCTTCGCGTACTCGTCCCCGACCGCCGCCACTCCGTCGCCCGTCCCGTCCTTGCCCTTGCTGAACATCTTCCAGCCGAAGAACCCGCCGCCGCCGAGCACGCCGAGCAGCACGATCGCGACGAGAATTTTCGGGAGGGGGGACATTTTCTGGGGAAGGGGTTCCCCGGCGTCCTCGCCTTCCTCGGCGACGGCGACGGGGGCCGGCTTGCGTGCGCCGGGGCGTGCGCCGCGGCCGCGGGCCGGGGCGGGGGGCTTGGGTGCGGCCGCGCGCGGAGCGGGAGCGCGCGAAACCGGACGGGCCGCAGGCTCGGGCTCCGGTTCGGGCTCCGGCTCCGGCTCCGGCTCGGAGGCCGTCTCCGGCGCTTCGTGTTCCGCCGCCGCGGGCGCTTCCTGGAAATCTCCGCCCTGGTCGCCGAAGTCGGCATCGTCGAGGGCGTCGAGGGCGGTTTCGGGTTCGTCGGCGGGGACGGTGAGGATCTCCTTGCAGCGGCCGCAGCGGAACTTCTTCCCGGCGGGCTGTGCGGAGACGTCGAACTTGGCGGAGCAGGACGAACAGATGATCTGTTTCATAGGGTGGGAATTGTAGCGGGGGAGTCCGGAAAGGGGCGCACTATCTCGGCGAGGGGGCAGCGGGGGCAGCCGGGCTTGCCCAGGGCGCATCCGGCGCGGTAGAGGTGGTGAAGCCCCTGCTGGGCGGCGGCGCCGAGGCGTCGGCCGCGCGGGGCGCCGAAGATGCGGAAGCGGACGAAGCGGGTGACGTGATCCTCGGGGAGTGGGCCGAGGGTGGCGAAGGCGTGGAGGGCCGCGTCGCGGGCCGAGGGGCGGAGGGCGACGAGGAGAGGGAGGATGGCGGAAGCGGCGGCGACGCGGGCGCGGCCGGGGCCGAGGAGGGAGATGGGGCGGCGGAAGGCGGGAGGACCCCAGGCGGCGCGGAGGTCCCAGTACGGGAGCGGCGGGACGAGGAGGGCCGTGCCGGCGCGGGCGGGGGACCCGGCCCAGCGGTCGAGGAGGGCGGAGAGGGAAGGTGCGCCTGCGGTGAGCGAGGCGAGCGCGGCGAAGCGGCGCGGCGGGGCGTCCGGGGGGCGGACGGCGGCGCGCCAGACCGACGGACGGAACGGTTCCGGCGGCGTCGGGGGAAGCGTGGCGTGGAGGGCGACGAGGCGCGCGCGGGAGAGGCTGTCCTCCGGGCTGGCGGGCCAGAGGCCGGAGGCGTGGAGGAGGGCGGCCTCGACGGCCGCGGCTCGATCGGGTCCGGGGGAAGTGTCGGCGAAGGAGCGCCAGGGCACGTGGAGGGCGAGCGTGCGGAAGGCCTCGTAGTTGGCGCCGTAGCCCATGGCCTCAGCAAGGGCGCGCCAGACGGCCTCGTCCTCGCCGTCCTCGCGCGCCCAGGTCGCGAAACGGGCCGCTCTGCGTTCGAGGCGTTCGCGGCCGAGCCGCTCGAGGTCGCGCACGACGCGGGCGGTTGGCGCCGCGTGGCAGGGACCGATGCCGGCCTCCGCCGCGACGACGGTGACCCGCCGCCGCGCCGCGGGCTCGCGCCCGGTCGGGGCGACGACCAGGCGCGGCACACGCCGTCCGGCCGACGTCACGACGTCCGCGGATACCGTGAGCGACACGTGCAGAACCACGCCGTCGTAGCGCGGATCCCGGTCGTGCCCGTGACGCGCCCACTCCGCCGTGTCGCAGTGCAGCTCCACCTCGCCGCGCACCTCGCGCCCGCCGATCCACAGGCGCGCCCCGCGGAAATCCGGCCCCGACCCCGCCTCGCGCACTCCCGGCGACCCGACCCGCACCTCCTCGCCTTCCACCGTCCGCAGCGCCTCGCGCGCAAAGCGGAGCCCGTACCACGCCGCCACCAGGACGTCCTCGGGGCCCCGGCAAGCCGACACGGGTAGCCGGCGGGATGGGCGGGAGTTTTCAGCGTGGGGGGAAAGCACGCGTCGAAAGAGATTATAGGCGGGGAGCGACGGGAAGCGTTGCGGAAAAGACGAAGCTGAAACGAGCCGCCAGATTCCGGCCAGGGCGCTAAGCGCAACCGATGAAGTGCTTTCGGAGGGGCTCCTCGCGTCGTCCAGGCATCCTTCGACTCGCCCTTCGGGCTCGCTCAGGATAAGCCGGGCGGAGTAGGCGTACGATTTCCGAAAGGAATTCGTCTGCCCGGCTTACGGCTCGTTCTCGGGATGCGGCCGCGGCGGCGGTGCGCCCAGCGTCGCCTTGATCCCCAGGCGCGTCAGGACTTCCTCCGCGATGTCGTCGATCGGGCGGTTCACGCTCGACACCCGGATGTCCGCCGCCTGCTCGTAGTACGGGCGTCGCAATTCCAGCTGCGAAACGATCTCGTCCTGCAGGCTCATCGCCGTCAAGGCCGGCCGCGTCGTGCTCGTGCGCGGGTCCTCCTTGATGCGCCGGTGAAGCGTCTCCGGGTCCGCCTCGAGCAGCACGACCTTCCCGTTGCGCTTCAGCTCCCGGATCGTCTTGTACCGCAGCACGCACCCGCCGCCCGTCGCAATCACCACATTGTCGCGCCGCCCCAGCTCCGTCAGCACCTCCGCCTCCTGCCCGCGGAACCACGTCTCGCCCTTCACCTCGAAAATCTCCCGGATGTTTCGACGCGCACGAAGCTCGATCAGCTCATCGGAGTCGAGGAACTCCATCTTCAGGCGCGTCCCCAGGTAGCGCCCGACGGTGGTCTTCCCGGTACAGCGGAACCCGACGAGGATGATGTTTCCCACGGACTCATTCTAGTCATCGTCGGGGGAAATGACAGACTTGGGCGGATCAGCGGGCCGCCAGAAGCTTCTCGATAGCGCGGCGTTTCGCGGCGGGGAGTCGGGCCAGCCGGAGTGTCGCGAGGCCCAGCACGCGATACGTGTCGCGGGCCGGGCCGCGAAGCGCCGCGAGGTGACGCGCGATCGTCCCGGCGTCGCCGCGCGCGACCGGGCCGGTCAGCGCCCGCGACGGCCCCAGCGCCAGGACGTTTTCCACCGTCCGGCGGATCAGAGGCCCCAGCGCCGCCCGCGCCGCTCCCTCGCCGATCCCCGCGGATTCAAAAAGCCCGAACGCTTCCGCGAGAAGCGCGACGAGGTCGTTGCAGGCGAGCACCGCGCCCGCGTGGTAGAGCTCCTTCCCGCGCTTTGAAACGGCGACGGGCACGCCGCCGATCGCGCGGACGAGCGCGCGCAGCGCGGGCCCGGTCCCTCGGTCGCCCTCGAAGAAGAAATGCGCGCCACGGATTCCCGCGAGCCCCTTCGCCGCGGTCGGGAAGGTCATGAGCGGATGCAGCGACGCCGCCCGGGCGCCGCGCCGGCGGACCGAGGCGAGCGCCTCGGACGACAGCGCCCCGGCCGTGTGCACGACGAGCGCGCCGCGTCTCACCGCCGGCGCTATGTCGCGCGCGACCGCGGCGACCGCATCGTCCGGCACCGCGACGATCACGACATCCGCCATTCCCGCCGCCGCGCGCGCGCTCACCGCCGGCGCGCCGACCCACCGCGCCGCGCGCCGCGTCGCCGCCGTCCCGCGCCCGCCCACCGCGGCCACGCGCCACCCCGCGCGCTTCAGCGCCCGCCCCAGCGCCGCCCCCACGCGCCCGGCGCCCACGATCGCCACGCTGCGTCCCATGCCGCGACTGTAGCGGCGCCCGCGGGGGACGTCCACCCGCCCGCGTGATAGACTCGCGCCCCTCCATGTTCGAGCAACTCACCTTCGCCCTCCAGTCCTACGTCCAGCAGCAGGCGTACGTCGTGATCGTCGGCGTGCTCTACGTCTGCGGCCTCGGCGTTCCCATCCCCGAGGAAATCACCCTCCTGCTCGCCGGCTGGGCTGCGTACGAGGGCTACGTCAACCTCTGGCTCATCATGTTCCTCTGCGTCGCCGCCATCATCGGCGGCGACCTCACCATGTTCTTCATCGCCCGCCGCTGGGGACGGCAGCTCCTCACCACCCGCTTCGGCAAGTGGCTCTTCCCCGCACCCCGCCTCGCAAAGGTCGAAGGGTTCTTCCACAAGCACGGCAACAAGACCGTCTTCTTCGCGCGCTTCTTCGCCGGCATCCGCATGCCGGTCTATTTCACCGCGGGCACCATGAAGATGAACCCGCTGCGCTTCATCCTGCTCGACCTCGCCGGGACGCTCATCAGCGGGCCGACGTCGATCTACCTCGCGTTCCGCTTTTCGAAGAACTTCAAGGAAGCGATCTCGAAGGTGCAGAACGCGAACCACTGGATTTTCGGCGGGGTGGTGGTGATCGTCGTGCTGACGATCGCGTGGCACATGTGGAAGGGTCACCAGGAGCGGATGGAGGCGAAGCGGCTGGCGGCGGAGGAGGCGGCGAAGGGCGAGGCGAAGCCGTGAGCCGGGTCTGCGCGTCGCTGTCGGGGGGGGCCGCGATCGGCGGGCGGCGGCTGGTGGAGGTGCGGCTGGATCGCGGGGCGGCGTGGCCGGCGGTCCCTGCGGGATGCGACGCGATCGCGACCTGCCGCGCGCCGTGGGAGGGCGGGTCGTTCGCGGGGAGCGAGGAGGAGCGGCGCGCCGTTCTGGAGCGGGCGGCGGCCTCCGGCGCCTGGGCGGTGGACGTCGAGGCGCGGACGGGATGGCGGCCCGCGCGGCCCGCGGGCGTGAAGCTGATCCTGTCGCAGCACGACTTCGAGGGCGTCCCGGCCGACGTGCGCGGGCAGGCCCAGCGGATGCTCGGCGAGAAGGCGGACTTCGTGAAGATCGCGGCGACGCCGCGGTCCGCCGCGGAGCTGCGCGGGCTGGTCGAACTTCAGCGCGAGCTGGGCCCGCGCGGCGTCGTCGTCGCCATGGGAGAAACCGGCGCGGCCGCGCGCATCCTGGGCGCCCGCCTCGGCGCGCCGTGGACCTACGCCGTCCCGGCCGGAGGGGAGCCGACCGCGCCGGGCCAGTGGGGCGAGGCCGAACTCGCCGACCTCTTCCGCTACGAACGCATCGGCCCCGCGACGCGCGCGTTCTGCGTCGCGGGCGATCCCGTGCGACACTCGAAGTCGCCCTGGCTCTTCAATCGCGCCTTCGCCGCGGCCGGAATGGACGCGGTCTACGTGCCGGCGCTCGTCCGCGAGGGGGAGCTCTTCACGGCCCTGGAAGCCCTGGGTGTGGAGGGGGCGAGCGTGACGATCCCGCACAAGGTGGAGGCGTGCCGCGGGGGGAAGGCGGATGCGGGGGCGAAGCGCGCGGGGGCGGCGAATACGCTGACGCGGCGGGGCGGCGTGTGGGAGGCGACGAACACGGACGCGCCCGGTTTCCTGGAGTCGCTCGAGGCGGGGCTGGGGCGCCCGGCGCGAAACCTGCGGGTGGTGGTGCTGGGCGCGGGCGGGGCGGCGCGCGCGATCCTGGCGGCGCTTGCCGGCCCGAATGTCGTCTTCCTCGCCGGCCGGAACGCGGTCAAGACCGCGGAACTCGCCCGCGAATTCGATGCGACGCCCGTGCCGTGGAGCGGCGCGCGCGGCATCTCCTTCGATCTCCTGGTCAACACGACCTCCGTGGGGATGGAACCGGAGCTGGACGCCACGCCGTTCGCGGCTGCCGACCTTCCCGCGGGCAGCGCGGTCTACGACTGCGTCTACACCCCGCGCGTCACGAGGCTGCTGCGCGAGGCGGCGGAGCGCGGCAGCCGGGCGATCTCCGGGATCGGGATGTTCGCGGCGCAGGCCCGCCGGCAGTGGGGCGTCTGGTTCGGCGGGGAAGGGCGCGCGGCGATGGACGCGGCGATCGCGGAGCTGCTCGGCCCCTGAGGCCGCTGATGCAAAAAAGAAAGGCCGGGGAGGTTATCCCCGGCCCTGGTCATGAACATCGGGCGGTCTATTCGTGGATCTGGATCTTCGCGCCTGAGGGGATGAGGTCGAACAGTTCCTCGACGCTCTCGTTGCGCATGCGGACGCAGCCGTTGGAAGCGTGCTGGCCGATCGTCTCCGGCTTGCGGGTGCCGTGGATGCCGTAGCTGGTGTAACCGGGCTCGGCGAATCCCATCCAGCGCGTGCCGAGCGGGTTGTTCGGGTCGTCGGCGGAGACGGCCTGCTGGCCGGCGCGCGTCCACTCGGGGTTGACGAGCTTCGTGGAGACGGTGAACTCGCCGATCGGCGTGGGGCTCAGGTCGAGGTCGCCGGTGCAGACCGGATACTGGCGGGCGAGGAACTTCGCGTTGTACCAGAGGCGGAGCCACGTCTTCTTGATGGAGACTTCAATCGACGGCCTGGCGGTCAGGATCTTGAGGCGCTGGCCCGCGCGGATCATCCCGTTCTGGACCTTGTTGATGCGGCCGATCACGCCCGAATCCACCTTGTGCTTCTTCGCGATGTGGACGACCAGGTCGCCCGACTTGACGACGTAGACGGTGCCGAGCTCGGGGACGTCCTTGCCGCCGAACGCGAGCAGGTCGGCGTACGCCGTGCACCGCGTCACGAGCGCCTGCTCGTTGCCGATGCCGAGGTTGACGGCCAGGGAGCATGCCTCCCACGCGTCGATCGGGCGGCCGTTCTTGTCCGCCGCGTCCGCGATCCCCAGCACGGTCGAGCCCGCTTCCGCCGACTCCGCATGCTCGCGAAGGAGCTTCATCCCCGCGTCAACGCGCGTCGCGCCTTCGCTTCCCATGTAGACCCGGGCCAGCGCGCTCGCACGCTCCGGCGCCTTGGGGCACGCCTCGGCGAGTCTGCCCCACTGCGCCAGCGCCTCGGCCGTGCGTCCCGTCTTTTCGTAGGAAGTGGCGAGGGCGGCGTGGAGGGCAGAGGAGAGCTTGTTCTTTTCGAGGTCTTTGGCGAGCTCGGGGATGGCCGCCTCGTAATCGCCGAGCTGGAACAGGGCGAGGCCGCCCTTGGGATCCTGCTTTACGGCGGGGGGATTTCCGGTGGCGGGAGGTGCGTTCGAGAGGTTGGCAGGGACACCGGTGCCGGGGGGCGCAGGGGCGAAGGATGCACCCTCGACAGGGGCGCTGTTGCGCGATTGCACGGGGAGCCAGCCCCGGAAGTACGCGATGACGGTGACGGTCGTGATGACGACCGCGCAGACGACGGCTTTAAGCATGGGTCCTCTCCGATGATCCGTGCGTGGTTGCAGTGTCCCCTCAGACTTTATACTTTATAAAGTACAAATGTAGGAAAGTCAAACATCCGTCGTTTATTTCTTGTTGGGAACTCGCGTCTGAAGTCATAACTGCTTAGTATAAAATGCTTTGTGTCAATCAAGATTCGACCGACTTTGTGGAATTCCTCCGCCCGCACCTTTCACCCTCCAGCCTCGCCCGGTTGACCCCTTCCCCGTTCACGCACGATTTTTCCTGTTGACTTCCCCCAACGACCCCTCTATCGTCCGCCCCCCATGAACCGCATCGCCCCCGTCGTCCCGAGCTGGAGCTGGCGCCCGTATACCCCCGGGACCGAGGCCTTTGCGGGCCTGTCTGGCTAGCTCTTCCCAGCACACCGCAACGAGCCCTGTCCCCAACCGGACAGGGCTTTTTTTTTCGTCCACGGAGACCGCCATGAGCCGAAAAACCGTCGTCACCCGCGATATCCCCGCCGATCTCGAAACGCCCGTCAGCGCTTTCCTCAAACTGCGCCCGGCCGGCGCACGCTTCCTCCTCGAGTCCGTCGAGGGCGCCGAAAAGCTCGGCCGCTACTCGTTCATCGGCGTCGGCACCGCGGCGCGCGTGACCGTCGGCGCCAAGGCGCTCGAGATCGAAGCCGCGGGGCAGAAGCGCTCCGTGGCCTACGGCGCCGGCGGGCCTCTGGGGGCGTTGCGCGAAGTCCTGCGCGCCCAGGAAATCCCGCCGGACGCCGGCGCGCCGTCGCTGCTCGGCGGGCTCGTCGGGTACCTCGGCTACGACTTCGTCCGCAACCTCGAGAAAATCCCCGCGACCCTTCCGGACCGCCTCGGGCTCCCCGACGGCGCGTTCTTCCTCACCGACGCGCTCGTCATGTTCGACCACATCCGGCGGCGCATGACCCTGGTCGCGCTCGCGGAGGATGCGGCGGCGGGGCAGAAGCGGCTGGACGCGGTCGTGGACCGGCTGCGCCAGGCGCTGCCGGCGCTTCCCCATGCGGAGAAGGCGCTCGCGCCGCTGGAGAGCGACACGACACGGGAGAAGTACATGGGGTCGGTGGAAGCGGCGCAGGAGCACATCCGGGCGGGGAACGCGTACCAGGTGGTCGTGTCCCAGCGCTGGAGCGGGGCGATCGGCGTGGCGCCGTTCCAGGTCTACCGGGCGTTGCGCATCCAGAACCCGAGCCCGTACATGTTCTACTTCGACTTCGACGACTTCCAGCTGGTCGGGTCGAGTCCCGAGGTGATGGTGAAGCTCGACGGGCGGACGGCGATCGTGCGGCCGATTGCGGGGACGCGGCCGCGCGGGGCGTCGGAGGCGGAGGACGCGAAGCTCGAGCAGGAGCTGCTCGTGGACGAGAAGGAGCGGAGCGAGCACGTGATGCTGGTGGACCTGGCGCGCAACGACCTCGGGCGCGTCTGCGAGTACGGGTGTGGTGACGCTGAGCGCAACGCAATTTTCGATTTTGTTTGCGGGCCTGGATTGGAGTCGGGTGCCCTCGCGCGCGGTGAGGCGACCGACAAAAGTTGCGTGACCCGCGTGTTCGGGCTTTCGCTTGATGCGGTGTTGTGCCAGTAACTTTTTATGGCGCTTCGTCCCGAAGATCTTCCCTCCGATCCGGCCTTGTTGATCGAACTGGTTCTTGCCCTCAGCGACAAGGTCGACAGCTTGAAGGGAGTGGTGGCCACGCTGCAGCGGCTGATCCACGGGCCGCATTCGGAGCGACTTTCGACGATGGTAAGCAATACGCAACTGAAACGCTGGCCTTGCAATAAA
>CAVPNQ010000140.1:0-8980 GCA_963706735.1 uncultured Planctomycetia bacterium
TCGTACTTGAGTTCTGTGCGGCGGACGAAATGGCGCCCGTCCTCGCAGTGGATGCGGAGGCGCGGGGACTCGACGAGGTGGAAGTACTTCTTGGAGACGGCGATGACCTCGGGGTCGATCTCGACGAGGTCCACTTCGCAGGAGGGATCGTCGGTCGTGAACTTCCGCGGCCCGATCCCGCCGCCGCCGCCGATGACGAGGATGCGCTTCAGGTCGGGACGGAAGATGCGCGCGAGCTGGAACGAGTCGGTGTACGTCGTGCGCGAGGCGTACGGCGGCTCGAGCGCGATGCCGGACTCGATGTAGTTATTGAACTGGAGGAAGCGCCCCCAGCCGTCGTATTCCGTGACGAGGATGTAGTGGTAGGCGGAGTCTTTCTCCATGAGCAGGCGCTGGGTGGGCTTCATTTCGACGATGGGCGCGGGGTCGAGGAGAAGGGCGCCGGGGCCGGCGATGGCGAGCGGGAGTGCGAACGCGAAGATGCCGCGCGTCCGGGGCAGGAGGATGAACGGCAGCGCGACGAGCGCGGCGCCGAGGGCCTGCGTGACGGAGCGGACGTTGAAGGCGGGGATGAGCCAGAAGGCGGTGAGGAGCGTGCCCGCGATGGAGCCGAACGTGGAGAGCGCGTAAAGCTGGCCCGCGACCTTCCCCATCTTTTCCACGGCCCGTGCGGCGAGCCGCACCGCGAACGGCGAGACGATGCCCATCAGCACCGACGGTCCTGCGAACACGAACGTCGTCGCAAGCAGCGGCCCCAGGCGCTCCCCCGACCCCGCCAGCGACCGGCACAGCGGATGCGCAAAGAACGGGATCAGCAGCATCCACAACCCCGCCGCAAACACGATCCCGTTCAGCACGAAAAACGACGGCTTCGCGTCCGCGATCTTCCCCCCCAGCATGTACCCGCCCGACAGCGCCGCCAGGAACACGCTGATGATCGCGCCCCACACGTAGATCGAGCTTCCGAAATGGATCGCCAGGATCCGGCTCGCCACCATTTCGAGCCCCATGAGGACGGCGCCCGACACGAACACCAGCGCCTTGAGGCGCCAGCCGGAGACGGAAGCAACGGTGTCGGTGGCCATGCGGAGGGAGATCATTTCCGCGGGGGGGCGAGAGGGAAAGACAAAACTGTGGGGAACGGCGACCGGCCGGGCAGGGGCACGGGCACGGGCAGGGGAACGGGAAGGCGGTGTCGGTAGCGCCCGGGGAGTTGCCGAAGTAGGACTCCGGATTGACCCAGGGAAGAGCCCGAGCGGGCGTTTCCTAGAACGCGTCGTCCAGTCGCCCCGCCCAATACTCCGGGCGTCGCCGGCCGTGGGAAGCCGCATAGATAAGGATGTCGTCGCCGCTCACCCGGTAGACGAAGACGAACTTGAATCGGCGGACGATGTAGCGCCGTGTGTCGTACTTTCCGCGGGGCCACCGATCGGGCCCCTCGGTGATCGCGGCAATCGCCGCGTCGATCTCGTCCTGAAAGTCGGCGGCGAGCTTGTCGGAGACGTCGCCGTACCAGAGCCAGGCTGCGCGCAACTCGACTCGCGCGTCGGGATGAACCCGGATCACTTCTTCTTCCGCCGTGCCGCGAAGATCTGCCGGCGCGCGATGCTCCAGGGGATCGGCTTCACCGCCCCGCTCTCGATTTCGTCGATGCGCTTCTTGATCTCGACCTCCCAGGCGGCCTCGACCTGCGGATCGGGAGGAAGGCTCTCGACAAGGCGATCCGCCATTGCCGCGCGCTGGCGCGGTTTGAGGCGAAGCGCGGCCGCCAGCAGTTTCTCGGGGGAATCAGGTGCCGGACGCTCGCGCGCTGCGTGGGATTCGCGTTCCATGGCCGGCATTATACCGCCGACGCCCGTCGTGCCTCACTTCATCCGGCGCGGCGCGACCGAAGAGCTAGCTCAACCGCAAAACCTCGCCAACTGTGTGCCAGCCCGGGTGCCCCCTCCTGCCCTCTCCTGCCCCATCTCGCTTCATCGGATTGTCGATCCGAAGGCATGACCTACCCGCCCCCGGGGTGCTTCTCGGGAGGCGGTTCCGTGACACGCTGTCCACAGGCCGGGCAGCGAAAGAGTCTCGCATTGAGCTTCCTGAATCGCAGCCCGGTGTCTTGCCCGAGGTCCGGCGCCCGGCAGGTGATGAGCAGGCCGGAGATCGCGACGTCTTCCATCAGGCCACAGCGCGAACAGGCGAGAAGCTCGCGGTCGTTGGTGAATACGCCGAGGGACTTGGCGCGCTTTTTCAGCGACGCCAGCTTCTCGGCGAGCCGGCGAAGCTCCGATTTCAACCGCTTCATTCCGCTTCCCCTTTCTTCACCGCATTCAGGCGCCGGATCTCGCCGTGGGCGAGCGTGAGGGTCTTCATCTGACGGATAGCGATGGCATTGAGACGCTTGAGCCGGTCGCCCTGCGGCAAGCCCATGTGGATGAACTCGGCGTTCATACCTTCGATGTTGGCAAGCACGAGGAGTTGTTCGATGGAAGCGTGATCGCGGATGTTGCCGTCGAGCCGGGGGTTGGCGTCGCGCCACTCCTTCGCGGTCCGGCCGAACAGGGCGACGTTCAGCAGGTCGGCCTCGGTGGCGTAGGTGAAAGCGGCCTGCGCGGGTGTGACCTCGGGCGGGATGAGGTGGGCCTTCACGGCGTCGGTGTGAATCCGGTAGTTCAGCTTGGACAGCGTCCGGTTCAGGTTCCAGGCGAGCGAGAGTCGGCGGTTCTCGTCGTCCTTGAGGCGCTGGAACTCCTTGATTGAGGTAGAGCTTGAATTCGACCGATACCCAGGCGGCGAACTCGAAGGCGATGTCCTTGTGGGCATAGGTTCCGCCGTAGCGCCCGGCCTGGGATGAGATGCCGATCGCGCCGGTCCTTTCGATCCACTGC
The DNA here is from genome assembly GCA_963706735.1 of uncultured Planctomycetia bacterium. Taxonomy (GTDB): domain Bacteria; phylum Planctomycetota; class MHYJ01; order WSZJ01; family WSZJ01; genus WSZJ01. Next base: position 2,880 of record CAVPNQ010000140.1, read on the forward strand.
TTCGGCGTCAGAGTGAAGCTGTTCAGCCCTGCCTGGTTTCTAAACCCGTCGAATTCGACGGGTTTGAACGCCGGGTTGTTGAGACGCTCCCAGGTGCCGAGGAATTCCAGGGTGTTTCGATTACGCATCCAGTTGCGAACGACGTCGTCCGAGTGGTCGGGATTCTTGAAGCGAGCGATGTCGGTGAGGCTGAGGTAGTCGGAGATGCCGCCGGACTGGACGGCGACGGCAGTACCCAGCACGTCGATGGAGGACTTCCTTGGCTTGGACATGACGCGCACCCCACGGAAATCGATGAGCGACGAGGAACGCCGCTCGCTGAAACTGGGTGCGCGCACTCTCGGATCGATGAGGTCCAGACGCTGGTCGTCTGCGCTCGCGGGATTCTAGACCCTGGTTCCCGCCGATTCAACCCGTCGAAATCAGATTCCGACGCGCTTCCATGCGAAAACGGTGACCGCCTCCGTCCCCGCCGGCGCAGCCCCTTCCCCCGCGTAGAGCCCTCCCCTCCCCTCAAACCCGATCCCGTCCTCCGTCCCCGTACGGTCCGCGGCGAGCACCGGGCACGCGAACGCCGCAAGGTGGTCGTCCGGGCCGGAATCGCCGATCCAGTTGGTGGGCATGAGGACGAGATCGCAGCCGCGGGAAGCGGCGGCGATGTCGCTGTAGACGACGTCGTGGCAGATGGCGACGCCGAGGCGGCCGAGCGGGGTGTCCCAGGGGCCGCCGCCGGCGCCGGGCTGGGCCCAGGCGTGGTCGTGGCCGAAGAGGCGCTGCTTGCGGTAGACGAGGGGGTCGCGGCCGGGGAAGAAGAGGAAGGCGCTGTTGAAGAGGGCGCCGCGGCCGGCCTCGAGGGCGCCGAGGGCGAGGGGGACGGCGGATTTCGCGACGCGCTCGCGCAGCGGGGCGAGGCGGGCGTCGGCGGGTTTCATCGCGAATTTCGCGGCGGCGGCGCGGTTGCCGACGGCGAGGCCGGTCGTGGCGAGTTCGGGGAAGAGGACGAAGCGTGCGCCGCGATGGACCGCGTCGTCGAAGAGGTCTGCCATGCGAGCGATGTTGCCGACCACGTCGCCCGGCTCCGGCGCGAACTGCGCCACGGCGAGCGGGACTTCCTCGAACGCGACGGCTTCCGCCGCGGCGCGCACGGCGCGGCGCAGCGTTTCCTCGCCGAGCGCCTCGAACGGCGGCACGTGGATGAAGCCGGCCGGGCCGGGGTAGACCGCACGCGCTTCCCAGAACACGCGGTTGCACAGGTAGCCGCCGGCGTCATCGCTCCATTCGACGGGGACGCCCGCCTTTTCGAGCGCAGCGCGGATGCGGGCGAGCGGAAGCGTGCTCTCGCGGCTCGCCGGTCCCGCCGGGTCGATCGCGCCGCCGGGCGCCGCACCGTCGTTGTCCTTCACGGCCGCGTCGCAGCGGTTCGCGGCGACGCGCTCGAGCGAGACCGCGGAGCGCTTCTGCGCGACCCCGAACATCGCCACCGCGTCCGGCCGGAACGTCTCGATCTCCTCCCGCAGCCTTGCGGGCCCGCGCTCATGCGAGACCGGCAGGCGCACCGCCCTCACCAGCACCCGCCCGCCCCACACCTCCCCGTCGAGGCCCTTCACGCACTCCCACGACGGATTCACGCGCACCTCCCCGAACGGCTCGAATCCGGTCAGCAGGAGGCGGCGGAGGGGGCGGGGCATGCGCAAAGTGTCGCGCGGGTCGGCGCGGGGGGCAACGAATCGCCCCATAACTGTTCCGGCAACGGCCGCGATCCGCTATCGTCCGCCGCGCGCCAGATAACCCAAACAGGAGAAACGCATGCAGAAGCTCTCGATCGTCGCCGTCGTCCTCGCCGCGCTGGTCGCCACCGGCTGCGGAGACTCGAAGGACTCTTCGTCCGGCGGATCCTCCGGCAGCAGCTCGAGCGGCGGGTCGGGCTCGAGCCAGAAGTCGCCCGAGGAGGCCTTCAAGGAATTCAAGGCCGCGGGCGAGAAGGGCGACGCCAAGGCGATGTGGAACGCGATGAGCAAGAAGACGAAGACGAAGATGACCGAGATCTTCAAGGGCCAGATCGCGGAGATCAACAAGAAGGGCGACGAGGAGTGGGAAGAGGCGGCGAAGGACCTCGGGAAGCCAGCGGCGGAGCTCAAGAAGATGTCGGCGGAGGAGTTCGCGGAGCTCGCGATGGCCAAGCGGATGACGGATCCCTCGGAGATCGAAAAGGCGAAGAAGGTGGTGATGGACAAGGTGGAGATGCGCGGCGAGATCGCGGTGGTCTTCACGACGAAGGGTGACGGGCGGAAGGACCTGGGGGCGCTCGTCAAGGAGGACGGGACCTGGAAGATCGACATGGAAGAGACGGAGAAGCTTCGCGAGGAGAAGTCGAAGCTGAACGAGAAGAAGTAAGGCGCACCGAGATCCGGGGCGGGGCGGCGACTCGCGTCGCTGCCCCGCCCTTTTTCGTTGGTATCGGACGTCCGGGCTACCCGCCTTCGCTCCGGCGCTTCGCGTCCGGAGCTTCGGCGGGCACGCCGGGCCCCTTCGGGTCCCGGCTAGTCAATCCGGATCTTCTTCTCCTCTTCCTTGGCCGTGCGCTTCGGGATCCGGAGCGTCAGCACACCGCGGTCGAGCTTTGCCGTCGCGCGCGAAGGGTCGAGCTCGGGGTCGAGCACGACGGTTCTCCCGAACGCGCCGGAGGCCGCTTCACGCCTCTGCACCACCGCCGAAGCCGGCATGTCCGGCTTGCGCGGATGGGCCTCGAGGGTGAGCTTCCCGTCGGCGGTCGTGATGTCCACGTCCTCCTTCAGGCAGCCCGGCAGGTCGAAGACGAGCGTCCAGGCGTCGGCGCTTTCGAGCACGTCCACGGCCGGCGTGCGCCGGCCCTCGTGAGTTTTCATCAGCGTCCCTCCTCGACGACGATTTTCCGCGGCCGCGCGGCCTCGGTTTTCGGGATCCGCACGGTGAGGATCCCACGGTCGTAGCGGGCCTCGACCTGCGACGTGTCGAGGGTGCCGGGCAGGACGACGGCCCTGTCGAAGCGGCCATCGGCGCGCTCGCGGCGGACGTAGGTCGAGCCCTCGGGCGGAGCGAGCGGCCTGCGGTTGGCGCGGATGAGAAGCGTCTGGTTGGCGAGGGAGATGTCGAACTCACCGACGTCCATGCCGGGGGCTTCGGCGGTGACGATCATCTCCTCGGGGGTTTCGTACGTGTTGATCGGCGGCCACGTGAAGTGGCCGACGACCTGGTCGACGGTGGAGCGAGCCGCGTCCAGCCAGCGGTTGAGCTCGCGCTGCACGCTAGACCACTCGCCGAACGATTCGTGCCAGAGAGGGGCCACGGTGCGCCTCCTGAAATGGGGTTGGGGTGAAGGGATCGCAACTCCTGTACCCGATTTATGTGGTGCGAGAAGGGGCCAATTGTGGAGGAAATCGGGGAAAGGGTTGTCGAATTGGCAGCGAGGGGCGTTTAGGACTGCCGATGGGTGTGCAGAAGTGAGGGAGGGAGAAACGACAAGAGGCAAACCGCAACCTTCAAGGAAACGGAGAAACGGCAAAGGACAAGGCCAGATCCGCGGCCGTTTCAGCGACATCATTCCTTCATCTGCGTCCGCCGTTGTCGCAGAACGAACGGCAGGACGCTGCTAAGGTCATGATGACGCTGGAAGGGCCGCTAATTCGGCCCCGGGATATCCGAAACCGGTCATGACTCTGCCCCCTTGCAGTTTGTCCTTTGCAGCTTGGCGTTTCCTTGGATTTTGGAAGTTGGTTCCTTGTCCTTTCCCGTCCCCCGTACAATGCTCGCCCCCATGCGTCCCCTCCTCTCGCTCCTCGCCGCCGCCCTCCTCGCGGCCCCTGTTCTCGCGGCCGACCCCGAGATCGCCTTCAAGCTCGACGGCCCCGCCGTCAAGCCGGGCGTGGACGAGAACGGGAAGTCGCTTCTGCCGGACAACGAAGAAGCTCCGCCGGAAGTCGCGATCCGGCTGGACAAGGAGAACGCGACGCTCGTCTGGACGGACTCGACGCTGAAGAAGCGCACGTACCAGCTCGACGTCCTCGCGAACCACCCCGGTCCGCGGCCGTGGTCCGACAACCTGGCGTGGCTCGTGGCGCGCTCGAAGAACGATTTCTGGATCCTCTGGGCCTACGTGAACGAGACCGGCCCCCGCTGCTGGATCAACTACTACCACTTCGCGGAAAACCGCATCCGGATGGACCTGTTCCGCGGGAGCTACACGTACCGGCCGCCGGCGACGTTCACGAATGCGCCGTTCGACATGGACATCCCGTTCGAGAAGGTACCGGCGTGGAAGGGGCGGAGTTTCCGGCACCGGGATTTCGGGCCGGAGGGCGGGAAGTTCAAGAAGTTGCGGACGCTGGAAGGGGCTGAGTGGAAGGACCGTGAAGGCGAGCTGCAGGTGAAGCCGCTGATCGACCTGGACGTGCGGGCGAACAACGGCTGGGATTCGCAGCCGTGGACGGAGGTGCACTGCCTGGCGCGGAGCACGGACGCGACGCGGCTGTACTACGTGGTGACGTACACGGCCGTGAAGCACGGCTGGGTCGTGGACCTGAGGGAGGGCCGCGTGCTGAAGACCCATTTCGGCGAGGCGGTGAAGGTCGAGCCGAAGGAGCCGAAATGACGGAACAGTCGCGCAAGGAAGTGATGATCGGGGTGTTCGTGCTGACCGGCCTCGTGCTGGTCGGGCTGATGTTCTGGATCCTCGAGGAATCGAAGTTCAAGAAGAAGTACCGCGTTTCCGCGGAGTTCAGCTACGCGGGCGGCATCCGCGAGGGAACGCCGGTGCACATGGCGGGCAAACCGATCGGGCAGGTGCGCGACGTGACGTTCCGCGAGGACCACGACAAGGTGATGGTGGCCGTGATCATCGAGGTCGAGGAGCAGTACAACATCAAGACGGACTCGAAGCTGACCGTCGGGTCGGTAGGGCTGCTCGGCGAAAAGATCCTCGAGTTCTCCCTCGGGACCTCCACGGCCGGCAATATCGCCAAGGACGGCTCCGCCCGCTTCTCCGGCGTGGTCCCCCCGGGCCTCGACGACCTGCAGAAGACGCTCGACGCCGCGGTGAACGACGTGCGCGGGACGGTCGTGAAGGTGAACACCTTCCTCGACCACCTGAACGAGGAGGAGTTCCAGAAGAGCCTGAAGGGCGCCATGACGAGCATCGACGACGTGGCGAAGAAGGCGGGCGGGACGATGGAGAAGGTGGACGGGTTCGTGACGAAGGCGGACGCGTTCGTGGGCAAGGCCGACGAGTTCGCCGGGAAGGCGAACACCGCGATGGACGGCGTGAACAAGATCATCACGAGCGCGGACGAGGTCGTGGCGAAGCTGAACGAGCTCGGCACCAAGCTGTCGTCGCTCTCCGACGACGTGCAGAAAACCGTGAACGAGACCGGGGCGACCGTGAAGGACATTGGAGAAAACTGGCCCCCGAAGGTTTTTGTTTCACCGGCCGCGAAAGTCTCCACCCCGGCCATTGTCCAGATCACCGACCCCGGCCGCTTCCCGCGCCGGTTGGCTGCCACACTGATCTTATTGCGTACCGTTTCCCAGGGTCGTGGCAGCCTGATATCCTTCAGGATCTGATCCTGTGAAACCACTGTTGTCACCAGGCTGGTGTAACTTACCGGATAAAAACAGGCCCGACCCCGGCTGTCCACAAAAAATGTGCCCAGCGCAGCGGCGGCCAATTCATGCAGCAGCTTCTGCATCGATCTACCCCGTCCTGCGGCGTGAAGCCCAAGTGGGCGTACTCGTTGATCTGGATGACCAGGAACGTGGCCCCCAGGAGGATCGTCACGATCAGGCCGCGCCGCAGCGCGACCCGGTCGCCGTGGTGGCGGAACATGTGCTCGCCCCAGTGCAGGGTGAAGCTCGACGCCACGAGGATGGCCGTGTTGATGCCGGTGATGACCTTCGGCAGCTCGAAGGGCACGCCCTCGGCATCGAGCGGCGGCCACTGGTCGGCGACGTTGTAGCGCACGAAGAAGTAGGCCGTGAAGAAGGAGGCGAACAGCATCGCCTCCGAGCCCAGGAAGAAGATCATCGCGAGCATGCCCATGCTCATCTGGCTGCCGCGCGAGGCCGGCGGC
>CAVPNQ010000141.1:0-47808 GCA_963706735.1 uncultured Planctomycetia bacterium
GTCCAGCAGCGCGGCGCGGTGTCGAAGTCCGCGATCCGATGCGCCGCGGCGGCATCGCACCGACTGCGCGACCGCTTCTCGCGGCGTGACGCGCAACGACTGGGTACGTGCGGCCTGGTCGAGGTTGTTGAACCATGCGGTGAATGCCTGCGCGATCCGCGCCTGCTCACCGGTCACCTGGGGCATGAAGTCCTCGTTCGTGTCGTCGACACCAGTGTGCCCGCCCACCCACGGCGCAGGTGCTCGCGGCGCTGGAGGGTCGAGCAGTGCATCCCGGCACGAGGCGCACAGCCAGTCGCGGGTGAAGCCATTGAACTTCAAGGGCTCGTAACGCTTCTGGTAGTCGCCGTCACAGGCGTCACAGACGCTGAGCGGGACGGCAGGACGTGACAGTGCCAGGCACGCTCATTGCCTATCCCCTCGCAGCTCAGCCAGCCACGGGAAGCGCTTCCAGCTCGCGCTCCTCTCCCCCGCCTCGAGGTGGGCGGGCCAGCATCCGCCGAGGACGGCGGGCCTCTCAAGGGCGGCCGTGCTCATCGCGCCGCTCCCGCCACCGCCGGCTCCTTCACCCAGTCGTAGCCGCGCTTCTCCAGCTCCAGCGCCAGCTCCTTCCCGCCGGACTTCACGATCCGGCCGTCGGAGAGGACGTGCACGAAGTCCGGCACGATGTAGTTGAGGAGGCGCTGGTAGTGCGTCACGACGAGGAACGCGCGTTCCTTCGAGCGCAGCTTGTTCACGCCGTCGGACACGGCGCGAAGGGCATCGATGTCGAGGCCGGAGTCGGTCTCGTCGAGGATTGCGAGCTTCGGCTCGAGGACGGCAAGCTGGAAGATCTCGTTGCGCTTCTTTTCGCCGCCTGAAAAACCTTCGTTCACGGGGCGGTTCAGGAGCGACTCGTCGATGTGAAGGACCTTGGAGCGTTCCTTGAGGAGCTTGTTGAAGTCCATCGCGTCGAGTTCGGGCTCGCCACGGTGCTTGCGGATCTCGTTGTAACCGGCGCGGAGGAAATAGGCGTTCGAGACCCCCGGGATTTCGACGGGGTACTGGAACGCGAGGAAGATGCCTTCCTTGGCGCGGTCCTCAGGGGAACGCTCGATGAGGTCCGTTCCGTTGTAGGTGATGGTCCCGGAAGTGACCGTGTACGAAGGGTGCCCCGCCAGCACCTGTGCGAGCGTGCTCTTTCCCGACCCGTTCGGCCCCATGATGGCGTGGACTTCCCCGGCCTTCACGCTGAGCGAAAGCCCCTTCAGAATTTCCTTCTTCCCGACCGTCGCGTGCAGATCCTTGATCTCGAGCATTTCAGTCCTTCCCTCTGTGTTGTCATCCGTGTCGTTCACTGGCCGCTGGCAACTGGCCGCTGGCCACTCGCCCTACCCCACGCTCCCGTCCAGGCTCACGCCAAGCAGCTTTTGCGCTTCAACCGCGAACTCCATCGGCAGCTCGCGGAACACTTCCTTGCAGAAGCCGTTCACGATCATGTTGATGGCGTTCTCGGTCGAGACGCCGCGCTGCTTGCAGTAGAAGATCTGGTCCTCGCTGATCTTCGAAGTGGACGCCTCGTGTTCGACCTTCGCCGTCGAGTTCTGGACCTCGATGTACGGAAACGTGTGCGCGCCGCAGCGGTCGCCGATCAGGAGCGAGTCGCACTGCGTGTAGTTCCGCGCGCCGGTCGCCTTCTTCACCACCTTGACCTGCCCGCGGTACGTGTTCTGCCCCTTCCCCGCCGAGATCCCCTTCGACACGATCGTGGACTTCGTGTTCTTCCCGACGTGGATCATCTTGGTGCCGGTATCCGCCTGCTGGTAGTTGTTCACGACGGCGACGCTGTAGAACTCGCCGACGGAGTTGTCGCCCTGCAGGATCACGCTCGGGTACTTCCAGGTGATCGCCGAGCCGGTCTCGACCTGCGTCCACGTGATCTTCGAGTTCGCGCCGGCGCAACGGCCGCGCTTGGTCACGAAATTGAAGATGCCGCCCTTGCCTTCCTTGTCGCCGGGATACCAGTTCTGCACGGTCGAGTACTTCACCGTCGAGCCTTCCTGCGCGACGAGCTCGACGACCGCGGCGTGAAGCTGGTTGGTGTCGCGCTTCGGCGCCGTGCAGCCCTCGAGGTAGGACACGTGCGCGCCGGCCTCGGCGACGATGAGCGTCCGCTCGAACTGCCCCGTGTCGGCGGCGTTGATGCGGAAGTACGTCGAAAGCTCCATCGGGCACTTCACGCCCTTGGGGATCCAGCAGAACGACCCGTCGCTGAAGACGGCGGAGTTGAGGGCGGCGAAGTAGTTGTCGCCGGCGGGGACGACGGAGCCGAGGTACTTGCGGATGAGGTCGGGGTGCTTCTGCACGGCCTCGCTGAACGAGCAGAAGATGATGCCGAGCTTCTCGAGGTAGTCCTTGCAGGTCGTGGCGACGCTGACGGAGTCAAAGACGGCGTCCACGGCGACGTTTGAAAGGCGCTTCTGCTCGTCGAGGGGAATCCCCAGCTTCTCGTAGGTTTTGACGAGCTCGGGGTCGACCTCTTCCATGCTGTTCTTCTTGAGGTTCTGTTTCGGTGCGGAGTAGTAGCTGATCCCCTGGTAGTCGATCTTCGGGTAGTGGACGTTGGGCCAGGTGGGCTCGGTCATCTTCTGCCAGTGGCGGAAGGCGGAGAGGCGCCACTCGGTGAGCCAGGAAGGCTCGTTCTTCTTGGCCGAGATGATGCGGACGACATCCTCGTTGAGACCCTTGGCGATGGTCTCGGACTCGATGTCGGTCACGAACCCCCACTTGTACTCCTTGGTGGCGAGTTCTTCGACGGGTTCCACGGTGAATCTCCTGACGGGCTAAAATAGGACTAAATTAGTCCTATTCCTGTTGCGAAATATCGGGGGTGCCCACGCCGCCTCGCTTCGATCCCCATCGAAACAGGGCGACGGTGACACCCCCGCCGGACCCTCAATGCTAGTCGATCGCTGAAGAGTGTCAAGCGCGGCCTATTGAGCCGCCTTGAGCCGGTTCTTTTCCGCCGACGCCCGCTCCAGCGCCCCTTCCACCAGCGCCTGGAACGCCCCCGCGTCCTCCACCGGCGCCGGGAACGCCCCCACACCGACACTGATCGAGATCTTCCCCCCGGGCATTTCCGCCCGGTTCGCGAACTGCGAATTCGCCACCATCGACCGGATCCAGTCCGCCACCTCCATCGCCTTCTCCTGGTCCGTCTCCGGCATCAGCACCGCAAACCGGTCCGGCCCGTAACGCACCGGCAGATCCGTGTCCCTCACCTGCGCCTGGAAGATCTTCGCGATCCCCTGCACCAGCTGGTCCGCCGATTGCCGCCCGAAGGCGGAAGCGTACTTGTCCAGGTGGTCCACCTGCGCCAGCGCCAGCGCCACCGGCCGCTCCGCCCGCTTGGCGCGCTTGAGCTCCCTCGAGAACATTTCGTCGAAGAGCTTCCGCGATGCGAGCCCCGTCAGCGCGTCCACCGTCGCCGCCGCTTCGGCGCCCTTCTGCACCGTCGCCGCCTGCTGCCGCAGCTCCGCCACCGCGCCGACCAGCCCGCCGAGGTCCCGCTCCAGCTCCTTGATCCGCGTGCTGAGCGCCGTCACCGCCGTGGCGTCCCGGCGTGCTGAGGCGATGAAGAGCGCGACGACACCGCAGCCGAGCGCCGCGGCCGACCGGATGGCGTCCGCGAGTTCGCGCGGTCCGCCGCGCGGGGGGCGGAAGAGCGCCGGGATGGCGAGCGCGAGCGACAGCCCGAGCAGAGCGGCGCTCAACCTCGACACGAACACCGCGTGCGGGTCCGTGACGCCGCGCCGCGCAATGGCGCGCGCCTGGATCGCAGCCCACGCCGCCATCAGCACGAAAACGACGCTTCCGATGGCGTGGACCGCCTGCGGGACGCTCAGCGACAGCGACCGGACCGCCCCGGGATCAGGCATCCGAAGCCTCCCCGCCCGCGCCGCCGGCCGCGTGCTTTGCGTCGTTGAGCGCCAGAAGCGCGAACACTCCCGCCGCCACGAGGAGAATCACGTCGAACTGCAGGTAGTAGTAGATCTCCCCGCGCCCCCCGATCGGCGTGAATCGCGCCCCCTCCGCCAGCGGATCGCCCTTCTCCGTCGCCGGGTAGTACGGCACCCACGCCATGTCGCCGTTGGGCTGGCGCTGGAGCTGGAAGCGGGGGTTGCCGAGGATCGGGTTTCCGCCGGCGTCGGTGATGGCGCCGACGTCGCTGGATTCGGGAAGGGCGATGGTGGCGAGGCGCGAGAGCGTCCAGAGGCAGAGGCACAGGCACGCGACCTGCCAGTAACGCCACGACGGGCGGTTGACGAGGCCGTCGGCCTGGAGCCGCGCGGCGGCGTAGAGCGCGCCCAGGAAGAACATGCCGTACCCCGTCACCTGGAACCAGAACGGCCCGGTGTAGAAGACGGAGGATTGGTCGGCGAGCGGGGTCACGCCGGGTAGGATAACGGCATGAAACCACGACTCGTTTTGTTTTTCGCCGCCGCGGCCGCATTCGGGCTCGCGCTGCGGGCCGAGGATCCGCCGAAGGAAGCGCCCCCGGCGAAGGCCGAGGGCCCCGTTCTCGACGCCGCGGTGGAGAAACGGCTGAAGCAGGCGCTCGACTGCGTGAACCTCTCGCTCGACGACCTGGGCTGGGACAAGCGCCCGCTCTCCGACGAGTGGCGCCTCAACTGCGTGAATGAAACGCTGGACCACCCGATGAAGCTCGCCGACCGGGCGCAGCAGGCGGAGCGGGACTTTGCAGACGACCCGCAGGCGGCCGCGCGCAACGGCGCGACATGGATGGACATCGACCCCTCGAAACTCAACGTCCTTCGCGACGAGAAGTTCGGGATGGACCTCCCGATCGAACCTCCCGCCGCCCGTGAGCTCATGCTGACCGTCCTCCGCGAATGGCGCTTCGCCGAATCCCTGCGCCGCGCGGCGATGGAGAAACTCGACGACGCGGACGAGGAGTCACTGGCGAAGGACGGCGTGCGGCTGTACGCGGACACTTCGGACGAAGAGTGGGACAGCGCCGCCGTCCTCAAGACCGCTTCGAAGATCGACCTGGCGGGACTGTTCCGGGCGGAGCTCGCGCTCGCAGACCTCGCGGCGCTGCTGCGCAAGGCGACGGTGGACGGCAAGGAGTGGAAGACGGGGACCTGGAAGCCGGAGGGGATGGCGTCGTATCCGGAGCTGAAGGGGCTTTCGATCGGGATCGGCGGGCCGGGGCCGGACCGGCACACGGCGGACATCGTGATCGACGCGGGCGGCGACGACGAATACGCCGGGTGCCGCTTCGTGCTGGACCTGGGTGGCGACGACACGTACCGCGATTGCGGGAAGGGGCTGGTCGCCTGCGGGCTGATCGTGGACATCGCGGGGAACGACCGCTACATCGACGGAAACGTGGCGCAGGGCGGCGCGGCATTCGGCGCTTCCCTGCTCGTGGACGTCGCGGGGGACGACCGGTACGAAGCGGACCAGGTGTCGCAGGGGTCGGGTTTTTTCGGCGTGGGGATGCTGTTCGACCTGGCGGGGAACGACGGTTACCGCGGGGCGCGGCACGTGCAGGGGTTCGGGGGGGTGAAGGGGCTGGGCGTGTTGTCGGACGTGGCGGGGAACGACACGTACTACGCGGGCGGCAAGTACTCGCACGCGCCGCTCTTGCCGGAGAACTTCCAGTCGTTGTCGCAGGGGTTCGGGTTCGGGCTGAGGCCGAACGTCTCGGGCGGCGTGGGGATCCTGGCGGACCATGCGGGGAACGACCAGTACACGGCGGAGGTGTTCGGGCAGGGGGCGAGCTACTGGTTCGCGCTGGGGGTGCTCGTTGATTCCGCGGGGCACGACAAGTACGACCTGTACCAGTACGGCCAGGGCTCGGGGATTCACCTGTCCTCCGGCGTGCTGTTCGATCGCGCGGGGAACGACGCGTACTCCTGCAACAATGGCGTCGCGCAGGGGTGCGGCCACGACTGGGCCGCCGGGATGCTGCTCGACCTGGCCGGGAACGATTACTACCAGGGCGCCGGCATGACGCACGGCGGCGCCAACGCGAACGGCTTCGGCATCCTCATCGACCGCGCCGGCGACGACGCTTACTCCGGCGTCAGCTACGCGTGCCAGGGCTGGTCGTTCCAGAGCCGCGGCACCTTCGGCCTCGGCGTGCTGCTCGACCTCGGCGGGAAGGACAAGTATTCGCAGGGAGGCAAGGACAACACGGCGTGGACCAAGAGCTGGCTCGGAGTCGGGCTGGATTGCGAGGAGGGGAAATGAGAGTTGCCAGCGGCCGGCGGCCAGCGGCCAGGGGCCTTTTACTCCTGGCGGGTCTTGCGGCGACATCGATGACGCGCCCAGCGGCCGCAGAGGACCTCGATCTGGAGGCGTGGTGGAAGGACGCCTGCTTGTGGGAGGTCGGTTCGAACCTCGAAAAGGTCCCGGCCGCGCGGAAGAAGCTGATTGAGGCCGGCGCGCCCACGATTGAGTTTCTCATCCCCGGAAAGCTCGACGTCGCCGACACCATCGTTACTCGCGCGCTCAGCATGGTCATCTGCGGCATCGCGGGCACGGCCACGCAGCGACCGCAAAGCGAAGAGATCCGCGAAGATGCCATCGCTGGCCTCATCGCCTGCATCGACTCCCCCTCCGCCAACGTCCGCCGCAACGCCGCCGATCTCCTCGGCCAGCTGGGCGCAACCCGGGCCGCCTGGAAAATCGCCACGCTCCTCACCGACAAGGACGCCCGCGGCGGTGCGCTCGCCGCCCTCGGCGCCCTCAAGGCCCAGTCAGCCGTCCCCGCCATCGTCGCGATGGCAAAGGACTCCTCCGTCTCAGAACGAGGCCGCTTCACCGCCGTCTCCACGCTCGGGGCCATCGGCGGCCCCGATGCGCAGACCGCTCTCCTTGAGTTCCTCGCCGACAAATCCGCCACGGTCCGCTTTGCGGCGCAGTACGCTCTCGAAGCGATGCGCTCGACGGCAGCCTTCGTCTCCAGTCTCCGCGCGACCGACCGTCGTGTCCGCCTCCACGCGCTTTCCGGGCTCGGCCACCTCGCCGAGCGCTCGACGCGCGCCGACATCCGGCCGCTCCTCGAAGACGCCGACCCGACCGTGCGCGGCTTCGCGGTGGAAGCGCTGGCGGCGATGCCGAAGCCGTCGGACCGTGAGTGGGTCGAAGCGATGCTCGTGACGGAGAAGGACGAGTTCGTGCGCGGCAAGCTGCTCGAGGCTCGCGGGATCGTCCTCGATCCCACCGGCCCGGACGGGACACGGTAACCATGACACGACTCTCCCTCGCCGCCGCCCGCAAGAGGCTCGCTCGACTGCCGGAAGGCTGGGCGATCAAGGACGGAAAGCGCCTCGAGCGCATGTACCGCTTCCCGGACTTCAAGGCGGCCCTCGCGTTCACGAACCGCGTCGGCAAGCTCGCCGAACGCGAAGGTCACCACCCGGACATCCACCTCTCCTGGGGAAAAGCGAGGGTCTCGATCACCACTCACGATGCGGGCGGGCTGACCCGGAAGGATTTCGCCCTCGCGGCGAAGATCGGGGACTAGGGCGCGCCGACTTCCAGGATCTCGATCCACGGGTCCGGCGACTCGAGGCGCTTCGCGCCGGCCGCGACGAGCTTCCGAAGGTTCTCGCGGGTTACCTCGGGATCGAGGCCGTAGGTCTTCCGGAGCCGCTCCGCCTCGTCCCAGTTCGCGATGACGAGCGTCACGCCGGATTGACGCAGCGCGTCAAGAACCGCCGCGGGGTCGCCCTTCGCCCGGCGCCACTCCCGCGCGAACGGGCTCGTCTCGAACGGGTCCGCGTAGATGCACGCCGTCGGGAGATAGAAGGCGCGCGCTTCCCCGATAAGAAGCGGCTTCCGGTCGCGGAGTCCCTCGAACCTGTCGGCGAGGAAACGCGGGTCGGCGAGGGCCTCGGCGGCGGACGGCGGCGAGGCGTTCTCCGAACCGCGATTGAGAAGTGCCCCGTGCCACAGGGCGTGGCCGACGCCGAGCGCCGCGGCGGCGGGCCAAGCGAAGCGCCCGGGAAGGGCGGCGGCCCCCAGGCCGGCGCAGAGCGAAAGAGGGATGGTGAGCGGTTGGAGGAAGCGTGGTTGAAGGTGAGTCGCGCTCAGCCAGAACAGGATCTGCATGCCTGCGAACACGGCCGCGCCGCCCGCCAGCGCGCGCGTCGGGCGCTTCGACAAGGCGAGACCCAGCCCGGCGGCGACGGCGGCGAGCCAGGCAAGTCCGTAACCGGAGTCGCCCAGGCCGCGCGTCCAGACGGCGGCGACGCGCTCCCCTGCGGAGGCGCGGGGGAAATGGCCATTGATGAAGCGCCACTCCTCGGTTTCGCCCCAATGCGCGCGGCCGAGGACGCGGGTCGCGAAGGGGAACACGGGGTTCTTCGTCCAGGCGGCATTGCGGGCGAGGTACGGGACGTGGACGAGGAGCCCGGCGGCGCAGAAGACGAGCGCCGCCAGCGCGAGGCGCTTCGCCGGCGTCCTTGCGGCGCCTTCTTCGCGATCGCGGAACGCCGCGGCCGCGGCGAGCGCCGGCAGGAACAGGAACCCCGCCGCGGTGAGCTTGGTCCCGACGGCGGCCCCGGCGCAGAGGCCCGCCGCCGCCATGACGCGGTGCGTCATCGGCCCTTCCCAGAGGAGCACGAGCGCCGAGAGGCCGAGGAACGCCGCGGCCTGCTCGTTGTAGGCCAGGGAGGCGGTGACGAGGTTCCAGGGGACGGCGAGGTACGCGCACGCGGCGGCGGCGCCGGCGGCGGGCGAGCCGGTGCGGGCGCCGGTCCAGAGGGAGAGGAGCAGGGCGGTGCCGATCGCGAACGACGCGTGCAGCCACTGGGCGCCGAGCATTCCCTCGAAGGGGCCGCCGCGGAGGGTGAAGACGCCGAGGGTGAGCATTTCGAAGTTGAGAGGCAGGTAGGAATACAGGTTGTGCGGGAGGGCGCGGATGGCGCCGGCGTCCAGCCACTCGCGCGGCACCTGCAGGTGGTACTCGAGGGCGTCGTAGCCCTTGGCCTCCGACGGCCAGAGGAGGCCGGGGGGAAACGAAGCGGCGACGAGGAGGACGGCGGCGAGGGGCGCGACGATGGCGACGGCGGGGTGGGCGAGGAGGTCGCGGCCGCGGGAGAGGAGAGCCTTGAGATCGCGGCCGGCGAGGGCGGCGACGACGCCCGCGAGGAGGAGGATGGCGACGACCGGGGCCTTGGCGATCCCGGCGAGGCCGAGCAGATGGAGCAAAGTCATGAGCGACGCGAACCCGAGACCGGCCTCGACCGCGAACCGGGCCGCAACGGGCGCGCGGGAACCGGCCAACGGATCGGCGCCGTGCCCGAGCAGGGCAAGCGCGGCGAGACGCCCGAGCCCGAGCGCCGCCCCCCAGAACAGGGCGACCGTTCCGCCCTCCAGCACCAGGGTCAGCATCCATGTCCCGAGGGCCGGAAGCGCCGACAGTCGTGCGAGCACGGCCAGGACCGCGACCGCAAACGCGGCGATCGGCACCAGCGGGAGGGCGCGGTTCACGGGCGGATGCTAACGGCGGGGGGAGCGGGCGGAAAGCACGGGGAATTCCACCCCGCGGCGGCTCTTGACGCGGTGCGTCAGCCCCCTCGGGAAGCGGGCATTTACGGGGTGCCGCGCGGACACCTCGGGGCGTTTATGAGGGTTCTCCCTCGGAAACCGTGGCCTCGCAGCCGAATTGTGAAGAGTTTTCCTTTGGAGTGGCGGCAACCCGATGGGGAGAAATTCTCAGTTAGGACCTAACACCTTTATGCGCAAGGCTTTATGAATTTACAGAATCTTTGCAATGTCCGGTTCCGAATTCTCCCCCGGCTGTGGAAAACTCGTGGAAAGCCGATCTCGGACTCCGTTATTCCCTCTGCGGAACCGCAATCATCACCTGCGTCCCATGGACTTCTGCCAGCCCCGTCACGCTCGACCATCCGGTCATGTCCTCGGGCACGTGCGCTTTCTTCGCCGTCCCGCTCCTGACTGTAATTTTCGCGCCGAATCCCTTCACGGCCTTCACCACTTCCCGCAGCCCGTGCCCCCTCCCCGGATCGTCGTGACGCGACCGGTGCTCCTCGAACGCCGCTTCGATCGCTTCCCGGTCCGTCCCGTACCGCCCGGCATACGACGCGCGGACACCGCGGCCAGCGTCGGCAACCGCAATCTTGAGGATGTTGCGGCCGCGGAAGCGATATCGGTGGGCCGCGACCCAGCCGGGGCCTTCGGCGTGCTCGGGGATGTTGTGGCAGAGCTCGGCGAGGACGACGACGAAGCGGCTGCACTGGGCGCGGTCGAAGCCGAGGTGGTCGCCGAGGAAAGCAGGAGCGCGCTGGTGAAGGCGTTCGAGGGTGGAGGAAACATCGGCGTCGTTCTCGAGCCGGGTGAAGGCCAGGAGCGAATCCGAGTCGCCTTCGGGGGGCGGCTGCCGGGTCAGCGCCGCGTTGAACCCGACGCGGCGGAGCCACGACCGGACGACGAGCGGGCGCGGCGGAATCCACGATGCCCCGGCGCTCAGGTGGGCAAGCAGGACGGCGGCGGCCGAGAGGTCGATGCGCCCGGCGGAAGACAGGTCGAGCGCCCGGCCCCGCGACTGGACCAGGAGACTGTCGAGATCGTCCTGGTAGAGATTCAACGCCAGACACCGGGAGGAATGGGCCCGAACCGCACCACGAATGCAGTTCCGCTTTCGAGGCTCTCAACCACGATCGTCCCGCCCATGTCCTCCGTCAGCTTCTTGACCGTCGCGAGCCCGAGTCCCGTTCCACCCGGCTTGTCGCTGTTGAACGCTTCGAACAACTTCGATTTCACGGCGTCGGGAATTCCGGTACCGGTGTCTTCGACGCGCAGCGTGGCCTGGCCCTCCGAGTCCACGAGCGTCACGGTCACCCGTCCGCCGGCGGGAGTGGCCTCCAGCGCGTTGGCGATCAGGTTGTCGACGATCCGCCGCGTCCGGCCCGCGTCTCCCAAAAACTCGACGATCCGGTCATTCAGCCCCGGGGCATCGAGCGCTACCCCGCGATGATCCGCACGCGGTTTGAACAGCTCCATCGACTCGAAAACCACGGAGGAAAGAGCGACCCGTTCCTTCTTCGGCGGCTCCGGCGACGCCAGCGCCATCAGCTCCCCGATCGATCCCTCCAGCCGCTTCACCTCCGTCACGATCCGCGCCAGCACTTCCCGCCGCCGCCCGTCCTTCTCGTCGCGTTCCAGCATCTGCGCCATCATGAGGATCCCCGCCAGCGGGTTGCGCAGGTCGTGCGCGATCCCCGTCGCCACGCGCCCCGCCGCCGCCCAGCGCTCGTCCTCGCGCTGCTTCCGCAGGGCCGCCTGCATGGCGTTGAAGGCGGAAGCGAGCGCGGCGAATTCGTCGCCGCCGGTCGAGGGGACATCGACGGTGAAGTCCCCTTTCTCCACGCGGCGCGCGCCGGCCACGAGGATGCCGACCGGGCGGAGAAGAGACGCGCCGAGCCAGAACCCGAGCACGACCACGCCCAGCGCGGCGCCGCCGGCGAGCCACCAGAGCGGGCCGACAGCCTCGGCCTTCGCCCGCTCGAGCGACGCCGCGTCGAACGCGAACGCGAGCGTCGTGTCCGCCTCCGTCACCGCGACGACACGGAACCTCCCCGCCGGCGCAAACGGCGTCTCCACGCGCGCGGCCTTCGCGACGGCCTCCGCTTCCTCGCGCGGCAGCGTCGCCCCCCGGACCCGCCCCGCGAGAATCTCGACGAGGTCCGCGCCCACCACCGAACGGACCCGCCCCAGCATCTCGGGGCCCGTGAACCCGCCCTTCAGCATGAGCCCGCCCACCGTCTGCGCCTGCCCGAGCGCGCGCTCTTCGGCCATGCGCCGCGCCTGCGTCGCCGCGCCCCAGAGCAGGAGGGCCATGGTGGCGGCGAAGAGCGCGAGGAATGCGACGACGAGGCGGACGGAGGCGGATCGGATCACGCGGCGATGCTACCGGATTTCGACGGGGGGCTGGAGAAGTGCGGGGAGGCGGCGGAGGGCGTCGAGGGTGCGGGCGCCGTGCCAGGTGAGGAGGGAGCCGTCGAAGAGGCGTGCGGGGGTGAGGCGGAAGGCGGGGATTTCGGCGCGGAGGGCATCGACGTGCTGCTCGGCGAACGGGAAGGGTTCGTCGGGGAAGAGCAGGAGGTCCGGGCGTGCGGCGGCGAGGGCCGGGGAGTCGATCGAGAAGTAGCTGCGCGTGTCGGCGGCGAAGACGTTGTCGCAGCCGCACAGGCGCAGCAGGTCGGTCGCGTAGTTGTCGCCGCCGAGGGTCCACCACGGCCCGCGCCAGATGAACGCGACGGCGCGGCGGCGGAGTTGCGTGGAAGCGGCGAGGCGGGCGACGGCGCCCTCGATGCGGGTGGCGAGCGCCTCGGCGGTTTCGGCGGCCGCGCCGGCAAGGCCCGCGAGTTCCCGGATGAGGACGGGAACGTCCGCGACGCGGCGGGGATCCGTGACGGCGACCGGCGCGAACGCCGCGATCGCCTCGACGTCCTCGCGGCGGTTCTCGTCGCGGCAGGCGAGCACGAGATCGGGCGCCGCGGCGCGGATCGCGGCCAGGTCGGGGTCCTTCGTCCCCCCCATCACGGGTGAAGCCTCGCCCTGCCCCGGCTTCGGGCACCACGAAGTCCGACCGACCACATTCGGCCCAAGTCCCATTTCGTAAAGCGTCTCGGTCCCGCTCGGGTAAAGCGACACGATCCGTCGCGGCGCCGTCCGAACCACGCCGCGCACCTCCATCACCCCTTTTCCTTTTTCGTTTTTCGTTTTTCTTTTTTCCTTTCGTTGTAGCCGTTGTTCAGAACTTCACTTCCTTTTCGGCAGCCACCACCGCCTTCGCCTCATCCTGCTCCGGCGACAACTTGTACAGCACCTTCACCCTGACCGTCCCCGAAGCCACCTTCGCGTCGAATTCAATCACCCGTGCTTCCTTCGGCTTGATCCGGTTGTTCTTCGTCCGCAGGTCGAACGTCTCCCGGTAGCTCGCGGCCTCTTTACCGTCGGCGCCAAGCACCGTCACGAGCAGCACCACTTCGCGCTCGCCGCCCCCCGGGAAATTGTGCCCCGCGCCGTCGTTGGTGATCGTGACCTTCAGCTTCCCGCCCGCCACCGAGGCATCCACCAGCGCCGCCTTCTTCACGAACGCCGGATCGTGCGCCCCCGGCATCGTGTGCTTGTGCGCCACGCGCGGAAGAGCGCCCTTCTTGTCGTAGATCACCCGCTTCACCTCGGGCATGTGGCACGTCTGGCAGGTCGTGCCGTCCTTCTCGTACTCGCTGCCCTTCCATGAGTCGTACTGGTTGTGGTCCCTGTCGGTCCCGTGGCAGGAGATGCAGATCTTCGGGCTGTCCTCCATGGACTTGTCCTGCTTGTTCGGGTGGCCCTTGACCATCTGGTCGGCGGGAAGGGGCCCGACCATGGTTCCGATGTCGTCTGGCTTGCCGGAGGGGATCTGGTGGCAGGAGATGCAGGCGACGCCCTCGTGCTGGTTTTTCGAGCGGAGGGTCGGGGGCTTGCCGAGGGCGGGCTGCGTCGGGTTGGGGGCGTGGCACGGATTGCAGGACGCCTGCTTGTCCTTCGGCGTGGCGTTCTTGGCGGCGATGTACATTTCATCCGTCCAGGCCTTGCCGTGGTAGGAGTCCACCCATTCCTTCACGTACTCGGCGTGGCAGAGCTGGCAGCCGTTGAGGGTCGCGGGAACGCTCACGGGTCCGCCTTCGGTCGCGGCGTCGCGGGGAGCGAAGATCAGCGCGCCGATCCCGGCGGCCAGGGCTGCGGCATGCACGACACGGCGGCGCGTCATTCCTTTTTCATCCTGATGACCTCCAGAACGTAGATCTTCTGCTCGAAATCCTGGTGGTGGAGCACGATGTCGTCGAGCCCGTCGCCGTTCAGGTCCGTCACGAGCGGCGGCTCGGCCGCCATCCCGCGCGTGTCGTGGACCTCGATCGACCGCCCGATCTCCCTGTTGAACACGTTGCCCGCGTTCCCGTAGCGCACGTCGAGGCGATTGTCCTTCTCCTTCGTCAGAAGGTCCTCCAGCCCGTCTCCGTTCACGTCGCCGAAGGCCATGAGGAAGGGCGTCTCGACGCGCTGCGACTCGCGGGTGACGGAGATGATGAGCGGCACGATCACCGTGAAGTCGCCGTCCGCCTGCGGGAACGTCCCGTCGGGGCGGGCGAGGTAGAAGAACGTCTTCACCTCGAGCTTCCGCGAAAAAAAGATCTCGAGGATGTCCCAGAAGCCGAGCTGCGGGATGTTGAGCAGCACGAGATCCGGACGGCCGTCCCGGTTCAGGTCCCGCATCATCGGGATCCCCTCGCGCCGGAACGTCCACCCGCTCAGCGCCACCACCGACCCCTCCGTGTACGGCTTCTCCCCCGCCGCACGGAACACCCCGACCTTCCCCTTCCCCGGCAGCATGATCGCCACGTCCGCCCGCTTGTCGCCGTCCACGTCCGCGACTTCCGGCGACACCTCCCGGTAGAAATCGAACATGTCGCGGCGCTTCCGCCGCCGCTTCACGAACTTGTTGAAGTCGAATGCCCGCGTCGGCGCCGAGGAGAACAGCCCTTCACCGGCCCGCCCGTGCACGCGCAGCACCGCGCCGTCGAAGTACATCAGGTCCGTCTTCCCGTCCGCGTCGAAGTCCGAGAGCCAGAACTGCGGGAACGACACCGAGCGCACCAGACGGTTGTCGAACGCCCCGCCCCCCATCGACAGCGTCGCTTCGATCTCGATCGGCACCTTCTGCGCCAGCTCGAACTCCCCCGGCGCCGCCTGCACGTAGAACGCGAAGAATCCCTTCCGAGGCACGATCATGTCGAGGTCGCCGTCGCCGTCCAGGTCGCGCAGGAAATCGCGCGGCCGCGGCTTCTCCAGCGTCGCCCCCTCGAACGCCGTCGCCACCGCCAGCGGCTCCAGCGCCGGCCCCACGATCTTGTTCCCCTCCATCCGCCACGCGCTCACCCCGCCCCCGGTCAGCGCCACCAGCTCGGGCCCCGGCTTCCCATCCACGTCCCCGAACGCGTACGCCGCAGCGCCGGGCGGAAGCGTGAACTCGGCCTTCAGTTCTTCCTTGAACGAGTACCCGCGCGGCTCCTTGTAGAACAGGACCGTCACCGTGCGCCCCGCCTGCCAGACCAGTTCCTTTTTGCCGTCGCCGTTGAGGTCCTGCGCCAGCACCGCGTCGATTTCTTCCTGCGAAGTGAATTCCATCGCGGAAGCGGGGAGTGCGGCGAGGAGGGCGACGGCGAGCGCGGCGAGCGGCCGCGGGCGGAAGGTCATTGTGAGAGGTCTCCGGGTCCCCTGTGGAGGCGCCACTATAACACCGGGGAAGAGGGGGAAATTCGGGCGGGATTGTACGGGGGGTGGGCGGGATGGTACGGCGGTGGTCGGTGATCTGTGGTCGGTAGTGGGGGTCTGGGTGCTGGGGCAGCGGGCGAAGCCCGCCGAAGCTCCGAAGGAGCGTAGGCGGGCATGGAAAATGAGGTATGGCGGGTACGGGAGGAACACATGGGTGACCTGGTGTTCGGGATTATCGAAGTGCTGTCCGGGCTCTGCGAGTTCGCCATGGTGGTCAGGGACGATGGAGGAATCACCTGGCCCACGCCGCTTCCCGAGCAACCAATCCCCAGGGAACCGATCTTCCTGCAACCTGGGGGCGTGAACCGGTAGCGACAGTGTTGAAATCGAGAACAGGGAGGCCGGGATGGGCGAGATCCTCTTCAGCGCCGTGTTCGAACTGTTCTTCCGGGCCATCGGTGCGTGGCTGTTCGGTCCCCGTCTGTAACCTCGATTCGGAGTAGAGCCGATGTCGCCGCCGCTTCAGATGGGCCCCAGGGAACAAACCGTCGTGGGCTTCGTGTTGTTCGCGCTCGCGGGCCTGATGCTGTTCTCGCTGATCACACGCATGCTGTGAGGAAGGTGGTGTATTGGGCGGGTGTGATCCTGGCTGTAAGCTTGGAGGTCCTGATGTTAGTCGCCTGTTTCCTCTAGGAGTTCCCATGTCCGACCCCCTCAACCCCGACACGTCCCGCGACACCCTCGTGTTCCTCATCCAGCTGGGCGGCATCGTCGTTGTCGTCGGGGCAGGCGTGATCTACGGGCTGCGCAAGGCGTTCCGGTACACGGACGCGTTTGAGAACGAAGCGCCGAAGGCTCCTCCGCAGGCCGGGGTGGGATCGAGCGTGGTGTTCCCGGAGCCGCCGCCCGGCGGCGCGCCTCCCCCACCGAGGCCCCCCGAACCTGGAGCGCCCGGGCCGACCGTCCGGGCGAATCGCCTCACATGAATAACCTCGTCACGATCTCCCTTTACGGCGCACTCATCCTCGGCGATCTGCTGCTCGTTCGCGTTCTCCTGCTCGAAAACCGAGCGGAGGGCGCCGTCGCGCGCACCGCGGCCTGGCTGTTCTTCATGGGCGCCGGGATCGCGGGCCTCGTCGCGGACGACGCGATGCGCGGCCACCATCCTGTGGTCGCCATCGTTGCCGGCATCTGTACCGGCCTCGCGCTCGCCAGCCTGACGCGCTTCCGTGCCACCGTGCACGGCCCCCGGGCCGACGTGCACGCCACGCCGCGCTGAAACGCCCCCGTTTCCCTTCCCGAACGGGCACCGGAATTGCGATTCCTCCCCCCGCCGTTTGACAACCGCATATGCGGGGGCCGGGGTTGACCCCCTCCTTACTCCCGCGGGACTCCCCCAGTCCCGCTTCCCCGGCCCTCCACGAAACCCTCGGGGCGCGTTCCACGCGAACGCGCCCCGGTTCTCTCTCTAAGGAGACCCGACTCATCGAGACTGTCACCTCAGTCGCCGCCGTCCCCGCCGCACGCCTCTTCGGTCATCGCCGGACACCCACCTCCACCGGGGAGTTCATCTTCCTCGCCCTCGCGGCCATCGCGATCACCATCTTCAAGATCGCCCGCCGCTCCAGCGGCCCCACCCCGCCCTCCTCCTTCCGCCGTTAAGCCGGGCCGAGAAAGTGTCTTCTCATGTCTCAGCCTCACGCGGCCCGGCTTATCCTGAGCGAGCCCGAAGGGCGGGTCGAAGGATCGCGATGAAGCGGGACCAGTGGCACGGGAAGACACATGACCTTGTTCGTTCAGTACCCCGGCCGTACACCCCCTCATGATTGCGTGCAGCCCCATACGCCCCACGCTTCAATAGCCCCTCGCCCCCTCGTCCCGCGGCGGCACGCGAATTGAGGTCTTTCGGGCGTAGCCCGCCGAAGCCCCGGACACGAAGTGCCGGGGCGAAGGCGGGACGGCCAAGGAGGGAATGCCATGACCTGGAACTGGCTGAGCTGGGCCTACACGTTCTGCCTCACCGTGGGCACCGGCTACACCGTCATCGCGTTCTTCCTGGGCCACACGGGCCACGGCGACACCGGCCACGGCGACGCGGGCGGCGACGCCCCCGAAGTCGGCGGCAACGCCGGCCACGTCGGGACCGACCACCACTACCACTTCCCCCTCTTCTCCCCCATCGCCATCGCCATCTTCCTCACGGCGTTCGGCGCCGGCGGCATGATCGGGCAGGAAGTCCTCAAGGCGCAGCACCCGGCGATGAGCCTGCTGATGGCGTGCGGAAGCGGCCTGGTGTTCGCGCTCTCGATCGCCGCGGCGATGGCCTGGGTTTTCAAGAAGACGGTCGCGTCGAGCGCCGCCCGCGAGGGCGACATCGTCGGCTCGGAAGCGGCAGTCTCGGTCACCATCCCGGCTGTCGGCATGGGGCAAGTCACCTACGAGGCCGCGGGAAGCCGCTTCTCGGCCCCCGCCCGCTCGATGTCGGGGACGGAGATCCGCCAGGGGGCGACCGTCCTGATCCGCGAACGCGACGGGCAGGTGATGGTCGTCGTCGCCAGATGACGGGAAGGGCCTTCTCCACCGAAAACTCTTCCGGAAACTTCGCCGCACAATCGGAGCCAATGCCATGACGCTGACCATGCTGGCCGATCTGCCGCCCACCGCCATGGTTGCGGGGGGGATTCTTGTCGTCGCCTTCTTCCTGGGGTTCGCGATCTTCGCGAGCCGGTACGTGAAAGTCGGGCCGAACGAAGCGCTGGTCGTGTCGGGCCGCCAGCGGACGATGCAGACGCCGCAGGGGGCGCGCGCGGTCGGGTTCCGGATCGTGAAGGGCGGCGCGACGTTCGTGTGGCCGGTGTTCGAGGAAGCGCAGCGGCTGTCGCTGGAGATCATGACGATCGACGTGAAGACGCCGGAGATCTACACGTCCACGGGCGTGCCGGTGATGGTGGACGGCGTGGCGCAGATCAAGGTGAAGAGCGACGAGACGTCGATCGCGACGGCGGCGGAGCAGTTCATGTCGAAGACGCGGGCGGAGATGATGGAGGTCGCGTTGCAGACGCTGGAAGGGCACTTGAGGGCGATCGTCGGCACGCTGACGGTGGAGGACATCTACAAGAACCGTGAGAAGTTCGCGCAGGAGGTGCAGCAGGTGGCGGCGACAGACCTGCTGCTCATGGGCCTTGAGATCATCAGCTTCACGTTGAGGGACATCCGGGACAACCAGGGGTACCTCGAGGCCCTGGGCAAGCCGAGGATCGCGCAGGTCCGTCGTGACGCGATCATCGCTCAGTCGCAGGCGGACAGCGAGGCGACGCAGAAGTCGGCGCTGGCCAACCAGGCCGGGGCCGAGGTCAAGCTGGGATCGGACGCGAAAGTCAGCGAAGCGACGCGCGACCTGCAGATGAAGCAGGCCGACTACGCGGCGGCGGTGAACCAGAAGAAGGCCGAAAGCGACCTGGCGTACGACCTGCAGAAGTTCAAGACGGCGCAGCTGGTGAAGGAGCAGGAGCTGAAGGTCATGATCGTCGAGAAGGAGCGGCAGATCGACCTGCAGGGGAAGGAAATCGCGCGGCGTGAGAAGGAGCTGGAAGCGACGGTCCGCAAGCCGGCGGACGCCGAGCAGTACCGGATCAGGACGATTGCGGACGGCACGCAGTACAAGCTGGTGACGGAAGCCAAGGGCCAGGCGGAAGCGCAGAAGAGCCTGGGCTTCGGCGCGGCCGACGCGGAGAAGGCGAAAGGTCTGGCGGCTGCCGAAGTCGAGAAGGCCAAGGGTCTGGCCGAGGCCGAAGTCGAGAGGGCCAAGGGTCTGGCGGAGGCGGAAGTCATCAAGGCGAAGGGCGAGGCCGAAGCGCAGGCGATGCAGCGCAAGGCGGAGGCGTGGTCGAAGTACAACGAAGCGGCCGTGATGCAGATGCTGATCGAGAAGCTGCCCGAGGTCGTCCGCGCGGTGGCCGAACCGCTCAGCAAGACGGACAAGATCACGATCATCTCGACGGGCGGGGACGGGATGGGAGCGAGCCGGGTGACGCAGGACGTCATCAACGTCGTGGCGCAGCTTCCGCCTCTCGTCGAAAGCCTGTCGGGGGTGGACCTGAAGGAGCTGATCAAGAAGGTGCCGGGACTGGGCGGCGCGCCGAAGGTGGTCAATGCCGCGAAGGTGGAGGAGCCGCCGAAGAAGGCGTAGGAGAGCAGGAAGCAGGAAGAAACGATCGGGACGCCGGGGCAATTGCTCCGGCGTCCTTTTTTCGTCAGGGAGTTGAGCCCAGCGCCCTCAGCAGATCCTCCAGCGCAAACGGTTTCTCGACGTGCGGGCGCCCGACCTTCTCGAGGAATTCCTGCGAGCGCGGCGTGAACGCCCCGCCCGTCAGGAACACCATCTTCGCCGCCTGCTCCGGCATCGTGCGCACCAGCTCCGCGTGCAGGTCCATTCCCGTCATGCGCGGCATCATCAGGTCGCAGAGGATGACGTCGAATTGCTCCCCTTTCCTCAGCCGCGCCAGCGCGGCGTCCCCTTCGCACTCCACGCACACCGTGTGCTCGGGCTGGAGGAGCCGTGCGAGCGCGGTCCCGAGATCCGGCTCGTCGTCGATCACCAGGACGCTCCTCCTCAGGGCGGTGCGCGGCGCGGCAGGCACGGCGGGAGCCGCCCGGCGCGCCGACGCCGACGCCTCCGGCAGGCTCACGCGCACCACCGTCCCCTTCCCCGGCTCACTCTCGATCCCGATTTCGCCTCCCAGCGCCTGCACGATCCCGTGGCAGACGAAGAGCCCCAGGCCGGTTCCCTGGCCTGCGGGCTTCGTCGTGAAGAAGGGCTCGAAGAGCTGCGGGAGGTTCGCGGCGGGGATCCCGCGCCCTGTGTCGGCGATCTCGACCACGACGCGGCCTCCTGCGGACCGCGTCGCGACGCGGATCTCATTGGAACCAGCGGATCCTTCCTCGATCGCGTGGGCCGCGTTCGTCAGGAGGTCCACGAACACCTGCCCGAGCCGGCCTTCGCTCGCCATCACCCGCGGGACTTCTCCCATGTCGGGCACGACCCGTGCCCGGTGCCGGAGCTCCGCCTCCGTGACGGCCAGCGCAAACTTGAGCGGCTCCCGCACATCGACAGGCTGCGACGGCTCGTCCTCCGCCTTCGCGTAAACCCGCATGTCCCTCACGATTTTCGCCACGCGGGCGGCCCCCTGAAGCGCATCCTCGAGCGCCCGTGCCACCTCCTGCGGCATCCCCGCCTGCCCCGCCGCGAACTCGACGTTCGCCGTCACATACGCGAGCGGATTGTTGATCTCGTGCGCCACGCCCGCGGCCAGCAGCCCCAGCGACGCCAGCCGCTCGCTCTGCCGCAGTCGCGCTTCCATCCGCCGCCGCTCCGTGATTTCGCGGACGAAGGCGAGAAGTGCCGGCCGGCCCTCGTACTCGATCGCGATCGAGACGACCTCGACGCGGCGGAGCGAGCCGTCGGCGATCCGGAAGTCGTACTCGGTCGGGCCCGGGGGGGACTTTCCCTGGAACAGGGCCCGGGTCCGCTCGGCAAAGACGGCGCGGCTCTCCGGCGTCAGGAAATCCGCGGCGGAAGTGCCGAGGACCTCCTCCGTCGTGCGGAACCCGCGAAGCGCCGCGACGTTCCGGTTCGCGAACAGGAACTTCCCGTCCGTGCCGACCACGGCCACCGCGTCCGGCGCCTCCTCGATGAGCTGGCGGAAGCGCGCTTCCGAGCGCGCCAGCGCCGCCTTCGCGCGCTGCTGCTCCGCCTCGGCGGCGACCTCCGCGGTGAGGTCGCGGAACGCGGTGATGCGCACGACGCGGCCGGACTGGTGGACGGTCCGGCCCCGGATCTCCACGGGAAACGTCGTGCCGTCCCTGCGAAGCCCGCGGACGCGGTAAGGCCGGTCGTATCCCGAGGAGATGTTCGCCAGGACCTGCGCGCGGTCCTCGGGCACCGCGAAGTCCATCGCGTTCTGCCCGGACAGCGCTTCCGGCGTCGATCCCAGCATCGAGGCCAGCGCGCGATTGCAGTACAGGATGCGGCCTTCGGAGTGGACGCCGATTCCCTCGAAGGCGGCCTCGGTCAGGACCTGGAAGCGTTCGGAGGCGAGGGCTGCGGCCTCGACGGCCTTCCGGCGGGCGATCTGCGCGGCGGCCATCGCTTCCGCCGCCCGGAGGCGCGCTTCGACGGCCACGGCATCGAGCGGCGGGAAGACGACGTCTGCGCCGGCGTCCATGAGGGCCGCGGCGCGGTCGCGGTCCGGGGCGGGAACGAGGGCGAGGACGGCGGCGCCGCGGGACACGAGGGCGCGGCAGGTCGCGGCGGCGTCCGGGGAAGCGGCGTCCACGAGGGCGATCTCGGGCGGCGGTTCAGCACCCGCCTGGACGCGCTCGTGTCCCCTCTCGGCGAGGAGTCCCGCCGCGAACCCGGGCTCGGGCCAGTTCAGGAACACGCGCACGTGAAAGAGGACTCCCCTCTGAAAGACCGGTCGAAGACTCTACCCTGCGCGGAACCAAACTAGAGCCTGCTTTCAGCGGGTGTCCCGGCTCGTCGCCTCGTACGGCCACCGCCACGGCGCGACGCACGCCCTGATCCCGGAGAACGATGTTGCCGTCGCGGGCGGTCCCGCCTTCCGCACCGCGGCGCGCGCGTCGTACTCGTTGTTCGACCAGGCGCCGCCGCGGAAACAGCGGTAGGCGCGGAACGGGGCGAAGGGCGAGTCGAGGCACCAGGTCTGGGCGTTGCCGGCGAGGTCGCGGATGCCGTACGGCGAAGTGTCCCCCTCGAACGACCCCGCCGGGACGAGCCGCGGCGAGCCCGGGTGCGAGCTGTTCGTGTTCGAGAACGTCGCGTCGTACCGGTCCCCCCACGGCCAGAGCCGGCCGTCCACCCCGCGCGCCGCCTTCTCGCTCTCGAACGTGTTCACCAGCCGCCACGGACGCCCGTCCTTCCGCGAACGCCACGAGAGCCACGCCAGCGCGTCGTCCCACGACACCCCGATCACCGGGAATTCCTTCGACGTCAGCGGCGGCTCTTCCCCGGACTGGAACTCCCCGCCCGAGAACTTAAGCAGGCGCGTCTCTCCCTCGCGCGGCTGCCTGCGAAGCGCTTCCTCCTCGCGCCCCGTGAGGCACAGCTCGTTGAGGAACTCGATGTACTCGCCGGCTGTGACGGGGCGCTCGTCGATGAACAGGTCGCGCGTGGCGAGAACGCTCTCTTCCCCGCCGTCGGTGTACTCGCCCCCCGCTATGTACGGGCCGCCGGGGACGTACCGGAAGCCGCGCGGAATCTCGGCGCGGCGGTACAGGTTGACCTCCTGCGACCACGCCGCCGCGCGGTCCATCCGCACCGGCAGCAGCACTTCCGCGAACCCCTCCGCGCGGATCGTGACGAGGTACGAGCCCTGGGGAAGCGCGACCGGGCCGAACGGAGTCGTTCCGGAAGCGGCGCCGGGGACGGCGACGAGGCGCCGGCCGCGATCCTCGTAGCGCGCGACCTCGACGGTCGCCCCGGTGATTTCGCGCCGCGGGCAGCCCGCGGCGTGCCCGAAGCGCGCGCCGGGTCCGTTCGCGGTCAGCGCCGGCACCGCGTAGTCCGCGTCCGCGAGCGGAAGCTGCGGCTGGGGCCCGCCGTCGCGCCACGGCACCGTGACCTCGTGCGACGCCAGGCCCCACTCCCCGCCCTTCACCGGCGCCAGGCACCCGCAGTCGAACGCGAACGCCCGAAGCGCCAGCGTCCCCGGCGCGTCCAGCCGCGCGAGGTGCCGCCCGCCGCGATCCAGCCCCTCCAGCGTCTTGCGCTGCAGGAACATCTCCCGCCGGTCCCGCTTCTTTTCGGCCGCGAGGTACCGGTCGATCACCATCCCGCACCGCCCGTCCACCGCCGCCGAGCACTCCGGGTCCACCACCAGCGCCTGCCCGTACTCCGCCTCCGCGCGGGCCAGCGCTGCAATCCGCTCTTCCTCCAGCCGCTCCAGTTCGTCCTCCGCCTCCCACAGCGGCTTCTTCTCCGACAGCGGCGCGTGCTTCTTCACCGCCTGCCCCAGCCGTTTCAGCCCCTTGGCCGCTTCCTGGATCCGCGCCTCGAGCTCGCGCGCACGTTCGCGCTCGCGCCCGCCAGCCCCGGCCCGCTCCGCGGCCTCGCGCGCCCGGCGCTCGCGTTCCTTCACGCCCTCGAGGAAGAGCTGCACTTCGTCGTGGAGCGCCAGGGCGCCGGCGTACCGGTCCGCGGGAGCGCGGGCCATGGCCTTGAGGACGATCGCGTCAAGCTCGGCGGGAACTGGTGAAGCGGCCGCGGGGCGCTCGACGGCGGACGGGGCGCGCAGGACGCCGGAGATGACCTTGGTGATGACCTCGTCGACGCTCTGGCCTTCGACCGGGGGGCGAAGGGTGAGAAGTTCGAAGAGGATGGCGCCGAGCGAGTAGACGTCGCTGCGCTCGTCCATGTCGGCGAGGCGGCCTTCCGCCTGTTCCGGCGGCATGTACGCCGGCGTGCCGAGGACGGAGCCCTCGAGCGTCAGCTCGCCGGTCCCCGGGGACCGCTGCGGCGCGGCCGCCCGGACCGCGTCGTCCGCCACCTCCCCGACCGCCGTCAGCTCCTTCGCAAGCCCCCAGTCCACGATCAGCACTTCGCCAAAGTCCCCGATCATCACGTTCGCGGGCTTGAGGTCGCGGTGCAGCACGCCTTGCGCGTGCGCGTAGGCGACGCCGAGGCAGATGTCCTGGAACACGCGGAGCAGCCGCGCCCGCGACCACGCCGCCACCGCCTTCGCCTCGCCGCGCGCCAGCTGCCTCACGACCTGCCCGAGATCCCGCCCACGGACCCGCTTCATGCACAGGAACATCTGCCGCTTCCCCAGCTCGTCCCTCAGGACGCCGAAATCATGCACCGGGACGACGTTCGGGTGCTCGAGGCGCGCGGTGAGTTCGGCTTCGCGGATGAAGCGGGCGCGGAGGTCGAGGGGGAGGTCGTCGATCACGAGCTTGACGGCGACGTCGCGCTTGAGGACGGAGTCGGTGGCTTCGACGACGCGCCCCAGGCCGCCGCGACCGATCTCAGATTGGAGGCGGTAGCGGGTCGGTGAGACGTCGGTTGAGTCTTTCGAGGGGTCCGGGCGCATGCGTGGCGGGATTCTACACGGCTGCTGTCGGAGAAGCCGGGCGCTGCCAAGGTGACAGCCCGACGGAAGGAGAGCGTCTGCGCATGACGCCGCAACACCTTGTAAATCATTGGCTTATGGCGCTCCTTCCGGAGCGTGATTGGCACGCTCTTTGATAAGGGTTGCCCTGCTGAAGATCCAAAAACAAAACATCGGCCTCTTCACGAAAGGAGCAGTCCCATGGAAAGCAGGATCACCCGTTTCGATCCCTTCGCCAACCTCACCCGCTGGGGCGAGACGCTCGAGAATCTTTTCGGCGAGGGCCAAAGCCGTAACTCGCCAGACCAGCAGGGGCTCATCGCCCCCGCGCTCGACATCTCCGAGGACAAGGGCTCCCTTCGCGTCACCGCCGAACTCCCCGGGATGGACAAGAAGGACATCGCCATCGAGGTGAAGGAGGGAATCCTCACGATCCGCGGGGAGAAGAAGATGGAAGAGGAGTCCAAGGACCGGAACTTCCACCGCATCGAGCGGCGCTACGGCTCGTTCTACCGCGCGCTCGCCCTCCCCGAGACGGTCGACACCGCCCGCGTCGAGGCGTCCTTCAAGAACGGCGTCCTCACGCTGTCGCTGCCGAAACGGGAGGAGTCGAAGCCCAAGACGATCACGATCAAGGCGGACTAGATACGACGACGCCCCGCGGGATCGGTTCCCGCGGGGCTGTCCTAAGCCGGGCCGAGCAGGAGTCTTCTCACATCCACGCCTCTCGCGGCCCGGCTTATCCTGAGCGAGGCCGCAGGCCGAGTCGAAGGATTGCATTTCGCCGGGTATGGGGGGCCGGGAAGACACACACCCTGGTTCGCTTAAAACGTCAATCCGCCCCGCACGTTCGCCTTGTACGCCCGGTCGATCACCTGCGCCGCCGCCTTCGCCTCCTCGGTCGGCGCTTCCGGCAGCACGATCTTCAGCTTCACATGCAGGTCGCCCTTCTCGTCCTTCCCGGGAACCGGCGCGCCCATCCCGCGCAGCCGCAGCGACTGGCCCGTCTTCACGCCCGGAGGCAGCTTCATCTTCACCGCCCCCCACGGGGTGGGGACATCGACGGAAGCGCCGTTGAGCGCTTCGCCGACGGTCACCGGCAGGTCCATGGAGAGGTTCGCGCCGTCGCGCCCGAGGATCGGGTGCGGGTTCACGTCGAGCTTGATGTAGAGGTCGCCCGGCTCGCCCCCGGCCGTCCCGGGGTGGCCCTTCCCCGCCAGCCGGATCTTCTGCCCGCCCGCGACGCCGGCGGGGACTTTGACTTTCACGGTCTCGCGGCCGGTGGAGGATTCGAGTGTGAGGACCTTGGTCGTGCCGCGCAGGGCTTCCATGAACTCGATTTCCATCTCGGCCAGGATGTCCTCGCCGTCCTCGGCGATGGCGGTCCCGGAGGGCCCGCGTCCGCCGCGGCGCCGGCGTCCGCCCGCGCCGCCGAAGAGTCCGGAGAAGAGGTCCTCGAACGACCCGAACCCCTCGAACTGGGTCGGATCTCCATCGAAGCGGAACTCGAACGGCTGCCCGCCGCCGCCGGGGAATCCGCCCGGGCCGCCGGCCGCAGGGTCAACATGCCCGAACCGGTCGTACATCTCGCGCTTCTTCTTGTCCGACAGGATCTCGTACGCCTCGGCGATCTCCTTGAACTTCGTCTCCGCCGCCTTGTCGCCGGGGTTCACGTCGGGATGGAAGCGCCGCGCGAGTTTGCGGAACGCCTTCTTGATCTCGTCCTCGCTGGCGCCCTTGGCGACGCCGAGGACTTCGTAGTAGTCGCGCTTGTTGGCCATAGATCCCCCTCTTTCTCTAACCCCATCTTGTATGCAAAACGGGTGCGCGTCACGCACGGGGAGGAACGGCGCCCGTCCCGCCACAAGCGTCACCCGGAAACAAAAATGGCGGCAGTCTGGGGGAGACCGCCGCCGGAAAGAACCCCGCATTCGCGGGGCGTGGAGCCGGCGGACCAGAAGTCTCGATGGCAAATGGGAGGGAACGTTGGGGGGTAATGAGAGGGGTGAGACTCCCGGTCCGGCGCAGCCCTATTGTCAATGAGAAGGGGGAAAGCTTTGCCGACTCCCCCGCACTTCTACAGATATGAACGCTCTTCCCCCAGCGCCGTATTCGACAAATTCTCATTTTCTTGACGAAATCCGGTTATTTTGTCCGCCCTTGAGTGACACCCGGAAAGCTGACTGGAAGGGACCCGTGACGGGCGCCATAAGCGCCGTCATCGCAGGGGTTTCCTTCGCACTGCCCGATCCCTGGCGGCGGGTGGTGTTCCTGGTGGGAAGCGCGGCGTTCGTGGGCTGGGGGACGAATGCGCTGGCGATCCGGATGCTGTTCGACCGGTTCAAGGTGCTGGGGATTCCGATCCCGTTTACGGGGGTGATCCCGGCGAAGCGGCAGGCGTTGATCGAGGCGGTCGCGCATTCGGTCGCGAACAGGCTGGTGCAGCCGGGGGCGCTGAAGGAGCAGGTGCTGAAGAGCGACTTCGTGGCGGCGCTGGTGGAGGTCGCGCGCGACCGGCTGCGGCATGCGTCGTCGGACGACGCGATGGTGGCGCGGATCCTGGAGGAAGTTTCGACGCGCGGGAAGGCGATGATGAAGAGCGCGAAAGTCCGGGATCATCTGCACCGGAAGCTGGAGGCGGGGATCCGGGAGAAGGGGTTCCTGGCGCGGGCGCTGGTGGACCCCACGGCGGTGGGGAACGCGATCGTGGACACGGCGCACACGTTCCTGACGGACCTGCCGAGCGACCCGGACGCAAAGGCGCGGATCAGGGAGCTGGCGGAGCAGGTCCCTGCGGCCGGGAGCGCGGAGGCGAAGGAGCTGGAGGAAAAGCTGCGTCCGCTGGCGGAGGGGATGCTGGAGGCGACGCTCGCGCGGATCGACGTGGACAGGATCGTGCGGCATAACCTCGAGGGGTACACCGACGCGCAGATCAAGGACATGGTCCTGCGGGCGACGGCAGTGCACCTGGGATGGCTGGAAGTCTGGGGCGGCATGCTCGGCGCGATCAGCGGCGTGGCGATGCACTTTCTGTCGAAGTGATCGAACGAAAGCCCTCTCCAGGAGTCGCATTTCTCCTGGATTTCGAGAGTCGAATCGATCGGGGGCCGGCGGCGGCGGCTTCGCCGACCTTTGCCCCTTCCAGGGCGCCATGGCCGCAGCCGCCGCGCTCCCGATCGATTCGACTCCCGAAATCCAAACGAAGCGACCCCGCCCTTCCCCGAGGCGGGGTCGTCGAAGCCCGGGCAAGTGCTACATCGCCGGGATGGCGGGCTTGAGATCGTCACCCTTGAGGCCTTCCAGCTTCCTGGGGTCGATCACTTCGACGCCGGTCGCCTTCTGGATTTCGTCGAGGGCCTTGGCGCCGTTCTCCTTGATCTGGCGGGCCTGGTCGAGTTTCTGGTCGTACTTTTCGACCATCGGCTTCGGGTCGAACGAGTGGCGGTAGAGGTGAGCGCCGTAGAGGAGCGTTGCGAGGCCGATGAGCGCGAGGATGGTTTTCATGGTTGAGTCTCCTGAGTGCCGTCTTGGTTTCTTTCTGACGGGGAGACATATTGCAAGGGGTGTGCCAGAGGGCGGAAATACTTAAGTCATTGTATATTAAGCAGTTAAGATGTTAGTACTGTTTCAGAGTCGTCCGCCAGGGGAACAATCGTCCTTTTTTCGAACGCATGGCGGCCCCCCTACGACCTCTTCGCCACCCAGATCTGCTCCGCGCCATACCGCGGCGGACCGCCGTGGAAGTCGCCGAAACACGCCTCCGGTTTGAACCCGCACAGCTCCAGCAGGTGCGCCATCTCCCACCGGTACGTCCACCGGATCGACAGCACCCGATCGTCCTTCCGCACCAGCTTCCCCCGCCGGTCGCGCACCTCGTAGTGCCACTTCTCCGTCAGCCTCTGCCTCAGCGCATCGTTCACCCGCTCCAGCACCTTCAGCCGGCACACCGTCCCCGTCGCCGGGTCCACCGACTTCCGGTACCGGCTGATCACCCGGCTCCGCCCGTTCACGCAGTACTCCAGCTTCGGGTCGAAGATGTTCACGATCAGCCGCCCCCCCGGCGCCAGGTGCCGACGCACGCACTCCAGGCACGCGCGCTGGTCCGCCGGCGTCAGAAGCGACTGGAAGGACCGGAACGTGATGTAAATCAGCTTGAAGCGCCGGCCGAGATCGAACCGCTTCATGTTGCCCCGCACGAACCGGATCGGCAGCCCGGCGGCCTTCGCGCGCGCGACCCTGAGCATCTCGGCCGACAGGTCGAGCGCCGTGACGTCGTGCCCGGCCATCGAGAGCGGAATCGCCACCCGCCCGGTCCCGCACGCCAGCTCGAGCACCGGCCCGCGCGCCCGCTTCGCCGCCCTCCGGTAGAACGCGATGTCCCCGTCAAGGCACGGGATGCTTCCCGCCTCATGCATCGCGTCGTAGAACTCCACCGCCGCGCTGCCGGCGCCGTACAGCGTCTCCTTCTTCAACGCTTCCTCCGCCCCAGCACGTACAGGCTCTCCGCCTGCCCGTCACTCGCGAACCCGCTGATCTCCCAGCCCGCCGCGAACGCCGCCGTGAGCTCGCGCCGGACGCGCAGCCGCTCCGCCAGCACCTTCGCCGGCTCGGTCTTCATCAGCGCGTTCACGTCCGCCGGAATCGCGACCGTCTTGCGCGCGCGGGCTTCCTCGACCGGGAAGCGCTTCCCGCGCGGCTTCTTCAGTTCCCATCGCAGGAGCAGCCGGTCGGTCGGGAGGCCGCGGTTGAAGATGCTGGTCGAGGGGCCGTAGGCGTCCACGATGTAGTCGTGGGAAGTGCCGCCGAGGGTGGCGATGTTGAAGTACGCGTTGCGCGACTGGAGCGGGTCGAACGTCCAGGTCATGAGGCCGACGTTCTGCCGCAGCACCGCGCGCCGCTGCGCTTCCTTGAGCTTGCGCCCGACGCCGGCGTTCCGGTATTCGGGGAGGACGGCGACCATGCGCGAGGCGTGCTGGAGACGTTTCCCGTCGAGCCCGAGAAACCCGAACACGAACCCGACCATCGCCTCGCCGTCCCACGCGCCCAGCACGACGCCGCCGTTGCGCGCGATGGTGATCAGTTCGTTGCGCGGGATGATCTCCCGGTCCTCGAACTGCCAGACGTCCTTCTGCAGCCGCTCGATGTCGGCGTAGTGGGCGATTTCGGAAACGCGGGCGATGCGGATCATGAAGGGAGCATCTTAATCGAGGGCACCCGCACCAAGGAGAACTCAGCCGTTATCCGCGGCCGTTTCCGCGACATCCGCCTTTATCCGCGAATTCCTTTCTCGTCTTCCGAACCTGCCGACCCCGCCGGGTGTTTGACCGTCCATGCGACCCGACATGGGCAAAGTCATCACCGAGCGGCCTCGCTCCGGCCACCGGGACCCGAACCTCAGCACCGCGCTCGCGGTGCGATGGGAAGGTCCGGACGCTGAATACAATATTCCCCTGCGAAGCGGCGGCCGCGGTTTTCTCCGGACGAAGATGTTCTCGGATCTGCTCGGTCCCGCGGAGCGCTGGACTCGTGGACAGGTCGGACGGCCGTGGAACAAGGTCTACTCTGAGCTGTGCAGCACGTTCGACAGGAGGAAGACAACGCAAAGGCATGTCCTGGAGCACATCTGCGGGTCCATCGGGTGGGTGGCCCTTCACGTCGAGAAACACGCCGACGGGTACTGGCGCCCGGTCGGCCGATTCTCACCCTGGTACGCGCCGCGATTCTACGTCCATCCACGAACAGGACTGCTCTGCAGCCAGAAGCAGCCGCCGCGTGGGTCACGGCTGCCCAAGGGTGATCCCGATGTGCTTCCCATTGAAGGCACCGCCGAGGAGTTCCGGCTTTTCGGAGGGCTGTGGTTTCGATGCAGGTGGGTGCCGGAAGAGAACCCGGTGCCGGGACATGCGCCTCAGCTTGTGCTCAGGAAGCGGCAGGTCGGAAAGAAGGAGTTGCGCACGGTCAGGGAGATGCTGGCGAAGCGAGAGGAGAGGTGACGGCTCCTGGCAGTTTCGAGGGGAAGGGCATTCGCGGATGAAAGCGGATCACGCGGAAACGGCAGCGGATGACGGCATTCCGGGAACGGAGCATGGGTTGCCCTTAGAATCCTCTGCGTGCCAAAGATCCTCATCATCGCCAACCCCGTCAGCGGCCGCGGCCGCGGGGCACGCGTCGCCGAGAAGACGGGTAACCGCCTTCGCGAGTGGGGGGATTCGGTCGAGACTCTCTTCACCTCAAAACGCGGCGACGCGAAGGACTTCGCGGGGCGCGCCGCGGACTACGATCGCATCGTGGCAGTCGGCGGCGACGGGACGGTGAACGAGATCCTGAACGGCCTCCCGGAGAAATCCCCCCCGCTCGGGCAGATCCCGGTCGGCACCGCGAACGTCCTGGCAAAAACGTTCGGCCTCCCGCGCACCCCCCGCCCCGGCGCCGACATCATCCACGCCGGCGTCACCCGCCCTGTGGACGTCGGCGTCGCCAACGGACGCCGCTTCCTCCTCATGGCCTCCGTCGGGTTCGACGCCCAGGTCGTCCACGACTTCCACGCCCAGCGCATCGGCGCGATCCGCATGCACGAGTACTTCACGTGGTCCCTCCGCGCGATCTTCAACTACCAGCCGCCACGCTTCCGCGTCACCGCCGACGGGCAGCAGCTCCCCGATGCGTCGTTCGTGCTGGCCGCCAACCTGCCCTGCTACGGCGGGCCGCTGGCGTTCACGCGCACGGCCGTCGTGGACGACGGCGCTCTCGACCTCCTCGTCTACAGCGCGTGGGGGAAGCTGAACGTCGTGCGGCTTTTCGCCGAAGCGTTCGCCGGGGACCCGTGCTTCATGCCGGGGGCGACGCACATCCGGGCGAAGAAGATCCGCATTGAGGCCGACAGCCCGCTGCCGTGGCAGGTGGACGGCGACCCGGGCGAGGCCGTGCCGCTCGAAGTGGAGATCCTTCCGAAGGCGGTGACGCTGATCGTGCCGGGCGACGGGGAGCGGTCGTGAACTCACCTGACCCGGATGCGGATCTCGTCCGCCGCGCGCGTGACGGGGACTACACGGCCTTCGAGGAACTGGTGTCGCGACACGAAAGACGGGTCTACGCGTCCGCCCGGCGGATCACCGGGCGCACGGAGGACGCGGAAGACGTCGTGCAGGAAACGTTCCTGAGCGCCATGAAGGCGCTGCCGCACTTCCGGGGCGAAGCGCTGTTCTCGACCTGGCTCACGCGCATCGCCACGAACCACTCGCTTAAGGTGCTGCGCAAGCGCCGCGGGCTGCCGACCGTTCCCCTCGCGGAGGAAACCGGCGACGACGCGGCCGTCCAGCGCCCGGAGTACATCGCGCCGTGGGCCGAGGACCCGGCTGTCGCCGCTACCCGTCCTGAAACGCAGGCCCTGCTCGACGCCGCGCTGGCGGCGCTTCCCGAAAACCTCCGCTCGGTGTTCCTACTGCGCGATGTGGACGGGCTTTCGACGGCTGAGACGGCGGAAGCGCTGGGGCTGACGCCCGCGAACGTAAAAGTCCGGCTCCTCCGGGCACGGCTGGCGCTTCGCGAACGCCTGACACAGACGCTGGGCGATCCGGCGCGGAGGATCGAACCGAGGGGGCACGCATGAGGATTTCGTGTAACCGGCGGCCGGGCCGCGGATCGAACACACAGGCGAGGCTCCCATGAACTGCCAGGAACTGCTCCGTATCCTGAACGATCACGTGGACGGCACGCTCGAAGTGGCGATTTGCGCCGAATTCGAAGCGCATCTCGCGGGCTGCGACCCGTGCCGGGTCGTGGTGGACAACATCCGCCAGACGATCACGATCTTCAAGGACGGCCGCCCGTGGGAGATTCCGGCGGCGTTCCGGGCGAAGCTGCGCGACTGCCTGGCGGAGCGGTGGAAATCCGAAGGGCCGCCGAAAAAGGTGTAACCGGCGGGCGCCCCGGGGATCAGTTCATGCGGAGGTGATACCCATGAATGCGAAGATCCTGGAAACGACGGTGAAGAACTTCAGGTCCGGGGTGCTGGAAGCGGAGACGCCGGTGCTGCTCGAGTTCAGCACGGAGTCCTGCCCGGCGTGCCGGATGGTCGAGCCCGTGCTGGACAGGCTGGCCGACGAGTACGACGGCCGTGTGCTGTTCGCGCACGTGGACGCGGGGGAGCAGCCGGAGCTCGCCGAAGCGTTCGGCGTGAGGGGCGTGCCGGCCTTTGCCCTGATCCGCGACCGAAGCATCGTGGACGCCTTCGTAGGCGCGCAGCCGCCCGCGGCGCTTCGCGACCGTCTCGACGCGGTCCTCGCGCCGAAGCCGAGACGCCGGTCGATGGGTTGAGGGAGTTGCTAGCCGGCGGGCCCGTGAGGCCCGTCGCGACCCTGGCGCGAACCCTTCCAAAGGTCACCAATGTGGCCTTGCGGTCCTCCATCGCCTGCAACACACTCAAACTCCTGGCGCTGGTCTGACCACTTTCGGATCGGCCGCAAGCTCTCGCCAACGAATCCTGAGAGCGTGAGAAACAGTCGCCCGAAGGCACGCGGCGCCGGCCCGTCCGGCGCGCTTCGAATCCTTAGATTCCACTCTAAACGCCTCTCGCGCGCCGGACGGGCTGGTGTCGCGGGCCGTAGGGCGACTGTTTCTCGCGCTATCAGCGTCCCTTGAATTCGTCCTTCATGTGCTTCTCGAAGGCGGATTCAAGGTCGGCTTTGAGCCCCGGTGAATTGTTCGCCAGGCGGTTCATGAAGCTCCGCGCATCGGGCATCACGGGGGAATTGAGCAGCGTCTCTCCCGAGGGGCTCCACACCGCGAAGACCCGCTCGAAATCGAGCCCGATCGCCTCATCCATCGAGGTCGCGCCGCGCGGGGTCACGACCTCAGCCGTGTCGTAGCAGTCCCAGAGGAAGCAGGCCACGCGATACTCGATCTTCTGGGTGAACTTCACGTCGTCCTTGGCGTTCGGCGTCTCGAAGTCAACGCCGCGCACTCTCGGGTAACCCTCGTGGCGGTCGAACGTGAGCACGAGCGCGACGAAGTTCGCCCAGCCCTCTGCCATGGCCCCCGGAGCGGTCTGCTCCTTCATCATGCTGTGGGGCAGGCCCAGGGAAGGGACGATCACGCACTTGTACCCGGTGAGCGAGTGCCCCAGCTCGTGCCGCACGGTGAAGTCGAAGAATTCCTTCCGGTCCTTGAGCCACGCCGGCTGCTCACCCTTTGCCTTGGGCATGTTTTGAGCGACCCACGCATCGGTCGTCTTCGTGATTACGAGCACGCTTCCAACCATGTCGCAGTGGTGCCAGAACGGATCCTTGTTGTCGTCCGGGTTCCCGTTGACCGGCTCGCGGTAGAAGACGTCCAGCGTCCGCGGCCATTTGAACTTCACCCCGAGCGTCTTGAGCTTCGCGACTCCCTCCGTGACCAGTCGCTGGACCTCCGCATCGTCGGTGTAGAAGTCGATGGGCGGGTCGGTCAGGCTCTTCACCTTCTTCAGCGGGTGCGCGCACGGCTTGAGGACCGGGTCGCCGTCCGCGTGCTGGCTCACCAGGTGCAGGCACGGGACATTCGTGCCGGGCTCGCCGTCGGGGTGCTTCGTGACGAAGTGCTTGCAGGGGGTCTTGACCTTGTCGCCGCCGCCGTGCTCCTTACCCGTGTGCGCACAGGGCGCCATCACGGGGTCTCCGCCGCCGTGCTCCGGCTTTCCGTTCTTGATATGGACGCACGGGACCTTCTTGCCCGTGTCGTCGCCGCCCGGATGGTCCAGCCTGAGGTGCACGCAGGGCACGGTCGTTTCGTCGCCGTCCGGATGCTGCACCTGCTTGGGGCACGGGCACGGCGCCAGGTCACCGCCCGGGTGCTGCTTGACCTTGTGGACGCACGGCGCCCGCCCTGCCTCGTCACCGTAGACGTGGGTCCAATGCGGGTCGGCCAGGTCTTCCGCAATTTCGCGCGGAGGCGGCGGCTTCGGGATCTGGGAAGAGGCGACTGCGGCACTGAGGAACACGATGGCGAGGGCAGAACGAATCATGGATTGCTCCCAGGTTGGAACGGGTGGTCGTCTCTTCTTGTCGTGAGGGAAATCCGTCCCGGCTACCGCCCCTTCGCTTTCTCTTCCCAGTAGATCAGCAGCTCCTCGAACTCCTTCGCGTCCCGCGTCTCCGCCTTCCCGAACCCCTGCTTCACCAGCTCGAGGTTCAGGAACATCCCGTCCTTCTCGCGGAAGACCCACGCGCGGTCGCTCCCGAAGGAGTCGCGCTGGGCGCGCCACTTGGGCGAGTCGAGGATCCCGTAGTACAGGTAGATCTTCGTGCCTTTCGGAAGCTGACCCTTCACCCACTCGCGCGTTTCCGTCCCGTCGCGCAGCCCGTGCATTGGCGGATCACCCGGCTTGGCGACGCCGACGCCCAGGAGGTGCACCGTGATGTTCTTCGTCTCGCCCTTCACGATGATCGTCCCGCCGTCCTCGACCTTGATCACCTCGAACGCCGCTTCCTTCGAGAAGTCCGGCGACGGCTCGGCGGGCGGACCCTTGGGCTCCGGCGGTTTCTGGTCCGGCGGTTTCTCCGTCTTCTTCTCCTCGGGCGGCTTCACCGGCTCTTTCTTTTCTTCAGGCGGCGGCTGCTTCACCGCCGTCTCCACCTTGCGCTTGAGGTTCTCCAGCGGCTCCTGGACTTCCTTGGGGAGGTTGAGCAGCCCGGCGTAGTGCAGCCCGACCGTCGCGAACGCCAGCCCGATCAGGACCGCGATGATGTTGCGGAAGAGGTGCGACTTGCGCGGGGTCGAAATCACCCGCTGCGACACCGCGGGGCGCGCGGGCGGCGCCGGGCGCGGCGTGCCGGAAACAGGCGTCGGCGCGGTCCGCGGCGTGCCGGGCGCCGCCCCGGGATACACCTGCGGCGGCTCCGTCTTCGACTCGTGCGGCGCATTCGCGCGGCGGCACTTCGGGCACGGCGGGTGACCGGCCCCCGCGGGGACCTCGTACATGTGCCCACACGACGGGCAGGACTTCAGGGATTTCGCGGCCACGGGGGCTCCTGGCGGTTTGGCGGTGGGGTGCTGAAGAAGCGCCTATTTTGCCTGAAATTCCCGCAGACGTTCAGGAGAAGCGCCTCGCTCGAACGTGAAAGGCCCCGGCATCCTCTCCGTATCCCTTTTCACCCGTTTTCATCCGCGACCCCGCCGTTCCTATCGCCGTTTCATCATCCTTCTGCTCTTCGGCAATGCCCTCCAGAAGAAGGAAATCCGGATGGGAGGGGATATAAACGGCGAGGTCGCGGATGAAAACGGGTGAAAAGGGATACGGCCCGCGACGCTAGAACAACATCCCCTTCGCCTTCTCCGCCACCGCCTTCATCTCCGGGAACGCCGCGATCAGTGATTCGGGCACCCTGACCTTCTTCCCCAGCACCTTCGCCTTCAATTGCAGCGCGTTCGCCGGCGCCTTGCCGCGGTAGTGGTTGTTCCCGATCACGTACAGCGCCTTCGACCGCGCCATCAGCCGCTTGATCCGCTCCGCCCACGGGTCCAGCTCCTTCTCCGTGTAGTAGTAGTCGTACCGCTTGTGCGGCTCGATGTTCTTCGCGAACCACTTCTCCACGTTCCTCCCATGCAGCCGCACGTACGCCGTGTCCGCCGTCACGTGCTCGCTCGGCCCCAGGCAGTCGCGCTCCGCCGGCTGGTCCACGTTCACGAACCCGATCCCCCGCGCACGCATCCACTCCACCACCTCCGGCCCCTCCCAAGACGCGTGCCGCACCTCCACCACCGCAGGCCGCCCGAACGACTCCGCCAGCCGCGCCACCCGCTCCCGCGCCGCCGCCGTGTTTCGGAAACTCCAGGGGAACTGGATGAGAAGCGGCCCGAGCCGCCCGGCCGCCTCGATCGGCGCGATCCCCTCGAGGAACTTCTTCGCTTCGGCCACGCCCCAGACCGGCTCGCTGGAAGCGGCGCTCACGCGGGCCGCAGGTTCGTGCGTGAATTCCTGCGACACCTTCACCGCGAAGATGAACTTCTTCCCCTCCACCTGCTTCACCCACCCCGCCGACAGCTTCGCGTCCGGCGGCCGGTAGAACGTCACGTTCACCTCGGCGCACTCGAAATAGTCCGAGTAGAACTCCAGCGGCTTCTTCGGCGCTGCCGAGGGATAGAACATCCCCGCCCAGTCCGCGA
This sequence comes from uncultured Planctomycetia bacterium, assembly GCA_963706735.1. Lineage (GTDB taxonomy): Bacteria > Planctomycetota > MHYJ01 > WSZJ01 > WSZJ01 > WSZJ01. Next base: position 36,567 of record CAVPNQ010000141.1, read on the forward strand.
AGGACCATCCGGCGGTGCCGAAGAAGAGGTCGCCCATGGCCGGATTATGGCATCCGTTCAATGAAGCGCCGGGAGTCCTATTCGCTCATCGAAGCGATCTCATGCTGCTCCTCCCGCCTGCGTCTACTTCTTCGCCCGCGTCCTGGCGACCCGTCGTCGCGGTGGACGGCTTCTCAGAATCGTCGAGTCGGGATTGCAGCTTCCAGTAGAACTGGGGGGTGAGACTCGTTTGCGCCGCGATCCTTGCCGCCACGGCTTCATGCTGTGTCGCCGACCCGGAACGGAAGACGGGCGAAGACGGCTTGCGCGAAGCGCTCGCTGGCGATCCGATCAGCCTGAACTGCGACGGCACCGTGTCCGAGATGGCAGATTTCCTGAGGGAAGTTCTCCAGATCTCGATCGTCATCGATCCGAACTCGATCGATCTCCAGAAGCACTTCGTGATAAAGTGTCAGCTGTTGAAGCCGCGAGAGGCGCTTCAGTTCGTCCTCGACACCACGGGCCTCAAGGAAACGCAGGTCGGGAGGATTCCCCGAGCTAAACCGCTAATCCCAGCCGCCAGGCACATCGAAGTTCCCCTCCGTAAAGGTCACCCGATCATGCGAACCGTGAGTCACTTGATGATCCTCGTGCTGATGGGCTGTGCTGCATCCAAAGAGAAGCCCGCTGCTGTAGAGCAGCCCAGCGCTTCTTTCGCAGAGACTCGCACGCGGATCGCCCTGCTCACCGATGAGCACATTTCCAATGAGGGGAGGTATCTCTCGTTTCGGCGAATCGCGAACAACCACAATTGGGATGCGATTGAGGCTCTCATTCTCAGCATCGACGACCCCAGGGAAGTTCAGACTCCACCTGAATCACCCAGCTCAGAAGTCCCATACTCGGAACTCAAGTGGACAGTAGGCGGGCTTTGCAGAGAGATGCTGTTGCTGATTCTGCATGCCAAATCGAACGGAGAATTCGCAAGCTCAGTCGCGGATTGGCACGAGTGGTGGCTAAACCATCACCAGGTGCCTCTGGCTGAAATCCGAAGGAGAATTGCCACGACTGATGGACCGAAGAGAGTGAAGTAGCCACAGCGAAATTGGAGTGGAGGTCCGAGCCCGAGTCCAAGACATTGAAGGTCGCGAGTGCGTCCGGCGCCTGGAATCAAGCAAAGCCGGCAAGGGACTTCCCGGTACAATGACGGGTTCCATGAAACGCCGCCAGATGAACACATTCATCACTGCGTTAAAGGTCCCCGCCATGCAAGAGTTCCTCCGAGGTCGGATGCTTCGAATCGTCATCGGCGCAGCCGCGCTTCCGTCACTTTGTTCGTGCAGCGCCCTGGTAGAAACGCCCAAGTCGCTGGAGGAATTCTACGAAGTGCAAATTCAAATGCTCGTCGATCCCGAGGTCCCCGAATCAGATCGTCTGAGTATCGCGGTCGCGCTCGAAAAGTCAGACGACAGGATTCTCTGGAAGGTCCTGATCGATCATTGGTGTGACCCGAGGGTGGTGGATCCAGAGTATGGAGGCGGCGACCATAGCCACTCTGGGGAGCACACGGAGGTGCAAACGCTAGGTGACTTCTGCTCCAACTTGTTTTGTGAGCGGACCCAGTGGTTCGGGGTCTCAACCAAGGAGGAAATGCAAGCCTGGTGGGAAGAGAACATGGACTTGTCGATCGATGAAATCCACGAGCGGTTCGCGAAGAACCACGGGTTCTCATCCTGGGAAGCGCTCAGCAAGTCAGACAAGGACGAAATGATGGGCAGGGAATTCCAGAAGCATAAGCCCAAATAACACCAGGCGTAGGCGGCGCCAAGTCGAGCGGGTGTCAAGGATGCCGCGGAATCTGCTGAGAAATTCGATTCAAAGCGTGACAAGTTCGTCGGCAAGCAATGCCACCCCCATCGCGCACCGCGACGACTGACAAGCTTGGTCGAAAAGCTCCTTCGCAGGCTTGTTCAGGCACATTCCTGAGTCTAGACTGACTGCCGGAACGGCGATCATCCGCCTGTCCTAGTACAACCATGAGGCAGACCCGCGTGAAGTCTCGGAAGCGCCAGATTCTCGCAGTCCATTTCATCTTGCTTGTGCTGGCAACACTACTCGGCCACGCCACTTGGAAACAAGTTAGCGCTCGCGGGCGGGTCGATGCAAGTGCGCCCGGAAGCTTGCCCAGGGTGGCGGCGGGGATCATCGCCGTCGACGTAGCGCCGGATTCAGGTGAAGGGCCCTTACGACTCGACGAACTCCAGTCAGCGGCGGTTGCACTATCGCACTCCCACTTCATTCAAGGCATCGTCGTCGATAGCGAAGGAAAACCCTACACGCATGGAGCGCTCATACTCGCACAGAGATTGCAGTCCTCCACTTGGTGGCCTGGCATTAGTTGGGAACTGCCAACATCACCGTGTCTCGCTGCCTCGAAGGAGGACGGCTCCTTTCAGATTCAAGTCCCGTCTGGATCGTATCAGCTAAGCCTCGGCTTCTCTGACTGGAGCGACCTCTGCCGCGGTCAGGGTTCCTTCGAGTTTCCTGAGATTGTCCAAGTCCCGCCCGATGGTGACGCCCTTGGGGTCACCATGCATCTGCCGGAGACCTTCCAGGTCGAAATCGAGGTGCGGACGGAATCGGGATATCCGCTGGAGGGAGTCGAAGTGAGGGCAGCCCCCGGCGGTGAGGGGATTCTCACGGACGGATCGGGCCGAGGCACGATTCGGTGCCTTTCGCGACCGGAATCTCTGGAAGTACGGCCCGCATCTCTGGACGGCACCTACTTGACCCCTGCACCCATCATGCTCGGCGTCACGACCGACCGAATTCAATTCGTCCTCGTGCCAGGAGACATTGCTCAGGGTCATCTAGTCGGCGCATCGGGTCAGTTCATGCGAACGGGCAATGTCATCCGAGTCCTCGACTCCGGGCGAGAGATCTCGCGCACGTTGACAAGCGAGGGAGGGTTCTTCGAAGCCTTGGTTCCTCGCGAAGGTCATGTCGAACTGGTGTGGGACTCAGGCATGGGAGGTAACAATCTTGCACTCGGCGATTTTTCGGAACATGCGGACGACTCCGAACCTACCTTCGACGGACGGGCGTCTTTGAAGAACGTCAAGGCCGGCGACCATAACCTCATGCTTCGAGCCGAATCGACCCCCGTAGACCGGGTGATTCTCGTCCAAGTAGTTTCGCCGGACGGGACTCCTGTTCCGGGTCTTCAGGTTTGGTTCACAGGAGGCGGATGCTGGGCAGTCACCGACTCTGGCGGAAATGTGACGCTCCGAGATTTGCCGGCGCGACTGGGACGTGTCGAGGCGTACCCACCTGAAGATCTGGAATCTGCTCAGGACTGGCTTCGTCCTCAGACTGTCGAACTGATGCCGGAGGGACAAGTCGTGTCACTCACTTTTCGAGTTGGGAAGCGCATCCCGGTTCACATCGAGCTGCCCGGGAACGTCTCGGCTCCAGGAGCTGATGTCATGGCAAAGGAAATGGGAGGGCGCTGGTGGGCCAGAGGTGTTTCTGACGCCAAGGGACAGTTCAGCCTTCTAGTAGACCCGGATGCAACTTGGTCGGTCGAGGTTTCTGCGCGCATCCGCACCGCATCCGACTTCTTCATCGGTCGATTGCAGGATGTTCGAGGAAGCGCAAAAGCGGTGACTGTTCGCCTGTACCCACTGAGCGGAAACACCTCGGAACGGTGAGTCTGGATCGTCCAGTAGCTGCTCGGCAAGCTGATCGGGTTTCAAGAACGCTGCCGCGTCCCGGTTCGCAATGAAGAACTCAGGCCCGCGTTCAATCCTGCCACCTCGCCGACAACTTTGGCAGCAGCTTCGCGACGTCCGTGCCCAGCTTGATCAGTTTCGCCGTGTCCCCGATCTTCGGCCACTCGGACGGAGGCAGGTCCTTGCCCGTCGCCGTCTCGTACGCGTTTGCGGCGGCGTAGAGCAGGTCTTCGCACTCGTAGTTATCGACGTCCGTCGTGTCGATCCAGTCCGCGATGGAGTCGGCGTTCTTCAGTGCCCCCTCGAACTTCTCGCGGCCCTGGAGGATCAGCCAGCCGAGGAAGAACAGGAACTCCTCGTCGTTGGGGCCGTCGTTGATCAGGTTGGCGGCCACGCGCAGCTCGCCGCGGTTGCCGCGCGCGAGCAGGCTGCCCAGGATCCGGTCGAACTCGCGGATTTCGTCCGGCGGAGTCGTCACCAGGAGCGCGACGAGGCGCTGCGAGTGCTCCTCGGGCGTGAGGGTGGACCCCCGCGCCTTTTGAACGATCTCCCAGAACTTCGCGTCGTCCATCACGCCGTTCCTCAACACTCGCGACTCACTACTCACGACTGGCGTTAGCCTTCAACGCCGCCTTCGCCGACGCCGCTTCCTTTCCCTTCCCGTCCTTCACCACAAGCTTGAGCAGGTCCTCGCCCAGCTCCTTCAGCCCCTCCTGCTCCACGAAGTACAGCCCCGCGAACAGGTAGTCCGTCGTCCCGAGCGCGGTCTCGTTCTTCAGCTTCTTCCACAGCGCCTTCGCGTCCGCCTTCGCCAGGTCCTTCAGCATCGCCAGCGGGTAGCTCGTGTTCCGCGCCTTCGCGTCGTCCGGCTTCGGCGACAGGTTGAGCCTCAGCACCGCCAGCTCGTACCGCGTGTCCGAGTCGCCCCCGCCCTCGCGCACGAGCAGCCCCAGGAACCGCTCCGCCGCCCCGAAGTGCTTCACCTTCTTGTGCTTCAGCCCCGCCTCGTACAGCGCCGCCTTGTAGTCGTCCGGCGCCGCGCTCTTGGCCACCTCGAGCGCCCAGTTCGGCTGGCCGTCCTTCGCGAACAGCTCCAGCCCCTTGTCCAGGAACTTGGCGACCTCGGACTTCGGAAGCCCCGACTGGTACCCCTTGAGGATGTTCGCGAACAGGTCCACCCGCGAACCTTTCCCCTCCTTCTCCATGAACGTCGCCAGCATCGCCGCGAACTTCGGCTCGGACCGAAGCGCGTGCATCGCGGCCTCCTTCACGTCCTCGTCCCTGTCCTCGAACAGCTCGATCAGCTTGTGCCCCGCGTCCTTGTCCGCACGCTTCGCCAGCTGCTTCACCCCGAGGATCCGGACTTCCCCGGCGGGATGCGACAGAAGCGGCGCGACGTCCAGGTTGTCCGGAAGCGGCACGTGCTCGAGCGCCTGCAGGGCCGGGCCCACGATGTTCTGCGGGTCCTTGTCGTCGAGGAGGCCGACGAGGGTCTTGAGGAGTGAAGCGCTGATCTTCTTCGGCCCGAAGTTGAGCAGGGCGATCGCGTGGATGGCGTGCGACCGGATCGAGGGGTGCTCCGCCTCGGCCGTGAGCTTCGCGAGGACTTCCGCGGCGTCGGGGTTGCGCAGGTAGCCCAGCACGCGGATGAGCGCGACCTTGTGGATCCGCTCCTTCGCGCCGTCGAGCGCCTTGCGCGCCGACTCGTACGCCTTCTCGCGGTCCTCGTCCTTCATGCCGTCGATCAGCCCGCGGAGAAGGTTCGTGATGCTCTTCACGTACTCGATGTCCGCGTCGGTCGTCTCCTTCAGCAGCGCCTCGAACGCCGCGCGGCCGCCGAGCGAAGCGATCGAATTCGCCGCCGAGATCCGCTTCGCCGGGTCGTCGAGCCCCTTCTTCAGCGCGCCCATCGGGTTGCCGCCGAGGTCCTTCACGAGCGGCAGGACCTTGTCGCGCGACGGCCCGTCGAGAAGCGGAAGGATCGCGTCCACGTGCTTCGGCTTCGCCAGCGCCTTGAGCGCGTCCACCGCGTACTGCCTCACCAGCGCGTTGTCGTCCGCCCCCGCCTTCACGAGCGCCGCGATCGTGTCGTCGTCGTTCTCGCCCAGCGCCGCCAGCACGCGCGCCGCCGCGCACCGCAACTCCGGCTCGCCGCCCTTGAGCAGCCCGCAGATCCGCTTGATCTCCGCGCTCATTTCCAGTCCGCCTTGAGCGTCTCGACCTTCCACGCCCCGCCGTTTTTCACGAGCGTCGCCGTCACGGTCACCTCCGAGTTGAGAACGCCGCCCTTCGGGTCGCGCTCCTCGATGACTTCCTTCACCGTCATCGTCGCCCGATCCCCGGCCGCGTCCGCCTGCTGGAACTGGTGAAGGATCCTCACCACCTTCGGGTCCGTGGTCTCCTCGTACAGCGACTCCGCGTCCCCGCCCGGCGCCCCCGCAAACCCCGCCTTCCACCCCGCCGCGTCGCGCTTCCCCCGCGCCGCCACCAGCTTCTCGTATGCGCCCACCAGTTCCCGGTCGAACTTCTCCGCATCCGTCGGAAGATCCCGCGACTCGATCGGCGGCCTCTTCTCCCCGTCCTTCTTCCGCCCCGCAAAGGGATCCTTGCCGCAGCCGGAAAGGGCGGCTGCCAGGAACACGAGGGCGGTCGCGCGCATCGCGGCTCACTATAGCGCGAATACCGCGGGAACGCTTCCCGCCCTATAATCCCGCCCCTCATGGACGACGACGCCCTCCGATCCGCCCGGGAGCTTCTTGCCGAGGGGAAATTCCCCGAAGCGGCGAAGTTGCTGGAGCCGTTGCAGAAGCGCTGGCCGATGCATTCCGAGACGGCTCAGGCGCTGGGGCTGGCGTACGCGCAGCTTGGGATGAAGGAGAAGGCACTGCGGCACCTGAAGCGGGCGTCGGAGCTGGCGCCGAAGGACGCGGCGGCGAGCCTGAATTATGGGGCGGCGCTGTCGAGGGAGGGGCGGGTTTCGGAAGCGGTGGCGGCGTTCCGGCGGGCGGTGGAGCTGGCGCCGCAGTTGTCAGGCGCGCGGTACAACCTGGCGCAGGAGCTGGCGAAGGCGGGCGACCGCGAAGGCGCCGCGCGCGAGATGCGGGTGGCGACGACGCTCAACCCGGACGCGGGCGTCTACCAACGCGACCTCGGCCGCCTCGAAGGCGCGCTCGGCCGGTGGGACGAGGCGATCGCCGCCTATCGCGCCTGCTGCGGGTCCGAGGAGTGCCACCTCGACGCGCGCACGGAACTCGCCCTCGCGCTCGAGACCGCGGGGCGCGACGACGAAGCGCTCGCCGAGTGGCGCCACCTCGTCGAGGGCGCTCCTCTCCTCCCGACCGCGCGCCACCACCTCGTCGCCCTTCTGGCCCGCCGCGGCGCGCTCGACGAGGCCGAGAAGGCGGCCCTCGCGGGAACCGAAGCCGATCCCGCCAACGCCGATTTCTGGCACAACCTCGGCGCGATCCGCGCCATGCGCGACGACCCCGCGGGCGCCGTCGCCGCGTACCGCCGCGCCCTCCTCGCCGACCCCGCGCGCCCCGCCACGGCGCTGGAAGCGGCTTCCGTGCTCGACGCGCCGCCGGCCGCGCCGAACACCGCGATCGACCACATCGACCCGTTCGGGGAAGCGGAACACCGCGTCGGCGTGCTGACGTTCCGGGCCCATTCCGCCGACGACCTGTCGCGAGCTCTCGCCCACGCCTTTCCCGCGGTGCTGGCCGACGCCGCCCTCCCCGGCAAGGCACTCGTCCGCCACGTCGCCGCGTTCCGAAAGGGCGAGCCGCGCCGCGCCGACATCACGTTCGATTACTTCGACCTCCAGGCCGCCCACATGGCCGAGCTCACGCGCTCGCTCCGCGCCGAACGCTGGGTCGCCGGCGAAATCGCCCCCGACCTCGCTTCGGTGCGCATCCGCCTCTGGACTTCGGGCTCCTCCGCGGAGCAGTCCGCCGATTTCCCGCTTGACCCGCGCGATCCCGGCGCCGCATTCCGCGCCGCCGCCGCCTTCGCGGGCATCTCGCTTCCCGAGACGCTCCCGCCGGCCCGCGCGTCGCTCCACCTCGGCCTCGGCGCCACCGCGGTCGTGGACGACCTGGCGCTCGAGCACCTGCTCGCCGCCCTGCAGCACGCGCCCTGGCCCCTGGCCGAATCCGAGTTCCTGGCGCGCGTCCTCGACCTGCTTCACCACGGCGACGCGCCCGGCACGCTCGCCTGGCTCGAGCGCGTCCTGTCGATCCGCCCTTCCCCGCGCGCCCTCTACGCGAAAGGCCAGGCGCTGTTCGCGACGGGGCAGTTCGAAGCGGCGCGCGAGGCATGGTCCGAAGCCGCGCGCCTGGATCCGGCGCTTCGGGCGCCGCTGCTCCCGTTCGGGTGGCTGGAGTTCAAGGCGGGCAAGCTCGACGAAGCGGCGCGGCTGTTCGGCGAAGCGGCGAAGTCGCCGGAGGACGCGGGGGCGGCGCTGGTCGGGCTGGGATGCCTGGCGGCGGCGCGCGGGGACGAGGCGGGGGCGCGGAAGCAGCTGATGGAAGCGCTGGAGAAGTCACCGCGGATGCCGGAAGCGCTGTTCCAGATGGCGCTTTCGTGGTGGAGGGAAGGGAATACAGAGGAGGCGGTGAAGTGGGCGGGGAGACTGGAGGCGCATCATTCGGGGGGGGGGATGGTGGAGAAGCTGGCGAGGATCATGGGCAGGGGGTAGCGCGGGTTGCCGGTTGCGGGTTTTGGGTTCCGGATGTTGAGTTCAGAGTTCGGAGTTCGGAGTTCTGGGTTCGGTTGGGGTTTTGGGTTGGGGTTATTGGTTTACGCGGGGTTTGGGTGGAGGGCGGTGGCGGAACTTGGGGCCTCTCATGCCGGAACGCTCCAGGTAGGAGATGAGGCCGCCGGCGAGGTTGCAGACTTCGTCGGCGAGGGCGACGCCCCGATCGAGTTCCTCGCCGGGGATGAAGCCGCGATCGAAGGCGTCGTAGAGATGGGAGGACGTCTCGCTGGCGGAGCCCTTGGCGATTCCCAGGAAGCTCACGAATTCCGCGTTGCCGCCGCGCCCGAATCCTTCCGCGATGTTCGGTGCGCAGGCGGCTGAACTTTCGAGCGCCTGGCCCTTGAGCTTCCCCGCCGGCCAGGACTCCAGCTGGGTCAGCTGAAACACGAACGTCTTGAACTCCCGCGCCTTCTGCCACACCACCAGGTCCTGGAACCGTCGAATCGTAGCCACGCGTTGTTTCTCCTCGAAACCAGACCCCGAACCCAAAACCCGAAACCCCGAACCGAACCCAGAACTCCGAACCCCGAACTCCGAACTCAACATCCGGAACCCAAAACCCCGAACTCACCCCGCAAGCCGCCTAATCCTGTACCGCCTCAGATCCACTTCATCCACCAGCACCCGTATCTTCTTCCTCACCTCCAGCCCCGCCCCGGCCGTGACCACCCCTCGATCCACCGCCATGTGCACCCGCGCGGCCAAAGCCGCCGCCGCCCCGCGAGCCTCCGACAACTTTTCCTCCGCCTCCTCCGCCCCGCCAGCCGCCAGCCCAAGCGCCACGCAAGACGCCACCCGGATCACCTGCGCCAGGATCTTCTCCACCTCCCTGTCCTCCGCCCCCATTGGCCAGAGCTCCCCCGCCGCATCCGTCAGTTCCCGCGAAGCCCACCGCAGTCCCCACCCATCAGGCACTGTCTTCATGTCCCCTCCTGTTCCAGTTCCTTAAACCCTGAACCCCCAACCCAAAACCCCAACCGAACCCTGAACTCAGAACTCCGAACCCCGAACTCAACTTCCGGAACCCCCAACCAGCCGTTACCCCACCTCCCGAGCTCCTTCCTGCCCCGACTCGTCATTCAGCAACTCATGCATCCTCCTGGCCAGCGTCGGCCCCACTCCCGAAACTTCCCTCCACGCCTCCATCGGCGCACAGAACACACTCCTCAGGCTCCCGAACGCCTTCAGGAGATTCCGCGCCCGCTCCGGCCCCACTCCGAAGAACCCCTGAAGCAGAAACAGCCGCCGGTCCGTCGCGTGCCGCGGCTTCCCCCAGCGCTTCTCGTCCACCCGCACCACGGGCCCGCCGACGCGGTCGAGCTCGGCCTCGGCGAAGCGCTGCAGCAGAATCGCGGTGTCGAGCGGGAACCTCGTCGGGAACACCCGCAGCCCGAACGACCACGAGAGCTGCGACAGCGCGCCAAAGTACGCCTCCTCGCGGCCGTCGCAGGCCGGCGGCGGGAACAGCCCTTCCACCACCAGCGCCGGACGCGCGAAGGCGCCCGCCAGCCGACGCGCCTGGTCGAACGCCCTTCCGTCCGCGATCGACCTCGCAAGGTCGAGCGACGTCTTGCGCTCCACCCCCATGTCGCCCAGCACGTAGTCGCCGACCGGAAGCTGGCGCACGCGGACGGGGACGCTGAAGCGCTCCGCGAGGAGCCGCGGGATCCCGGAGGGCTCTTCGCGGGAATCGATCTCGATGGTGAGCATGGGGCTAACCCGTCTTTCTCGCCGCGGCGACGCCGGCGGCGGCGGGGTCACGCCAGGCGTCCACGATGTCGAGGAGGAAGACGATTTTGACCAGGAGGTCAAAGGCGCGGTCCTCGAGGACGGGGTCGTCGGAGGGCGTGGGAGGGGCGAAGGACTCGAGGAAGATGCGCGCGCGGCGGAGGCTCCAGGTGAGGCGGGTCAGGGAGCGGCCGCGGGGGCGCCGATCGGCCGTGGGCTTGCGGAGGCGCATGGCGAGCGAAGAGAGGTCGGGGAGGGCGAGGAGAAGGGCGCGGACGTCGGCATCGGAGCCGCCTGCGGCGAGCAGGCTGGTGGCCATCTCGTCGCGCTGCCGGACGACGGTCGCGGCGACGACGGCGAAGGCGAGTTCCTTGGGGACGCCGGCGAGGACACGCAGGTCGCAGTCGGCCGAAGCCCACAGGCCCGGCCGGACGCCGGCGGCGGTCAGGGAAACGGTCATGGAAGTCTCCTTTCGTGTGTTGTGAAAAGTGGCCCCGGAGAGGCGGCCCGCCGTCCCGCGACGGCAGACCGGAGCTCCCCGGGGCCGGATCGACATGCCTCCGGGCGGAGGTCCTTCAACATCCCTTGAACAGGGCGCATCGCGCGGCTTCCCGTGCGGCGCTTCGAACACGGCCTTCCTCGGGGTGCAAGCCCGGGCCGGCCGTTGCCCGGAGGTGGTTAGCGTGGTGCGGAAGGGGCGCGCCGGGGTGGAACCGGCCCGTGGCGCCCCCGGTGGGATCTACGTGGTTCGACACGCTTGATTCCGTGTGCCGCTCCCTTCGGTCGCGACCCACGAAATCAAAGCTGCTCACCACTAAGCCGAAGCGCGGACCTCCTCCTCCTCGGCGGAGTGTTCGGCCTCGCCGGGGGCCGGGGCGCCGTCGCGCGCGCCGCCCTGGGGCAGGTAGAGGATGCGGTCGGAAACGACGCGGATGCGCTGGTTCTTCTTCCCGTCCTGGCCGAGCCACTCGTCCATCTGGAGGCGGCCTTCGACGCCGATCAGGCGGCCCTTGCGGAGGTACTGGACGGCGGTCTCGGCCTGGCGGGC
>CAVPNQ010000142.1:0-27495 GCA_963706735.1 uncultured Planctomycetia bacterium
GGCGAAGTGCTCGTCCTCCACGACAACTTCTGCGTGCGGGTGACGGAAGTCGTCGGCCAGAAGTAACCGCGCCGATCCCGTTCCAGTTGCGCTCTCTCCCCTGCCGATAAATTCCCGGCAGTCCCTTGGAGAGGGGAAACCTGTGCGCACGGCCTTCCTGTGCCTCGCGCTCGCCGCCATTTCGCTCGCGCCGCGCCATGCGGCCGCCGAAACGGCGACGGCCGACCGGCACGCGTTCGAAAAAGATCTCGCCTTCGGCGGCGACGGGGAGTCCGCGCCCGCGGACGCCCGCCCCCCGTCCGCGTGGAGCGCCTTCGGCTCCTTCGCCGGCTACGCCATCGTCCTCGTCCTCCTCGTCGCCGGCCTCATCGTCCTCACCCGCAAGGTCGTCCCCGGCGCGCGCCGCTTCGGCGCCTCCGAGGCCATCGAAGTCCTCGGCCGCCGCAGCCTCACCCCCCAGGCCCAGCTCTTCCTCGTCCAGATCGGCCGCCGCGTCCTCCGCGTCGGCGTCGGCAAGGACGGGCTTTCGTACATGGGCGAGGTCGCCGATGCCGACGAGGTCGCGCTGATCCGCGGGCAGTGCCTGGGGACGAGTGAAGCGGCGGCGTTCAAGGAAGCGCTGGCGACGCAGGAGAAGCGCGCGGAGGCGCCGGCGCCGAGGGTCGTGACGGAGGAGCCGGCGGAGGAAGCGCCGGCGCCCGCGGAGTCGGTGAGAAACGAGCTGGAAGCGATCCGCAAGGTCGTGAACGGCTGGAGGGCGAGCGCATGAGGCGATTCCTGGTCCCGCTTTGCGCGATCGCGTTCCTGGCCGCCGCGGCGGTCCCGGCGCACGCGCAGGGGATGATCCCGACGTTCCACCATTTCGACCGTTCCGAGGATCCCGAGAAGGTCGTCACGACGATCGAGATTCTCCTGATGCTGACGGTGATGGCGCTGGCGCCGTCGATTCTCGTCCTGACGACGGCGTTCACGCGCATCGTGATCGTGCTGTCGTTCGTGCGGCGCAGCCTGGGGACGCAGGACCTTCCGCCGAACAACATCGTGATCGGCCTGTCGCTGATGCTGACCTTCATGGTGATGGGGCCGACGTTTCGCGACATCAAGGCCAACGCGGTCACGCCCTACCTCGAGAGCAAGATCACGCAGGGGGACGCGGTGAAGGAAGCCGTCGAGCCGATGCGCAAGTTCATGCTCGGGCAGACGCGGCGCAAGGACGTGAAGCTCTTCCTGGACATCACGAAGACGCCCGTCCCGAAGGAAGTCCGCAACCAGGACATCCCGACGGAGATCCTGGTGCCGGCGTTCGTGATCAGCGAGCTGCGGCGCGCGTTCATCATGGGATTCGCGATTTTCCTGCCGTTCCTGGTGATCGACCTGGTGGTGAGCACGACGCTGATCTCGATGGGCATGCTCGTGCTGCCGCCGGTGCTCATCAGTCTCCCGTTCAAGATCCTGCTGTTCATCCTTGTCGATGGGTGGCATCTCACGGTTGGGTCCTTGGTGAAGAGCTTCTATTAGGGGCAACAAAACGGCAGGGGCTGGGGAACTGCGGGCATGGGATGGGGTGGGCTTGGGATGGGGCGGGGGCTGGGGCAATCGCGCGTGAAGGCGGCTGCCCCAGCCCCATCCCCATCCCCAGCCCGCCCGATCCCCCGCCCGCTTTTCCCCAATCCCCTTCCGTTTTTCCGTACATGAACCCGGATCAGTACCAGCAAGCCGTGGATCTCGGCCGCGAGATGATCCTTCTCGCGCTGGTGATCTCGTTGCCGCTTCTCGTCGTCGGGTTGGCGGTCGGCCTGTTCGTCTCGATCCTCCAGGCCGCGACGCAGGTCCAGGAGCAGACGCTCGCGTTCGTCCCGAAGATCGTCGCGACGGCGCTCGCGCTGTTCGTCCTCCTCCCCTGGCTCATCACGCGCATGACCGAATACACGACGGGCCTCTTCTCCCGCATGCCAGGGATGTTCCGATGACACCGAAGCGCGACTTCAGCTCCGATTTCGCCTACATCCGCTACCTCGCCCTGATCACGGGGGAAGGGCCGCGCCAGATGGCGGCGCAGCGCGGATGGAGGCATGACCTGACGACGGGCCCGAGGGACTGGCAGCTCTCGTGGGACATGGAACTTTCGGTGTGGGATTTCCGGAGGAGGCCGATCCTGGAGCGTCTCGGTGGCGCCGTTCCGCCCGCCGCGGCGTACCCGGCGGCAAGCCCGGAGGCGCCATGAGCCCGCTCGACCTCTCGCTCACGCAGTTTCACGCCTTCGTGCTCGTCTTCTTCCGCATCGCCGCGACCCTCATGACCGCGCCGTTCTTCTCGGCCCGCACCACGCCGACCCAGGTCACGATCGGCCTGTCGCTCCTCATCAGCGCCGCGATCCTCCCCCACTCGGCCATCCAGTGCCCCGAGATCCACGGCCCCGGCCAGCTCGCCCTCGCCGCCGGGCTCGAAACCGCCGTCGGCGTCATGTTCGGCCTCACCGCGACATTCCTCTTCGGCGCCGTCTCCCTCGCCGGCGCCCTCGTGGACAACGAACTCGGCCTCGGCCTCGCCAACGTCATCGACCCGGTTACCAACGACCAGGTCTCCGTCGTCGGCCAGTTCAAGTTCCTGTTCGCGATGCTCCTCTTCCTCATCCTCGACGGCCACCACTACATCCTCACGGCCGTTACCACCTCGTTCCGCGACGTCCCCCTCATGGGCCTCAACTTCACCAACCCCCTCGGCACCTACGTCGTCGATACCCTCTTCACCGACCTCCTTTCCTCCGCCGTCCGCTTCGCCGCCCCCTCCCTCGCCGCCATGTTCCTCGTGACCGTCGCCCTCGCCTTCACCGCCCGCGCCGTCCCCGAAATGAACCTCTTTATGCACGGCTTCTCCGTCCGCATCGGCCTCGGGTTGGCCGTGCTGGCCATTTCCATCCCCGCATTCGCATGGGCGTTCGCGAGGCTGTGGGGCAAGGCCCAGGGACAGCTCGACACCCTCCTCAGGATGATGGCGTGAGAGTGACGAATGGCTGACGAACAGTTCGAAAGCGACGACAAAACCGAGCCTGCGACGCCACGGCGACGCGAAGAGGCCCGGGAGCGCGGCCACGTCGCCCGCTCCGGCGACCTCAACGGCGCCCTTGTGCTCCTCGCCGCCCTCCTCGCCCTCAACTTCTTCGGCCAGCGCTTCCTCGACGGCCTCACCCTCGTCGCCCGCGGCATCTTCGGCAACCTCGACGCCGTCGATTTCACCGCCGAAAGCATCACCCCTCGCGTCGGCGCCCTCCTCTTCATCATCTTCCGCGCCCTCGCCCCCATCCTCGTCGCCGTCCTCGCCGTCGCCCTCGCCTCCAACTGGGTCCAGGTCGGTTTTCTCTTCACCGGCGAACCCCTCTCCCCCTCCCTCGAACGCCTCAACCCCATCAGCGGCTTCAAACGCTTCTTCTCCGCACGCTCCCTCTCCCGCCTCGCCCAGGACTTCCTCAAGCTCGCCGTCCTCGGCGCCGTCCTCGGCTGGACCCTCTGGGAACACTTCCCCCAGCTCCTCTCCCTCCCCTCCCTCGCCGTCCCGAAGATCGCCGCGGCCTTCGCCGACATCGGCTTCACCCTCGGCCTCCGCGCCGCCCTCGCCTTCGTCTGCCTCGGCCTCCTCGATTTCGGGTTCCAGCGCTGGCAGTACGAGCGCGACCTCCGCATGTCGAAGCAGGAGATCAAGGAGGAAATGAAGCGCCTCGAGGGGAATCCGCGGGTCCGGGAGCGCCGCCGTGCGATCCAGCGGCAGATCGCCAACCAGCGGATGATGCAGGCGGTCCCCAAGGCCGCGGTCGTCGTCACCAACCCGACGCACTTCGCGGTCGCCCTCGCCTACGACGAGAAGATGGCGGCGCCGAAGATTGTTGCGAAGGGCGCCGACCTGATCGCCGAGAAGATCCGCGAGATCGCGCACGAGCACGACGTGCCGATCGTGGAGCGCCCGCCGCTGGCACGGGAGCTGTTCAAGTGCGAGGTCGGGAAGGAGATCCCGCCGAAGATGTTCGAGGCGGTGGCGGAGATCCTGGCGTATGTTTATTCGCTGAAGACCAAGGCCGCCTGACGCCTGCGGATGCCTTCGGTGGATGACGTCGCGCAAGCGAAGCAATCTCGAGCGCTGCGATGATTGTCGATTGCGCGGAGGGCAGGCGCTGTGCGATGCTTAATGGCATTCATCAATGGGTGCGATCGTGGTGTCTCCGTACGCAACGCCCCCATTGCGCGATTTTCAAGAGGCATCGCAATGAACAGGCCATTGGCAGGCGAACAGCTGGAACGGGTCCTGGATTCGTCTCCTGACGCCCTGATCGTCGTCGGGGAGGATGATGCCATCCTTGCCGCGAACGACCGGGCAACGGAAATCTTTGGGTTTACCCGTGAAGAACTGGTCGGCCGCTCGTGCGACACGCTGGTCCCGGAGCGGTTCCGGGACGGCCACTCCGAGAAGCGCCGCCAATGGCACGCTGCGCCGGTCCCGAGCGACATGGGCGGCATCATCGCGCCCCGGGCCCTTCGCAAGGACGGAACCGAAATCGCCGTTCGAATCACGCTTCGCCCCCTGCCTCCTGTCGATGGACAGCGGATGGTGGCCTGCTGGATCCATGTAGAGACCGGGACCGGGTCGCCGACGAGCCAGCTGCGGACACTCTACGGCGTTACCCGCGTGATCGTCGCCGCGCCCGGGCTGGAGGAAGCCGCGCCTTCCGTGCTCAAGGAATTGTGCGAGGGGCTAGGCTGGGACGTCGGGCTGCTTTGGACGGCGACCCAGGATGGCGGAGAGCTCCGTGTCGCGCACTCCTGGACCGGTGCGTCCGTGCAGCTGGACCGATTTGTTGCTCATTGCCGCGCACGCGCCTTTTCCCCCGAAGAAGGCATCCTCGGAGCGGCCTGGAGCCACCGGACTCCTGCCTGGATTCCGGATCTGAAGCGCGAGCCTGCATTTGTGCGCATTGAGCCGGCGAGGGCGGGCGGGCTGAATTCGTCGGTCGCCGTGCCGATCGTCTTTGCCGGAAAACTCCTCGGCGCCCTGGAGCTCTTCTCGGTGCGGCCGCGCGCCGAGGAACCGGAGACTGTTCTCCTGCTGACGGGGCTGGGAGCGGTTCTCGGCGAGTACATCGATCGCGTTCGCGTCTCGGAGGGACTTCGGCTTCGCGAGGAACAGCTGCGGCAATCCGAGAAGCTGGAGGCGATCGGGCGGCTGGCCGGGGGCATTGCGCATGACTTCAACAACATGCTCACCGCGATTCTCGGGTTCAGCGAGGAGCTGATCGAGCAAGTCGGGCAGGACTCTCCGTTGCGGGCCAGCCTGGAACAGATTCACCTGGCCGGGGAACGCTCGGCGAATCTGACTCGCCAGCTTCTGGCTTTCGGGCGGCGGCAGATGCTGCAGCCCCGGGTCATCGACATTCACGCCTCGCTCGTTCTGATGGAGCCAATGCTGAGGCGATTGCTGGGCGAGCGCGTTCAGCTGGACCTGCTGAAGGGGCCCGAGCAGAGTTGCGCAAGGGTCGACCCGGGGCAATTCGAACAGATAGCGCTGAATCTAGCCTTGAACGGCCGGGATGCGATGCGGGGCGGAGGGAAGCTGGTGATCGAGACCGGGAATGTCGATCTGGACGAAGGCTACGGGCGCCGCCACCCGGGGGTTGTGCCGGGGCCGTACGTGCTGTTCGCGGTGTCGGACACCGGAACGGGCATGGACGAAGAGACCCGCGAGCGGCTGTTTGAGCCGTTCTACACGACGAAGATCCGGGGCCAGGGGACGGGACTTGGACTCGCGACAATCCACGGGATCGTCAATCAGAGCGGCGGTCATATCTGGGTTTACAGCGAGCTCGGTCGCGGAACGACTTTCAAGGTCTATCTCCCGCGCGTCTTTGAGCGGCCGCACAAGTCCGAACCGCCGGTTCCGCGTCCGATCGACGGCAAGGAAACAATTCTCCTGATCGAGGACGAGGATGTGGTGCGCCAGATGGTAAAGGCCATACTGGAGCCGCGCGGCTATTCGGTTATCGCGGCGGCGACGGCGGCGGAAGCCCTTGAAAAAGCGCGGGCGGCGGGCGCCGCCATCCGGCTGGTCCTGTCCGACGTCGTGCTGCCGGACGGCAACGCCCGGCGGATTTCGGAACGGATCCGGGAGTTCATCCCGAGGGTCCAGTACCTGTTCATGTCCGGTTACACCAGCAACGCCATCTTTCACAACGGGGTGCTCGATCCGAGCGTCCAATTCATCGAGAAACCGTTCAACCCCAGGGAACTTCTCGTCCGGATCAGGGAACTGCTGGACGCGAAGTCGTAGGGCCTTTTCCCCGGCGCTTCAGTTCGCCTGATGTTCGTGCCGATAACGGATGAACGGGTTTTCCGTTCGCGCCCGAAGTCTACCCATGCCCACCTTCACCGACACCGTCCGGAAACATCTCGACCTGCTCTTCGTGGGCGGCGTCATCGGCGTCCTCGTCGCGATTTTCGTCCCGTTGCCGACGGCGCTGGTGGACATGCTGCTGGTGACGAACATCGCGGTCAGCGTGATCATCCTGCTGACGTCGATCTACGTGCGGGAGCCGCTGGGGTTCTCGGTGTTCCCCGCGGTGCTGCTGGTCACCACGGCCTTCCGGCTGGCGCTCAACATCGCGACGACGCGGCTGATCCTCTCGAACGCCGCCGTGGACGGCACGGCCGCCGCCGGCGAGGTCGTCCAGACGTTCGCGAACTTCGTCGCCGGCGCCCAGCCCCTCGTCGGGTTCGTCATCTTCTGCATCCTCATCATCATCCAGTTCGTGGTCATCACGAAGGGTGCCAACCGCGTGGCCGAAGTCGCCGCCCGCTTCACCCTCGACGCCATGCCCGGCAAGCAGATGGCGATCGACGCGGACCTGAATGCGGGGCTGATCAAGGAAGGCGAAGCGCGCCGGCGGCGTGAGCACATCTCGAAGGAAGCGGACTTTTACGGGGCGATGGACGGCGCGACGAAGTTCGTCCGCGGGGATGCGATCGCGGGGATCATCATCATCCTCGTCAACCTCGTGGGCGGATTCGTGATCGGCGTGTTCCAGCGCGGGATGTCGTTCCAGCAGGCGCTGGACGTCTACGCGCGGCTGACGATCGGCGACGGGCTCGTCACGCAGGTCCCCGCGCTGGTGGTTTCGATCGCCGCCGGCCTCATCGTGACGCGCGTCACGGCTGTGTCGAACCTGGGCACGGACGTGCTGACCCAGATCTTCAGCGTCCCCAAGGCGCTTTACGTCGCGGCCGTGTTCATCGGCGGCCTCGCGTTCGCCGGTTTCCCCTGGTACACGATGCTCCCGATGGCGATCCTGCTCGCCTACGTCGGTCGCACCATCGAAACGGTGCGCGCGTCGGAGGAAGTCCAGGCGGTCAAGGAAGCGAAGAAGGAAGTCCCGAAGCCCGAGAAAGTCGAAGGGCTGCTCAAGGTGGACGCGCTCGAGCTGGAAGTCGGCTACGGCCTGATCCGCGTCGTGGACCCTTCCCAGGGCGGCGACCTGGTCGAGCGGATCGGCCTGATCCGGCGGCAGTGCGCGCTGGACATGGGGCTGGTGGTGCCGCCGATCCGGATCCGGGACAACATGCAGCTGGCCGCGAACGACTACGTGCTGCGGATCCGCGGAACGAAGATCGCCGGGGGAAACGCGATCCCGGGGCAGTACCTGGCGATGGCGCCGGGCGGCGGACCGGCCCCGGCGAAACTCGAGGGCGTGCCGACGCGCGAGCCGGCGTTCGGGCTGCCGGCGACGTGGATCACGGAAGCGCAGAAGCCGCGTGCCGAGGCGCTGGGGTACACGGTGGTGGACGCGACGACGGTGATCGCGACGCACCTGACCGAGACGATCAAGCAACGCGCGCCGGAGATGCTGACGCGCGAAGAAACGCAGGGCCTGGTCAACCACTTGAAGGAATCGCACCCGTCGCTGGTGGAGGAAGTGATCCCGGCGGTCCTGAAGCTGGGCGAGTTGCAGAAGGTGCTACAGGGGCTGCTGCGCGAGGGAGTGTCGATCCGCGACCTGGCGACGATCGTGGAAGCGCTGGGCGACACGGCGCCGCGGACGAAGGACCCCGAAATCCTGGTCGAGTACTGCCGGAACGCGCTCGCCCGATCGATCAGCCAGTCGGTGCTCGCGGTGGACGGGCGCTTGCACGTCGTGACCGTCGATCCGCGGCTCGAGGACCTCCTCAAGGGAGCGACCGAGCGGAGCGACATGGGCTCTCACCTGACACTGGCCCCGAAGACGATCTCCCGGCTGGTCGAGACTTTCGCGAAGGAAATCGAGAAGCTCGTCGGCCGGGGCTTCACCCCCGTCGTCCTCTGCTCCCCCCAGGTGCGCCTGCAGATCAAGCGCATCGCCGAGCAGATCCAGCCCGGCATCGCCGTGCTGAGCTACAACGAGGTGCCGAAGGACCTGAAGGTCGAGTCGCATGGGCTGGTCGCGATGGAGATCGCGGCATAACAGTTGTTGACATTTGTATTCATCTGTGGACAATGCGGATATGATTCCTCAGAGACGCCGTGCTGAGTCGAAGGCCGAAGCACCTCTTTCGCCTGCCGCCAGGCTCATTCTTCAAGTGCTCGTTGAACGACATGAGATCTCAGAGCCGGTTACCGTGGGCCAGCTGTATCAGGACTACCCCGACGCCGAACTGAAGGAAGAGAATCTCGTCGGCGTACTTCGTGACCTGGAGGAGGCCCGCCTGGTCGCCATCAGCGGCAACCGGAACTCCTCCACCGCCTCCATCAGGCTGCTGGAGGCCGGCCGGAACCGTCTTACGAAGGCCGGCGCAACGAAGCCGCTCTCCCAGCGTGTCTCCGTCGACTTGTTGCGCGATCTCGGCGAACTCACGCGCAGAGAACTCGTCCCGCGAAGCACCCTTGTCGCACAGCTTCTTGAGGAAGCAGTCCGGACCCGGCTCTTCCCCGAAATCGAGTTTCGGGGGAGTGCCTGCGATCGAAGACCCTTCGCTGCCGGAACTCGACTTTCGCCCTGGTTCGTCAGGACGATGTTTCGTGAGCATGGCGAAAACATGGAACACCTGCTCAAGAATTACCCGCACCTTTCCCCGCCGCAGGTACTCCAGGCCGTTGAGTACGCGAATCGCTACGCTCACGAGACGCCTCCGGAACTGCCCCCTCCGGCCTGGATTCCTCGCTTCCACGTCGACGAGTGACCGCCAGGTTCCTCCTGGACGAGCACATCAGCCCGCGCGCGGCTCGCGTGCTGATCGAGGCTGGAATTGACGCCACGTGCGTGAACGGCAGCCCCCTGGCTGGAAAGAGCGACGATCTGGTGCTGGAAGCCGCCATTGCCGAGGATCGCATCCTCGTCACCTACAATCGGTCCGACTTCGAGCCGCTCCTGGCAGAATATGTCGCCAGGAAAACGGCGCTCCCCGGTCTGGTCTTCGTGCACCGCCCCACCTGGCCGACGGAAAGGCCGGAGGCGCTGGCGACCGAGCTGGTTTCGCTCGCGAAGCGAGTCGACGCGGGCACACAAAGCGCCGCGTACGGCCTGATTCTCGGACGTCCGAAGTGACCAGCGGGCACAAGTCAGGGCCAGAGCGAGGCCGATAAGGAAGGTGGCGCACTCCCGCGCCCGGGCTCCCCTCCCATGCAGCTCAAGAAATTCGAAGGCCGCACCCTGCAGGAAGCCCTTCGAAGGGTCCGCGCCGAGCTCGGCGAGGATGCCGTGGTGCTGCAGACGTTCGCGCCGGCCCGTGCCGGGCTGTGGCGGTTCTTTTCCCGCGACAAGTATGTGATCCTCGCGGGCAAGGGGTTCCGCGTGGTCCCGAACTCGAAGGCTGCCGCCGAGGCTCCCGGCGCCGCCCTTCTCCGCAAGGTCTACGGCACCGAGGCCCCGAAACTCGCTTCCGCCAACACCGCCGAACTCACCGAGATCCGGCGGATGATTTCCGAGCTGGGCGAGCACGTGAAGCACCGCGAGATGGCCGGCGCGCCGGAAGAGCTCTTCCAGTCGTATGTGTCGCTGCTGAACGCGAACATCGGGCAGAAGCTGGCGAAGTCGATCGTGGACCGGATCGGGTCGAAGCTGGCGCCGGACGCGCTGAGGAACCGCGCGGTGGTGGACGAGGCGGTGAAGGCGACGGTGGAGGACATGATCCCGGTGTCGTCGCACGCCGAGTGGACGAAAGGGCGGGCGAAGAAGGTCATGCTGGTCGGGCCGACGGGGGTGGGGAAGACGACGACGATCGCGAAGCTGGCGGGCAACTACGCGGTCAAGGAAGGCAAGAACGTCGCGCTGATCACGCTGGACACGTACCGGATCGCCGCGACGGAGCAGCTGCGGCGCATCGCGGAGCTGCTGGACGTGCCGCTGGCGGTCGTGCGCACTCCCGACGAATTGAGAAGCGCGATGGAAGAGCATTCGCGCCGGGACGTCGTGCTAGTGGACACGGCGGGGCGGTCGCAGCGCGACGGCGCCAAGATGGACGAGCTCGCGCCGTTCGTGCAGGCGGCGAACGCGGACGAGCTGCACCTCGTCTGCGCAGTGACGACGCACCCCGACACGCTGATGGACCAGGTCGAACGGTTCGCGCGCTACGCCGTCTCGCACGTCATCCTCACGAAGGTCGACGAAGCGGCGCGCTTCGGGCTCATCCTCGACGTCCTCGCCCGCGTCAAGACGGGCGTCTCATGGGTCACCACCGGCCAGGGAATCCCCCAGGACATCGAGCCCGCCCGGCGCGACCGGCTGGCGGAGCTGATCCTGCGGGAAGCGAGGACCGCGTGAGCGCGGAGACTCTTCAGCAGGACCAGGCGGCGGAGCTTCGGCGGCTGGTGGCGGAGCGTGCGCGGCAGGCGCCGGGGCCGAGGGCGGTGCGTTCGACCGCGCGGGTGATCGCGGTGACGAGCGGCAAGGGCGGCGTGGGGAAGACGAACCTGGCGGCGAATCTCGCGGTGGCGGCGGCGGCGTTCGGGCGGCGGGTCGCGCTGGTGGATCTGGATCTCGGGCTGGCGAACACCGACGTCGTGCTCGGGGCGACGCCGCGGGCGACGATCGCGCACGTGCTGTCGGGGCGCATGGGGATCCTGGAAGCGCTGACGCCGATCCACGGGGTGATGCTGCTGGCCGGGGCGAGCGGGATGGAGAGCTACGCGAACATGCCGGCGACGGAGCGCGAACGGCTGCGTGAGGCATTCGGGCGGCTGGCGGAGCGGGCGGACCTGGTGATCCTGGACACGGGCGCGGGAGTCTCGCGGAGCGTCATCGAGTTTGCGGCCGCGGCGGACGAAGCGGTAATCGTGACGACGCCGGAGCCGACCGCGCTGGTGGATGCGTACGCGGCGGTGAAGCTGCTGACGCGCGAGCCCGACGCGGGACGGATCCGGCTGGTGGTCAACCAGGCGGCGGACCGCGCGGAGGCGGACCGGATCTCGGCCGGGCTGGTCGGCGTGGCGCGGAGGTTCCTGGAAACGGAAGTAGACCGGCTCGGGTACGTGCTGCGGGATGCCGCGGTCGGGCGGTCGGTCATGGCCCGGACGCCGTTCGTGCTGGCGGAGCCGCGAAGCGCCGCGGCGGAATGCGTGCGGAACCTGGCGGCGCGGCTGTGTGGCGGCGTGGCGAGGCCGCGCGGGTTCGTGGAGCGGGTGTTCAGCCTGCTGCGCCGGGGCGCGTAGGGCCGGCAGTCAAGGAAGGAGCAGGACATGCCCAGCCCGGTTCAAAAGTCACTCCCCCGCCTGATCGGCGGAAGCCTGTCGGCGGCGGCATTTGTGGCAATTCTGATTTGGGGCCTGGGATCCGGGCTGGAAGTGCTGGATGCGGCGCTTCGTGCGATCGGCGGCGCCTTCCTTATGTTCTTTGTGGGACTAATCTTAGGGAAGGCGATGGGGGACAGCATCGAGCCCCCGGCGCCCCCTTCGCCAAAGTCAGAAAAGAAGCAGGAAATCTCACGTAAGCCATTGACCTAACATTTATATGTTATAAACTATCTAATACCTCTCCGACGGCACCCTTTTCTCGGAGCCCGTGCTCATGGTCACAAAGCTAGCCAAGGCCGACGTCGCTGCACTCTGGGAACGCTTCGCCAAGACCCGCGATACCGCGACCAAGAATCTCCTGATCGAGCAGTACCTCCCGATCGTCCGCTACGTCGCCGAGCGACTCCTCTCCAAGCTCCCCCAGAACGTGGAGCTCGAGGACCTTGCCAGCGCCGGCATCTTCGGGCTCATGGACGCCGTGGATAAATTCGAACCCGAGCGCAACATCAAGTTCGAAACCTACTGCACCAACCGCATCCGCGGCGCCATCCTCGATGAACTCCGCAACCTCGACTGGGTCCCCCGCCTCGTCCGCTCCCAGGCCCACCGCCTCGAACGCGGCGCCAACACCCTCGAAACCCGCCTCGGTCGCACCCCCACCGAGCCCGAACTCGCCCGCGAACTCGGCGTCTCGGTCCCCGAGCTCTCCGAAATCCGCCGCGAAACCTCCACCGCCGCCGCCGTCTCCATGCACAAGCGCTGGACCGACATGGACGACCAGACCGGCCTCCAGACCGTCGAAATCGTCGAGGACCGCCGCGATATCGACCCTTCGCGCGACATCCAGAAAAAGGAACTCGTCGACCTCATCACCAAGGGCCTCACCCGCAAGGAACGCCTCATCCTGCTGCTCTACTACTACGAAGAGCTCACGATGAAGGAGATCGGCGCCGCCCTCGACCTCTCCGAGTCCCGCGTCTGCCAGATCCACGCGAAGATCGTCGCCCGCCTCAAGGACGAACTCGCCCGGAAACGCACCGACCTGCTGTAACCCGCAAATCGCCGCACCCCACCGGGGCGGAAGCGCAAATAGCGCTTCCGCCCCGGTTCGCTTACGGGAACGCGGTAAAATGGGGCCATGCCCGTGGAGCCCCTCAACCTCTCCCTCGCCCGAAGCGACGCAGCGCAGCAGGTGCAGAACCTGTTCGCGCAGGCGGACCGCGCGGGCCGCGCCGCCGCGGGCCAGGAGTCGCGCGAGGTCGGGCCGAGGAACGCGACGTCGGTGAACCAGGCGGAGGCACCCGAAGGCGCCCGGATCCGCGAGGAGGAGACGGGGAGTTCCGGTTCATACGAGGGAATGGAGCACGCTCCGCCTCACGAGGAGCCTCCCGCGGAGCCGGAGCCGCTGGATCCGGACGGAAAAGGCCGGAAGCTCGACATCACCGCATAGGTCTCGCCTGCTTCCCTTTCCGCCCTTCCGGCCCGACAATCCTCTCCCTCATGCCCATCCGCCCCGACTACCTCCTCACGAACGACGACGGCATCCACGCCCCGGGGCTCGTCGCTCTGCGCGCCGCCTTCGAAGGCCGCTCCCGCACCGCCGTCGCGGCGCCCCTTTCGCAGCGCTCCGCCGTCGGTCACTCCATCACGATTCACCAGCCCATCTGCTGCGACTCGATCTCCCTCGGCCGCGGGCGCCGCGGTTTCGCGGTGGACGGCACGCCCGCGGACTGCGTCAAGCTGGCCCTCTGCGAGCTGCTCCCCGTCGCGCCGCGCTTCGTCCTCTCCGGCGTCAACTTCGGCGCCAACCTCGGCGTGAACGTCTTCTACAGCGGGACGGTGGCGGCGGCGATGGAAGCGGCGTTCGCGGGGATACCGTCGTTCGCGTTGTCGCTGTGCACGAAGACGGAGCCGCGCTGGAAGGACGCGATCACGGTTGCGCGGCGTGTGGTCGAGGAGTTCGCGCCGTTCGTCGAAGGGACGCCGGTGTGCCTGAACGTGAACATCCCGAACATCGCGGCGTCGAAAGTGCGGGGGGTGCGGATCACGCGGCAGGCTCCCGTGGCGTGGGAGGACTACTTCCACCGTCGCCAGGATCCGCGCGGAAAGACGTATTTCTGGATGGACGGCGACCAGGTGCTGTCGCGGAACCGCCGCCCGGCGCCGCACAACCTCTCCGACATCGAGGCGGTCCGGCGCGGCTACGTGTCCGTCACGCCGCTGCGGCTGTCGCTCACCTGCGAGGTCACGTTCGAGCGGCTCGGAAAACGGCCCGCGGGCCGGGGGAAGCGCTGATCCCGGGCATCAGGCCTTCGGCGGAGGGCCGCCCATCAGGTCCGGATCGTCCCTCATGAATTTCTCCGCGCACTCCGGGCAGACCCCGTGCGAGATCTTCGCCTGCATCCGCGACCCGATGTAGCTCTCGACGCGCTCCCAGAAATTTCCGTCGTTGCGCACCTTCTTGCAGTATGAGCACATCGGAAGAATCTGGCGCAGCTCCTTCAACTCCGCCATCGCGCGCTCGAGCTCCCCGACCCGCGCGGAAAGCTGGACTTCGAGATCCACGACCCTCGCCCCCGCCCCGATCCGGGCGCGCAGTTCGTCCGGCGTGAAGGGCTTCTGCACGTAGTCGTTCGCGCCCGCATCCAGCGCCTCCACGATCGTCGCGGTCTCCGATCGCGCGGTGAGCAGGATCAGGTACAGCGATCGCAGGTCTTTCGCGGCGAGCGCCTTGGCCTTCCGGCAGACGTCGATTCCCGACAGCCCCGGCATCATCAGGTCGAGGACCGCGAGCGACGGGCGGTCCGGGCGCTGAAGAGCGGCCCAGGCGGCGTCGCCGTCCTCGACGAGTTCCGGCTCGTGCCCCCATTTCCGGAGCGTGACCTCCAGGAGCCTCCGGGAAACGGGATCGTCTTCCGCCACGAGAATCCTCACAGTCGTCCCTCCGAGACAAGCCTCTCCAGTTCGTCACGCAGCCGCTTCAGTTCGACCTCCAGCGCCGGCACGGCCGCGAAGACGGCCGGGTCCTTGACCCTCGCGAGTTCGTCCACGGCCTGCGCGGCCATCACGGTCCGGGTGGCGCTGAAAATCCCAGCGGCGCCGCGGATGGAGTGCCCGGCACGCTCGAGCCCCTGCATGTTCCTTGTGAGCGCCGCGTCATGAATGGCCTTCTTCATCCGGTCGTAGTCGCGAACGAAGGTCACCGCCAGCTCCTTGAGGACGTCCGGGTCTCCGCCGACACGCTCGAGCGCTTCCGCCGCCGCGAACGCGCGGGATCCCACCTTGCCGCCGGTGGCCGCCAGTCCCTCGACCATGGTGACGAGCTCCCGCGCATCGACCGGCTTGGAGAGGTAATCCGACATGCCTTCGCGCATGAAGCGATCCCGGTCGCCGAGCATGGCGTGGGCGGTCATGGCGATGATCGGAATGGTCTTCGCACGGTCGCCGGCATCGCCTCGACGGATCGCCTGGGTCGCCTGGATGCCGTCCATGTCGGGCATCTGGACGTC
The DNA here is from genome assembly GCA_963706735.1 of uncultured Planctomycetia bacterium. Lineage (GTDB taxonomy): Bacteria > Planctomycetota > MHYJ01 > WSZJ01 > WSZJ01 > WSZJ01. The sequence continues at coordinate 15,249 of CAVPNQ010000142.1, forward strand.
CATGAGGATGGCGTCGAACGCTCCCTGGCGAAGCGACTCCAGGGCGGAGGCGCCGTCGGAAGCGACGACGACGTCGTGCCCGCGCTTCGTGAGGATCGCGGCGGCGAGGCGTTGGTTCACGGGGTTGTCGTCGGCGACCAGCACGCGGATGCGCCGCACCGGGTCCGAGCCGGGAGCCACGATGCTGGGCGCATCGGAGGCCATCGTGCGTGCCGCGTTGAGCGCGATCGTGAAGTGAAACGTTGCACCCTTTCCCGGTTCGCTTTCAACCCAAATCTTTCCTCCCATGAGCCCCACGAGGCGGCTGGAAATCGCGAGGCCGAGTCCCGTTCCACCGAACTTGCGGGTCGCGGAGGCATCCACCTGGGTGAATTCCTGGAAGAGGAGCGCCTGTTTGTTGGCGGGAATGCCGATACCGGAGTCCCGGACGGAGAAGTGAAGCATCGGCGACTCGCCCGGAATGCGCTCGATGGCCGCCCTGACTTCGACTTCACCGCGATCCGTGAACTTCAGCGCATTTGAGACCAGGTTGCCGAGCACCTGCCCGAGCCGCAGCGGGTCGCCCGTGACGCGTTCCGGGACATCGGGAGAAACGACCCCGAATAGCCGGATTCTTTTTTCCTGGGCCCGGAACGAATGCAGCCTGGTGACGTCGTCGATGACCGTCCTGACGGAGAACGTAATGTGATCGACCTCGAGCTTTCCGGCCTCGATCTTTGAGAAGTCCAGGACGCTGTTAAGGATTGCAAGGAGACCCTTCGCGGATTTCTTCACCGTATCCAGGTATTCCCGCTGTTCCTCGGTCAGATTCGTGCCGAGCGCCAGTTCCGTCATGCCCAGGATCCCGTTCATGGGCGTCCGGATCTCGTGGCTGACGTTGGCGAGGAACTCGCTCTTCGCCCTGTTCGCCGCGTTCGCAGCTTCGCTGGCCTTCTGGAGCTCCGCCTCGGCCGATTTCCGGCCGGTGATGTCGCGGATGAAGCTGGTGAATTGCCATGAGTGCGGCCCCTGGGTCGGCACAAGGATCACTTCCACGGGGAATTCGGAGCCGTCACGGCGCATCGCGGAGAGTTCGAGCATCCGGCCCAGCGCCGGCCCTTCGCCGGTCTCCAGGAATCTCGCCAGCCCGGTCCTGTGCGCCTCGCGGAGCGATTCCGGGACCATGGTTTCCGCGACTGACTTTCCGATGACCTCGATTTCCCGCCAGCCGAACAGGGACTCGGCGCGGGGATTCCAGCTCCGGATCAGGCCTGCCGCATCCATCGTGACGACGGCGTCGCTCGTGCGCTCGAAGAGCAGGCGGATCTCCTGGTCTCTCAGGCGAAGCTCGGTGTTGACCCGCGCGAGTTCATCGGCCCGCTGGCGCAGAAGAGCCTCGATCTTGAGCCTCTCGGTGACGTCCATGGCGGCCCCGAGGTATCCCGTGACCCGCCCTTGCTCGTCCCGGTGTGCCGTCACCCGCGCGTCGCTCCAGGTCGAGCTGCCATCCGGCCGCTGGAAATGGACCATCCCGACGAAATCGGTTCCCTTTGCGAGCGCGTCGCCCCACTCCCGGGACAGGCGCTCAGAATCGGCCGGGTGAAGAGCGCGCTTCCAACCGTCGCCGAGCGCCTGCTCCAAGGTGAGCCCCGCGTTTCGGCACCAGGCCTCGTTGGCGAAAGTACAGCCGCCCACGGCGTCGGTCGTGAAGATCGGGATCGGCGCCAGCCTCGCCAGCTGCTCGAACCGCGAAAGTGCCTCCCGGGCCGCTTCCTCGGAACTGCGGGCGCTTTCCGACATCTCCCCGGCCAGTTTCAGTGCGCGGGCGCGCGTTCCGGCCAGAAGCCAGGCGACCAGGGAGAGCAGGAAGGCGACGACAAGACCGGCCGCACCCTGCAGTTCCGCCTTCCGGCGATGGTTCTTCCAGAAATCGTCCGGGGCGGGCGGAAATCGAAGCGTCCACAGCCGCCCCGCGACATTGAGCTGCCGGACGAGGGGATCGGGCTCATGCGGCGCGGAGTAAGGGGCGTCCAGGAGATTCAAACGGGACTGAGCACTAATCTCGGCCCCGTCGTAGACCTCCACCTGCAACAGGGCCTTTGCCCGGTCGCTGAGCGCAGCCTTCAGGAAATCGTGCATGCGTATGGGGCAGAGTACGAACCCCACGAGCGACGCGCGGCGTTCCTCGATGGTCGCGCGGGGCCGTCCGTTCGCGTAGACCGGGAGGAGAAGGAGAGTCCCGGGCTGGGGACGGTCGCCGTCCTCCTGCTTGAGGGTCAGGATGCCGGACATCGTGGCGCGATCCGCGTCCGTCGCCGTCATCATCGCGGCCCTGCGAACCGGTTCCGAGGAGATGTCGAACCCCATCGGCCTCACGTTCCGGTCGCGATACGGTTCCAGAAAAATGACCGGGAAAGACTCGGGCCCCTGCGGCGGCGGGAAGACGCGATAATCGGGCAGTCCGTCCGCCCGGACCGACGCTACGAACGTCTCAAGGTCCGTCGTCGCGACACGGCTCGCATACCCGATGCCCTGCACGCCCGGGTAACGCTCGTGCAGATCCAGCCCCTCGACGTACGCGCGCCACTCTTCCCGTTCCACGCTCTTGCTCGCCGCGAACAGCCCCTGCGCGCCGCGAAGCGAATTCTCGTACACATGGATCCGCGCGGCGAGCCGTTCCACGACCTGGGTCGCTTCCGCTTCGTGGGCGGCCAGGTGCGCGCGGTCGCTGGCGTCGGTCAGTGCGCGCCAGACCAGGCAGGCCACGTAGCCCGTGACGAGAAAGACGACGAGGGCCAGCAGAAGCGGCCCGCGCTGTCCGCCTGCCGCTGCCCGGTGAGCGCCCTGAGTTGCCATTGCAGGCCAGAGGATAGGCGATCCGGGCCCAATCACAAAGGGCGCGAAAAGCAGGCCCTCCGCCGGCCGGGGCCGACGTCGGTTCGTGCGAAATCCTGCGCCGGAGAATAGGATCCCGCCCGTGAAATTCACCCGGACCCCCGACCTCCGCAGAAACGCCCGCACCCACCTCTGGCAGCCCTTCACCCAGATGCAGGACTGGGAGAACGAGAACTTCCCGGTCATCGTGTCCGCGCGCGGGACGACGCTGACGGACGCGGACGGGAAGCGGTACATCGACGGCAACGCGAGCCTCTGGTGCAACGTGCACGGGCACCGGCATCCGGCGATCGATGCGGCGCTGAAGCGCCAGATCGGGCGGGCAGCGCACACGACGCTGCTGGGGCTGTGCCATCCGGGGGCGATCGAGCTGGCCGGGCGGCTCGCGGCGATCGCGCCGCGCGGGCTGAACCATGTTTTCTTTTCGGACTCCGGGAGCGAGGCGCTGGAAGTGGCGCTGAAGATGGCCTTCCAGCACTGGCGGCAGCGGGGCGAGGAGCGGGACACGTTTGTGACGTTCGCCGGGGCCTATCACGGGGACACCCTGGGAGCGGTCAGTGCCGGGGCGATCTCGCTGTTCCACGGGCTGTTCAAACCGCTGCTCTTCCCGACGGTGCAGGTTCCCTGCCCGTATTCGCCGCGGGACCCGGAGGCGGCCGCGCGCCGGACACTCGCCGCATTGAAGAAGGTGCTCGCGAGCCGCCGCCGCCGCGTCGCCGCCGTGGTGCTGGAGCCTCTCGTGCAGGGCGCCGCAGGGATCCTGCCGCAACCCGCGGGATTCGTCCGCGCCGTGCGCGACCTCTGCTCCGAAGCCGGGACCCTTCTCATCGCGGACGAAGTTGCCGTCGGCTTCGGCCGGACGGGACGCATGTTCGCGTGCGAGCACGACGGCGTCTCGCCGGACCTCCTGGCGCTCGGCAAGGGAATCACCGCCGGATACATGCCCCTCTCGGCCACGCTCGCGACCGGCCGGATCTACGAATCGTTCCTCGCCCCGTGGCACCGGATGAAACACTTCTTCCACGGCCACACGTTCGCGGGAAACCCGCTGGCCTGCGCCGCCGCGAACGCCTCGCTGGACGTTTTCCGCCGCGAAAAGACGCTCGAGCGGCTACCGGCGCGGATCCGGCACTTCGAGTCCCGGCTCGCTCGCTTCAGGGGAAAACCGAACATCGCCGACGTGCGTTCGCGGGGCCTGATGGGGGCGGTGGAGCTGGAAGCGCGGCCCGGGCGGCCCTTCGCGCCGGAGCGGCGGATGGGGCACCGTGTGATCCTGGAGTGCCGGAAGCGGGGAGTCGTGCTGCGGCCGCTGGGCGACGCGATCGTGCTGATGCCCGCGCTCGCCATGGACACGCGCGTCATGGACCGGATGTTCGACGTGCTCGAGGAGAGTATTCCCGCGGCGATCCGGACACGAAACGGGCCGCGCGCGTAGAATCGCGTTCGACATGGACGCCGCTCCCCCTCCCCGGATTTCCTTCCTGGCGATCGCCTCCGTGGCGCTCGGCGCGCTGGCCATCCCGCTCGTCCCGTCGGTCGTGGGCGTCGCCGCGCTCTCGGAACTGCGCGAATCCGGCGGCCGGCTCCGCGGGGCACGGATGGCGAAAACCGGAGTCCTCCTGGGAATCCTCTGGTTCGTCCTGGAAGGCGCCGCCGCGGGCGTCTTCCTCGCACGGCCCGAGTCTCTCCTGCGCTGGCTCTATCGCGACCGCATCGCCCTCGGGGAATCCTCCGCGCCGGGAGCGCTTCGCCTCGTCGCGAGACAGCAGGAAGTCATGAAGGCGGAGGACATGGACGAGAACGGAGTGCAGGACTACTGGACGGGGGACATCGCCGGGCTGTACCGCCTGCAGATCGCGCGGCGCGGGCGCCCCGAGATCATGGGCCCCGATGTCGCCAGCGCGGACTCGGCGAGCGGGGACGGCGCGCGCGCGGTACCCCGCGACGGGTATCTCCTGCGCACCGTTCCCGGCGTGAACTCGCTGATGGAGTTCGCCGCTACGGCCTTCCCTCACATGCGCGGCGAGGACGGCTTCCTCACGTTCTACATCGACGAGCGCGGGGTCGTCTGGAAGCGAGACCTTGGCGGCGCGGCGGCGGATCACCGCATGGAGGATCCGGCGGCGGAAGGGTGGAGCCGGGTCGAAAGCCGATAAGCGAACCAGGGTGACTCTCCCGCCGGGTCGCCTGTCCCTCAGCAAACGGGATCCTTCGACTCGCCCTTCGGGCTCGCTCAGGATAAGCCGGGCCGCCATGAGGCGAGACGCGGGAGGACTCTCTATCGGCCCGGCTTAAAGCCCTTCGATCGACGTCAGCGCCGCACGCATCTCGCGGATCGCCTTGCGCGCTTCCGCCGAAGTCACCTGGTGGAACTTCAGCCGGGTGCCGGGGGGCGACTGGGCGATGATGCGCGTGTCGATGGAAGCGAAGAAGGCGAGCTTCTGGTAGCCGCCGGTGGTGGGCCGGTCGGCCATGAGGAAGATCGGCTTCCCGTCGGGCGGGAGCTGGATGGTCCCGGGCGGGATGCCCTCGGAGAGCATCGTTGACTGTCCCGGCGGGAACTCGGGGGCGTCGCTGCGGTAACCGGCGCGGTCCTGCAGCACGCTCAGGATGATCGCGGTCCCGTGCAGCATGGAGGAATCGACGTCTTCGCCGGGCATGAAGCGGACGAGCGGTTCTTCGCCCGGCATCGGCGCGAGGTCCTTCGGCACGGTCCGTCCGTTCGCGGGGGGCTGCGTCTCCATGGACAACCGCGCGCCGGCGCTGAGTGCCGGGCCGATCCCGCTGCGCGTGTCGGTCGCCGCGCTGCCGAGGAAGCGCTTCGAGGCCACGCCGCCCGCGAGGGCGAGGTACCCCCAGTGACCGTTATGCCGGCGCTCGAAGGAGAGCTCTTCGCCGGCCTTGGCATCGACGCGTTCGTAGAGGGGGATGGGGCGTCCGGCGAGGAGTGCGCCGAAGTCGGCGCCGCCGAGGGCGAAGGAGACGCGGGACATGAAGCGGAGGCGCGGTGCGGGGTAAGTGAACTCGAGGGCGGCCGCGCCCTCTCGATTGCCGGCAGCGAGGTTGACGAGGCGGAGGGCGACGCGGTCCATGGCGCCCGAGAGGGGGACGCCCTGGTGGCCGAAGCCGCCGCGGCCGAGGTCCTGGACGGTGGTGAGGAGGCCGGCGTGGCGGACTTCCGCGGCGTAGTGCGGGCTCTGGAATGTGGTGGACTCCTGCGGCTCCAGCTCGAAGGCGTGGCGCTCGACGGGCTTGAAGACCACCCGGTCGCCGGTCTGGTAGAGAAACGGGTCGGGGCGGCGCCAGTCGATGACCCGCGAGGCCGTGCGGCCGATGATGTTCCAGCCGCCTGCGGTTTCGGAAGGGTAGATGCCGGTGTGCGTCCCCGCGAACCCGACGGACCCGGGCAGCACGCGCACGCGAGGCGACTTGAGACGCGGCGTCACGAGCTCCGGCGGCAGGCCCACCATGTACGCGAACCCGGGCGAGAACCCCATGAAGGAGACGCGGTACTTCCCCGAAGAGTGCCGGCGAATGACTTCCTCGGGCGTCAGCCCCGTGTGCTCGCAGACGCGCTGCATGTCCGGCGCGTCCGGTCCGCCGTACACGACCGGGACTTCCACCGTCCGCGAACCCGGCGCTTCCTCCGGCGAATCCCCCAGCGCCTCGAGCGCGGCCTGCACGTCGGAAGCGTCGGCCAGGAGCGGGTCGAACACGATGCAGAGCGAGCTGGCCCCCGGGACCGCTTCACGCAGCCACTTCGGCGCCGCCTCGACCAGCCGGCGCCGCAGCCCGTTGGCGCGCATGGGGATGGTGGGGTCGGCGGAGGCGGTCCACCGCACGAGGAGCCCGCTGTCGCCTTCTTCGATGAACTTCTTCATGCGGCCCCCATCGGGCGGAGGACGACGCCCGCGCGTGCGAGGGCCTTGCGCGCGGCGAACGCGAGCGCGAGGGCACCGGGCGTGTCGCCGTGCACGCAGATCGTATCGGCTTCGACGGAAATGTCGCTTCCCTGCTCCGTCCTGACGGTCTTCTCCAGGACGAGGCGCACCGCGCGTTCCGCGGCTTCCTTCGTGTCGGTCAGCAGCGCGCCGGGGCGGTCGCGCGAAACGAGCAGCCCGTCGGCGCCGTACGCGCGGTCGAGGAACGCCTCGGAGGCGACGCGCACGCCGGCCGCGCGCCCTGCGCGCTCCAGGGGTGATCCCGCCTGCGCCACGAGAATCGGCGCCCCGGAAGCCTTGACCGCGCCGGCGACCGCATCCGCCACCTTCGCGTCCCGGGCGGCATGGTAGAGCGCGCCGTGGAGCTTGACGTGCTGAAGGGTCGCTTCGGAGTGCCTGCGAAACTCGGAAACCTGCGCCATGACGGCGTCCGCGGCCTCGGCGGCTTCGACCGGCCGCGCGCGACGCCCGTCGGGCAGGCCGGGATGGGCGCCGACTCCCACGCCGCGAGCCGCGGCCGCCTTCGACAACTGCGCGATGGACGCAGGCCCGCCCGCGTGAACGCCGCAGGCAATGCTCACCGACGTCACGACGTCCAGCAGCGGCAGATCGGCTGCGGGGTCGGGTGACTCCCCGGCGTCGGCGTTGATATCGATGAAGCGCGTCATGGGGTTAACGGATTCCATCCGGTTGTGATGGTGTACCGAAGTTGGAGGCCTGATGCACGCAGAAGTTCTGGCGTGTCCTACGGCGACGTTTTCTCCTCCAGACCCCGCCATTTCCGGAGGGCATCGCGGGTCGCGGTCATGTCCTCCGCCATGGGGGCTTCGAAGCGCATGTCGGCGCCGGAGGGGTGGGTGATGCGGAGGGCGAAGGCGTGAAGGGCGTGCCGCGAGAGAACGGGCTCCTCGGGCGGGTGTCCTTCCGGTTTCTTTTCCCACCGGAGCTGCCACTCGTACAGCGTTTCGCGGCGGCCGTAGGCTTCGTCCGCGATGATCGGATGGCCGATGTACGCGAGGTGAACGCGGATCTGGTGCGTGCGGCCGGTCTTCGGGTAGCACTTCACGAGCGAAAACCCGCGGTACCGTTCGAGGACTTCCCACCGCGTCTGCGACGGTTTGGCGTCGCCGTCCTTGCGGACCGCCATTTTCTCGCGTTCTTTCGGGTGACGGCCGATGGGGGCATCGATCCAGTCGCCGTCGAGGCGCGGCTCGCCTTCGACGATGGCGAGGTACTCCTTCTCGAGAAGCCGCTCCTGGAACTGGAGGGACAGGTACGTGTGCGCGTGCGCGGTCTTGGCGCAGATGATCACGCCGCTGGTGTCCTGGTCGAGGCGGTGCACGATGCCCGGGCGGTAGATGTCGCCGTCGGCGGCGGGGGGAAGGGTGTGCCCGACGTGGGCGAGCAGGGCGTTGGCGAGTGTTCCTTCCCAGTGCCCCGCGGCCGGGTGAACAACGAGGTGCGGAGGCTTGTTCACGACGACGACCTGGTCGTCCTCGTACACGATCTCCAGGTCCATTTCCTGCGCCACCATCTGCGGCTCGATCAGCCGCGGCGCGCGGACCTCGATCTTGTCACCCTGCTGGATCTGGTAGGACGCCTTCGCCTTGCGGCCGTTCACCAGGACGAACTCGTCCTTGATCAGCTTCGCGACCAGCGACCGCGAGTAGCCGTGCAGGCGCTTCGGGATGTACACGTCCAGCCGCGTGTCCTCCACGGACTTGTGGTGCACCTCGAAGGCGTGCGTGTACAGGTCGTTCATGTCGACGACGATTTTCTTGGGCATGGGAACCCGGCATTGTATCCGGCGAAGCGAAGAACCGGGCCGGCCCTATCCCCGGAACCAGGCGATCGTCTGCGCGACGCCCGTGGCCAGGTCCGTTTTCGCGCGGAACCCGAACGCCTTCTCGGCCGCCGACACGTCCGCCTGGGAGTGCAGGACGTCGCCGGCGCGGCGGGGTTCGAAGCGAGGGGCCGGGCCGCCGCAGGCCGCGCGGATGCGGCCGAGCAGATCCACGACAGAGACGCGCCCGCCGGCAGCGACGTTGAAAACACCCGCCGCCTGCGACTTCGCCGCCCGCTCGAACGCCTCTGCCGCGTCTTCGACGTACGTGAAGTCCCGCGTCTGCGAGCCGTCCCCGTACACGACCGGCGCCTCGTTCCGCAGCGCCGCCGTCACGAAGCGCGGAATCGCCGCCGCGTACTCCGATTTCGGATCCTGCCTCGGTCCATACACGTTGAACGGCCGCAACGAACACGCCGACAGGCCGAAAGAAGCCCCGTACGACGACACCAGCGCTTCCCCCGCCGCCTTCGACGCCGCGTACGGCGACAGCGGCCGCGAGGGCATGTCCTCGTGCTTGGGAAGCGTCGGCGAGTCGCCGTAGACGGAGGAGGAGGAGGTGAACACGAAGCGCTTCACGCCCGTCTTCCGAGCCTCCTCGAGCAGCCGGAGCGTGCCGTCCACGTTGACGCGCCAGGTTTCGACGGGGTTGGCGACGGAGCGCGCGACGGAGGGGATGGCGGCGAGGTGGACGACGGTCGCGACGCCTCGCATCGCCATGGTGACCGCATCGGGGTCGCAGATGTCGGCGCCGACGATCTCGACCTTGCCCTCGAGCCCGTCGAGGTTGCGGCGCGCGCCTGTCGAGAAGTTGTCCAGGACGCGCACGGGATCGCCCGCCGCGGCGAGGCGCCGCACCAGGGTGCTGCCGATGAATCCGCCGCCGCCGGTGACCAGGATCACGGGGCGAAGTGTACGGGCGGGGTTCAGGGTTTCCAGCCGAAAAGCCGCGCGGCGTTCTCCGCTTCCTGCCGCGCAAATTCCTCGAACGGCATCCCCATGCACTTCGCCACGCACTCCCCCGTCAGCCGCGCGTAGGCCGGCTCGTTGCGCTTGCCGCGGTGCGGTTCCGGGGGGAGGAAGGGCGCGTCGGTCTCGACGAGGACGCGGTCGCGCGGGACCCACGAAGCGATTTTTCGGAGCGGCTCGCTCTTTTTGTAGGTCACGGGGCCCGCGAACGAAATGTAGAAGCCGAGGTCCAGCGAGCGCTTCGCGTGTTTCTCGTCCCCGGCGAAGCAGTGCATGACGCCCGCGGGCCGGGCGGCTTCGATCATGTCGAGCGTGTCGTCGTAGGCCTCGCGGCAGTGGATGACGACGGGCTTGCCGGCGGACTTCGCGATTTCCATCGTCCGCGCGAACGCGGCGCGCTGGGCGTCGCGGCTCGCCGTGGTGCGGTACCAGTCGAGCCCGGTCTCCCCGAGCGCCACGACACGCGGGTGTCGCGCCAGCTCCTCGATCGGCGCCCAGTCCTGGAAGCCCTCGCAGTCGTTCGGGTGGATGCCGGCCGCCGCGAAGAGCCTCCCGTCCGCCGAGGCCATCCCGGCGGCCAGGCGGCTCGTCGCGACGTCGGTGCCGATCACGACGCATCGGCCGACTCCCGCCGTCTCCGCCCTCGCGAGCACCCCCGCGAGGTCGTTCTTCAGTTCGTCGTAAACCAGGTGGCAGTGCGAGTCGACCAGCATCCCGTCATTCAAAGCTCCGGCTCCCGATTGCGGCACCCAAATCTACTTCACCCGCTCGACGCGCAGCAGGACCACCACCGACTTCGGCGCATCCTTCATCGGCACCGTCCCCGCCACCACCCAGGCCCCTTCCTTCAGCGCCACCCGCGCATTCAGCGTCATCCCCGCCAGCGCCCCTTCCTTCCCGCGCGCCTCGACCGTGTCCAGCATCGGGGCGCCGGAAGTATCCCGGTTGACCGACATCACGACGTCGAGCCCGCCTTCAGGCCCGAGCACGAGCGCCACGCGCGCGGAGCCGGAGCTCTTCGTCGCAGGCCCGCCCGTCATCACCGACACGCATCCGTCCGTCATCAGCCGGAACGTCTTCTTCCCCGTCGCCGCGGGCAGCCCCGCGTCCTTGAACGCCTCGGGGCAGCTCCCGTCCCCGCCTTCCGACGCCTCGATCGCCGCCACCGTCACCCGCCACGCCACCCCCTCCGACGGCGCCACGTCCGCCGCCGTCACCACCTGCATCGCGCCCCTCAGCATCTGCGCAAAGTCCGACAGGATCAGCGTCTCCCCCGCTTCCACCACCGTCACGTTCCGCGGGTCCGACAGGATCGACTGCAGCAGCGACAGCACGTCCCGCGCCCGCAGGAACTTCAGTTTCACCTGGAAGGCGCAGTACTCGTTCGTCGCCGGAAGCGACGCGACCGACTCGTAGGTCCGGAGGACTTCTTCGCGCGCCCGCTCCGTCCACACGACCTTCCAGGTCGGCAGCGCGCCGGCCTCGACCGCGACGAGGGCGAGCTTCGCCGTCTTGAGAATCTCGATCCCGGTGGCGAACGACCCGTCCGACTCCGCCGCGGCGGGGATCAGGCGGACCTTCTCCTCGCGGAAGCGCGAAGCGGACTGTTCGTCGAAAATGAAGCGGCGCTTTCCGTTTTCGGACATGCGCTCGAGGAGGTCGGCGAGTTCCGCGGGACGGTCCTCGGCGAGGACGGCGAGCGGCGCGAGGCACACGGCAAGGACGGAAAGGAAAAGGGTTCGCATGGGACCTCCGGTGTGTTGTTGGAAATGTGTGGCGATGAATTTCCAACGACCGTCCGACGGATCCGTTGGCAGGCATTCCGGCTACTTCTTCCGGAAAATCTCCCGCGCCCGCTTCAGCAGCCGCATGTTGTCTTCGCCGGGTTCGGGCCGGAGCGTCAGGTCCACGACAGTCGTGAGCTCGCGCGTGCCCCCGCCGGTGAGCGCGGCCTTGCCGATCATGAGCTGGCGCAGCAGCCGGCCGTCCGGGCCGATCCAGATCCAGCTCGTGGACGGAGGTGTGCCGGGTTCGGCGGACTTCGACAGGATCTGCGCGGCCACGATGCGGCACGCCGAGCCGCGGTGGTCTCCCTCCCCCGCGAACGCCGCCCGCACGATCGTCACGTCCCCCATGTCCTCCACCGCGGGCTTCGCCATCGTCGTCATCTCCCGCACGGGGCCCTCCGGTGTGTCGGCCGCGACGCTCCGCACGCCGTCCGCGAACAGGAAAACGTTCTTCCCCTGCTCCGCGATGTTCCAGGCCCGCAGCGGCGGATCCTGCTCCAGGTAGCCGCTCCGCCGCCTCACCTCGGAGGCGTTCACGAAATCGATCTGAAGCGTCGTGACGATCGCCGTCGTCCGCGGAAGCACCGACCAGGCGCGGCGAAGGGCCTCCTGGGCCGCGGGGTCGTCCCCGCTCCCCTTCGCGCCTGCCAGCGCTTCCAGCACGACCTTCGCCTGGTCGTTCATCTCGACCTTGCCGCCGGACCAGTCGAAGACGAGGTCGAACTCGTAGATGTCCTTGCCGTCGGTCGTGCCGCCCAGCACGCGCATCAGGCGGTCGCCGTCCTTCGAGATGTCGAAGGTCATCGTGCCCGCGGGATGCGAAGCGCGGATGC
>CAVPNQ010000143.1:0-9603 GCA_963706735.1 uncultured Planctomycetia bacterium
GCAGATCAACCTGATCGGCCCGGCCGGGTTGATCTCGATGGAAGACGGCGAGTCGTCCGTGATCTGCCAGCAGGCGGTGGTGCGCGACCAGAACGATTGGTCCTGCATCGAGATGGACGGGCGCGACGTGAAGGACGCCGACCATCTGGTGACCGAAACCACCATCCGCGCCTTCTGGGACGAGTACCGGGAGCTGATGGGGTATTAAGGAAGCGCTGAAGTATCAGCATCCGAGAACTGTGGGAGCCCGGCTGCGCCGGGCGATCACCCGCCTGTGCGCTGCGCGTGGGCAGGTCGCGCAGCGAAGCTGCGCTCCACAAGGGTTTCGGTGGCGGGCGCCGAGAAATCCAGGCCTGCCCCGGTGGAAACCGGGGATGGATTTATTCGGCACTTCCCGAAAGCGGCTCGCGCCGCCGCAGCCTGGGCACAGCGGGCACAATGGGCGCATGAATGCACCCTGCCCGCTGTGCCACCCCGACCGCGAGACCGTGCTGTGGCAAGACCGCTCGGCGCGCGTGGTGCTGGTCGGCGACCCGGCCTACCCGGGTTTTTGCCGGGTGATCTGGCGGGCGCACGTGGCCGAGATGACGGACCTGGCGCCGGCGCAGCGCCGTCATCTGATGGATCTGGTGTTCGGCGTCGAGACGGCGCTGCGGCAGGTGCTGCAGCCGGCCAAGATCAACCTGGCGAGCCTGGGCGACCAGGTGCCGCACGTGCACCGTTTCGAGTCGCGAAATCGAGAAGAGAACGAACCACCGCTTGTCCCGCGCAAGATCCTCGAAGTTGAGTGGGAGTTCCTCCGCTCTCGTGGAGATCTCACGCCACTTGAGCCGGAGGAAGCCGATCGCTTCGGCAGACGGAGGAGTCCTCGCTCCGAACAGGGTCAACATCCGGAGGAGGTCTTCCCTCTCAACATGCACGAGCGTCTTGTCCTCGACGAGAAGTGCCCTTGCCGCCCCGCACAGTCGATCCTGCGAAAGACCCAGTCCCGGGTCCGAAAGTGACCCTGCAAGCATCTCGTACGCCGCGCACAGCGATGCCATACGGGCAAACGAGTGGCGATGGGCCACGGCGCCGGGAGGGATGTCGACCAGCAGGCACCGGGCGAGCGCAGCGGCTTCCTTGTACTGATAGGGCCACGGCAACCCGGCGTCCGGCGGCTTCCCGGCGGACTCCAGCGCCGTCATGACTCGCGAGAAGCTCGATGCCTCCCCAATCACTCGACGCGTCGCCAGGGAAATCGCGGCGGACGACGACTCGAGAGGGACGTTCGTGGCCGCCACGAGCCTGGCGCCAGCCTCGTCAAGTTCGAACAGGGACTTCCGACGCGACGAGCCTTCGGGGTCCCATGCGTGAGATTCAAAGTCCGCCATGCTCTTCAGGAACTGAAGTCGGGTTTCCTCGTATGTCGCTGCTGCCGCAGGGATGCCGCCGGTGGCCGGATTACCGGGCGCAGGTCTCGCGCGCTCGCATCCGGTCACGACGCACAAAATCATCGCCAGCGCGAAGCGGGTCATGAATTCTGAACTCTCATGAGGCCCATTCTAGGCCCATCCACGCCACCGATCCAACGCTGCGTCGCGACCGGGACTGCGCGCCGATTGACGGGAGGAGAGCCTGATCTCGAACTCGTTCATCTGGCGGCGACGCGAACTCCGTGATCAGGCAAGAAGTCAGGGAAGATCTCGGACGTTTCGTGAATAAACAAACTGCTGCAACTGTGGCCAGCGCTCAAAGTCGCCGAGCAGAAAATCCGCTCCATATTCGATGACGATATTGAGTTCGTGACGAACGGCTTCCTCGAGCAGGTCGCGCGATATGTGGAGACTCGAGGAATAGGTGGGCCCTCCCGGGCAAGACCTGTTGGCGCAAGCGGGAAGAAACGCAAAGTGAATCCAGCTAATTGACTTCCAATCGCTTAGCAACCGTGGATATGGGGGAAACCCCGTCTCGCCCATTTTCACCAGGAATCCTGCGACGAAGCCGTCCAGCGGAGAAAGCTCAAGTGCGATGCCGCACTTGGGGCTCGCAAATCGATTCGTCTGGACGGTCTGCTCGGAGTCCGATTTAAGAAACAGAAAATGAGGTCCTAGAGCAGCGGGAACTGCGGACCTGCAAATCTCCAGGAACTCCCGCCAGATGTTGCGTTCTTCCATGACTTCCCCATTGGTGACCCGCGAATCCAGTTACTTCTGTTCGGTTACGTTCGCAGGCCCGTACTCTTCACGCCCGACCTACTCCCACTCAATCGTCCCCGGCGGCTTGCTCGACACGTCGTACACCGCCCGGTTCACGCCCTTCACCTCATTCACGATCCGGTTCGAAATCCGCGCCAGCACCTCGTGCGGCAGCCGCGCCCAGTCCGCCGTCATGCCGTCGCTCGACGTGACGCACCGGATCGCGATGCACTCCTGGTACGTCCGTTCGTCGCCCATCACGCCGACGCTGCGCACGGGGAGGATCGCCGCGAAATACTGCCACAGGCCGCGCGCGAGGTCGGCGGCCTCGATCTCCGTCGTCACGATCGCGTCCGCTTCCCTCAGCGCCTTCAGCCGCTCCTCCGTGATCTCGCCCAGGCACCGCACCGCCAGCCCCGGCCCCGGGAAGGGCTGCCGCCAGAGAATCGCGTCGGGCAGCCCCAGCGCGGCGCCCAGCTTGCGCACCTCGTCCTTGAACATCGCACGCAGCGGCTCGATCAGCTTGAACCCCAGCTTCTCCGGCAGCCCGCCCACGTTGTGGTGGCTCTTGATCTTCGCCGTCGGCCCGCCGAACGAGCTCACGCTCTCGATCACGTCCGGGTACAGCGTCCCCTGCGCCAGGAACTCCACGCCCTTCAGCTTCTTCGCCTCGTCCTGGAACACGTCGATGAACATGTGCCCGATCCGCTTGCGCTTCTCCTCGGGGTCGGTCACGCCCTGGAGGCCGTCCAGGAAGCGCTTCTTTGCGTCCACCGCGACGAGGTTGATATGGAAGTGGTCGCGGAAGGCCTGGCAGACCTGTTCGAACTCGCCTTTTCGCAGCAGGCCGTTGTCCACGAAGATGCAGGTGAGTTGCTTGCCGATGGCGCGGTGCAGGAGGAGCGCGACGACGCTGGAATCGACTCCGCCGGAGAGGCCGCAGACGACGCCCTTGTCGCCGATCTGCTTGCGAAGGGCGGCGGTCTGTTCCTCGATGAAGTCGGCCATGCGCCAGGTGCCTTCGCAGCCGCAGACCTTGTAGAGGAAGTTCGAGAGAATTTCGGTGCCGAGCGGGGTGTGGGCGACCTCGGGGTGGAACTGGACGCCGTAGAACGGAAGCGTCTTGTGTTTCACCGCGGCGAAGGGCGAGTTCTGCGTCTTCGCGAGCGGGAGGAAGTCGGCCGAAAGGCTCTGGACGGAATCGCCGTGGGAGTTCCACACGTCGAGGTCGGCAGGCAGGCCGTCGAACAGTTTCTCAGGCGAAGTGACGGTCAGCTTCGTCGCGCCGTACTCGCGCGCCGGGGCGCCCTTCACCGCTCCGCCGAGCAGGTCGCAGCCGAGCTGCATGCCGTAGCAGATGCCGAGGACGGGGATGCCGGCCTTGAAGAGCTTCGCGTCGACCTTGGGGGCGCCCTCGGCGTAGACGCTCATGGGGCCGCCGCTGAGGATGATGCCCTTGGGTTTCTTGGCGAGGATCGTCTCGACGCTCGTGTAGAACGGATAGATCTCGCAGTAGACGTTCAGCTCGCGGACGCGGCGCGCGATCAGCTGGACGTATTGGGCGCCGAAATCGAGGACGACGATGAGTTCGCTGCTCATGGGGCGATGTTCGCAAATGAGTTGGGAGAAGTCTATGTTGCGGGAGGGAGGGGGTGCGTGACCGGGGACGCGGCGTCACACGGGAGGCCGGGTGCATTCGGCCGCGGTCGCGGGAAACGACAAAGGCAAAAGGGAGAACTCTCAAGGAAACGACAAAAGGCAAACGACAAGTCGGGCGTCGGCTTTCCGAACTCTTTTTTTCTCCCTTTGGATTTTGGCGTTTGGCTTTGCGTTTCGCCGTTTTGAGTTTGCCTTTTCAGGGCCCGAACCAACGCACACAAAGGAGCCGTGCCCGACGCCGTTCATCCGTCGGCACTCGGTGAGGTCACTTCTTCGGCTTCATCCGCCCTCGCACGTACTTCAGCCGCATCTCGACGTCGGCGCGCGCTTCCCAGTCCGCCGGGGCCAGTTCCAACGCCTTCAGGTAGTCGGCCTCGGCGCCCTTCCAGTCCTTCGTCGATTGCCGGCAGAAGGCGCGGCTTGCCCAGGCGTCGAAGGCGCCGGGCTCGCGCTTGAGGACCTCCGAGAACGATTCGAGGGCGTCCGCGAACCGGAAGGATTCGAGGAGCGCCTGCGCGAGGTTGCGCCAGGCGTCCGTGTAGTCTGGATTGAGCTCGGTGGCCTTGCGGAAGGCGTCGGCGGCGCCGGGGCGGTCGTTCTTGAGGCTGCGTGCGTTGCCGATGCCGAACCACGATTCGGCGGCGCGGAATTTCTTCGCGATGCAGGCCTCGAAATCCTCGATCGCGGGGTCGGGCTTCGACAGCTCGACGCGGGACATGCCGCGGAACAGGCGCGGCTCGACGGCGTCGGGGCGGATCTTGAGCGCCTTCGTCAGGTCCGCTTCCGCCCCCTCCAGGTCCAGCGCCTTCCATTTCATCTCGCCCCTTCCCCACCACGCGTTGTAGTACCCCGGGCGGATCGCGATCGCCTGGTCGAGGTCCGCGAGCGCTTCCTTCAGCCTGCCGAGCTTGAACTTCTCCACGGCGCGGTTCGTGAGCGGCATCGCGCGTTCGGGTCCGGCGTCGATGGAAGCGGTGTAGTCCGCGATTGCGGCGTCGGTCTCCCCGAGTTCCGCGTGGCAGAGCCCGCGGTTGTTCAGCGCGACGTCCCAGTTCGGCACGAGCTCGAGGGCCTTCGTGAAATCGGCAATCGCCTCGCGAAACTTCCCGAGCATCCGGTTGGCCGACCCGCGGTTGTACCAGCTCATGAAATTCCCGGGGTACGTCTCGATCGCGCGATCAAGGTCCGGAATTGCCTCCGCGAATTCGCCGAGCCGGACGCGGGCGGAGCCGCGCTGGGCGAGGGCGCGGCCGTTGTTCGGGCGGACGGCGAGGACGGCGTCGAACTCCGCGATTGCGCCGCGGTGATTTCCCGCGTCGCCGAGCGCGAATCCGACCAGCATGCGCGCGTCGAGGTCGTCGGGCCCCGCGCGACGCCGCAGTTCCTCCGCGGCCGCGCCCTCCTTCTTCCGCACGGCCTCGTTCTCCGGCGCGTCGGGGTTGTAGTAGATGAGCCAGTGGCACGCGTCGATGATGGTCGTGAACGGCTGGGTCAGCGTGCGGTCCTGCATCGCCGCCGCTTCCGCGATCCGGATCGCGCCTTCCCAATCCTTGGACTGGAAGCGGATCTGCATGAGGACGAGGGCGGCGTCGATGCTGGCCGGGTCGCGCTCGAGGATCGCTTCGAGGCGGGCGCGCGCCTCGGACTCCTCGCGGCGGGCGAAGGAGAGCAGGGCCAGCCCGAGGTCGCGGTCCGACTCGCGGAAGAAGGAGCTTTTGCCGACGGGCGCCGCCAGGTCGGCCGTGGCACGGTCGGCGAGATCGCGGAGGTCCGGGCGGTCGCGCAGGAACCCGGCGACGTCGAAGTCGAAGCGGGTGCCGTGGGCGACGAAGGCGTCCTGGCGGGCGCGTCCGATTTCGGCGACGTATTCGCGCGCCGCGAGGATTCCCCGCTCGAGGCGCGCTTCGCCCAGCCCTGGGTCGAGTTCCAACGCACGGGTCAATTCGCGGCGGGCGTCCTCGGTGCGGCCGAGGTCGGCGAGGAGGCGGCCCATGAAGTAATGGGCGACGGGGAGCTCGTCGCCCTGGAGAAAGCTGCGGCACGTGGAGAGACCTTCTTCCAGTTTTGCGTGCGCCTGCGGCCCGGCCCCGGCGCGGCGGAGGATCTCGGCCTCGTTCATAGTCCCCGCTAGCGCCGCCCACAGTCGTATCTCCCTGTCCTTCGCCTCCCGCGCGCGGCTCTCGCGCACGAGCGGCGGCACGACCGCGGCGAGCGTGGCCACCACTCCCGCCACGCCGAGCAACGCCACCGCCACGACCGCCCGCCGCTTCCACAGCTTTCGCCGCACGCGGTAGACCAGGCTCTCCGGCCGCGCCGCGATCGGCTCGCCGTCCAGGAACCGGTCGAGGTCCGCCGCCAGCTCCTCGGCCGTCTGGTAGCGCCGCGCCCGGTCCTTCTCGAGGCACTTCTGCACGATCGTGTCCAGGTCTCCTTCGACTCCCGGGACCTTCGCGCGCATCGACGGCGCGTCCTGCTCCTGGATCGCCTTGATGAGTTCGAAGACGTTGCCGCCGCTGAACGGCGGAGAGCCTGTGACGAGGTCGAACAGGGTCGCGCCGAGAGCGTAGACGTCGGCGCGCGCGTCGGCCGTCTCGCCGCGCGACTGCTCCGGCGCCATGTACGAAGGCGTGCCGATGATCGCGCCCGACAGCGACAGCCCGCTCACGCCCTCCATCCGCCGCGCCAGCCCGAAGTCCGTCACGAACACGTGGTAGTCGTCCAGCGCGCTTCCGCTCCCCCGCCGCCCGCGCACCAGCAGGTTGTCCGGCTTCAGGTCGCGGTGCACGACGCCCGCGCGGTGAGCCTCGTCCACCGCCCGCGCCGCGTCGCGGATCACCCGCGCCAGCGCCCGCCGGTCGCCGCGCGGAAGCTTCGACGCCGTCGTCCCGTCGATGAACTGCATCGCGATGTAGTGCCGCCCCTGCGCTTCGCCCACCTCGTGCACCGCCGTGATGTTCGGGTGCGCGAGCTTTCCGGCGACGTGGGCTTCCTGCGTGAAGCGCGCAATTTCCGTCTCGTCGCCGCCCGTCAGGAACTTCAGCGCGACCCAGCGCCCGAGCGGCACGTCCCACGCCTGCCAGACTTCGCCCATCCCTCCCTGCCCCAGCTTGCGCACGCGGACGAATTTGCCGAAGCGCGCGGACGGAGGCGCGGCGGCAGCCTCGGGGGGAAGCGGCGGGGCCACGGAGCGCAGCAGGGCGGAGTCGGAGGTGGAGGACGTCGAGCCCGGCGTGGAAACCGCTTCGCCCGTCGGCGGCCGAAGGGTTTCACCGAGCGGGTCCGCGGGCCCTTCGATGAAGGAACTGCCGTCGATCGGACGCGACTTGCGCGACGGCGGCGGCGTGGCCATGGGCCTATGATACGGCGCGAAGGGGCGTTATCTGGATTTTGCGCGGGCGGCCCGCACGGACTGGATGAAGCGGAGCACGCTGGCGGCCTGCTTCCCATCGAGCTTTGCTTTGCGGCCCATTTCTTTCACGATCCCGGGCCACTCGTCCTCGGCGATGGCCGTGACGTCCGGATGGCCGTGGCATTCGTTGCAGTGGGCGACGAAGAGGTCTCGGCCGGCGGTGAGAGTCGCTCCGGTCACCTCCGGATACTCCGCCCGGGCCGACTCGACCTCCGCGGTCGTCAGGGGCGCCGGCGGCTCCGCCGCCTTCGGGTACATGCAGCCCGCGAGAGCCGTACCGGCCAGGACTGCAAACACGACGGCGATCCGGGGGCGACGCATGCGGTTTTCTCCTTGGGTTTTGACTTTCCGTCCGTGCACAGCGCCGATTTCCTACGCCGTTTTCGCCTCGGGCAGCCCCAGCAGATTTCGAAGCGCAGGCTCGAGTTCCGCGTAAAGGAATCGGTAGCCGCCCGCCAGGGTCTTCCGGGGCGCGACATTCTGCCCGCGCGTCAGCAGATCCGCCACTTCGCCCAGCATGACCTTCAGCATGAAGGGCGGCGCCGGGAGAATTGCCGGGCGCCGCAGGACGCGTCCCAGCGCTTTCGAGAACTCCCGGTTCGAACACGCCCCGGGGGCCGTCGCGTTGTACGCGCCCTTCCAGCCCGCGTCCTCGATGGCGCGGACCATGATTCCGCAGACGTCGTCGATGTGAACCCACGAGAGGAACTGGTCGCCCTTGCCGATCGGGCCGCCGAGGCCGGCGCGGAACGGCGGCAGCATCTTCTCCAGCGCCCCGCCGTCGCGGCCGAGCACGACTCCGATGCGCACCATCACCACGCGCGTCCCGGAGGCCTCGGCTTTCTTCGCTTCCGCTTCCCATTCGAGGCAGACGCTGCTCAGGAAGTTCCACTGGTCGCCGTGGCCCTCCTCGTCGATCGGTTCGGGGCCGCGCGGGCCGTAGTAGCCGGTTGCGCTCGCGTTCACCAGGATCTTCGGGCCGTCCTTGCACGCCTCGACGCAGGCCTTCGTGCACTCGATCCGGCTCGACCGGATGACCTGCTTGAATTGCGCGTTCCACTTCTTCGCGAAGATGTTTTCCCCCGCGAGGTTGACGATCGCTTCGCAGCCGGCGACCGCCTTCTTCAGCGCCTCGGCGTCCCGCCCGTCCCACGCCTTGCCGTCGGTCCCCATCGGCGCCTTCGAAACGTCGCGCGACAGCGCCACCACCGCGTGCTTGCGCTCGAGCAGCATCGCGCAGAGGTGCCGCCCGACGAATCCCGTCGCTCCTGTCACCGCAATGCGCATGGTCTCTAGCTCCCGTGGGTGGATGGCCGGTATCGCCGTAGCTTCTGAGAGGGACTTGACTCGATCCAAGTCGTCGAAAGGACAAACTCAAAACAGCGAAACGCAAAGCTAAACGCCAAAGGCAAAAGGGAGAAAAAAGAACCACCGACGACGCCACGCGGCAAACCACTCGCCCCCCTCGACTCGACGACGCTGACCGGCTTGTCGTTTGCGGTTTGTCGTTTCCTTGAGGGTTTTCCTTTTTGCCTTTGCCGTTTCCCCTCCGGGCCACCCTTAAATACCAGCCGTGCCCCCCCCACCTTGTCCAACCCTTGACTCCCGCCGCAACCCCCGTAGTCTTCCCCTTCTAACCATTCCCGCCCACCCGTCAAGGAGACCCACCATGGCCGTCGCCCGCGTCACCGAACTCGTCGCCTCGTCCGACAAGAGCTTTGAAGACGCCATCAAGGCCGGCGTCGATCGCGCCGCCAAGACCCTTCGCGGCATCACCGGCATCGAAATCGTCCGCCAGAAGATCAAGGTCGAGAAGAACAAGATCAAGGAGTACCGCGTCCACATGAACGTCACCTTCATTCTCGAAGGGTAGCACGCCCGCCGAAACCGCGCCCGACGCCCCTCCCCGGGCGCCGGGCGCGTTATTTTGCGCAGGGCTTCAGGCACCGCGCCGCGGGGGCCGATGATAGGGATGAACCCTCTCCCCCCACTGAAGGGCCCCGCAATGCAAGACCTCACCTCTCGCACATTCGCCCGCGAGCAGCTGATCCCGCTTCTGTTCCGGCTCAGCGACCGCCTCGACAAGCGCCGCCACGACCTGGCCAGCGCCGTCCGCGAGTTCACCGTCCGGCTGCAGGACGCCGCCGGCGACGCCAACCCCATCCGCGCCAGTCGCGACTTCACCCAAAAGTTGACACCGGTCAACTCGCCGCCGGCACCCGTTCCGTGGGCCCGCGGCAATCTTTGCGAAGCCACGCAGCGTTAAGATCTCGTTAACCCTTAATTTGTTGCGGAACACGGTAGAATTGGGCTTACTAGCCACGGTTTATAACCGTAAGAGCCCCTCGAAGGCGTAAC
>CAVPNQ010000144.1:0-55142 GCA_963706735.1 uncultured Planctomycetia bacterium
GCCACGTATTGCTTGGAGGCCTCGAGGGCGGGAATGAAGCGCCGGTCGGGGTGGCCCTGGAGGGGGGAGCCGAGTTTGCGGAGTGTGTTGAGCGACGCGGGGTCGAAGTACCCGGCGTGGGCCATGCAGGAGTAGAGCGGGGGGCAGCCGTGGCCCTTGGAAAGGATGAAGCGGTCGCGGGCGGCCCACTGGGGGTTCCGGGGATCGTGGCGCAGAACGCGGAACCAGAGGGCGACGAGGAGCTCGACTTCGGAGAGGGACCCGCCCGGGTGGCCCGAGCCGGCCGCGGTGATCATCTCGATCGAGTCGCGGCGGACCTGGACGGCTTTAGCCTTGAGTTCGTCGATTGTTAGGGGCATGTCAGGTCTCTGGAAGGGAGGAGTGGGTCGGAGAAAGCTGCCCGGGAGAGCGGCGCATTGTAGCGGTGAGAAAAGCGCGGGCAAGCGAAAGCGGGTTGTGCGCGGCGGGTTCGGGCGGAATGCTTGAACCAATTCGTAGCCCGACCGTCCAAGATGGGGAGGCGCGGAGGCCCGGTGCCCGCGGCGAAGAAGTCCATGATGTCGAGAGAGGAGCAACTCACGTGAATCTGTCCGGCTGGAAAAGGGTGTCGTGTGCCGTTCTTCTGTCGGCCTCGTTCAGTCGGGTGGCGTGGTCCCAGGGCGCTCTAAGAGAGGCCGACTTCGATTTCCTCCCTGCTTCGCGGAATCTCGCCGAGCTCGAGCACGGCTGGAAGGACCTGCCGCCGGGCGCGTGGGTCGAGGTGAAGCTGGCGCGGCAGGAAGGCCGCGAGTCGTCGGAGCGCACGGAACGCCGGACCCTGAAGGCACACATGGACGGCGGCGCCGCTCTGCTGCTTCTCACGGACCCGGCCGCGAAACCGGGCTCGCCCGCGGTGCTCCTGTCGCAGGAAGACGAACTCGTTCCGCACGACGGCTTCGAGAGCGAGCGCATCGGAAAAGAAGTGCTCGGCGGGCGCGAGATCTACCCGATGCGCTGCCGATGGACCTCGGCCGACGGCGGCGTGACCGTCACGATCTCTTTGCTTCACGACATTCGCCAGCCCGGCTCGGTCGTGAGGCGCGAGCGGCTGGGGCCGCCCGACGCGGCGGGGAAGCGCCCGCGCTTCGTGCGCGAAATCGCGGAGTGGGACCGGTGGGCGGAGGTGGACGGGCGGCGGGTCCTGTGCACGGTCTGGAAGGAATCCGAGACGTTTGCGGACGGGACCTCGCGCGAAACGGTGGAATTGCAGTCGTTCGACGTGCCCGGGCTTGTTGTCAGCCGCAAGACTCGCGGCACGAGGATGAGCGGCGGGAATCTCATCGATTTCGTAGAGGACGAAGTTGCCACTTCATTCGCCGACGACCCGACAGCCGACGCTGCGACGCTGCGCCGGTGCGACGCGGTCCGCGCCCTGCAGGTGTGGCAAGAGTACGGATACGCCGGATTCGGCGCCGGGTCGCGCGTCGAGCACCGGAGCGTTTCGACGGACCGTGACGGGAAAACACGGGCTCGCCGTCGTGCAGCGAAGGTCCTCGAGGCCAGGCCCACCGGCGCTCTTCTGGAAACGAGCGGAGCATCCGAGCACGCCCAAGTGAACGGAGGCGTCCGCCTCGAACCCTCGAGCACGTCGACTATGGTGCTCGAGGGAAACGCGTGCTACGCGGGTCGCATGCAGGTGCGGTTTGAGCGGGATGAAGAAGTGACAGTCGCGGGGAAGCCGTGGCGTTGCGGCGTCTTCACCGTGACCTGGCCATCCGCCGGGTCCCAACGAAAGGCACCTCGGACGATGTTCACCGCCCGCGTGTGGTTTTCGCCCGATTTCCCGGCCAATCGCGGGATCTTGCGAGAAGAACAGGGTGTCGGTCCCGAAGGACGCGAGCCGGTCTTTTACGAGACCGAGTCGGTCACGGACACGTCGCGCGAATACAACGTGAATGGCAAGGCAATCTCCTGTTACGTCACGCACCGCGTTAATGACCACGACAAGGCCGACGCGATCCATGAGGCCGAGCAGTGGTATTCGGAGCAGGTGCCCGGCCGGGCCGTCCGCTACGTGGGAGGCAGGAGAATCAAGGGAGAGCTGATCGTGGACGTCACGACCGAACTCGTCGACCTGGTGATCGTCAAGGCGGACCCGAAGTAATGGTCGCTCCCGTTTCCACGCCCGAGACAGGAGCTAAGCGCATGCGCCGGATTACCGCCCTCCCGGTCCTGGCCTTGGCGAGCGTCCTCTTCGCAGAGGATCCGCCGAAGAACGCGTTCGTCGTGCCTCACGACTGGCATGGTTTCCAGGAAGGCTCATGGGTGGAAATCCGGACGAAGGTCTCCTCGAGCGCAAACGGAGGGCACGACGAAACGATGCGGTGGACGCTGAAGGGCGCGAAGGATGGGGGTGTGACGCTGGATCTGGGCACGCTTAAGAACGGGGAGGTTTTCGGTTCGTCCGTTCACGGCGCGTTCGACACGCCCGACGAGGTCGTCGAGATGACCCAGGAGGTGACGGCCGTCCACCTCGAGGGCTCATCCTGGGTCCCGGAGAAGAAGTAGCTCCTACTCCTCGTCTTCCCTCAGCTTCGCCAGCACGCTCAGGTCCTCCAGCGTCGTCGTGTCGCCCAGCGTCCCGTCGCCCGTCGCGATCTTCCGCAGCAGGCGGCGCATGATCTTGCCGGAGCGCGTCTTGGGAAGCGCGTCGGTGAACCGGATCTGGTCCGGTTTCGCGAACGCCCCGAGGTTCTTCGCGACGTGCTCCTGGAGTTCCTTCTTGAGCGCGTCCGACTTCGCGTTCCCGCTCCGCAGCGTCACGAACGCCGAGATCGACTCGCCCTTCATCTCGTCCGGTTTCCCGACGACCGCCGCCTCGGCGACCTTCGGGTGGCTGACGAGCGCGCTCTCGACCTCCGCGGTGCCGAGGCGGTGACCCGCGACCTTGATGACGTCGTCCACGCGGCCCATGATCCAGACGTAGCCGTCCTTGTCCTTGCGCGAGCCGTCGCCGGTGAAGTACTTGCCCGCGAACGTTGACCAGTACTGCTTCTTGAACCTCTCCGGGTCGCGGTAGACCGTCCGCAGCATCGAGGGCCAGGGCTTCGCAATCGCCAGCAGGCCGCCGTGGTCCGCCTTGCAGACCTGCCCGTCGTTGGTGAGCACTTCGGGGAAAATCCCCGGAAGCGGCAGCGTTGCGCTCCCCGGTTTCGTCGGCGTCACGCCGGGCAGCGGCGAGATCAGGATGCCCCCCGTCTCGGTCTGCCACCACGTGTCCACGATCGGGCACCGCCCGCCGCCGATCACCTTCTGGTACCACATCCACGCCTCGGGATTGATCGGCTCCCCGACGCTTCCCAGCAGCCGCAGGCTCGTCAGGTCGTGCCGTCCCGGCCACTCGTCGCCCCATTTCATGAACGCCCGGATCGCCGTGGGTGCCGTGTAGAGGATCGAGACCTTGTACTTCTCGACGAGCTGCCAGAAGCGGTCGTTGGCCGGCCAGTTCGGGGCGCCCTCGTACATGACGACGGTCGCACCGCACGAGAGCGGGCCGTACACGACGTACGTGTGGCCCGTGACCCAGCCGATGTCGGCCGTGCACCAGTACGTGTCGGAGTCCTTCAGGTCGAAAACCCATTTCGTCGTCGTGTGCGCCCACGTCATGTACCCGCCCGTCGTGTGCACGACGCCCTTCGGCTTTCCCGTCGTCCCGCTCGTGTACAGGATGTAGAGCATCTGCTCCGAGTCGCACGGCTCCGGCTCGCACACCGCGCTCGCATCCTTCATGAGGTCGTGCCACCAGAAATCGCGCCCCGACGTCATCGGCACGCCCTGCCCGGTGCGCTTCAGCACCACCACCTTCGTCACCTTGTCCGTCTTCGTCAGCGCTTCGTCCACGTTCGTCTTGAGCGGCACGACCGATCCGCGCCGCCAGCCGCCGTCCGCCGTGATCAGCACCGCGCTCTCCGCGTCCTCGACGCGGTCCGCGATCGCCTGGCTCGTGAAGCCGCCGAAAATCACCGAGTGCGCGGCCCCGATCCGCGCGCAGGCCAGCATCGCGATCGCCAGCTCCGGCACGAGCGGCATGTAGAGCGTCACGCGGTCGCCCTTGCGCACCCCCAGCCCCTTGAGGACGTTCGCGAAGCGGCACGTCTCGCGGTGCAGGTCCCCGTACGTCATCACGCGCGTGTCGCCGGGCTCTCCCTCCCAGATCAGCGCCGCCTTGTTCTTCCTCCACGTCTCCACGTGCCGGTCCAGGCAGTTGTCGCTCGCGTTCAGCTGCCCCCCGACATACCACTTCGAGAAGGGCGCCTCGCTCCAGTCGCACACCTTCTTCCACTTTTTCATCCACCGCAGCTCCGCCGCCCGCCCCGCCCAGTACTCGTCGGGCTTCTTCGCCGCCAGCGCCGTCAGCTTCTTGAACTCGGCGGCGGACAGATTCGCCTGTTTCGCGAAGGCGGCGGAGGGCTTGAAGCGGCGTTTCTCGGTCTGGAAGGAGTCGATGTCGGCCATGGCGGAACTCCATCGCGGTTTGAGAGGAGAAGTCACTTCACCATCCCCACCAAGGGGGTCAAGAAACAGGCGAACCGGAGAAGCGGCGATCCGTTAGAGGGGGTGGTACGGACGGAACACAAGGTCACGGAGGGGGCGAGGATGAGAGCAGTCCTGGCAGTCGTCATTGCGGGGGTCGGCTTGGGGCTATGCGCCTGGGAATTGTTCCTGTGTCGCGATCAAGGGCTTGCGGAGCAGGCTCTGCGGGCTGAGCAGGACCGGATCGCCGGGGAGGCGCTCGCGGCGATGCCGGAGCCGGCTCCGCCCATGGTGAATCCTGCCTTCTACCCGCCGGGCTCGAAGTTCGTCGTGAGGTTCACGAAGGGCGTCGCCGGGAAGCGCGTTGTTTCGGAGAAGCTGTTCGAGTCTCCGCTGCCCCCGCCGCCCCCGCCGCCTGCTCCACCGCTTCCCCCGGTTCTCATCGATCCCGATTCGGGAGACCTGGACTTCGTGGGTGTGGAGGAGATGATGGATTTCGACCGCGGCCCCAGCTCAGACTCTGTTCACGTGACGCCGCTTGGGGAAGCGGAGATCGAGTTCGAGGGTGCGCGTCGGCGTTGCCGGGTGACGGACCGGAGCGTCCTGAGCGGAGGGTGTTATCGCGTGGAAGTGGCCCGGACGATGGAGTGGAGGTGTGAGGATGTCGCGGCGCACGGCGGTTTGCTTCGCCTGCGGTCGTACAGGCCCCAGGAGCGCGAGCTGAAACCGGATGGCTGGCTGCGCGAGGAAGAACTGGAGTCGACGGCCGGCACGCTGGTCGTGTCCGGGAAGGACGTCCCCTGCTTCGTGGTGCGCAACCGGACCCGCGGGACGCCCGCCCGGCCCGAGGAAGTCACCGGAAGGGCCTGGTACCCCTCGAGCGGGCAGCCGATTTGCCTGCGGTACGAGGAACGATGGACGAAGGACGCGATGGAGCGGGAGACGATTGCCGAGATCGTGAACATGGAGCTCCGATAGACGGCTGTCGCGAGTTGAGCCTGCCCGAATCATGCTCGGCCCCCAACGCTCGACCCGCGGTACCGGACGGCCTAAGCTCCCTGCATGAAGCAAGCCCCCGTTCGACCCAACATCGGCGCCCACATGTCTATCGCCGGCGGCCTCCACCTGGCGCTCGAGCGCGGCGCCGAGGTGGGCTGCGTGTCGATCGGGCTGTTCATCAAGCCGTCGAACCAGTGGAAGGTGAAGCCGCTGGCGGAAGCGGACATCGCGCTGTTCCGCGCAAGGCGCGCGGAGCTGAAGGTGCGGCACGCGGTCGCGCACGCCTCCTACCTCGTCAACCTTGCCTCCCCGAATGCGGAGCTTCTGGAGAAATCGCGCGCCGGCTTCCGCATCGAGATGGAACGCTGCGAGGCCGTCGGCGCGGACTACCTCGTTTTCCACCCCGGGGCGCACATGGGGGCCGGAGTCGAGTCGGGGCTCGCGACGCTCGCGGCCTCCCTCGACCGCGTCCATGCCGACTGCCCCGGATTCCGCCTCAAGGTCCTGCTCGAGATCACCTGCGGCGCCGGCACCCTCCTCGGTTCTCGCTTCGAAGAACTCGCCACCGCCATCGGGCGCGTCCGCGAACCCGAGCGCCTCGGCGTCTGCCTCGACACCTGTCACCTGTACGCCGCCGGCCACGACATCTCCACGAAATCCGGCTGGGCCTCCGTCATGGACGAACTCGAAGACTCCCTCGGCTCCCGCCGCGTCCTCGCCTGGCACGCCAACGACTCCAAGGGCGCCCTCGGGTCCCACCGCGACCGCCACGAGGCCATCGGCAAGGGCGAAATCGGGCGCGAGGGCTTCCGCTGCCTCATGACCGATCCGCGCTTCACCGACGTCCCCAAGATCCTCGAGACGCCCAAGGAGGACGGCATGGACCCCGTCAATCTCGCTGTTCTCCGGAAACTCGCGGCGCGATCTCCTCGCGGACCTGCATGAGAAGCACCCCGAGGCGGTCCTTGCCCCTTCCGCCCCAGTAGCGGTCCCAGGGGGCGTCCTCATGAAGCGGCCGTTTCTTCGTGGCCAGGAGCATCGCCCGGCTCTCGGCGTGCTGGGCGAACTTGGCGCGCAGCGCGCGGAGCATGACCTCCTCGCGCATCTGGTCCCACCCTTCGCGCAGTTTCACCTGCCGCCCGAGCTGCTTCGCCTTCGCCGGGCTTTCCGCGTTCGCCACACGATCCGCTTCTGCCGGATCCACGGCCTTCGCGGCCTGGAAGAAGTGCTCTGCCGTCGGCCATCGGCGTCCGTCGAGCTCGAACGGGGTCGCAGCGAAATTGCTCAGGAGCTTCCACTCTGTCTTCCGGCTCCCGAACCAGATCTCACGCTTCTCTACCATCCCCGCCCGAGAATCTCACGCACGCGGTTCCAGTCCCGCGTCAGCCACGGGTTCGGCTCGCTCACCACGCTTACCCGGTCCAGCAACTCGAACGTCTCCGCGTCCACCTTGACCCACGCCCCGTCGCCGCCTTCCTGAAGCGTGTTCACCCCGGCGTGGCACACCCGGCTCGCTTCCAGCACCTTGCCCTTCATCTTCGCCCTCATCAGCCCCAGCGGCTCTTCCACGGCCCGGCGCGGAAGCAGCTTGTTGCGCTTCTGCGCCCACACCGTCAGGAACACCAGTCCGCGGAGGATGTCGTAGAAGTAGAACCGCGGGAAGCCGAGCTCGAGCCATTCCTCGTTGATCACGCCGCCGGTCTCGATCGCGCGGTAAAGACGGTGGTCGAGGAGGTAGCGCGCACCGTTGTCGAGGAAGACTTCCTCGGCCGGCGTGAAGGCGCGCTTCGTGCAATAGAGCACCGACTCCAGCGGCGGCAGGGTCGAGACGATGGAGCTTTTCGGCGTCGGCTTGCTGTACGCGCGTTCGTCGCAGTTCAAGCCGCCGTCGGGGAGCTGGTACTTGAGGAACCAGGGTCGGATCCAGGGCATGGCGGTATCGACGTCGAAGTTGCACGCGTGGAGGAGCTGGTAGAGGGACCCGAGCGCGCAGTGGCAGGGGATGTGGCGCATCGGGTGGGCGCCGGCGGGGATTTCGGATTCCTTGAGGGGGAAGAACTGGATGAAGTGCCGCGACACGGCCTCGGCGAGCTTGTCCACGGCGACGCGGGGGATGCGGTCGGCCAGCCCCATTTCGTGCAGCAGGAGCATCCGCCACCACGGGGAGTCCCACTTGGGCCAGTACGGGTCCCGGTCGAGGCTCGCGGCGGCCTCGGGGGAGGACAGGTAGTCCACCGTGGACTGGACGGCGGACTCGATCTGCGGATCAAGCGGCTCCACGCGGACTCCTGTCTAGAACTTCGGTGCGCCGAGGTGGAACGTGAAATCGCGCCCCATCCAGGAGATCACGTCGCCTTCCTTGAGCACGTGGTCGGAGAAGGGCTTCTTGTTCACCTTCGCGGGCTTCCATTTTCCGAGATTGAAGAGGAGGAACGAGGAGGTGTCGCGGAGGAGGAGGACGTGGCGCGGGAGGACGCCGAAGCCGGCGCCGCGGAAATCGCATCCCGCGAGGGTCCCCATCCAGGTCGCGGTCTTCATGAGCGTCATCGTTTCGATCTTGCCGTCGGGGCGCGGGAACGTGATGTACCCGGCGAGCGCGCTCGACCGCTCCCGCGCGATCTTCTCCATCGCCCGCTGGTCGACGAGGATCGTCCCCTCGATGTTCTGGTGGTCCGTCGCCTTCGCCGGCTTGAACCCTTCCGCCTGGCTCGGCTCCCGGAACATGCACGAGAACTTGCCCATCCAGAACTCGTCGCCGTCGTTCAGGTTGTACTGCGCGATGCGCTGACCGCGCACGTACGTCCCGTTTTCCGAAAGGTCGATCAGGATCCAGACGCCGCCGGACCGGAACAGCTGCGCGTGCTTGCGCGAGATGCCCACGTTCTCGATCACGACGTCGCACGACTTGTCGCGGCCGATCGTGACTTCCTCACGGTCCAGCGAGTAGTGCTTCAGCACCTTCCGGTCGATCATCAGCGTGAGTTCCAAGTCATGCCTCCTTTCCGTCGGGCTCGACGAAGCGAACGTCGGGGGGCGACGAAAGGACGCCGGCGCGGGCGCCGTCGGAAAGGAGGCGGCGGATCGCCTCGCGGCCGACGGCGCCGAAGTCGACGGTCCAGTGGTTGACGTACATCGAGACGAAGCGGTCTGCCTTGCCCCGCTCGAGGCCGCGCGCGTAGGTCAGGGCGTGGTCGAGGGCGGCGCCGCGATGCGCGAGGCCGTGCTCGATGGAAGCGCGGAGGTCCACGGCGATCTTCGCGAGCGTCTCGCGGCCCAGCGACCGGCGCACGGCGTTGCCGCCCAGGGGCAGGGGGAGGCCGGTCTTGTCCTTCCACCAGGCTCCAAGGTCGACGACGAGGTCCAGCCCCTTCTCGCGATAGGTCAGCTGTCCCTCGTGGATCACCAGCGCGGCATCCGCCGCGCCCTCGAGCACGCGATCCACGACCTGATCGAACGGCGTCACCACGGCTTCGAATTCCGGCAGCCAGAGCCGAGCGGCCAGGTACGCCGTCGTGCGCAGCCCCGGCACCGCGATCCGCTTCCCGCGCAGGTCGCCCTTCTTCTTCGCCACGATCGTGGGCCCGTAGCCGTCCCCGAACGACGCGCCGGTGGTGAGGAGTGCGTACTTGTCGGCGACCGAGGCGTATCCGTGGAACGAAACCGCCGTCACGTCGTAGGTGCCCTTCTCGGCCTCCCGGTTCAGCGTCTCGATGTCCGAGAGCACGTGCCGGTACTCCAGCGCGCCGGGGATGGCGCCCGTGGCGAGCGCGTGGAACATGAACGCGTCGTCGGAGTCGGGGGAGTGGGCGAGGGTGAGCATGTTCGAGGCGGAATAGTACGGATGGCGGGGGGGCGGGTCAACGGGCGCTCACCGGGCCGCCCGCTTAACGGGTTGCGCGGAAGTCGCAGGCGCCGCCCTGCGGGGTGCCGGGGAGGCGCAGAAGGGTGCCCGTGCGGGCGACCGCGACCCGGTCCTCCAGGAGGTGCGCGGGGGCCGGGGGGTCTGCCTCAGGGCGTGCGAAGCGCCCCAGGACGCAGGGCGGCGTCGCATTGAGCGGTTCCCGCGGGGCGCTCGCCCGGATGGTGCGGGCGCTCCGTGGCGCGGCGCCCGTCGATTTCCCGAACGGCCCCAGCCCCAGCATCTTGGCCGCGAGCAAGCCGACGACGACGACCGCGATGGCCAGGACGATCCAGGGGACGAGCGGCGACCCGGGCTCCTCGACGGGCTGGGGACGCGGCGTTCCCGGTCCGCCGGCCGGCAGAACGCCCGGGGCCGGCGTCCGGGAGACGGCTTTCATCGGAACGGACGGAGTCTCCAGGTCGAGAAGCGGCTCCTGCGTGGAATCCAGCCCGGACCCCGTCAGCGCCGCTTCCAGCGCCGTCACGAACGCGCCGGCCGTCGGGTAGCGCTCGTCGGGGTCCTCGTTGAAGGCCTTTTCGAGCACGGCGTCCGCGGCGCGCGGCACGCGGTGCGAGATGGTGCTCGCGGGCTTGTACCCGGTGAAAGGAGTGCGCCCGGTGAACATCTCGTACGCGACGATTCCAAGCGAGTACACGTCCGCCCGCCGGTCGATCGTCACGAACTCCTTGAACTGCTCCGGCGCAGAGTAGATCACCGTGCCGCCCAGGGCCGAACTGTCCTTCGAGTCCTGGCCCCGCTTCTCGATCTGCGCGATTCCGAAATCGCCGAGCCGCACGACCGACTTCTCGAGGATGAAATTGTCCGGCTTGATGTCGCGGTGCACGACGCCGCGGTCATGAGCGTGATCCAGCCCCGCCGCGGCCTGCCGCAGGATCGAGAGAGCTTCGTCGCGCTCCGGC
Organism: uncultured Planctomycetia bacterium; assembly: GCA_963706735.1. Taxonomy (GTDB): domain Bacteria; phylum Planctomycetota; class MHYJ01; order WSZJ01; family WSZJ01; genus WSZJ01. The sequence goes on from CAVPNQ010000144.1 coordinate 10,333, forward strand.
TGGCCCCACTTGAGCCGTTCCCGCAAAGTCGGGCCCGACACGAATTCCATGACGATGTAGTGCGAGCCCCCGTGTATTCCCGACGCCAGCCCCCGGATGAGGTTCGGGTGGTCCAGCTTCGTCACAATCGTTCCTTCCGCCTGGAACATCGACACCATGTCCGGGTTCTTCGCGAGGTCGCTGCGGAGGAACTTGATGGCGACGTGGCGTTCGGTGGGGACCTCGGTCCCCTCGTACACCGTCGCCATGCCGCCTCGGGCGCGCAGGGCGCCGAGGCGGAAGCGTTCGTGGATGTGGATGCCGCGTGGAAGAGTTTCGGATTCTCTCACTGTGGGAAGGATAGCACCGGGGGCAGAAGGAAGCGAATGCGGCAAGCGGGGGGAAACGCGGGAAATCCGTGGACGCCGAGAGGGAGGAAAACAGAGGAAAGTGCGGTTCGTAGGCGGCATCGGAAGAACCGGTCTGGAGGTAGTTCGGCCGCGTCCGGACCGGCGGATCAGGCCGGCTGAAGCCGAGAGCTGCCCCGGGCGCAACCCAGCGCTTCTGCCGAAATCGGGGAGAAGCGCTGAATTATGCGGAATTGCGCGCTGTCCGAAAAATCCACGTTTCAAAAGAATCCACTTCCCGCCCCGGCCGCGTAGGCTAATCTGGTCCCGCGACGAGCCAAATGGGGGGTGGAGCGGTTCCACCGCCGTGCACGGCTCAGGGGAATCGATACCGGCGAGGTGAGCTCGATGGACATGAATCGGCGTGACTTCAGCAAGATGATGATTGCGGCGGTCGGCGGCATCATGGCGGGCGGCTCGCTCGTCGGTTGCAGCAGCGACGGGGACAAGAAGGAAGGCTCGAAGGATCACATGTGCGCCGGAAAGAACGAGTGCAAGGGCCAGGGCGGTTGCAAGACGGCGAGCAACGCCTGCGGCGGAAAGAACGAGTGCAAGGGCAAGGGCGGCTGCGCCTCTGCCGGGATGAAGCACGACTGCAAGGGCAAGAACGCCTGCAAGGGCCAGGGCGGCTGCAAGACGGCGAGCAACTCCTGCATGGGCAAGAACGAGTGCAAGGGCAAGGGCGGCTGTGCGGTGCCTGCCAAGAAGTAATCGTCGGGGGCCCGGCGGATCGTTGACTTCCGCCGGGCCCTTTCTTTTCCTATCCCGCATCCGCGGCGAATCGACGCCGTTCGGCGCTCGCCACAGGGCCCGGCCCAGGAGTCTCACGTGACCGTCCCGAACAGATGGGGATTCCCGGATCTCGGGCTGGGCGTCGGCCTGCGCACGGTGCACTACGACTACATCCTCAAGCACAGTCCGCGCGTGGACTGGTTCGAGGTCCTGTCCGAGAACTACATGGACACCGAGGGCCGGCCGATGCAGATCCTCGACCAGGTCGCCGCGCGGTACCCCGTCGCGCTTCATGGGGTCTCCCTCTCGATCGGCAGCACGGACCCGCTGGACTTCGAGTACCTGAAGAAGCTGAAGCGGCTTGCGGCGAGGGTCGGTGCGCGCTGGCTGGGGGACCACGTCTGCTGGACGGGCGTCGCCGGGCGGAACGGGCACGACCTGCTGCCGGTGCCGCTGAATGAGGAGACGCTCAAGCACATCGTGAAGCGAATCCGTGTGGTGCAGGATTTCCTCGAGCGGCCGCTGGTTCTCGAAAACGCCTCAACGTACGTGACGTTCTCGACGAGCACGATGCCGGAGCAGGAGTTCATCGCTCGGATGGCGGAGGACGCCGACTGCGGCCTGCTGCTGGACGTGAACAACGTGTACGTGAGCTGCCGCAATCACGACTGGGATCCCTGGGTGTACCTCGACGGGATCCCGTACGACCGTGTGACGCAGATCCACCTCGCCGGGCACACCGACAACGGCACGCACTGCATCGACACGCACAACTCCCGTGTCGTGGACGACGTCTGGAAGTACTACGCCGAGGTGCACCGCCGCACCGGCGGTCGCGCGACGCTTCTCGAGTGGGACGCCGATATCCCGGCGTTCCCCGAGATGCACGCCGAGGTGCTCAAGGCGAAGAAGTTCCGGCGGGAGGCGCTGAAGCGTGAACGTGCGGCGCGCTAGCGACGGCGAGGGGCGGAAGGTCCGTGGCGTGACGCCGTCGCGCGGAGGCACGGAGGCCGCGCCTTCGGGTGTCGAGGGCCTCGTTTTCGCGGGACATCCCGGCGGGTTGCCGGAAGTCCGGCCGCGGCGTTCGCGAAAGCCGCTGAAAGCCGGGCTCGAGGCCCTCGAGAACTGGATGCAGGCCGTGATCACGCACCCCGGCGGCATCGGTCCCGGGGAGACGAGCGGCGAAGCGCGCCGGCACCTCGACCGCGGGCCCGGGACGATCGAGCAGGTCATCCTGCCTTCGCGCCAGCAGTCTTCCCGCGAACGCCTCCAGGTCTACGCCAACGCCTACTTCTGGCGCCTCGTGGACATCCTCGCCCAGGAATACCCGACCGTCCGCCACGTGACGGGCCCCCGACGCTTCTACCGTCTCGCCGTCGAATTTCTCCGCTCGCATCCGTCGCGGAGCTACTCGCTCAATTTCCTCAGCGTGGACTTCCCGGCGTTCGTGCGGAATGAAGCGAAGTCCCTCGGGCGACGCGGGCTGCTGGCCGACCTCGCGACCGTGGAGCGCACGATGGAGGACGTGTTCGACGCGCCGGAACTCAAGCCGCTCACGCCGCGTGAGTGGAAGAAGATCCCGATGACCGCGTGGACCAGCAAGCGGCTCCGGATGACGCCCGCCATGCGGTTGCTCGAACTCGATTACCCCGTCAACGACTTCATCTCCGCCGTGCGCCAGGGCAAGCCGGCGCCGCACCCGCGGAAGGCCAGGCAATACCTCATCGTCTACCGTCGCAACTTCTCCGTGTGGCGCGCCCCGCTCACGCCCATCCGCTTCAAGCTCCTCTCGCTCCTGCAGTCCGGCGCGACGTTGCCCCAGGCCTTCGAGGCCTGCGCCGAACTCCGCGGTTTCAACGCCGAGGTCTTCACGGCCGCGCTGAAGGGCTGGTTTACCGGCTGGGCGTCCGACGGGCTTTTCTGCGGGCTCGCGTGATGCGCTTGCCCCAGGGGAATAGTGGATCCAGGGGACCGCGCGAGGCGTAGATCCGGCATGAAGCGAATCCTCGTGGTGGTTGCCGCCGCGCTTGTGGCCGGGTGTTCCGCACCAGAGAGGGAGGCCGGCGTCGCCTGGCAGCCCTGGGGAGACGGCGCGTTCGAGCAGGCGCGGCGCGAGAAGCGGCTTGTGCTGCTCGATCTCGGCGCGGTGTGGTGCCACTGGTGCCACGTGATGGACCGCGAGACGTACGGCGATCCCGAGGTCGCGAACTTCATCGCGGATCACTTCGTCGCGATCCACGTGAACCAGGACGAGCGCCCGGATCTCGCCGCCCGCTACGAGGATTACGGCTGGCCGGCCACGATCCTCTTTGCAGCGGACGGAACCGAGCTGGGAAAGTTCCGGGGGTTCATGCCGGCGAAACGGATGCTGTCTCTTCTGGAGGCGTTCGTGGCGGATCCGACACCGGGCCCTTCAGCACGCGGTGGAGAGACGGCGGCCGTTTCGGGACCGGCGACCCTTCCGAAGGACCTCGCGGAAGCCCTTCACGAAAGGTGGCAGTCCGCCTACGACGAGGCGGAGCAAGGCTGGGGAACGGTCCACAAGTACCTGGACCCCGACTGCGTGGAGCTGGCGATCGCGGAGGGGCGAGACGACAGGGCGCGCGGGACGCTGGACGCAATGCTGGGACTGATCGATCCCGTCTGGGGCGGGGTGTACCAGTACTCGGACGGAGGCGTCTGGACCAACCCTCACTTCGAGAAAATCATGTCCTTCCAGGCGGAGGACCTGCGGATCTACGCGCTGGCCTGGCGCGTGTACGGCGACGCGAAGTACCTGCGGGCCGCGCGCGACATCGAGCGCTACCTGCTCGCGTTCCTTCGGTCGCCGGAGGGCGTGTTTTACGCGAGCCAGGATGCCGATCTTGTTCCGGGCGAGCACGCGGGCGGCTACTTCGAGCTCGGCGACGAGGCGCGGCGGGCGAAGGGGATTCCGCGCGTGGACCGGCACGTCTACACGCGCGAGAACGGCTGGGCGATCACAGGCCTGGTCAGCCTGTACAGGGCGACCGGGGAGCAGCCGACGCTGGAAGCGGCCCTGGGCGCGGCGGCCTGGATTCTGCGCCACCGCAGGACTCCGGGACTCGGCTTTCGGCACGACGACGCCGAAGACGCGACTCCGTACCTCGCCGATGCCCTGGCCATGGCCCGCGCGTTTTTCGAACTGCACCAGGTGACGCAGGACGACGCGTGGCTGCTCGCGGCTCGGGAGACGATGGGGTCGATTGAAGCGACGTTTCGCGCGGAGAGCGGTTACGCCACCGCCGCGGCGCGGCCCGAGGACGCCGGGAAGGCGTGGGCGCCGCAGCCGCAGGCGGACGAGAACATCCAGCTCGCCCGTCTCGCCGTGCGCCTTCATCACGCCGCCGGGGAACCCGCGCCCGGAGAACCTTCCCCCGCGAAACACGTCGCCGAGCACGCGATGAGGTACCTCACGGGACTCGCTCCCGGCGCCAGCGGCGTCCGCGCGGCCGGCATCCTGCTCGCCGGGCGCGAGCTCGATCACGAGCCCACCGCAATCACCTTCGCGGGCGACCTCGACCACGACCTCCTGCGCGCCGCGCTGTCCGCCCCCGCGACGTTCGTCGTCGTGCGCCGCGAAGGGGCCGATGCCCTCCCCGCAGCGTCCGTTTGTTCCGACGGAGCGTGCCGCGGACCCTTCACGGATCCCGATGCCCTCCGTCGCGCCGCTTCCCCCACTCGCCGGAAGTAACTTCAGTCCCAGGGCCTGAATGTCGATAGGATCTGTCTACGGCGGCGCGAAGGGCCCCCCACGGCCCGCGCTGCTTCCCGCCGTTCCTCTCCCGGATTCCGAAAAGCGGCCCCCACGGCCGCCGGATCGGCCCCCCGAAGCGGGCCAGGGTTTCTGTTGGGGTATGCAGAACATGCTGAAAGCTCTCGTCATCTGTTGCGCCGTCATTTTCGGCGGCGTGATGCTCACGGGCTGTTCGAGCGAGGAGAAGCACGAGCAGAAGTCCTGCGCGGATTGCCAGAAGGCCGGCGCGGGCAAGTTGTGCGATGCGTGCCAGAAGCACATGTGGGCCGAATGTTCCAAGAAGTGCGAGGAGTGCAAGAAGCTCGGCGACGGGCACATCTGCGCCGCGTGCCAGAAGCACATGCGCGAGGAGTGCGACAAGGCCGCCAAGGCGTGCGAGGACTGCAAGAAAGCAGGGGAAGGCAAGAAATGCGACGCATGCCAGAAGGCCAGCAGTAAGTAGGCCAGGGAAAGACGAGAAACGGCCGGCGGGACAACCCGCCGGCCGTTTTTTTTGTCCGAGTCGCCCGGACGCGATTAGACTCCTCGCGTCTCAGGGGGATTACCGGAGGATGCCATGTTGAAGTTTGCGCTGAAGATCGCCGCCGCTCTTGTCCTTGCCCTGTCGCTTCCCGGCTGCCTGTCGCTGGCCATCGGCGACAATTCGAGCCGCCGCGCGCGGGCCGAGTGCACGCATTGCGGGAAGGATCTGCACGACCAGCTGTGCGAGGAGTGCCAGCAGGCGAAGTGGAATTCGGCCTGCGCGGAGTGCGCGAAGCTGGGACAAGGGCATATGTGCGCCGCGTGCCAGGAGAAGGCGGGGAAGTGATGTGAGCAGGAAGCAGGAAGCGGGAAGGGCATCGCCGCGCGGCGTGATGAGCGGGTAAACAAGAACGGCCTCCGGTCATCTCGGAGGCCGTTCGTTTTTCTTGCTTCCCGCTTACTCCTTCACGCGCTCCATGTACTCGCCCGTCCGCGTGTCGATCTTGATCAGCTCGCCCTTGTCCACGAACGGCGGCACCCGGATCTGCACCCCCGTCTCCAGAGTGGCCCCCTTGCTCTGGTTCGTCACCGTTGCACCCTTCAGCGCCGGCTCCGTGTCGGTCACCCGAAGAGTCACCGTGTTCGGAAGGTCCACGCCCACCAGCCCGCCGTCGATGTACTGAAGCAGGCAGTTCGTGTTCGGCAGCAGGAATCCCTTCTGGTCCTCCAGCATCTCCGCCGGGACGCTGTGCTCCTCGTACGTGTTCGGGTCCATGAACACGAAATTTCCGCTGCTCATGTACATGTACTCCATCTCCTTCGCCTCGCTCGCCACCGTTTCCACCTTTTCGCCGGTGCCGAAGCGCTGCTGCTTCGTGGAGCCCGTCTTCACGCTCTTCATCTTGCACTGCACCATGCCGCGCCAGTTGCCGGGCGTCACGTGCTGCGTCTCCGCAACCCGGTACAGCTCGCCCTCCCAGCGGAAAATCATCCCCTTGCGCAGCTCCGTCACGTTGATCATGCCCATGTCACTTCACCTCCGGCTTCGCGTACTTTTCCAGGATCGCCGGCACGTCGGCCGGCGCCACGCCCGACAGGAGCGTGCCTTCAGGATACACCACGACGTTGGGGCCCTGCGCGCAGAGTCCCAGGCAGTGAGTCTTGGTTACACGGACCTGGCCCTTGAGGCCCAGGTCATTTACCCCGTGCTTGATTGCGTCCGCGATCGCCTTCGACCCGCGTCCGCCGCACGACGGCTCCCCGGCTGGCCTCTCGTTGAGGCAGATCAGGAGCATGCGGTCGAACGGGACGTGGGACGTGTTCATGGGGGGCGGGAAGTATACGTGCTGAAGCGGCGGGGGCAAGGGGGGACATGAGTTCGGGTGAATGGCCGGTGTTGCAGGGTGGCCGGGGGGGAAACGGCAAAGGCAAAACGGAGGACCCTCAAGGAAACGACAAACCGCAAACGACAAGTCAGAGCGCGAGAAAAATTCGAGCGCCGTCACCGGTCTCACCGCGCACGCCCGACGTCGTAACGGCTCGACGTCGGGGCGCGCGGTTCGACCGGCGCCGTCGCCCGAATTTTTCACGCGCTCTCGGAAGCTACTGCAATACCGGCCATGCACCATGACTTCGAGCTCGGCAGGGAGCTACGCTCGAGGGGACCTGCCTGTCGTCATGCGGGGAAGAAGCGGGCGACTTGTTTTCATACGCGAGCGACACTTCCCGGACAGAATGCTTGCCGCCTTGGGTGCCCCTGTATGTATCGCAAGATATGGTGCAGCAATAACTTATGTGCTTTGAGGGCGTCCGTCATCTGGCGGCCCACTCTTTGCGACGTCACCTTTCATTCCCAAGGAGAACTCATATGAACATCTCAAAGATCGTGACCTGCGCTTCACTCGCCCTTTGTTTCACTCTCGGCGCCGCCGACTCGCTCTTCCCGACTCGCTTCGCCGTCGCCGACGCCCAGTCGGACCTGATCCGCGCGCGCGGACTCGTCGAGGAGGCCCAGGACGCCATCGCTCGTGTCCGGAACTTCACGCAGGAGGAGATCGACGCGAATCCCGAACTTGTCCGCGAGGCGCAGCGGCTGGCGGAGGAAGCGCGCGCTGCGCTGGCCGCGGCGCGGGCGTCGATGGGCAACGAGCTGGGCAGGACGATCGGCCGGGAGGAGGCGATCCAGATCAACCAGGCGCTCGAGAGCAGCGAGAAGAAGCTGCGCGACGCTGTGAAGAATCTCCCGGCGCTGCCGACGCCGGAAGCGAAGGAAGGCCGGATGTCCGCCGAGCGCGCGATCGAGGTGCTGAACCGCGACGCCGAGATCCTCACGCGGATGCTCGAGGAGGCCAACGCGCTCTACGACGACGACCACGCCCGTGCGACGCTGCAGGCCGCCTTCGACCGGGTCGGCACCGCCTTTCCGCACCTCGATGCCTGGAGCGACAGCCTCTGGCTCAGGACGCACGACCCGCTGCGGCGCCTGGCGCGATCGATCGGCATCCTCCGCACCCAGGCGACATGGCTGGTCCGCAACGGCGCGAAGATGAACGCCGACTACGTCTCCCACCTCCACGCCACCGCCCTCCAGCTCGGCCGCGACCACAAGCGCTTCATGGAGACCGCCGCCGGCATCGTGGACAACCTCGCCCGCCAGGCGAAATCGATGCACGACGACAACAACGACGGCGAGGTCGGCAATCCCAACCCGGAGCTCGAGCAGATGAAGCGCGAGATGAAGCCGCTCTACGACGCGATCAAGGATCCGAATCTCCTCAGGCGCCCGATGGAAGCGGACGAGTGGGCGAAGAAGGAGGCGGGGGAGGGGAAGTGAGCAGGCGGGGCGAAACCGCGGGGCCGGGTCTCGAAAGGGACCCGGCCTCGTTCGCGTCCGGGCTATTCGTCGAGATACCAGGCGCCGTCCGCGCTCACGAAGCTGATCGTTTTCTTCTTCCCGTCCGGCTTCACCAGCTTCCCGGTCGCCGTCTCGCCGGTCACCCGCAGGTCTGCGAGGGTTGCGGCGGGGTCGAAGATCACGTCGTCCGCTTTCCGCGTCGGGCGCGTGAACGCCATGAGGTCCGCGAAGAGTTTCCTGCGGTCCTTTGCAGGGGCGAGCCATTGCGCAAGCTGCGCCCCCTGCGGCGCCGCCGGATCGGGCGTCGGCGGCTTCGGGTCGAGCCCGTGCGCGGCCATCAGCTTCGTGTACTCGGCCTCCGCCGCGCCGCCGCCCATCTTCGTGAACGCCGCGAGGTACAGCAGCCCCCCGATCGCCGTGTCGCGCTTCGTCGGTGCGAGGCAGTCGTAGAACCCGGCCCAGTCGCCCGAGGTGGAGCACGCCTTCGCGCGGTCGTAGACGGCCTGCGGGGAAGAGCCGCCGGGGGAAGGGCCGCAACCGGTGGCGGCGAGGCCGAGGAATGCGAGGAAGCGGGGCAGCGCGCGGACCATGGAGACACGATACGGATGAATTCACGGGCCGGGTAGGGAACGATCGGGGGTCGAAGACCGTGCGCGAATTTCAGGATTAGTCTGAAGCGGCGACGAGCCCCGGTGATCGGAACACCGCTTCCCGCAGCGCGATCCCCCGCGGGTCGTCGAGAGCGGCGGCCATCTGGTTGGGCACGTACCCGAAACCGATTTTTGACTCGGGGTCTGCGAATCCGGACGAGCCGCCGGCGCCCGGCGCGCCGAACGCGCCCGGGCCGGCCCAGGGGTTCTCCGGGGTCGGCTTGGAGAATCCCAGCGAAAAGGCGATCGGCACTTTCAGGCAGGCGTCGCGGAAGCCGCGAAGCGGGGGGACGGGAGGCGCCGCGAGCAGCCGGAGCGTTTCCGTCCGGAGGCCGAGTTCGCCGCCCGCGGCTGCAAATGCGCCGTAGGCACGGGCGATCGCCCGGGCCGTCCCGACGCCGCCGCCCGCGGGGATCTCCAGGTCCCGGCTGTAGATCCGCTTCGGGTCTTCCGCCAGCTCCGAGCCCCGAAGTGCGCGCCGGATCCGCGAGCCCGGGAACATGCCGGACAGCGCCAGCGCGAATGGCATCGATCCGAACGCGCCCGACAGGTTGACCCGTTCGAGGACCGCCAGCCGCGAGTCCGGGATGTCCTCCGGAAGCCGGATGTAGAAGTCGATCCCAAGCGGGCCGGCGATCTCTTCCTGGAAGAACCGCCCGAGCGTCCGTCGCGCGGGATCGACCCGGCGCAGCAGTTCCCCCTCGTACCATCCCAGCGTCAGGCCGTGATACGCCTGCCGCGTTCCCGGCGGCCATGCCGGTTTCTGCCGCGCGAGCACCGCCGCGAGCCGGTCGAAGTCCCGGAGCAGCGCGCGGTCCACCTTCTCGTCCAGCGCGTACAGCCCCGCCTGGTGCGCGAGGAGCTGCCGGACCGTCACGGCCTCCTTCCCGTTCTGCGCGAACTCCGGCCAGTACGCGCAGACCCGCTCTTCGTAGTCGAAGAGCCCCCGCGAGTGCGCCAGTGCCATCGCGAGCCCGGAGAGGCCCTTCGTCGTGGAGTAGACCAGGCACATCGTGCCTTCTTCCCACGGCGCGCCCGTCGATTTGCACCGGACGCCGCCCCAGAGGTCCACGACCTTCTTCCCGCGGTGATAGACGCAGCAAGCGGCGCCGAGCTCGCCGCGGAGCGAGAAGTTCTCCCGAAATGCTTCCCGCACGGGCTCGAAGCCCGGCTTGACGACGCCTGAAATTTCCACGGTGCCGGCGATCATCCCCTCTGTTCGAGCAATTGGTGTGCGTGACCCCTTCCTGCGCAGGCCGCCACAATTCGCGGACTTTCTCGCCACCAGGCGCTCAGGCCTGAGCCTTCTTCCCCACGCGTCCCGTCACAGCCAGGCCCACGCGACCGTATGGAGCAGCTTGATCGCACGCAGCTTCGAGTCGGAATCGCTCATCCTGCAGGACTCTCGCCCGACCGGGCTATCCGCGCCACGCCTTCTTGGGCGCCGCGATGTCGAACTTCACCATGGTCATCATCGCGTCCGTCACCCGCTTCGACAGCGCCCGGTTCCGGTCCGCCGTCATCGCCTGGAACCGCTGCCCCACCAGCGTGAAGTCCACGACCTTCACCGACCCCGGCGGCCCGCTCGGCGACTCGCTCCACATCGGCGTCACGCTGTGGACGCGCGAGTTCGGGAAGATCGAGGCGTAGAAGCGCGCGGCCTGGGGGCGCGTCTTCATTCTGGCCCAGAGCAATCCGCATGTCGAGTAGCCGCGCTTAAACTCGATTTCAGAGCCCGAGTGCGAAAGAAATCGCGTCGTCCACCGCGTCGATCTTGGCGGGCGGAAGCAGCGCGATTCGAGACTTCAGCAACTGTTTCGGGATCGTCGTGAGGTTGTCGAGGTTCGCGACGCAGACTTTCGGAAGTCCTTCTTTCTTCCCTAAGGGCACTTCAGTTGGAATCCCGCGCACCCTCGTCGTCACCGGCGCTACCGTCACCAGCTCCCTGACGGCATACGCCTCGTCCCGCGACACGAGCAACACCGGCCGCCGCCCCGCCGGCGCCGCCAGCTCCGCCCACCAGACCTCGCAACGTTTCATTCCCAAGGCTCCTCCGCCAGTCGCTTCGCAGCCGCCGCCGCTGCGCGGATTTCTGCGCGGGACTCGGGGAAGCGCCTGTAGCCCTGGACGTACCGGCGTGATTTCTCCGCATTGCGGAGGTTGGCGAAGAGCTCCTGGAGGGCGCGGCGGATGATGCCGCTTCGGGTGTCGCCGGTGATGTGTCGAAGCGATTCCAGGCGGTCATAGACATCGCGGGGGAGACTCAGGGCAGTCTTTTGGACGGATGAGCGGAGCATCGGCTTGGTCATACCAGGATTATACCGATCTTTGACTTCCTCACATCATCGCCGCCAGAATTGCCACCACGGCTTTGAAGGTCGCGCCTCTGCCTTCATGACCATCTTCTTTTGCTGTTCGTGCCAGTCCCGGGTCACTTCGACTGCCGAGCGGACAAATTCACAAACGTCTGCGGGTGGACCTTCGGACTCGGAGCCGTAGTTCCACTCCATGCTGAAGGACCTTCCGCGCTCACTGAGGTTCGTGAAGAAGTCGATCGTCAGCTTGCACGGCTTGCCCTGAATGTCGGGGGCGGTGCGCGATTGACCGCACCAGTTCAGGAGCTGCGGCGAGATCCTGCTTCGAAGGAATGTGAAGCATGCGGGGTCCGTCCTGCCGATGTACAGGTCCAGATCGGAGTTGTTTGTGGATCCGGATCCGGAACGGTTGACGGAGCCACTCTCGTCCATCAAAACGACGAGCGCCTGTTCTCCCGCCACGAGCAGCGTCACGCAGAGTCCGCGGATTTCGTCTGGCTGGGTCAAGAGCGCTCCTTACCTCAGCACCAGCCCCTTGATGTTGTAGTACTTCGCCTCGGGGTGATGCGCCACGATCGCGCAGGTGCTCTGCTCCGGCACGATCTGGAACGCGCTCGTCAGCGAGCAGCCGATTGCCTTCTCGGCGTCGAGCAACCCAAAGATCCTCTCGTTGTCCGCGAGATCGGGGCACGCCGGATACCCCGGCGAGTAGCGCTTCCCGCCGCCGTGCTGCATGCCGAACTCGGCTTTGAATCTCCGGTGGAGCCACTCGGCCATGGCCTCGGCGGTTTCGACCGCGAGGCCGTGCAGGTAGTAGCTCTTCGAGTACTCGCCCTTGGCGTTGAGCGCGTCGCAAAGCTCCGTGGCCCTCGCACCGACCGTCACGCACTGGAACCCGACGACGTCCAGCCGGTCCGGGTCCCAATAGTCCACGAGGCACAACCGCTCGCCGTCGGGCTGCCTCGGCCAGTCGAACCTGCACCGCTCCTTCTTCGGGTCCTCGGGATCGAAGACGACGAGCTGGGAGTCGCGGACCTGGCAGGGGAAGAAGCCGTAGACGGCGCGGGGCTGGAACCATTTCTCGCGAAGGGCCTCGTCTTCCATCTTCACGAGCAGCGGCTCGAATTCCTCCTTGATGACGCCGGCGACGGCCTTGGCGGACTTGCCGTGGCCGCCCCAGCTCATGCGGAAGAGGCTCTTTCGGTCGATGAGGGGGAAGACCTCGCGGAGGTCGATGTTGGCGACGGTGCGGGTGCCCCAGAACGGGGGGACGGGGATGTGGGGGGCGGGCTTGACGGCGCGGGGGTGGCTGGAGGCCGCCGTGTTCACTTCCGGAGCGGGGCCTCTCCCGGCCTCGAGGTCGAGGAGCGACCGGACTTCCTTGTGGTTGCGCTCGATGCGCTCGGCGCGCTTCGCGGGGATGACGAGGTCGTTCATGGCGTCGAGGCCGGTGAAGGCGTCGGTGCAGTAGAAGACTCCGGAGTCGTAGAAGCGGCCGTCCTCGAGGACGCAGGCTTTCTTGCCGAAGCGGCCGTTGATGGCGGCGCCGCCGATGATGACGGGGATGTGGAGGCCGTGCTTGTCGAGTTCCTGGACGCAGTAGGGCATCTGCTTGCTGGTGCTGACGAGAAGCGCGGACAGCCCGATCGCGTTGGCGTTGGTTTCCTTCGCCTTGGCGATGAAGTTCTGCACCGGGACCTGCTTGCCGAGGTCGTGCACGGTGTAGCCGTTGTTCGTGAGGATGGTCTTCACGAGGTTCTTGCCGATGTCGTGGACGTCGCCGTAGACGGTGCCGAGGACGATCGTGCCCTTCGTGTACGTGTCGGTCTTGTTCATGAACTTCTCGAGGTACGCGACGGACTTCTTCATCACTTCGGCGCTCTGCAGCACGAAGGGCAGGATGAGCTCGCCCGTCGCCATGCGGTCGCCGACTTCCTTCATCGCGCCCAGCAGGACCTCGTTGATGACGCCGACGGGGGAGTACTTCTTCAGCGCCTCGTCGAGCAGCGCTTCCAGCCCGTCGTGGATGCGGTTGAGGATATTGAAGTGCAGCTGTTCCTCGACGGTGAGGGTGTGCGTCGGCTTGGGCGCGGCCTTCTTCTTGGACTTGGTCTTCTCGAAGTACTCGATGAACTTCGCGAGGGCATCGGGGTAGCGGTTGAAGACGAGGTTCTCGGCGAGCTCGCGCTCGTTCTCGGGGATGGACGGGTACGGGAGGATTTCGTTGGGGTGGACGAGGGCGATGTCGAGCCCCGCGTGGACGCAGTGCGTGAGGAAGACGGAGTTCAGGACGGCGCGGGCGTGCGGCGCCAGGCCGAACGAGACGTTCGAGACGCCGAGGCCGGTGAGCGCGCCCGGGAGCTTGTCCTTGATCTTGCGGATCGCCTCGATCGTCGCCGTCGCGCTGTCGATGTACTCGGGCGAGCCGGTCGCCAGCGTGAACGTCAGGCAGTCGAAGATCAGCGCCTCGGGCGGCACGCCGTGGTCGTCGCGCGCCATGTCGCACATCCGCCGCGCGACGTCGAACTTGCGGTCCGCCGTGAGCGCCATCCCCTGCTCGTCGATCGTCATCGCGATCGTCGCCGCGCCGTACTCCTTCACCATCGGCATCACCCGGTCCCAGCGCTCGTGACCCTTCTCGAGATTGACCGAGTTCACGATCACGCGCCCCGGGTAGATCTTCATCGCCTCATTGATCACGTCGTACTCCGTCGAGTCGATCATGATCGGCGCGTCCACGGCGTGGGCGAGTTTCCGGAGAAGCGTCGTCATCTGGTGCTTCTCGTCGTCGCGCTCGTTCAGCGCCACGCAGATGTCGAGCGCGTGCGAGCCGCCCTCGACCTGGGCGCGCGCGATCTGGATAATCGACGCCCAGTCGTCCTTGATCAGCAGCTCCTTCAACTTGCGCGAACCCTGCGCGTTGACTCGCTCGCCGATGAGCATCGGCTTGGGGTACTGGTGAAGCGGCACGGACTTCATCATGGAGCTGATGGCCGGCTCGTACGGGACGGTGCGCGCGAGCGGTTTCAGGCCCTTGACCCGCTCCGCGAGCCGCCTGATGTGCTCGTATGTCGTCCCGCAGCAGCCGCCCGCAAGCGAGATGCCGCGGCTCTTCACGAACTCTTCCATCGCCGCCGCGAATTCCTCGGGGCCGAGAGGGTAGACCGCGTCGCCGGTGCCCTCGTTGGCGGGGATGCCGGCGTTGGGCATGACGGAAATCGGCAGCGGCGACTTTTCGCAGAGGTAGCGGACGGAGTCGCGCATCTCCTCGGGGCCGGTGGAGCAGTTGAGGCCGACGATGTCCGCACCGAGCGAAAGGAGGGTGGTCAGCGAAGCGCCGATGTCGGTGCCGAGGAGCATGCGGCCGGTGCGGTCGAGCGTGACCTGGGCCATGATCGGGAGCTTGCGGCCCGCTTCCTTCGCCCATTTCCGGATCGCGAAGATCTGTGCCTTGACCTCGAGGATGTCCTGCGACGTCTCGATCAGGAACGCGTCCACGCCGCCGTCGGCGAGCCCGCGCACCTGCGGCAGGAAGGCCTCGACGATCCTGTCGAACGCGATGTTGCCGAGCGAGGGGTCCTCCGACGACGGCAGGAACCCCGTCGGGCCGATCGACCCCGCCACGAACTTCGGCGCGCCCGGCTTCTCGAACCGCGCGCACGCGGCCCGCGCCAGCTTCGCCGCCGTCACGTTCTGGTCGTACGTCCGCTCGCCCTGCTTGTACTCGTCCATCTTGAACCAGTTCGACCCGAACGTGTTCGTCTCGACGCCGTCGGCGCCCGCCTCGAGGTACTTCTCGTGAATCTCCTGGATCACCCCCGGCTTGGTCTGGCAGAGCCAGTCGTTGCACCCTTCCATCGCCTGCCCGCCGAAGTCGGCCGCCTTGAACTTGTAGCGCTGCAGCGTCGTCCCCATCGCGCCGTCCCAGATGAGGACGCGCTGCTTGAGGGTGTCGAGAAGCGATGGGCGTGCGTTGGTCATGATGCTGAAGGCGGGACTCCTCTCATGGACGGATTCATTTCGCTTCGTCAGCCTGCTTCTTCCGGAACAGTTCCCGCGTGGCGGGGAAATCGAGCTGCCAGCCGTTCTCTCCCCGGGTCATCACGAGCCAGCCGGAGAGCTTGTCGTCCTTCTCGAAGCGGCAGGTTGTCGTCTTCTCGCCTGCCTCGGCCACGACGAGGTGGACGTCCTCGGCGAGCCAGCCCAGGTCGCGCATCTGCGCCGTCAGGATGTGCCACGCGAGCTCTTCCAGCCCGGCTGCCTTGAATTCTGCGACGTCCTTGAAGCCGAGATAGCCGGCGACCGTGACCGCGTCCTCGTCGGGTAGTTTCTGGCCGTCGCGGAACGCCTTGCTCCAGTCGCCTTCCGCCAATTCCTTGTGCGTCCCTGCGGTGAAGCACGCCCAGACCTGTTCGCGCCGGCCTTCTTTGACGGCGGCGCGGAACGTGGCCCACGCGTCGGCCGGGGTGGACTCCTCCTTCTCTTCGGCGATGGCGAAGGCGGCGAGCACGGCGAGCGCCAGGAATGGTTTCATGGTCGGTCCTATCCTGCCCTGAGGCCGAGGTGATCGAGCCGGCAGAAGCGGGAGATTTCATACAGCGCGCGGAGGACGTCCTCCGCCTGCTGGGGCGTCAGCCCCGCCAGTCCGCACGCCGGCGTGAAGAACGAGTGTTCCAGAACCGTCTTCTTTTCGCCCAGCGGCGCGATCGCCGCCAGGAACTCCTTGAGGATCGCCCGCGAATGCCCCAGCGGCACCGCGCGGTCCGTCGGGACGATGCCCCAGCCGATCCACCCGCCGCTCGCGATGTGCGACGCGAGCGGCTTCTCGAATTCCGCCACCCAGGGCTTCACGCCGCCGCTCACGTCGGGGTTCACGAAGTCGGGCTTGAGCGCCAGGACGTCGCCCCACGCGCCCTTCCCGCAACAGTGGAACCCCACCACCGCCCCCGCCGCGCGGATCTCCGCCACCATCCGCGCCGCCGCATCCCGATCCACTGTTTCCAACGGCGCCGTCCACGACGGCTCGTCGATCGCGATCACCGCCTGCCTGCCCGCCACGCGGATCTGCGCCGCCTGCCATCGCGCGTGCGTGGACACCAGCGTCGAGAGCGTCGCGAAGTTCCCCTTGCCCGCTTCGCTCAGGCACCGCGGCCCCGCCACCTGCCCCTTGACCCACGGCGATCCCGCGGGCGTCCCCTCGAGGCGCTTCAGCAGCTCGTAGAACCCCGGAAGCGTCGCGGCGGACGGGGGCACCAGGGCCTGGTCGATCATCGACTCGCCCTTGAGCTGGGGCCAGAAGGGGAAATCGTGGAAGCGCTCGCGCACGAATTCCGCCGCGTCGGCCGCGCTGGTGTGGAAGGTGGAGCCGACGCCCGTGAAGCGGGACAGCGGAAGTGGGAGTGACGGGGCGGGTGAAGTCTGGCTGAAGGTTAGGCTCCTGAGCCGGGATGAAGGGCCCCGCGGAGGTGCGAGGGGGAAGGGATGATAGGAGAGGGGGCAGGGGGGTGCAACCGGGAAAATCGGGCTTGACCCGTGCCGGCGGGAGGCGTAGGCTATGAAAGTTAGCGCAAGGAAACATAGAAGGGCGGCCCGGACGGCGCGCCTTTTTTTGACCCGTAAAGTTAGTCTAAGGAAACTTCCAGTGCCCACGCGACTCACCGCCAGCCAGGAGAACTACCTCGAGCACATCTTCCAGCTCGGCCGAAGCGCTCCCGTCCGCGTCCGCGACATCGCGCAGGCCGCCGGGGTCCGCCTCCCCAGCGTTTCGAAGGCGATCGGGCGTCTCGTGGACGCCGGCCTCGCGCGCCACGAGGCGTACGGGCGGGTCGAGATCACCGAAAAGGGACTGAAGGCCGCGAGCCTCGTCGCGCGCCGCGACGAATGCCTCACCCGGCTGCTCGTGGACGTCCTCGGCATGCCCGCTTCCCGCGCCGCCGCCGAGGTCTGCCGGCTCGAGCACTCGGTCGGGGCCGAGGTCCTCCAGCGGCTCGAGGTGCTGGCCGCCCACGCGGCCTCGCCCGCCTCCGCGGCCTGGAGGCGCGCGCTCGCCCGCAGGCTGGCGGCGCTTCCGGAGCCCCGCGACGACCGCGACGACGTCCGCGTCGGGGCGGGCGAGCCCCATGTCCACGCCGGCAAGAAAACCTTCACGGAGAAACGCACATGAGATTCCTGGCACTGCTGCTGGCCCTCGCTCCCTTCACCTCCGCCGCCGCGGAGGAACCGCGAAAGAAGGTCGTCGTCTGTTCGACCACGCAGATCGCGGACTTCGCGCGGCAGGTGGCGGGGGACCGGTGCGAGGTGAAGTGCATCCTGGCGCCGGGGGCGGACCCGCACACGTACCAGCCGACGCCCGGGGACGCGGAGATTGCGGCGACGGCGGACCTGTGCCTGGAGAATGGGCTGCACCTGGAGGGGAAGAACTGGATGTCCACGATGGCGAAGGATCGCGGCAAGCCGATCGCGACGTGCACGGAGGGGATTGCGCCGCTGGAACTCGTGGCCGGCGGGGAGAAGATCCACGACCCGCACGCGTGGTTCTCGCCCGTGAACGCCGCGCGCTACGTGAACAACATCGTGGCGGCGCTGTCGAAGCTCGATCCCGCCGGGACGGGGGAGTTCGAGGCGAGGGCGAAGCTGTACCTGCAGCAGCTCCGCACCCTGGACGCGTGGATCAAGGAGCAGTTCAACGCGATCCTGCCCGAGAGGCGCATCCTCGTGACCAGCCACGACGCGTTCAATTACTTCTGCCGCGACTACGGCTTCAAGTCCGCCGCGCCGGTGGGATGGTCCACGGGAAGCGAAGTGGGCGCGGGGATGACGCCCGAGCGGCGCAAGGCGGTGGTGGACTCGATCCGATCGTTCGGCGTGAAGGCGGTGTTCGTCGAGACGAGCGTGAACCCCAAGATGGTCGAGGAACTCGCGCGCGAGGCCGGCGTGTCCGTCGGCGGCCAGCTCTACAGCGACTCGATGGGCGGCCCCGGCACGGCAGGCGAGACGTACATCGGCATGATGCGCGAAAACGTCCTCACCATCGTGAAGGCGCTCAAGTAGATGCGCATTCTCCTCTCCCTGGCGATCTGGGTCGTCTTCGCGGGCAGCGTCGCGCTCTTCACGTCCCGCCGCGACGCCCGCGGCCCCGTGGAGTCGTACGCGCGGGCCCCCGCGAAGGGCGTCTTCGCCATCGAGGTCACCGCTTCCTTCGCGGCGGAGCCGGATCCGTTCGCGCTCGACACGGGGAAGGAGAAGGCGGCGGGCGTGGTGGTGCGGGTGAATGGAGTCGAAGCGCTCCGGGCGACCACGGTCAAGCCGGGCGAAGCGCTGCGCGTAGAGCCCGTTCCTTCGGTGCTGGAAGGCAAGAACGAGCTCTTCGTCGAGGCGAGTCCGCCTTCCGACCAGCTCAACCGTTCGCACGCGATCCGCATCCGCGTGCTGCGCGACGGCGAACCTGTCGCGGAGAAGACTCTCTGGAGCGAGCCGGGCACGCCCGTCGCGGCGGTCTTTCCGCTCGACGTGCCCGCGGTCGCGCCCACGGGGAAGGACGATCACGATGATCACTGACGCCCGGCCCCCCGCCATCCAGGTCGAACACCTCACCGTCTCCTACGGCCCCCGGCCGGCGCTTCTCGACGTCTCCGTCTCCATCGAGGCCGGCACGCTTGTCGGCGTCATCGGCCCGAACGGGTCCGGCAAATCGACGCTCATCAAGGCGATCCTGGGGTTCGTGAAGCGCGACTTCGGGACGGTGAAGATCTTCGGGCAGCCGGTGGAGGAGGCGCGGGGGCGGCTGGCGTACGTGCCGCAGCGCGGCGCCGTGGACTGGGACTACCCGGTGACGGTCGAGGAAGTGGCGCTCATGGGGCGGTACGGCCGGATCCCGTGGTGGAGCTCGCCGTCCGCGGAGGACCGCCGGATCGTGGCGGAGTCGCTCGACATCGTGCGCATGGGGGATTTCCGCAAGCGGCAGATCGGCCAGCTGTCCGGCGGGCAGCAGCAGCGCGTCTTCATGGCGCGCGCGCTCGCGCAGGGCGCCGACATCCTCCTGCTCGACGAGCCGTTCGCGGGCGTCGATGCCGCGACCGAGCGCGCGCTTCTCGAGGTCCTCCGCCAGGCGCGCTCCGCCGGCCGCACCCTCGTCGTCGTCCACCACGATCTCGCCACGGCCGCCGAGACGTTCGACAAGCTGATGCTGCTCAAGCAGCGCATGTACGGCTATGGGCCCCCGGAGGCCGTGCTCCACGAGGACCTCCTGACCGCCGTCTACGAGGGCCGCCTCCGGATCTTCGGGAAGCTCGCGAAGGAGGGGAAGCCGTGATCGCGTCGATCTTCTCGCCCCTGTCCGAGACGTTCTTCCAGAAGGCGCTCCTGGGCGGCTGCCTCGTCGCCGTCGTCTGCGGCGTCATCGGGTGCCTCGTCGTCGTCCGCCGCATGGCGTTCCTCGGCGACGCCCTCTCCCACGCCATGATCGCCGGCGTCGGGGCCGGCTACCTGTTCATGAAGGTCGTCTTCGGCCGCGAAGCCCACGCCCCCGCGATGCTCATCGGCTCCGTCATCGCCGCCGGGATCACCGTCGGCATGATCGCGTTCGTCTCGCGCGTGTCCCGCCTCAAGGAAGACACCGTCATCGGCATCATGTACTGCGGCGTCTTCGCCGCCGGCGTCGTCCTCGTCTCCGTCTTCCGCGACCACATCCACATCGACATCGTCCACTTCATCATGGGCGACGTCCTCGGCGTCACCGACACCGACCTCTGGATCGCCGCCACCGTCGGCGCCGCCGTCCTCTCCGTCCTCGTCCTCTTCTTCCGCGCCTTCCAGTTCGCGTCGTTCGACCCCGTCGCCGCCCGCGCCGCAGGCATCCCCGTCGCCATCGTGGACTTCACCCTCACCCTCTGCGTCTCCCTCGTCGTCGTCTCCGCCGTCTCCATGGTCGGCGTCATCCTCGTCGTCGGCCTCCTCATCACCCCCGCCGCCACCGCCTACCTCCTCTGCGACCGGCTCGACCGCATGATGGCCCTCGCCGCCGTCTTCGGCGTCACCTCCGTCGCCGGCGGCCTCGGCCTCGCCATGGCCCTCGACTCCGCCGGCGGTGGCGCCATCATGCTGTTCTGCACCGCCCAGTTCCTCTTCATCCTCGCCGTCGCTCCCCGCTACGGCCTCCTCGCCTCCTGGCGCCGCAGACGCCGCATGATCCCCCAGCAGCTCTTCGAGGACATCCTCGGCTCCATCCTCCGCGGCCCCCCTCCCGTCGCCTCCTCCGTCGTCGCTTCCCACCTCCACTCCGACCGCGGCCGCTTCTCCCGCGCCCTCGCTACCATGAAAAACGACGGGCTCCTCGTGGAAACGCGCGAAGGCCTGACGCTCACCGACGAGGGAATGCTGCAGGCGAAGCGCCTCCAGCGCGCGCACCGCCTCTGGGAGACGTACCTCGCGCGCGTCGGCGTGCCCGAGACGGAGCTCCACGCCAAGGCGCACGTCCTGGAGCACGTGAACGAAGAAGAGGCCGTGGACTACATCGACGACCTGCTGGGACATCCCGAGCGCGACCCCCACGGCGCCCAGATCCCGGAGGACTTCGTCCACGTCGAGGGCGGCGGTCCCGTCGCCGCCAGCCTGCTCCGCGAAGGCCGGCGTGCTTCCGTTGTGTCCGCCCCGACCGGGCTCGGGCTCGCGCCCGGCGAGCGCATCGTCATGGCGCCGCGGCGCGACGCCGGGCGCACCTGGGTGGTGCAGAAGGACGCGGGCGGGGAAGTGCTTCTGGACCACGCGGCGGCGGACGCCGTCTTGACCCAGCCGGACCCTGAGAGCGGCCTGCGCGCGGCCGTTTCGCCGCCGCCGCCCGGCGCCTGATCCGGGCGGCGCGCGCCGCAAGCCTCGGCACCGCCCAATCCCTCGTCGCGCGCCGGTCGGACCTGCGTCGCGCTCCGCAGGGAGGTTTCAGCTCTCGTTCTCAGAGGGATTCCCTCCCCGGCCCCGGCGCTTCCGGCTTATCATCCCGTGCGTGAAGCGTCTTTTCCTCTCGATGGCGGTGGTTGGCGTGCTGGCCGCGGTGATGCATCTCGGCCTCGCCTCCTGCGGTCCGTCGCGCCCGCCCGGAAAGCCGGTGGTGGCGTGCACGAACCCGGTGCTGGCGGATTTCGTGCGGACGATTGCGGGCTCGCACGTGGATGTGCGGACGCTGGCCAACCCGCTGGACGATTCGCACCGGGTGGCTTCGACTCCGGAGCTGGTGCGGGCCGTGGGCGAATCCTGGGCGGTCTTTGAGAACGGCCTGGGCCTCGAGCCGTGGCTGGACGACATCGTGAAGGCCGCGCCCGGCGAACACCCGCGCTGGGTCGCGACGAAGGGCGTCACACCGCTGATGCGCGACGACGGCACACCGGACCCGCACGCGTGGCTCGACCCCCGCCGCGCCGCGACGTACGTCGAGAACGCGCGAGACCTTCTCATCTCGATCGCCCCGGACCACGAGTCCGAATTCCGCACGAACGCCGACTCGCTCCTCGAGACGATCAAGGGAGTCGATGCCTACGTCACCTCCGAGGTCGAACAGATCGCCACCATCCGCCGGCGGATCTTCACGCCGCACGATTCCCTGCGCTACTTCGCGGCGCGTTACGGCTTCGAAGTGCGCGCGATGGCGCCGCTCGGGATCACGCCCACGACCGAAATGAACGAGGCCTCCAGCGCGTGGCTCCTGAAGGACCGCACGCCGACGATGTTCACGGAAGCGGGGCGCGACGAGGAAGCCATCCGCGCCCTCTCGTTCAAGAATGGGCGCCGGGTCGTCGGGCCCCTGTGGACCGACACGCTCGACGCTCCCGGCAAGCCCGAGGGAACGTACGCCGGCGCCATGAGGAAAACAGTCTCCCTTCTCGTCGAAGGTCTCCGTTAACGCGACGCCATGAGCCGCCTCCGCCAGCGCTTCTACGTTTCCCCCCTCGTCCTTCACCAGGACCACCACCGCCCCGTCGTGGACCTCTACGACGCCGCCTGGACCTGGCTCGCCGACCTCGGGAACAAGCGCCTCGTCCAGGTCTTCGCCAAGCCGCAGACCGTCGCCCGGCTCGACCGCGACCGGCGCCTCCAGGCCCTCGCCGGCGAAACCTTCGCCCTCATGCAGGAACTCACGCATCGCGACGGCGGCGCCGAACTGCTCCGCCAGGCCCTCGTCCGCCGGCCGGACCTGCTCGAGGCGGCGCGCGAAGCGCTCGCCGCTGCGCCGCCGCGCGCCGTGTACGTGCCGCCCGCGGGTCCCGACGCACCCCTTCAAGCCTGAACCGTCCAATCCCAGGAGATACTCATGCGCGCCCTGCTGCTCGCCGCCCTGCTCGCCGTTCCCGCCTTCGCCGACGACACGATCGTCGTCACGGGCCACGGTGAAGCGAAAGTCCGCCCCGACCGCGTCGAGTTCCGGTTTGCGGTCGCCGCGCGCGCCGAAAAGGCCGCCGATGCCGTCACGAAAATCGGCGAGAAGGCGGGCAAGGTGAAGGACGCGCTCCTCGGCGCGGCCAAGGAACGCAAGCTCGACGCCGCTACGGTGACGGAGGGCGGGCTGGAGTTCCGGAGCCCTCCGGGGAACGAGGAGGCGATGGCGGTGATGGGCGGCGGCGGGGCGGCGGGGGGCGAAGGCGGCGGGGAGGTCATGCTCGAGAAGACTCTGATGCTGGCCGTGAACGGCATCGACAAGCTGAAGGACGTCGAGGTGGCGGAGCACGTGGCCGCGATCGTGGACGCGGCGGTTTCCGCGGGCGCCAACTACTCGGGCGGGCTGCAGTGGGACTGGACGGGCCGCGGGCCTGTCCCCGCGACCGTCGTCTTCCGCATGTCCGATCCCGAGGCCGCGCTCGCCAAGGCGTGGGACGCCGCCGCCGAGGATGCGAAAAAGCGCGCCGGTGAGATTGCGAAGCGCTTCGGCCGCGAGGTGGGTGCCGTTGCGAAAGTCGAGGAGTCGTCCATGCCCGCGTCCCAGCCCGAGGGGCAGCCGCTTCCGGCCGGTCAGGCGGGAACCCACGACTCGGTGTTCAGCGGGATGGGGGAAGCGAAGATCACGGCGGAACTGCGGGTGGAGTTCAAGCTGAAGTAGGACAGAAACGGAACGGGCCGCGGCAATCGCCGCGGCCCGCGCAGGGGTCGTTCCACCGGACGAAGTCTATTCCGTGCCGAGCGGGGCCGACCAGGTCGTCGCGCCCAGGAACGAGTCGGTCGCCGTGAAGAAGGGCGACGACGCGTCGATGCAGTCCACGCGTCCCTGGAAGAACAGGATGTTCATGTCTTCGCTGTTGTGATTCGGGAGCTCGTCGCTCGCCATCGGCATGTCCGCCGGTGCGTTCGAGCCGATTCCCACGGCGGGAATCGTATACGACAGGCCCGCCGGCGGTGCCCAGGTCGCGCCCGTTGCAAGAATGCCCTGGTAATGCGTTCCCGGGACCCTGCGGCCCTTCACCGAGCAGCGAAACAGGTTTCCATCCTGCGCCAGGCCCTGCCCCCACAGCAGGCCGAACCAGGTCGAGCCGCCGCACGTGGGGTAGCCGTCGTTCTTGGTGTGGTAGAGCATGTTGTACAACCCGATGGCCTTCAGGTTGTTCATGCAGTCTTTCTTCTTGGCCGCCTTCTTTGCGCCCATCAGCGCCGGCAGGAGCAGGCCCGCCAGGATGCCGATGATGGCGATGACGACCAGCAGCTCGATCAGCGTAAATCCGCGCCTTCGCATGGGAGGCTCCTCATGATGGAAACAGTCCGGGTTCGAAGCGCCGGAAGCGAAACTCCGGCCGTCAACGGCGCGTGAACCGGACCGCTTTCCACGCCGGGCGGCTCGGGGCCGCGCGGGGCGAAGGACGTCTTCGCGCACGTCACAGAAGACCATTGGTGCCGGCCGGCCCCTCGGGGGCGGGCCACTCGGAAGTCATGATGAAATGGATGATGGCGCTTGCGAGCGTTGCGACCGGGGTCTTGCGACGGGGCTGGTGCGTCTGCGGCTCACGTCAGGTCGAAGGGCCAGGCCTCCTTTCTTCAATCGCGACGATGCGGTGCGTATTGTAGCGGCTTCCAGGAAGGTGTGCATCCTGGCAAGCGCCTAAAATACGTAAAATCGGCCGACTTAAGACCTCGCCCGGCCTGGCGCTGAATCACGCCCGGCCGACACTCCCCAGCACCGCTCCCAGGAGCCGGTAGACCCGCTGCACGCTCTCGATCCGCACGCGCTCGTCCGGCGAATGCGCCCCCTCGATGTCCGGCCCGAAGGAAATCGCATCGAGGCCGGGGAAGCGTTCCTTGAGCGTGCCACACTCGAGGCCCGCATGCACGCCGACCACCTCCGGCGCGCGCCCGAATACCCGCGCGTACTGCTCCTTCACGATCCCCAGGATCGCGCTTCCAGGATCGGGTTTCCATCCCGGCGTCCGCCCGCCCTGCCGGCACGCGACGCCGGAGAGGCCGGCGATGCAGGCGTGCTGAAGGGCCATCTGGTCGAGTGAGGAGTTGACGGAGGAGCGGCTGGTGCAGCAGATCTCGGCCCGCTTCCCGCGCATCGCCACGACGGCGAGGTTGGTGCTGGACTCGACGAATCCCGGGACCGCGACGGACATTGCGACGACGCCGTGGGGAAGCGACCCGAGGAGGTCGAGGAGCCGGCGGGAGTCCTTTTCGTTCCAGGCATCCTTCGGCGCGGCGTCGGAGAAGCGGATTTCGAGGCCGTCGTCGATGCCGGCGACTTCCTCGGCGCGGATCTTCGCGACCTCGGCCTCGGCGGCCTTCCTGATCGCCGCGAGGGACTTCGCCGGGGCGGACACGACCGCCCTGGCCTCGCGGGGGATCGCGTTGCGCTTGTTTCCGCCCTCCAGCGATGCGAGCCGCAGGCCGGTCTTCTTCGCGGCGGCGAGAAGCGCGCGCGCCAGGATGCGGATCGCGTTGCCGCGGTTTGCGTTGATCTCGAGTCCCGAGTGGCCGCCCTTCAGCCCCGTCACGAACACCTCGAGCGCTTTGGAACCCGCAGCCGGGCGCGAGCGCGGGGCTTCGAAGTCGAGCAGCGTCTCCTGCATCCCGGCGCACGAGATGGTGACCGTGCGGTCGTCTTCGCTGTCGATGTTGATGAGGATGCGGCCGCCGAAGAAACCCTCGGCGACTTTCTGCGCGCCGGTGAGCCCGCGTTCCTCATCGACGGTGAGGAGGATCTCGAGCGGGCCGTGCTCGACAGCCGGGTCCTCGGCGGCGGCGAGAGCGAGCGACACGCCGATGGCGTTGTCGGCGCCCAGCGTCGTGCCGTCGGCGACGACCCACTCGCCCTTCACGCGCGGGACGATGGGGTCTTTCGTGAAGTCATGGGAGGAGGAAGCGTTCTTCTCGCAGACCATGTCCACGTGGCCCTGGAGGACCACGACCGGGGATTTCTCGCGGCCCTTTGTCGCGGGGACGGAGATGAGCAGGTTGCCGACCTTGTCGCGCTTCGTCTTGTGCCCGAGCGCCTTCGCGCGCTTCTCGAGCATGGCCATCACGGCGGTCTCGGCGCCGCTGCCGCGCGGGATGCGGTCGATTTCGGCGAAAAGATTCCAGACCGCGGCGGGCTGGAGTTGAGCGTAGGTGTTGGTCATGGTGGGTTCCAAGGGGTGGCGGGGGGATGATAAGCGGGGTGGGGGAGTGTCGCTAGGTTCGGAGATTGGGAGGTGGGCGAGCGAATCCTTACCAATTCAGTAAACTTTCACTTGCGCGCATCCCATCGGCCGGATAGCTTCGCGGGCGTCATGAGCGCACAACTCCACTTCCATCGCATGGGTTGTCCCCGGGCCGCTGCCCGGGGCGCTCGTTCCTAGCGCCTCCCGGCCGCGGCCCTTCTCCTGCCGCGGTTCCAATCATGACCTTTCAAATCAACATTCGGGAGCCCCACCCATGATCGCGCCTCTCAGCCTCTTCGCCCTCGCCGTCCTCCTCGCCGTCGCCGCTTCCCGCTGGGGACGCCACGGCGGAGAAATCTACTAGGTTCACCATGCCCCTCGCCCTCCACGAACCCCCCGTCGCCCGCGCCGCCCTCGACATCCCGAAACTCTCGGTTTCGGGCGTCTCGAAGCGTTTCGGCGACCTCGTGGCGATCAGCGACGCTTCGCTCGACGTCCGCAAGGGCGAGTTTCTCTCGCTCGTCGGCCCCAGCGGCTGCGGCAAGACGACGATGCTGCAACTGCTGGCGGGGTTCGAGCGGCCGGACACGGGACGGGTGCTGATCGACGGCCGGCCGGTGGCGGGCCCGGGGCCGGACCGGCTGGTTCTGTTCCAGGAACCGGCGTTGTTGCCGTGGCTCAACGTGACCGAGAACGTCGGCTTCGGGCTGCCGAAGAAACCGAAGGAACTCAGGGACGAGACGATTCACCTGCTTCTGCGCATGGTCCACCTCGAGAAGTTCGCGCACCTGATGCCGCACCAGCTCTCGGGCGGCATGAAGCAGCGGGTCGCCCTCGCCCGCGCGCTGGCCGTGGACCCGCAGGTTCTCCTGATGGACGAGCCGTTCGCGGCGCTCGATCCGCAGACCCGCGAGATCCTGCACCACGAGCTCCAGAACCTGTGGCTCGGGCTGCACAAGACCGTCGTGTTCGTGACCCACAGCGTCGAGGAGGCCGTCCGCCTCTCCGACCGCATCGCCGTCATGGCCACCCAGCCCGGACGGATCAGGCGCGTCATCGACGTCGATCTGCCCCACCCGCGCGATTTCAATTCGCCCGAGGTCGCCGAGATCCGCGCGGCCATCCGCGGTGAACTGCGAGAGGAACTCCAGAAGCTCGCCCGGAAGGAGGGGAACGATGCGTGGGTCTCCTAGAGCCGCGCTCCTCGATTTCGGCGCGCCCCTTCTCGCCATCGCCGCCCTCTGCGGCGCCGTCGCACTTCCGTGGCGAAGCGCCGCGCCGGCACCCGAGGCCGCGGCGCGCGTCGTCCGCATCGGGTACCTCCCGAACTTCACGCACGCCCAGGCCGTCGCCGGCGCCGAACGCGGCGATTTCGGCCGGGCGCTCGCCGGCGTGAAAGTCGAATTCAGGACGTTCAACGCGGGGCCGGCGCTGATCGAAGCGCTCTTCGCCGGGGAAATCGACCTCGGCTACGTCGGCCCGAGCCCGACCGTGAATGCCTACGCGAAATCCGGCGGCGAAGAGATTCGCGTCATCGCCGGCGCCGCAGCCAACGGGGCCGCGGTCGTCGTGCAGCCGGGCGCGGGAATCGAGAAGCCGGAGGACCTGCTCGGGAAGCGGATTGCGACGCCGCAGTACGGCAACACGCAGGACGTCGCTGCCCGCTTTTTCGTCACGCAGACGCTCAAGGGCAAGCTTGCCGATGCTGGCGGCGACACCACGATCGTGAACGCCGAGAACGCCGACATCCTGACGCTTCTCCGCAAGGGCGACATCGACGCGGCCTGGGTCCCCGAGCCGTGGGCGACGCGCCTCGTCGCCGAGGCCGGCGGAAGGATCCTGTTCGAGGAAAAGTCGCAGTGGCCGGGCGGGAAATTCACGATCACCAACGTCATCGCGCGGCGCGGGTTTCTCGAGGCCAACGGGGATCTGGTGAAGCGCTTCCTCGAGGCGCACGACGGCCTGACGGCGTGGCTGAACGCCAATCCGGAAGAGGGCGCGAAGGTCGTCAACGATGGCATCAGGCGTGTTACCGGAAAGGCTCTTCCAACCGAAACCCTTCGGCAGGCGTGGAGCCGCGTCGAGTTCACGACGGACCCGCTCATCGAGACGACGAAGGAGCAGGCGAAGCGGGCGTTTGCGATCGGGCAGTCGAAGGCGGTGCCGGATTTCTCGCGGCTGCTCGTCGAGGGCCTGCGATGAACGTCTGGTCCAAACGGGTGACCGCGCTGGTGCTGGTGCTGGCCGCCTGGGAAGCGGGTGTGAAATTCTCCGGCGCCGCCGCCTGGCTGTATCCCACGCCGAGCGGCGTCGTCGCGAACATCGTCGGCGGGCTCCGGGGCGGGGAGTATCTCCTCGCCCTGGGGTCGTCTTTCCTGCGCATCGCGGCGGGGTTCGGGATCGCCGCCGTGGCGGGGCTCGCGCTCGGGCTGCTGCTCGCCGGGAGCCGCACGGCGCGCGAACTGTTCGGGCCGGTCGCGATCGGCGTGCAGGCGCTGCCGTCGATCTGCTGGCTCCCGCTCGCGGTGCTCTGGTTCGGGCTGTCGGAAAGCGCGATCCTCTTCGTCGTCGTCATGGGGTCGCTCTTCTCCGTCGCCCTCGGCGTCCGCGACGGCATCACCCAGCTTCCTCCGCTCTACCGCCGCGTCGGCCAGACCTTCGGGCTCACGCGCTGGCAGCAGATCACGCGCATCACGCTCCCGGGTGCGCTTCCGGCCATCCTCTCCGGCCTGAAACAGGGATGGTCCTTCGGATGGCGCTCGCTCATGGCCGGCGAACTGATCTACGTGACCAGCGGCCTCGGGAAGTCGCTTCTCATCGGCCGCGAGCTCAACGACGTGAACCAGGTCTGCGCCGTCATGGTCCTGATCGTGGCGTTCGGCGTGATCGTGGACCGCGCGGCGTTCGGGGTCGTGGAGCGCAGGGTGCTGGCGAAGCGGGGTTTGGCGTAGCTACCTCGGCCACGCCTCGCCCTGTATGGGCTGCCCGTCCTCGATCGTCCCCGTCGGCAGGGTTCCGGCGCGCGCCTGGATCACAATGTAGTCGAGCGGCTCGGTCCCGGTGTTTCGCCATGAGCGCGGCGTCTCGGGCGGGAAGCGTACCGCGCTGCCTTCGCGGACAGGGATGACCTCGTCGCCGGCGCGGACTTCCCCCTGGCCGTGCACGAAGATGTAGAGCTCCTCGTTCTTCGTGTGCCTGTGCAGGAACGGCACCGCCGTTCCCGCCGGCATGCGACCGAGGCTGACTTCCATCCCGGTCAGCCCGAGAGGTTCCTTGAGGAAGACCTTGCCCGGGACGTCCTTGCGGAGCAGCGGGTGCGGGAAGAGATGCCCGAGGAGGGAGGACCAGGGGCCGGCGTGGAAGACGGTGAAGGCCTGTGCGGTGCCGTTCATGGGCGGGCTCCAAGGATGCGCCGTGCGCCGCGTCGCCCTGCGGCGAGCGCGGCGCGGCTGGTGGCGGGGTCGGGGACGGCGCGCGCCAGGAGAAGTGCGCCGAGCATGGTGGACATCAGGGCGAGGAGGTCGGTGCGCTTCAGGTTGTGCTCGCGGCCGAACGACTTGAGCCAGCCCTCGAAGGCCCGGCCGAACGCCACTTTGACCGGCCGCGGCGAGCGGGCAACCTCGGCGGCGAGGGCCGCGACGGTGCAGCCGTTCTCGATGTCGTCGCGGTGCTTCTCGGACAGGTACGACTTCACGAGGCCGTGCTTTCGCGCCGCAGCGCCCAGGCGACGCACGTTTTCCTCGAGCCCCTCGGAGACCGCGCGGGCGACGAGGTCGTGCTTGCCGCGGAAGTGCGCGTAGAAACCTCCAGGGGTGAGGCCGGCGGCCTTCATGGCGGCGTCCACTCCGGTCGCGGCAATGCCGTCGCGGCGGAAAAGGGTGGCGGACCTGCGGACGATGCGGTCGCGGGTCGAGGCGGCGTGGCCGGGGGGATAGCGCACGGGCGGATAGTATTACGAACGTCATATAAATACCAGCGGAAAAGCGCGAGCCTCGCGGCCCCGTCCTAGATCCCCCCGCCCTCCGCCCACGCTTCACGCCCGGCCTGGGCCTGCGTGACCTGCGTTCCCGGGGGGACGCTCCTCGTCACCCACACGTTCCCGCCGATGACCGACCCGCGGCCGATCGTGATCCGGCCGAGAACGGTGGCGCCGGAGTAGATGACGACGTCGTCCTCGACGACCGGGTGGCGCGGAAGGCCCTTCACAACCGCTCCGTTCGCATCGACGGGGAACGACTTCGCGCCGAGCGTGACGCCCTGGTAGAGGCGGACGTTGTCGCCGATGACGGCGGTTTCACCGATGACGACGCCGGTGCCGTGGTCGATGAAGAAGCGGCGCCCGATGGTGGCTGCGGGGTGGATGTCGATGCCGGTCGCGCCGTGGGCGTGCTCCGCGATGAGGCGGGGAAGAATGGGAACGCCGAGGCGGTGGAGCTCGTGGGCGATGCGGTGGCTGGTGATGGCGAGGAGGCCGGGGTAGCAGAGGACAGTCTCCTCCGGGCCCCTCGCGGCAGGGTCGCCGTCCAGCGCGGCCTCCACGTCGAGCGCGAGGCGGCTGCGCAGGTCGGGGA
Source organism: uncultured Planctomycetia bacterium (assembly GCA_963706735.1). Classification (GTDB taxonomy): domain Bacteria; phylum Planctomycetota; class MHYJ01; order WSZJ01; family WSZJ01; genus WSZJ01. The sequence continues at coordinate 40,684 of CAVPNQ010000144.1, forward strand.
GATGCGTGAGGAAGGCGCTGACGGCGGAAGCGGCCTCCTCGGCGCAGTCCTCGGGGTCGATGCCGCGGTGGAAGCAGAAGCTGCGCTGGATCTGATCGGTCAGAGCGGGGACGAGGGCCTCGAGGGCGCGGCGGAAGTGAGCGGGGAGTTCGTCGGCGGCGACGTCGGCGGGGCCGAAGAACCCCGGGAACAGGATGGAGCGGAGGTCGGCGACGATCCCGAGGACGGCGCCGCGCGAGGGGAGATTGCGGGGGCAGGGAAGCGGCTGGCCTTCGCGGCCGGAGGGGGCCAGGAGCGCTTCGACGACGATGTCGACGAGCGTGTCGGCAGGGCGAGAGGCGGCGGCGGGGATGGCGGAGACGCGCTGGATCATCGGAGGGCCTCCTGGAGGCGGGCCGGGGCCGGCGGAGCGACGGCGCCGGCGGCGGGGGTCGATTCGTCGAAGAGCCAGGTGCTGAGGTAGCGCTCGCCGGTGTCGGGGAGGACGACGACGATGAGCTTGCCGCGGTTTTCCTCGCGCGAGGCGACACGGACGGCGCCGCAGAGGGCCGCGCCGCCGGAGATCCCGGCGAGGATGCCCTCCTCCTTCGCGAGCCGGCGCGCCATGGCGCCTGCTTCCTCGTTGCCGACCTGGACGATTTCGTCGAGCAGTTCGGTGCGCAGGACGCCCGGCACGAAACCCGCGCCGATTCCCTGGATCTTGTGCGGGCCTGCCTTGCCTCCCGAGAGCACCGGGGAGTCCTTGGGCTCGACGGCGACGGCGCGAAACGACGGCTTGCGCGCCTTGATGACCTCGGTGACGCCCGTGATCGTGCCGCCGGTGCCGACGCCCGCCACGAGGAAGTCCACCTTCCCGTCCGTATCGCGCCAGATCTCCTCGGCCGTCGTCTTCCGGTGGATCTCGGGGTTCGCGGGGTTCTCGAACTGGTGCAGCATGAGGTAGTTCGGGTTGCTGGCGGCGATCTCCTTCGCGCGCTTCACCGCCCCGGTCATTCCCTCCGCTCCCGGCGTCAGCACGAGCTGCGCGCCGAAGACCGCGAGCAGCTTCCGCCTCTCCACGCTCATCGTCTCGGGCATCGTGAGGACGAGTTTGTAGCCGCGTGAAGCGCAGACCCACGCGAGGCCGATGCCGGTGTTGCCGCTGGTGGGCTCGATGAGGATGGTGTCGGGGGTGATGTGGCCTTCGCGTTCCGCGCGCTCGATCATCGCGGCGCCGATGCGGCACTTGACGCTCGCGCCGGGATGGAACGACTCGAGCTTGGCGACGATCTCACCCGGGAAGCCGCGGCCGATGCGGCCGAGGCGGACGAGCGGGGTGTTGCCGATGAGGTGAGTGGTGTCCTGGGCGATGCGGGGCATGGGTGCGGCTCCTTGCTGAAGTGGTGATCTTCAGGCAAGGCTAGGAGGGGGATTCGCGCGGCGCAAGAAATACTTAACTAACTTAGTAAACATACTCATGTATGGCCGTGTTTCCCTCTACAACGACGGAATCAGCGCCAGCCGGAAGCCGCCCTTTGGGCTCACATGCCTCGTCGCCGCCGTGGACCGGTAACTCGACGCCAGCTGGACCCCCGTTCCATTCCAGTACCCGCCCCTCAGGATCCGCGCTTCCGGGAAATCCGCCCCCGGCGAGTTCATGCAGAAATCCCGGCTGTTCCCCGCCATGCCGCGCACGCCGTACGGCGACTCGTCCCTCGGGAACGTCCCCACCGCCACCGGCCGCGCACCGTCTTTCAGCGTCTGCGCCGAGTTGCTGAGCGAGGGATCGAATCCGTTCCCCCACGGAAACCGCCGCCGGTCCGGCCCGCGCGCCGCCTTCTCCCAGTCGAACTCGTGCGGGATCGTGAACATCCACGGCTTGTGCCCCCGAAGCCAGGCGCAGTAATGAAGCGCGTCTTCCCACGAGACGCCGAGCACCGGCCAGGTCGGATCCCACGGAACGTGGCACCCCGGCAGCTGCCACTTCCCGTCCGGTCCGGCGTCCGCCGGCGGCCCCCACGGCGAATCCGGCCACATCGGCGGCCCCGCCGGCCCCCGCCGCGGCGCCCGCGCCTCGGCCTCCATCGGATTCGTCCTCGCCAGGTCCCTCAGGTACTCCGCGTACTCCCGGCACGTCACCGGATCGCGGCTGATGAAATTGTCCGGCAGCGACAGGACTTCGTGGTGAAGCGAGTGCGGGTTGTCGCGATCTCCCTGCCAGCCGAACTTCCCCTGCGAAACCTGCACGAACCCTGGCGGAATGTCGTCCGGCGCGTACAGCGTGACTCGCGCTTCCACCGACTCGCATCGCCCGACCCAAACGGGGACGCGGACGGGGCGACTGCCCTCCATGCTCACGACGAGCAGGTACGAACCGGCGGGAAGCGCCAGGCGCTTGACCGGCGTCTGGCCCACGTGCTTGCCGCCGAGGGAGGCGAGAAAGGGGGAGTTCTGCTCGAAAAGCGCTCGCAGGACGGGCATCGGGGTGCCGCCGGTGGCCGTGGGAAAGCCGTGGCCGGAGGAGGCGGGCACCCGGAGCGGACCGTGCGGAAGGAGGCGGAAGACCCAGACATCGGCGCCCGGGGACGGATGTTTCACGCACGACTTCCCGTGGACGTTCAGGACCGCGGGGCGCGCCCACTCCAGTGTGCGGATTCCTTCGGCCGCGATGTCGCCGTCCACGGCGCGGCCGCTCGCGACTTGGTATCCGAGCCGGACTGCCTCGGAGGCGAGGACCGGCCGGCCCGTGCGCAGGCACGGGCACCGATACGCCTCTGTCGTGACCGAGAGCGTCCCCTCGCCGCGCAGCTGGACGTCGAACTCCCCGTCGTTGAACTGCGACACCACCTGCAGGTGCACGAGTGAGGACCTCTCGTCGCCCGCGTCCTCGGCGTGCCGGAATTCCGCCCAGTGAATCTCTGCCTTCAGCCGCCGCGCCTCGCGGTGGTTCTTCACGAGCTCCAGCGCCGCCGCGATGTTGGCCTCCGCTTCCTTCAGCGCTTCCACAGCTTCCTTCTCAGCCTTCCCCGCCGCCTGCACCGCCTCGCGCGTGAGTTCGCTCGCGGCCCCCCATCGGACCTCTGAACTGCGCGCTTCCAGGTGCTGGAACACCGCCTCCGCCTGCGCCGCCTGGTAGGCCTCGAACGCCTTCTGGGCGAGTTCCACGTGCGCCGCCGCCGCGTCCGCGTGTTTCTTCACCCCGGGATCGCCGGCGAGCGCGCTTTCGAACTCGGCAAGAAGAACCCCCGCGTCGGCGTGCCGCAGGTCCGGTCTGGGTGAGAGCGCCTTCAGGCACACCTTCTCCAGTTCCCGGCTGACCGCGACTCCCAGCGTCGAGGGCGCCGACGGCGGCCCCGCGAACTGCTGCGAGAGGATCTCCTCCTCACGCTCCCCCGTGAACGGGACTCTCCGCGCGACCACGCGATACAGGATCGCCCCCAGCGAATAGACGTCGCTTCGCGGGTCCGCCGGCAGCGTCTTTCCATCACCGGAAAGTTCCGGCGCGGAGTAGCAGGACCCGACGAGCGACAGCTGTGCCGCGCCGGGCGGCTCCTGGGCGGGCCGTGCTTCGTCCCAGTCCGTCACGACGACCTCGCCCCCCTCGCCCAGCAGGACCGCGTGCGGGGTCAATTGCCGGTGCACCAGGCCGATCCCGTGCATGAAGCCCATCGCCATGCAGGCGTCACGGAAGGCCCGGAGGAAGCGCGACTCTTCCAGCACTTCCTGGAGTTGCCCCTTCTTCCGGGCATCCCGCAGCATTTCCTCCAGGGACCGCCCATGAGGCACCTTGCGGGAGACGAGAAGCCGGCGGTCGCGCCGTGCGGCGCGGGGAAGCGCTCCCTCGGGCACCTCCACCAGGTCGGCGTCCTGTCCCGCCGCCTTCAGCCCCGCCCTGGCGACGATCTTGTCGAAGAGCCCGGAGGAATCCGTACCGAGGCTGATGACGATCTGTCCGTCCAGAAGGGCGTCGGTGCGGGAAGCGCCCGAGGCCGAGAGCCGGCCGTGGGCGGTTTCGCGGTCGGTGAAACGCGGGCGGACGAGGGCCACTGTTCCGACGATCCCGGAAGCCGGGGCGAGTGGCGCTGGCGGCGGCGGCTCCGCGGCCGGGGGCGCCACCGGCGGCGTGGCGGTTGCCGATTTCCGCTTGAGCAGCGCCTCGACCACGGCGTGCACCGCCGCGACTTCCCCCGGGGTCAGCAGCTTTCGGCGCACCAACTCGTCGGGGAGCAGGTGTCCGTCGCACACCCGCAGAGCCTCGCTGACGGCGGCTTCCTCGACGAAGCCCAGCTTTATCGCCTGTTGCGCAAAGAGAAGGTCGGATTCGAGACTCATGCCACCGGTCTTTCGAAGAGAGGTCGCCCAGGGATTCCCACCCGGTGGCGTTTGGTGGCCGGCGGGCGGGGAGAATCTCGAGAATCGGGCGACGCGATTCCAGGTGGCGGTAGACCCATTCTATCGGGGACAGGGGATGGCCGGGTCGGAATCGCTTTCCGGCTCTCCGGGCCTGTAGACTGCACCGGCAACTTTCTCCCCATGGCCGAGGCGCAACGTGAGCTCGTCCCGCAAGGTCCGGCCTGTCCTCTTCGCCTTCATCGGTGCAGGCCTTCTGTCCGCCTTCCTCGCCGGAACCTTCGCGTGGCGCCACTTCACGGCCCTCCCGCGCCACCAGGGGGAGACCTCGGGCTACTGGGTCGACCAGATGCGCCGGCACAAGTTCAAAGGGGCGCGCGAAGCGCTGGAGCGGATCGGCTCCGACGCCGACATGATTGCCCTGCTGTCGGACGGCGACTGGCAGGTACGGGAAGCGGCCGCGATCGTCCTCCGGGGGCGCGAAACTCGCGAAGTCCTCGAGGCGCTCGGGGCGGCCATGCGCTCCGACCCGGCCGACTCCGTCCGCAACGCCGCCGCCGCGGGGATCGTGCACAACGGGCACGTTGACGACCGGACGTTTCCGCTCTACCTCGACGTCATCCGCAACCGCACTCTCCTCGAGCATCTCCGCGTCCAGGCCATCCGCGCCCTTCGTCCGCCCAGTTGCTCCGACTCCGACGTCGCCGAAACGCTGCTCTCCGTTCTCCCTGAACGGGCCGCCAGTCTCCCCAACCACCCGGTCGCCGAGGCGAACGCCGCCGCAGACCGGAATGAGGTTTCGAAGGCCGCCAGTGAAACACTCCGGCTCTTCGGCCCCGCCGTGCTCGACAACCTGCGCTCGGCGCTCCGGCGGCCCGACGTGCGCCGGTTCGTGGTGCCGATCCTGGCCGACCAGGGAGAGAAAGCGCGGCCGGCGATTCCTGATCTGGAAGCGCTGGCCGTGGAGGCCAAGGCGCTGGAAAGTGTCGAGGGACCGGAGCGCGGACTGCACGCGTCAACCTTGCGAGCGCTCTCCCGCATCGACCCGGAGGGGCATCTTGTCCCCGGCAAATAGAACCGCCCGCGGCCGTGAAGCCGCGGGCGGTGTCGATTCCGTCAGGCCTTACCGGTTCCGAATTCCCGCCGCTTCCGTCGTGCCGGACGGCGTCTCCACCGGCGGCTCATACGGCGCGAAGTCCGGAGGCAGTTCGGGACCATTCACCGGCCCCGTCTTCCCGATCGCCTTCAGCGTGACTTCCCAGCCGAAGATCGCCGACACGATCGTCCCGCCGATGCTCACGTCCGACTTCGAATCCATCTCCGCCTTGATCGTGCAGTTGTAGTCGCGCGAGAACCAGTTGTGCCCCTTCTTCTCCGCGTTCCTCAGGCTGTCCATCGAGAAGCTCTCCAGCGTCTGCGCCCGCGCGATGTCGCGCTCGTCCGCCTCGTCCTGCACGCGCGCACCCTTCGAAGTCCGGAACTTGCTCCTCACGCACGGGATCTTGCCGATCGGCTCCTTGCCGCCATAGCTCACGTCGAGGTTCTCCGTGAAGGGCATCTTCAGCGTCCGGTTCCACTTCTCGACGCGGTCCGGCGACGTCGAGAAGATGAGGCTGAGCCACGCCATGGCCGGCGTGGGTGCGTGGGCGGCGGAAGCGGCGTTGACCTCGCGGGCGCGGGCGATTTCCGCCTTGGTCCGGGGCTCGCGCTGCACGGCGGTCGTCACCGGCGCCGGTGTCGCAGCGGCCGTCGGCCAGCGGGTCTGGTCGAGTTCCATCACCGTCCCGTCCGCCGCGATCGTGGCGCCAAAGTGGCACCCGACGATCGCTTCGTACTGCTTGTACCCCGGCAGATCGGTCGTGGGGGAGACCTTGGAGCTCCACGTCGCGCGATCGCCGTTGTCATCGAAGCGTGTATCGATGGAGACGTTTTCAACGCAGAAGTCGAGCACCGCGGAGCCGTCCTTGTTCACGGAGAGGACGGTCGCGCGCAGCGTGACGACTTCCCACTGCGGGTCGGAAGAGCCGCGGCGCCCGGACGATCCCGGCCGGCTCGGGCCGCTCGGCGTGAATCCGCCGCCGCGCCGGACCATCTGGCCGTCCACGGAGGCCATGACCGGGATGGCGACGTAATGGAACTCGGTCTTGCATTCGTAGGTGTAGACCTGGCCGGGCTTGAAGCCCCAGTCGGCGTCGCCGGCGACGGCCGGGGCGGCGAGGAGGGCGGACAGGGCGAGGGAGCGGAAGAGCGGTTTCATGTCGAGGTTCTCCAAAGCGCTTGTGAGGGGGGCGTTTGTGAAGGGTGATGAAGCACGCCGCGTGCCCAAGGGGGAGAAACTCATTAACCCTTGATGCGCAATGGTTTATGGATTGTGAGTAATGTTCATTGTCAGAAAGTGCAAAGCGGCACGTTGACGCCTTGTAAGGTAAAGTTGCTAACCAGAATCGGCGATTTCGAGCAATTCTGCCCGTTGTTCTTAGGCACTTCGAAGCCATCCCCTCCGCCCGCCGGCCGTGGCGTGGAAGCGGCAGGGAAGCTACTTCCGGCCCACGTCCCAGAGCACGATGGCGTGGTCGCGGCCGCCTGTCGCGCAGATCTTCCCGTCTGGCGAGAACGCAAGCGACTGGATGTCGTCCTTGTGGCCGCCCTGCAGGTCGAAGAGCAGCTCTCCCGTGGCCGGGTCGAATATCCGGGCGACGTTCCCGGCCGCGACGGCGACGCGGCCATCGGCAGCGAAGACCACGCGGGACAGGTAGCCGTCCGAGCCCACGGGAAGCCCGCGTTCGGCCTCCCCCGTCTCGGCGTTCCAGACGCGCAGGGTGTCGTCGGAAGCGCCCGATGCGATCCGCCGGCCGTCGGGGGACCAGGCGATCGCGTGAGGCATGCTGTCGTGGCCACTGATCTCGAAGAGGACCTTCCCGGTCGCGACCTCCACCACCGGGATCCGGCGGATTCGCTCGAAGCCGTCCGTTTCCTCCTTCGAAGGCTCGCCGGCGCCGACGCCGCACGGGTTGCCTTCCCTCCACAGCGACAGCGCCACGCGCCTCGAGTCCGGCGAGAAGGCGCTCGCGAAAAGCCCGTCGGCGAAGGCGAACGGGATCGTGCGGAGGATCTTCCCTTCGCCATCGAGCACATCGACGCCGCGGGCGCCCTCCGTCACGGTCCAGGCGACCGACGTCTTCCCGTCAGGCGACGTTCCGCCGGGGCGCAGGCTCGGCCCGTCCCAGGCGCCCAGGTCCCGGCTGAGGAACTTCCGGGCCTGCAGGTCCCAGAGGATCGCGTCGCCGTCGAACGCCCGGGAGGCCAGCGTCTTCCCGTCCGCGGAGAAGGCGAGTTCCTCCACCTCGGAATCGTGTGCCTTGCGCCGGCGCAGCTTCGGGTCGCCCGTGACGTCGACGACGCGAATGCAGTGGGAGGAGTTGACAAAGGCGAACGTCGAACCGTCCGTGTCGGCGTGGGTGCCCCAGGTATCGATGCGACGAAGCTCCTTGCCGGACGGGATCTCGCGGACGACAACGCTCGAGTAGTCCGCCTGCACAAGCCGCTTCCCATCGGCGCTGAAGTTCATCTTCGTCCTGAACTGAGTCGCGGGGTCCCCGAACGCGTCGCGCTTGTCTCCCGTCGCGGCGTCGAAGAGAGACACTCCCGCCTCGTCCCGGGCCGCCAGCACCGCGCCGTCCGGCGACAGCGCGATCGCCTTGGCGGCCCCGGGGACCAGCGCCCGGATCTTCCAGGTCTTCGTGTCGAGAACCGCGATCGACGGCGTTCCGTCCTTCACCCCGCCCACGCTGGCGGCGAGGAAGCGTCCGTCGGCGGAGAACGCGACCTGGCCGGGCTCGCAGGGCGTCAGCAGGGTTTCGACGAGCGGCTTTCCCGTCGCAGCGTCCAGCAGGTGAAGCGGCTGCTTCGCCACCGAGACGGCGAGGACCTTGCCGTCGGGCGAGAACGCGACCCCCAGCACCGGGTCGTACTCCGCCAGCTTGAATCGCTTCGTTTCCGTGAATGGCGACGTGCTGTACACCGCCACATAGCCGCCCAGGGTTCCCGCCGCGAGGAGGGAGCCGTCCGTGGAGAAAGCCATCGCCGGGCCCCATCCCTCGGCGACGTCCAGGCGGCACGCCTCCGTGTCGACAAGGCACAACTGGCCCGAGTTGTAGCCGCCCGACACGACTAGCTTCCCGCCCGGCGCCATCGCGAAATCCTTGCTGCCCAGGGTGAGCCGCGGGAGCGGGTCGGCGAAGCGGGCGAGCGCGTGATCCGGGAGCCCGGCGTCCTCTGCGAGGAGCCGGCCTGCGGCCAGCACGACCACGATGGCGATGCGTTTCATGTCGTTCTCTCTACTCCTTGACGTCGAATCGATCGGCGTCGAGTTGCGCCGGGAAGCGCTTCCGGTGCTCCGCCAGCGCGCTCTCGGAGATCGTCGTCGTGACGACCTTTGCGCCGTCGCCGAGTTCGACCACCGGCTGCCCTAGCATGTCGAGGACGGCGCTGTCGCCCGCGTAGACGAGCCCGTTGCCGTCCGTCCCGACGCGGTTCACGGCGGCGACGTACGCGAGGTTCTCGATCGCCCGCGCCCGCAGCAGCGTCTGCCACGCGAACCGCCGCGCCGCCGGCCAGTTCGCGACGAAAATCAGCAGGTCGTAGTCGAACCGCCCCGGGACTTCCACGCCGAACCGGTTCCGCGCGAACACCGGAAAGCGCAGGTCGTAGCAGACGAGCGGGCACACGCGCCACCCCTTGAGCTCGACCGTCAGCCGCCCTCTTCCCGGCGCATAAGTTTCGTGTTCCTTCGCCATCCGGAACAGATGCCGCTTGTCGTAGTGCCGCACCGCGCCGTCCGGCGTCGCCCAGAGCAGCCGGTTGTACACCCCCGCGCCGTCGCGGATCTGCACGCTCCCGGTGATCGCCGCACCGATCGCGGCGGATTGCTTGCGCAGCCAGGCCACCGTCGGTCCGTCCATCGTCTCCGCCTCGGCGACCGCTTCGTTGCAGAAGCCGGAAGTGAAAGTCTCGGGAAGGACCACGAGGTCGGTCTTGCCCGCAAGCGGGGCGAGAAGCGCCGCGAACGCGGAGCGGTTCCCCTCGGGGTTGCGCCAGAGGGTGGAGGGTTGGATGAGGGTGAGGGTGAGGTCGGGCATGGGTTCGTCGGCGTTCTCCGCTCCGCGAAGGTCACTTCGCTTCGAGCTTTCTAAGGCGCAACCGTGCTTCCGGATGGCCATTATCTGCTGCAATCCGGAACCAGTGCACAGCCTTGATTGCGTCGATCGCAACACCCTCGCCCGCCCCGAAAATTTCTCCAAGCTCGAACGTGGCGGCCTGCTTGTCGGTCTCGGCAGCTTTCAGGTACCACCCGATCGCGCACTCGATGTCGCGAGTCACGCCTTCCCCACGGCGATAGCACGAGGCCAGGTTGAACATGGCGTCCGGGAGCCCCTGCATCGCCGCCTGGCGATAGAACTCGAATGCGCGCTTGTCGTCCGCCGCAACTCCCTCGCCGAACGCGAACGCATTTCCCGCAAGCAGTTGGGCCTCGGCGTCGCCACCTTCGGCACGAAGGAGGATGTCCGGGAACTCGTCTGAGGCCTCGTCTTCCCTGACTTCGTTCCGAAAGGCCTTGACGGCAGCTTTGTCTTCCGAAGTGATCGGGCCCTCCTGAGGATCAAAGCTGAAAAGTCCCTCGCGCGACGCGAGCGCGTTGAACCAATCGAAGACCTGCTCGGGGGTAGAACTATGCGTGTTCAGGATGATTCCGTTTTCCAGCAAATCGCACTCGAAGACCCAGCGACCCGATGCGTCTCCGTCCCAGCCCGGAAACGCGCGGTCCAGCTCCTGCCGGATTCGACCTGGGGCGATCGGAGCGAGATCAGGGCAGGGCAGACCATCGGCGAGTAGCAGGCAGGCCTGCCCGGGAGAGCACACCGCGTTCTTGCGCCACTTCCAGAAGTAGAGGTCGAAGCTCATGGGCTGGTTTCCGAGATGCGCACAGGGCCTAACCTGCCGCGCTCACGTAGTCGACCTGCGTCGTCGGCAGAGGCACAGGCTCTCCCTGTAGGCGAAGGCCTTCGATATGGAACTCAATGGCCTCCTTGATGAGGCGCATGACTTCGCGGCGAGTTTTCCCCACTGCGATGCAGCCCGGAAGATCAGGAGCATGGGCCCCGTAGGACTTCGGCCCCTTCTCGATGACGACAGCGTATTTCATGGCCGATGACCCTCCAGTCCTGCCTGCTTGAAGATGCTTTTGAGAGTGCCCGCCGGGACGTCCTTTCCCGGCTTGCCCGCGACGGTCACGCACCCCGGCTTCGCGGGATGGTGGAACTGACGGTGACTTCCTCGGGTGCGAACGACTCGCCATCCCGAGAATTCTAGCATTCGTATGACCTCGCGGACTTTCATGGAGGTCCTCCAAACGGCGCAAAGGCCTTGATGCAGCCGAGGGAAAGGCGAAGCTCGCAGGTCTCCATCGAATGCCCTCCATGCCAGGACGCAGACGCGTGCGATTCCCGGGTCTGTCGTAGAGCCGGGAAGCAGCGGCTGGGCTCGCCCGCGGGAGTGGCGAACGATTCGCTTTTCGTACGCTTTCACTGAAGCGAAAGCAAGATGCTCCCCGGTGAATTCAGCGCGAGCGGCGCTTCCTCACTTGGAGATCCGCATAGATGACGCCATCGCCGAATTCATTGGCGACCCGCGAGATCTCCACACCGTCCGGACCGATGACCCGCGACGCCCCGGCGCCGCGCCAGCCGCGGGGTTCGGGGAAGGTCCAGTTGGCGAGGACGAGGGTGACGCCGGCGTCCCTGACTCTTCCATTGAAGCGCACGTCGAACCAGGGGCCGTACCAGGCGACGCAATGGAGCACGATGTCGGTGTGCTTTTCAGCGAACTCGGGGAGGAGCTGGTTGACGTCGTAGCAGACCATGACGCCGACGCGGCCGTACTCGGTGTCGATTACCGGAGTGCCGAGGTCGCCGCGGGTCATCCACGAGGGGTCGGCGACGGTCCACGGGTGCTGCTTGCGGTAGTGGATGCGGGTCGTGCCGTCGGGGCCGAGGAGGACGATCGTGTTGTAGAAGCGGCCGGTGGCGGACTCGATGAACGGGACGGTGAGGTAGATCGAGCACTCGCGGGCGATCGTGGCGAAGTACCGGACGGAAGGGCCGTCAGCCGGCTCCGCGCATCGGGCGACCGGAACGAACCCTTCCGGCGGCGCGGCCTCGCTCGACCAGTAGGTGTCCTCGTCGATGTCCGCATACCCCGTCACCGCGGCCTCCGGCAGTACCACGATCTTCGCGCCCTTCGCCGCGGCTTCACGCACGAGCGCCGCGAGGCCGGCGCGGTTGTGCTCGACGTCGCCCATCACCGAGTGGAACTGGACGGCGGCGACGCGGACGTGCGAGGGAGGCGCGGCCGCGGCGGCGGGCCGATCGCGCAGCGCCAGCACAACGCCTGCGGCGAGCAGCGCCAGCGCCGTGGCCACGATCGAGAGTTTCGCCATGGCACTTCAAACGGTCCGCGAGCCGCGCGGTTCGTTACCAGCCGCGCTTCTTCGTCTCCTCGCCCAGCGCCGCCCATGCCGGCTTCGGCTTGCCGCCCTCGGCGCGCAGTCCGAGCGTGCCGAGGAAGTCGCGGAACTCCTTCGTGTCGAAGTGGTAGTACTTGCAGTAGCCCTCGACGGCCGACGCGGGGATGTCCTCAGACCAGGTGATGTTGACGAACGGGACGGCCTTCGCCTGCGCGTCCCACGCCGCGAACAGCTCGCGGATGAACGCGGCCTGTTTCTCCTCCGAGCCGCCGCAGCCCGCGCCTGACGGATAACCCAGCTGATAGAAGAAGACCGGCTTGCCGCCGGCGAAGGCGATCGCGTCCTTGAGCGTCTCCCGGACCGCGGCCGGCGCGAGGACCGTCGTGTCCTTCGTCATCGGGTAATCGGAAGCGCCCGCGACGTCGCAGTGCGCGAGCAGTTCCTTCAGCTTCCCGGCGAATTTCCCGCGCATCCCGCTGAGCGTGAATTCCGAAGCGACCTTTACCGAAGGGCGCAGCCTGCGGACGCGCGCCGCGGCCTCTTTGAGGAACTTCCCGAACTGAGCGAAGCGCTTTTCGTCTTCGGACAGCCAGATGTCGCTCTCCGAGCCGATCGAGATGGACGGGACGTCGAGGTCGGGGATCTGCGCGAAGATCCAGTCGAGGAGCTTCCCGAAGGCGGCGACGACCTCGGGGTCGTCGAGGGGTTTGCCCTTGAGATGCTCCGGCCGCGCGTCCTGGTTGGTGTGAAGCGGCCGGATCATGAGATGCACCGGCACTTTTCGCGGCGGGTACCAGGCGTTCGCGATCTGGAGGTAGTTCACCTCCGGCTTGAACTCGCCCGGCTTCGTCTCGAGGTCGCGCCAGTCGAACGACAGCACGTTGTGCTGCAGCCCGGCGCCCTGCGCTTCCTTGAAGGCCTTCTCGTAATCGCCGTCTTTCGGGTTCGTGACGCCGATGCCGAGTTTGCGGTCGCCTCGCGGAGCGGGCGATTCGGCGGCGGCAAAGAGCGTGAGCGTCAGCAAGGCGAAGGGGATGAGTTTCATGGGGGCCATTACAGCGCAAAGCCGACCCGGGATTCACCTTCTTCAAAGGACTGGCGCGGCGCCGGAATTCGGGTTTACTTAAGGGCATTAGTCAACCGCCTCAAACCACAAACGGAGACCTTGCCATGAATATGAGAACCGGACTGGCCGCACTCATCGTCGTCGCGCTCGCGTCGTGCGGAACGACCGAGTCGTCGAAGGCGGGTTGGGAAGGCGGTGCGAAGTTCGAGCGCGGGACCACCGTCGCGATCGCGGACCTGAACAAGAGCGGCGAGTCGATGGCGGGGAAGCAGGTCCAGATTGAGGGGACCGTGAAGAGCATGTGCAAAGGGAAGGGCTGCTGGGTCGAGGTCTCGGACGGCACGCAGACGGTGATCGCCAAGAGCCCCAAGGACGCGGTTCTGTTTCCCAAGGACAGCGTCGGGAAGAAGGTCGTCGTGCAGGGGATCGTGCGGGTCAATCCCGCCGAGGCGTGCGGCGAAGGCAGCAGCGAGGGCTCATCGCACGGCGAAGGGCATGAGTGCCCGAAGCCGGAGCTCCTTGTCGAGATCCAGGGCGCGCAACTTCCGTAGCGGGAGCGGCGCGTTGGCGGTTGGCGGTTAACGGTTCAGCACCATGGCGGGCGTGCCGGGTCCGGCGATCCGGGGCAGGCATTCGCAGCGCTCCGATCGAATGGCGCCGAATGCGTGACTCGCGCCGCCGGACCGATCCGCTCTCGCCATGGTGCTCAACCGTTAACGGTTAACCGCCAACCCGCGCTCCTCGCACTCACTTTCCCCCGGCCACCAGCGCCTTCACCCACGCCACCGGCACCGCGGTCGGGATGATCATCGCCGTGTACTCGCCGCCGCCGTCCTTGTGCTGCGGGTCGTGATCCTTCGCCTGCAGGACGGGCGTGATGCGCGTCGCGATGCCGACGACGTTGCCTTTCCGGTCGGTGACCGGCGCGCCGCTCGACCCCGGCGCGAACGACGCCGTGATGCACAGCACCGGGTAGCGTCCCGCGGGCATCCCCGCCGGGTTCGACCACTCCTGCACCCGCGAGACGACGCCGGTCGTGAAGAGCCAGAACTTGCTGTTCGGGTGGCTCATGACCGCGATGTCGCTTCCGGGCTCCGGCTCGCCGGCGGCCAGCGCCAGCGGCTTGAACCCTTCGCCGGCGATTTTCAGAAGCGCCACGTCGTGCACGGCGTCCTCGGCGAGCAGCTTCTCGACCGCATGCACGCGTCCCTCCCCGTCCATCACCGCCATCTCTTCCTTGTCCGGGCTCGACAGCACGTGGCGGTTCGTGACCACGACGCCGTCCGCCGAAATCAGGAACCCCGACGCCGCGTTCAGGTGCCAGTTCGTGCATTTCTTGCACTTGTACCGCGACCCCACGATCACCGTGCTCTCCTTCAGCCGCCGGTACAGCTTCGCCCCGTCCAGCTCCTCTTTCGCAGGCTCCGCCAGCGCCACCACCGGCGGCCCGTCGCGCTTCTCCGCCAGCAGATCCGCCGCCTTGCGCGTTTTTCCCGCTTCGGCCAGCGCGTTGATCTCGGCCAGCAGCTTCTGCGTGATCGC
>CAVPNQ010000145.1:0-20595 GCA_963706735.1 uncultured Planctomycetia bacterium
CCGAGGCCACCTTGACGGTGCTCGACCGTCAGGCGCCCGGCTTCGCCGAGGCCATGCGCGCGGGCTCGCTCGAGAAGACGCCGCACGCCATGCTGTCCCGCGCAGTGAGCGGCATCCGCGGCAAGACCCTCATCATCAACATGCCGGGCAGCCCGCGCGCGTGCAGCGAACAGTTCGCGATGGTCGCCGCGGCCTTGCCGCACGGGGTGGAGAAGCTGCTCGACCTCGGCGGCGACTGCGCTCCGCTGAACGCGCCGCCCTCTTCCTGACGCCGGCGCGCGTCCCCGGGGGTCTCGGGTGGCGGGGAGTGCCTGTGCGGTCCCTCTGTACAGGTCGAGCCCGCGTCAGCCGAACCGCTGGCGGCGCAAAACCGCAACGGCAAACCGCCCTCCACAGTCCGCCAAAACACAATTCGGTCCCCAAACCCCAGCCAGCCGCGAAAAGCAACAGCCGGTCCGCTGACAGGGAGGCTGCGAACGAAGAGAGTAGGCGCCTGAAGCCAGCCACGAGTGTCCCCAGAAACCCCTATCCCCCCATTGATTTGATGAGGATCTTCATTCTGCCTAATGTTCGCCCCCTTTCCAGCCGAAGATCCGTCTGTGGGTTGAAAGCAACCCAGATTGCGGTAACGCGCGCGAAGATGACCCGGCTGTGCCTCGCCTCCGTTGCCGCGCTCGTTCTGTTCCCCCTGGCCGCCGTTGCTGGGGACCCGGCGGAGCGGGCGGCAGCTCCCCCCCAGAACGTCTGGCCGTCCAGCCGTCCTGCACCTTCACGCTTTCCTCATCCCAAATTCACGCGCCTGTCTCCGCGCCTCCGCCCAGGTGGACCTCACCACTCAGCCCGGCTGTCTCTGGACCGTCGCCTCCACCGCATCCTGGGCTGCGATCGACCAACCGGCGTCGGCCTACGGCGAAGGCTCCGGCTCGATCTCGCTCCACGTCGATCCAAACCCCGGCGCACCCCGTGTGACCTTCCTCCAGGCCACGATCCAGATCACAATCACTACATAAACACTTTCTATACACATCTATCAGAAACAATCTCTTCATATAGAGGACTGTGCTCCTTAAGGCCCTTGATGTTCCACGACTTCGTCTCCGCGACGAAAAATATACGTCCGCGCTTCCGCCGGTCCTTCGTTCCAACGGACAAGCTCATGGCCCAGGACCGCCATGCTGGCCGGGACCTTCTCCCAGGCGGGGCGAAAATCCAGGATGACCTGAAGGATTCCGCCCACGGGCAGCTCTTCGATCGCGAGTCTCGCCTTGATGAACGTGTAGGGGCAGCGCTCGCCGCGGAGGTCGGCGAGGGGAATCGTGGGGGTGGGGGGCTCGGGCATGGGATCGGGAAAAATGCTACCGGGGGCGGCCCGGGGATACAATCCCGGGCCTGGCGGGGGCAGCCCGCCGCGCGTTGACGCGGTGCGTCAACCAGCCACAGGGGAGGAGAACCGCAATGAGAAAATTCGCCGTCGCCGTCCTGGCCGTGTCGCTGGCCGCAGCCGCGCACGCGGAAGACTGCGCCGCCTGCAAGCCCGCCAAGGTGTGCCCCGCCCACGAGGGTGCCGACGACGCCGCCGTCAAGGAGGCCTCGCCGCTTCTGAAGGACAAGGACCTCGAGAAGCGCCGCAGCGGGATCGACCGGATCGCCGAGGCGGCCGGGAAGCATTTGAACGCCCGTTCAAAAAAGATCACGAACGAACTTCTCCGCATGATCTCCGACCCGGAGCCGACCGTGAAGGGCTACGCCGCGGAGCGCCTGGCGGAGTGCGGCGACGAGGCCGCGGCGGCCCAGACGCTGGCGTCCGAAATCGCGAAACAGGAAAAGCCGATCGCGATGGAGAAGCCGTCCAAGGACGCGGACGTGCACAAGTGGGAAGAGCAGCTGCGCGTGCTGACGAGTTTCTACGCCGGGCTCGGGAGGCTGGTCACCCAGCCGGTGGCGGCGACGGCGTTCGAGAAGGGAATCAAGAGCGCGAACCCCTGGGTGTGCAAGGCGGCGGCGGAGAACTGCAAGGGGTTCAAGAAGAGCAAGGTCGTGGGCAAGGCGCTGGTGGACGCGCTGGCGTCGTACTTTTCGAAAGTGGTGACGGACGGGAACAGCGCGGCGTGGATGGCGGTTTCCATGGCGCTGCCGGAGGTCACGGGCTGCAACGACATCCCTTCGCAGCGGGACACGGACGCCTCGCGCTGGAATGCGGCGTGGCAGAAGTGGTGGCGGGAGAACGAGAAGTCGATGAAGTAAGCTTATAACGCAGTGCGTCAACCCGGCAATTGACGCACTGCGTCAAGACCCGCCCGACGCTACTTCTTCCCGAGACGCTCGCCCAGGTACTCGCCGTACGGGTCGTAGCCCGTCTGGATCTCCAGCGGGTCCTGCCCGAGCCGCGTGTACTTCTTCATCTGGTCCTCGGTGAGGATCTTCTTGAACCCCTCTTCCAGGACCTGCTTCTCCTGCAGGAGCTTCGCGAGGTACGTCTCATCCGACCCCGGCAGCTTCGCCGTGAAGATCTGCATGAACGCCGCCTTCATCTTCTCCTCGGCGTGCTCGGGATCCTGCATCGCAAGCACGATGTCGTCGAGGAGGTTGGTGCCGTCGTTCCTCGGGGTCGTGATGACGCCGAAGCAGTTCTTCTGCGACGCGTTGATGGCTTCCGCCATCTGGTCCTCCTGCAGCTCCGTCAGCGCGAGGTCCTTCGAGACGTCCGCCAGCGGACGCTTGTTCTCGTCGCCGAAGAGCCCGCTTTTCTTCTTCTTCACGCCTTCCATTTTCTCGTCCACTTTCTTGGCGACGAGATCGTCGATCGCGCCCGGATCCCCGCCCGTCCCTGCTGCGGCCGCGGCCAGCGCGTTCTTCTCGAGCGATTCCAGGCGGCGTTCGAGTTCGGAAGCGCGCTCTGCGACGGCTTCATCCGCGGCTTTCCGCGCCTCGCGTGCGGTTTCGGAGGGAGAAGAGGGGCCGCCCGACTGCGAAGGGTCGATGCCGGCGCGCTTCATGAATTCCGCGGCGCCTTCCGGCGTCGCCTGGCGGGCCTGGGCGGTTTCCAGCTCGCGCAGGCGCTTTTCCTGCCGGTGGATGACGAACCCCTCGGCGATCGTGACGGCGGCGAGGGCGGCGAGCGCGAACAGGAGGGCGGGCTTCATGGCGGATCCTCTCGACAGCGGTGTCGTGGGGAATCTTACAGTCCCGGGCCTGCCGGGGTTTCAGCGAATTGAAATCAGTGGGCCGAGGCGCGCGGCGCCGGGGGGACTGCGGCGCGAAGGGCGATGGGGACGTCGAGGCGGGGGAGATCGGAGCTGATCTCGAGGACGGTCGTGCCGGAAGAGTGCAGGATGGTGTCGCCGCAGCGGAGGACGCTCGAGGCGAGGAGCGTGTTGTAGCAGTACAGCCTCTGTCCGGACGGATCGCTGTACTCGACGCCGATCGCCTGCGCCGGGCTCGCGTCCACCTCCCACGTCACGGGCCCCTCGGACGTCTCCGCGCGAAACGTGCGCTTCCAGTCCGCTCCCTCGAGCCGCCCGCCCGCGAGCGCGCCCATGGTGTTGCCGGGCCAGACGCGGCCGCCCCAGGCGACGCCGACGGAAGCGACGCGGCCGGGCGAGGGCGAGACGGCCTCGGCGAAGCCGGGGCCTTCGGCGAATTCCGTCGCGTGCGCCCACGTCCAGCCCTTCCCGAGCCCGGGTGTCCCGAAATGTCCCTGGCAACCCGGCGCGTTCTCGAGCTCGTAGACGCGCCCTGCGATCGTGATGCGGCCCGTGAACTTCGTGCGCGGCGTCGGGATGGAAAAGTGCGCCGAGGAAAACGCGCGCCAGAGCGGGGGAGCGGCGAAGTACGTGACGTCGTAGGGCTTGAAGCGCAGGTCCCAGGACGCGAGGACTTCGCCGCGGATGCCCGCGGTGATCGCGTCCTCGGTGAAATGGCCGGGGCCGATGTGGATGCCGAAGGCGGAAGGGTCCGCGTGGAAAGTTCCCTCGGCGAAAATCTCGCGCGCGGCGACGGGTGCGGCGCCCGGGCGGAACTCGAACGCCCACAGCCCGGCGAACGCCGGACCCTCGAGCGGCGAAGCAAGCGTGTAGCGCAGCCAGAACGCGGCCTTCGTCTTCGGGTCGTGGATGATGAAGTACCACGACTCGAGCCAGCCGCGTCGCTGTCCGTTCCAGATCAGGCGGTTGTCCGGGTTCATCGGCGCGAGAGTCTAGGGACGTCGGCAGGGACGGAGAAGAGAAAGACGGAAGCGCGCCCCAGCTTCCCGCGCTTCCCAAGACATCGGCGCATCGCTACGCTTGCCGACCCATTTCCGGAGAAACCCATGCCCGACCTGCGCGCCGCGATCATGGCGGCTCTTCAGACCGTGAACGACCCCGAGCTGAACCGCGACCTGGTGTCGCTGAACATGGTCAAGGGAGTGGCCGCGGACGGCGGAGCGGTGACGGTGGACATCGAGCTGACGACGCCGGCGTGCCCGCTGAAGGCGCAGATCGAGAAGGACGTGGCGGGCGCGGTGTCGAAAGTTGCGGGCGTCGCCTCGGTGAAGGTGAATTTTACGGCGCAGGTGCGGACGGTCGGGACGGCGCAGGGCGGGATCCCGGGGATCAAGCACATCATCGCGGTGGGGAGCGGCAAGGGCGGGGTGGGGAAGTCGACGGTGAGCGCGAACCTCGCGGTGGCGCTGGCGATGGAAGGGGCGAAGGTCGGGCTGCTGGACCTGGATCTGATGGGGCCGTCGATCCCGCTGATCATGGGGCTGCAGGGGCAGTGGCCGGAGGCCGACGCGCAGGGGCGGGCGATGCCGATCGAGCGGCTGGGCGTCGGCGTGATTTCGTTCGGGTTCTTCCAGCCCGCGCAGGACGCGTTCGTGGTGCGGGGGCCGATCCTCGCGGGCTACGTGAAGAAGTTCCTGAACGACGTCTCGTGGGGCGAGCGCGACTACCTCATCGTGGACCTGCCGCCCGGCACCGGCGACATCCAGCTCACGCTCTGCCAGACGATCCCGATGAGCGGCGCCGTCGTCGTCACCACGCCGCAGGACGTCGCGCTTCTCGTCGCGACCAAGGCCATCTCGATGTTCAACCAGATGAAGGTCTCGATCCTCGGCATGGTCGAGAACATGTCCTCCTTCGAGTGCCCGCACTGCCACAAAACGACCGACATCTTCGGCCACGGCGGCGCGAAGGATGCCGCGAACCGCATGAAGATCCCGTTCCTCGGCGAGATCCCGCTCGACGCGGCGATCCGCCACGCCGAGAACGACGGCATCCCCGTCGTCCGCGCGCTTCCCGACGGCGCCCAGGCGAAGGCGTTCCGCGAGGCGGCCCGCAACCTCGCCGGCCGCGTCTCCATGCGAGTCCTCGGCGGCGACGACCTCGAACGCGTCATGAACAAGGCACGCACCCTTTTCCGCCCCAACCCTGCGGCCGCGGTCTAGCGATTTCGGAGATCCACCGTGCCCGGTGACCGCGACGTCCTCCTCCTCGTCGACAAGGCCCAGCGAGGCCCCATCGACGACGTCCGCCTCGAGTTCGACCCGCTCGCCTACAAGATCCCCGCCCATCTCACCCTCGTCTACGCCGACGAGGGCGACAAGGTCAATGCCGCCACCGTCACCCGCGTCGCCGGCCAGCTCTTCCGCACCGTCCTCCGCTTCGACCGCATCCAGATCGTCGGCGAACGCAATGTCTGGCTCATGGCCGACGAGGAATCCACCGGCTACGTCGAGGGGATCCGGAAAGAACTGGTAGAAGGGAAGTGCAACCCGCGGATCGTGCTGGGGCGCGGGAAGGACCGCGCGGAGGCGGACCGCATCCGCGAGTATGCGATGAAGAAGCTGGGCGTGCCGTGCGTGGTGGAGTTCAGCGAAGTGCTGCACGAGGAAGTGCTGTCGGACGGATCGAGCCGTGCGATCGGAAAGTTCCCGCTGCGGCAGGACCAGCTCGTGGTGCAGGCGATGCGCGCGGCGCGGTGGCTGTGGAATGCGTGGCCGTTCGGGGAGAGCTCGCCTCTCGACGTCACGCGGACTGCCTACCGCCTGCTGACGCACCTCGTGCCCTTCGATGAAGACACGATCCGCGAGTCGTCGTGGGCGGGAGCGCGAATGCCGGAAGAGCCGCTGGGACGGTTCGAAATGAAGGAAGTGATTTCAGGCGGGAACCGCGCGCTGGCGGTGCTGCGCTGGCACCCGAAGGAGAACAAGCGCTTCGTGGACGTGCAGGCGCATTCGCTTCCTGGCTCCGCGCGCGTGAAGGACGCGGAAGGGCTGGTGGAGCAGGTGAAGCGCGAGTTCGAGGGGGCGGGGCACGCGGCAATCCGGCTGTTCCTGTGGGGAGACAGGCGGGCGGACCCGCTTCCGGGTGCCCTGTGGCATTTCGATTCCGTGGAGACGATGGGAAAGATCCCGGACGAGTTCGCGTACGACGTGCCGCCGGGGCTGGAGCTGCGCCGCGAATCCACGGTGGAGTTCATGGAGGACTACCGGCTGCTGTACCAGGATCACCGGCAGGCGCACCCGAACGTGGCGGAGCACGCGGACGAGGAGCTGATACGGCAGTGTCTTTCCTCCGGCGGCGTGCTGACCCTCCGCGACGCGGGGGAGATGATCGGGCTGGTCGGCTGGCAGCTGGCGATGCAGCCGCCGTGGGACGTGACGTGCCACACGGTGGCCGAGGTGATCGTCGCGGGGAACCGCAGGTGGCGCGGGTTCGGGAAAGTGCTGCGCGCGCTGGCGGCGAAGGCGATGGACCGGCGCGTGAGCGAATTCCAGGCGGGGCGGGTCAGGGCCTACAACATCGCTTCGCTGTCGGGGGCGCTGGAGAACGGGCGGAAGATCGTGGCGACGTCGCTGTGGGTGGATGCCGGAGGGAAGCAGGGGTGGAGGCGGTATTCGCTCGATGCGTAACGGAGATGCTGCCGGAATCGTGGTGAGATCCGCGACCGTATCCCCTTTCATTCTCTTTTATTCGCGACCAGGCCTTTCGTTTGTCGTCGTTGGAACCTGACTCTGCCGTGCTTTCCTCCGCAATCCAACCTCCTGCAGCCTCGAGGGAAAAGGAACGGATTGGTCGCGAATAAAAGAGAATAAAGGCGGATAGGACAGCCTGACCGTCCTTGCCTCCCTTTCTCTATTCCTCATCCAGCGCTTCCAGCAGCGCTCGCCGAAGTCCCTCGAACTTCTCGGCCTCGAGTTTTCCGAAATCCACCCGGCCCGCGTCGTCCTCGGAGGACTTGCGGAACTCGCCCGCCAGCCCGAGAAAGGCCGCCAGCCCGGCACGGATCTCCCCGCGCTGCGCCTTCGACTTCGCCAGCCACAGGCGCAGCAGCTCTGCATCCTGCGCGCCGCGGCGGAGCATTTTCAGGCGAAGCGTCGCGTACGGGCCGCGGGGAAGGCCCGGGGCGGCGGGGAGGAGAAGAGCGGTGTCCTCGGGAGTCTTCCACGAGTCCTGTCTGCCGATCGACTGCCACGGCACGATCCCGTCGCAACCGTCGAGGAACGCCTGCAGGCACCAGGCGCGCGCCGACTGGCCGTTCGCGCCGGGAGCGGCGACGCTCCCGTACGTCCACACGTCTTCACCCCGGCCGAAGACCAGCCCAGGGTACTGCCGGTAGACGCCGCCGATGATGTCGAGCCCGACCAGGCCGTCGAGGTGCTCGCGCCGGTACTGGGGGCGCGAAAGGTCCACCCGGAACGTCAGCGGCGACCCCGGCACCTGCGCCATCCCTTCCTTCGCGAGCCGCCCGAAGTACGCAATCGCCAGGAAGTCGTCCCGGTACGCGGGCTCGTCGAGGAGCCACCAGCACGAGTCGCGGTCGGGCTTGAAGTAGTTGTTCTTGTCGTTCAGGTAGAGCTGGAACGAGGTCCCCTTCCACGAAGCGCAATGACGCGCTGCGTCAACGACCGCCGCCCGGAAGGCGTCGGCGTACGCCTTCGGGAACGCTTCCTCGATCGCAGGCGCGTCGCGCCAGTGGTCCTCCAGCGTCCCCTTGTACGCGTAGTGCGCCCGGATCCGCAGCGGCCAGTTCTCGCTGAACGGCAGGTAAAAATGGTCGAGCGGCGCGCCGTCGCGTGGCAGCCCCGCGAAGGCGCTTCCGTCGAAGTACGGCTTCCAGCGCGCGTCCCAGGCGTCCCACGAGGCGATGGCCCCATCCTTGAGTTGCGGGGCGAATCCGTCCTCGACATCCCCGTGGTGCGAGTACGGCACGACGGCGATCGTCGCGCGGTGCTCGTGCGCCATCCGGTGGAACGCCCGCTCCAGTTCCAGGAAGTTCACGGAGCCGGGCTTGTCGCCAAGCGTTCCGCCGGGCGAGGAGTACGTGTTCAGCGAAACGTGGAATCCGAGCGTGTCGGGAAGGACGGCTTTGTGGACGTGAAGGGTAACCGGCACTTTCGTGCCCGCGATCACGAGCTCGAGCGCGGACTTGCCGGGCTTGGCGTCTTTCGGGACGTAACGTTCGACATGGAACAGCCCCGGGCCTTCGCTCCCGGGGGCGAGCGGGTCGGCAGCGTCGCCGACCGGGAGGATACGGGACACGATCCAGCCGTCGGCCGCGATCGTGCCCTTGCCGTCCAGCCGGATCTCGATCGCCACGTGCTCGCCGCGCGCCGCGTGAAGCTCGATGCGCTCGCCGTCCCAGAGACTGTTCGGGAACCTGGCATCCTTCGGGCGTTCTCCCTCGTGAAAGACGCGGTAGTTCAGTTTGCGGTACGCGATGGGGGGATTCGCCGGCACGCGCGAGAGCAGTTCGCCCGAGCGGTCTTTCACCTCCGGCCTCGAAGCCGCCACGAACGCCTTCGCACCCGAAGCGGGCGCCGCCGCGGCCTTCCATTTCTCAACCAGCACATACGGCGCGCTCGAGTTCTGCTCGCGGCTCATCAAGTCGTTGTTCCACCGCGTCTGCCCCTTCTCGTCCGACACCGCGAATCCGAACGAGTTCCCCTCAGCCATCGCGTGCAGCACCCGCGGCGCGACCGGGATCGAGAGCCATCCGTCCTTCTCCGCGCGCACCTCGACCGCGTCCCACAACGACCCGCCGGCCCCGAACACAGCCCCCAGGAAGTCGCTCCCCGGCCCCGCCCACTCGCGCTCGCCCCGCGCCGCCGCGAGAAAACACGACTCACCCTTCCTTGCTTCCGTGTCCGTCCCCGCCCCCTCGCTCCACGACGTCCCGACGCTCGAGATCCCCATCGTCTTCAGCCGAACTTCGCCCGCCGCCCGCACCCACAGCCGCGCCTCCTCTACCGTCTTCCCGCGCAGCGGCGCGACGTCCACGTCGAACAGCAGGATGTGCTCGTTTCCCTTCACACGCAGGCGCGACTTCCCACCGTCGTTGAGCGCGCGCTCGTTTTCGTGGATACAGATCGAAGTGTCGGCGGTGACCGGGAGGCGGAGGGGGTCGGCGGACGCGGACAGCGCGCAGAGAAGCGCGAGCGCGCCGGGCCGGCCGATCATTTCTCGAACACGACGAGCTTGGTTCCCGCCGCCACCGCGATGCGCTTCCCGTCTTCGCTCACGGACACGCCGCTCGCGCTTTCCGTCATGACGGTCCCGCGCCACTTGCCGTCCCAGAGGCGGACGCCGGCGCGGTCGGCGACGGCGAGGGCGCCGTTCGGCATGAATGAAGCCGCGTCGGGCGCGAGCGACTCGACGCGGTCGCCGGCCTCGAAGACGTCGAGGGCGGCGCCGTTGCGGAGGAGCCAGCGGTCGCCGCGCGGGGCGAACTCGGGGGCGCCCGCGGTGCCGCGGAGGATCGTGGCCCGGAGGCCCTGCTCGAGGTCGTAGTAGCGCAGGCCGTCGGACCACGCGAGGGCCATGAACGAACCGGTGGGGGAGAAGGCGAAGGGCGCGCCGTGCTCGTTGGGCGCGGCGGCCTCGGTGGTCTTGAGCGCGACGGTGCCGTCCTCGTTGAACAGGCGGAATTCGCCGGCCTCGGTGAGCGCGGCGAACATCGCGCCGCCGGGATGGAAGCGCAGGCCCGCGAGCGGGCCGCGGAGGTCGGTGTTCGTCGTGCGGCGCTGGGCCGAAACGTCCCAGAGGGCGAGCGACCCGTTGTCGAACGCCACGGTCTTGCCGTCGGGCGAGAGCGCGATGTCGGTGGCGCGCGCGGCGTTCATGCGGAAGGGTTCGCGGTTGCGGGCGAGGTTGAAGACGACGGCCTCGCCGTCGTCGAGGACGGCGATGGAGTCGTTCACGAGGTCGAACGCGTCGCACGCGGGGTAGTCCACGACGGGGCTGCCGGTGTTCGCATCGATGACGCTCAGGCCGTGGCCGGCCCGGACGACCAGCCAGCGGCCGCGCGCCTTCACAGGCCGCCCGGCGCCCTTCGCGAGTTCCTTGCCGCCGCCGTCGCGAAGCGTCCACGTCGCCTGTCCCCACGCGGCGACCGCGTCTCCCGCGCACATCACGCCGAGCACGGGCGCGGCCTTCGGCTCGCCGCAGGAGACGTCGCTCGCGCTCGCGAACCCGTGCGCCACCGGGCGCCCTTCGCTGACGTACAGCACGGTGTCGTCCTCGAACGACGCGCAGAGGCCGGGAAGGCCCGTCGCCGGGTCCGGCGCGTCGCCGTCCACGCCCGCCATCGTGCCGTCCTCGGTGCGGATCGCGGTCCCGCGCCCCGCGGCGTCGCGCACGACGATGATCCCCTTGCCCACGACGGCGTCCGTCGCGCCCCCGAGGGACTCCGGCTGCGCGTCGCTGCCCGCGAGCTTCCACAGCACCGCAGCGCCTCCTCCTCCTCCCACCACGGCGCGCCCGTCTTCGCTCGCCACGAGCCACGTCATCCCGTCCGACCCCGGCCAGCGCTTCTCGATCTTCCCCGACTGCGCGTTCGCCAGCGCCAGCTCGCGCGCGCGCGCGACCATCAGTTTCCCGTCGCGCCGCCACGCCACCGCGTCTGCGCCGCCCGACACGCGGCACACCTCGCGCTCGTCGTCGATCGCCCACACCACGACCTCGTCCCCGTCCATCACCGCCGCGCGCCGCGCCCGCGCGTCCGCCCGCGCCCCTGCATACGGGTCCGCCGCCGGATCCGTGTCCCGCCGCTCCCAGCGCTTCTTCTTCGTCCGCCCGCCGTTCGCCAGGTCGTACTCGTTGAGCTGAAGCGCGCTCGCGACTTCGCCATCGCGCTCTTCGCGTTCGCGGCGCACCAGGACCATGCGGTCGCCCTCGGGGCTGAAGAGGACGTCGGTGGCACCGGAGGTGGGGAGTTCGTCGTCGAGGACGCGTGCGCCTGTTTCGGCTCGCCATACGGTGAGCACGCGGTCGTCGGTGATGATGGCGAGGAACCCGCCACCCGGCGCCCACGCAATTGACCGAACCGGGCTCGGGCGCGCTTCGATCTTGATCTTCTCCTTGCGCGTCTGCGGGTCCCACACGCGCACGACGCCCGCCGCGTCGCCGGTCGCGACGAGCCGCGCGCCCGGGCACGCGGCCCCGGCCGTCACGTCCGACCCGTGCTCGCGAAACTCGCCCTTCTGGTCCCCGGTCCGCAAGTCGAACACCGGCACCGCAGCGCCCGATCCCCACGAAAACCCCAGGCCGCCCTTCGCGATGCCCACGCCCAGCGGCGCGCCCGAGAAAGGTTCGGTGGAAGAGGTTTCGGTGTAACCGGAATCCTGTGCGGGCGCCGGCAGGGCGGCGCAGACGAGGCAGGCGAAGAGAACGCAGTGTCTCACGTTGACCTTCCGGCGCAGATGCGCCGCACGCCCCCCGTGATGCAAACCGTCTGGAATCTTACGCGGTCGCCTGCTTTACGACGAGCGTCCGTATCTCGCACGGCCTTGCCCTGAGCGAGCGAAGCGAGTCGAAGGGCTGTGTCTCGTGCCTACTTCGTCTCGACCCAGAGCTCGTCGAATTCTACACCAAGGCCGAAGTCATCCGCCTTGCCGAAGCGCACGGGGTGGCAGACGGCGTTGATGCCCTGGTAGGTCTTGCCGGACATCTTGAGCTCGATGAAGAAGGGCTTTGCGGGGAAGGAGTTCTTGCCGAGCTTGAAATCGGCGAGGAAGGCGCCTTTGAGGGAGACGTTCTTCACCGACGCGGTGCCTTCGTCGATTTTCTTCTTGTCGGCGCCGAGGATGCGGATCTTGGCCTCGATGGCGACTTCGTTCCGCTTGTAGCGGCGGACGTCCTGGAGTTCCTTGTCGAAGAGCGACTTGAACGTTTCGACGTTTACTTCTTTGGTCATGGGGAGCGCCTCACTCTGTGCCTGAGGTGTCGGTTGTACGGGAAGGCGTGGGGGTTTTCCAGCACTTTGAAGGCGTGCGGAGGCTGGCGAAGGCTGGCGAAGGCGTGCGAAGGCTGGCGGAGGCTGGGGTGACCGTCGGGCGCGGGCAGGACGCCTGACTCCAGGCGATTCCAAGACTGTGTGGCGTCTCCAAGGTGCCGTTAGCCTTCGCCAGCCTTTCCAAGCCTTCGCACGCCTTCGCCAGCCTTCCTAAGCCTTCGCCAGCCTTCCCTAAGCGTGGGCCAGCGCCCGCTCCAGGTCGCTCAGGATGTCGTTCACGCTCTCCAGGCCAAGCGACAGCCGCAACCCCGCGCCTTCGAGCCCGCACGTTCCCTGGTCGTCGTGCGAGAGCGTCGCATGCGTCATCTGCGTCGGGCTCTCGATGAGCGTGCGCGTCTGGCCGAGCGAAACCGCGAGCGTGACGGCGTAGGCCTGGCGCGCGACGTAGTTGAGGATGTGGTTCGCGTCGCCCTTTACGGTGAAGTACATCATCGAGCCGGGCGCAAAGGCTCCCGTGTAGTCCGTCATCTGCTGGCGGGCGAGCTCGTACTGCGGGAAGGACGGCAGCCCCGGGTACGCGACGCGGCTGACGCGCGGGTGGCGCTCCAGGAAATCGGCGACGCGGCGCGCGGATTCCTGCTGCTGGCGCATGCGGAGCGGAAGGGTCGGGAGGCCGTAGACGAAGATCGGCCACGCGGACTTGGGGGCGAGGACGCCGCCGAAGTCCTTGCGGTAGAGAAGGATCTGCGAAGAGTATTCCTTGCGCGCGATGACGGCGCCGCCCATGTCGGTGCCGAAACCGCCGAGGTTTTTCGTCAGCGAGTGCACGACCATGTCCGCCCCCAGCGTCAGCGGCCGCTGGCAGTACGGCGTCGCGAACGTGTTGTCGATCACGATCTGCGGCCGCGGCCGGCCCTTGCGCGCCGACGCTTCGCAGGTCGCGCGCACCGCCCCGATGTCGATCAGCTCCATCGTCGGGTTTGCGGGGGATTCGAAGTAGACCGCGCGGGTTTTCGAAGTGAGCGCCTTCGCGAGCGCACCGGGCTTCGTCAGGTCCACGGCGGTCACCTTGATGCCGAGGCGCGGATACCAGTTCTTGAAGAGCGAGTAGCTGCAGCCGTAGAGGGTGCGGTGGCAGACGACCTCGTCGCCGACCTGCAGGAGGACACCGAGGGCGCCCGAGACCGCGGCCATTCCCGTCACGAACGTCGCGCAGAAGTCGCCGCGCTCCGCCTCCGCCAGGGATTCCTCGAGCATCCCGCGCACCGGCTCGTCGAGCCGGTCGTAGATGTAGATCGGCGACGCCTTGGAAGGCTCGAGCCCCTCGTGAGCGAAGCTCTCGAACCCCAGCGCCCCGCGCTCCGCGCTTCCCAGCCGGTACGCCGCGCTGCACGAGATCGGCGGCACCAGGTGGTGCGTGTAGTCCCACTTCTTCGTGTGGTGCCGCCCGTGGACGAGGAACGTCTCCATCCCGTGCGCCGGCCGGTGCGGCGGCGGCGGCGCCGGTTTCGCTTCCTTCTTCTTCCTTCTCACTTCGCCGCCGGCTCTTCCTTCACCAGCTCCCCGCACGTCGGCATGCTTCCCGCGCAATCGACGATGCACAGTTTTTCTTCCTCCGCTGGCTGCGTCCACAGGTTGCCCGTGCAGCCGCATTTGTACGTGGCGATGATTCCCTTTTTCGAAGGGTCGACGACCTTGCGTGTGACTTTCGGTTTTTCGGCGGGCTTGTCCGGCTGTTTCGGTTCGTCCTTCACCGGCTTCGGCATCGAGCCGCTGCCTTCGCTTGCCGTCTTCGTCGGTTCCTTCTGTGCATCCTTGTTTTCCTCGCAGCCGGCGAAGGCCGCCGCGGCGAGCAACAGCGCGAGCTTCCTCATGAGGTGGCGTCTCCTTGAGAGTGCCTGAAGCTTAGCAGCCGCCCCCGGCGGGCCACAAACCCAACAATCAGAGCGCGCGAAGAAAGCGAGTGCCGTCGGCGGTCGGACTTCGCTTCGCGCCGCCGCCAAAAGGCTGGCGTCGTCGCTTCGCTCGCCCCGACCGCTCGCCGTCACTCGCTTTCTTCGCGCGCTCTGAGCAAGGCTACGTCGGCTCCGTGTCGATCCATGGGAGAGCTTCCGGTTGACAGGCCGACCCCGCCCCGCGGATATCATTCCCCGGACGTATTTCACGCGGAGGCACGGATGGCGGACAAGCGGAGCCTGGGCACACGCATCAGCTGGCGGCTGGGACGGTGGGAAGTCATCCTCCTGATGGCGTTCCTGATCGACCTGTTCGAGGACAAGGTGCTCTTCCCGGCCCACGGGATTCCCTCGTGGGCGAAAGTGGCGATGAAGATGGCCACGATCGTCGGGATGTTCGGCGTGCTGCTGACGTTCATGAACAAGCGCCTCGACTCGGGGCTGTCGCTGGCGCGCGGGGCGGGGGAGAAGACGTTCGTGCCGCGGATCCTGATGCACGCGCTCGTGATCGCGGCACTCTTCACGGGAATCCACTGGCTCAAGCTCGGAAAGCTGCCGTGGGGGTAAGCGGTGCCCTCACGGCCGGAACGCGACCGGGTCGGGGTGTCCGGAAACCTCGCCCCACCAGATGGTTTCGGTGACGAGCGGTCTTTGGGCATTGAGGAGGATGGTGTCGAGGGTGAAGTAGCTCACTTCGTGGATGTCGCCCGACTTTTCGCGCGCGAAGGCGCGGTGAGTGACGCGGTCGAGCTCTGCGAGAAGGTCGGCTGGCGACGTGCCGCGGCCCCGCTCGGCCTCGTGGCCGATGATCATCGCGAGAAGGCCGGCCAGGTGGGCCGCCGCGGCGGAAGAGCCGCCGAAGCCCGGGGCGAAGGCCTGGGTGCTCCGGGCGGTCATCATGAAGTACTGCCGGGCGGCGCGGGCCGCGGGTTGGCTGGTGACATGGAAGGGCGTGTCCTTCGTGCCGAGCGCGCGCCCGGCGCGGTGGGAGTCGAGGTCGCCGTCGTAGTAATCGACGCTCCCCGCGAGGATCACGTTCGGGTAGTCGCGCAGGGCGAGCACGCTCGGCCTCTCGTCGAGCACCTCGATGCCGGTGCTGTTGCCCGGGATGTGCGGCGTTGCGGCGACGAAGAGGACTTCCGGGTGGTCGCGGATGACGGCGTCGATCCCGGCCAGCCGGGTCTTTGACCCGACGCTGAACGAAACGATCCGGACGCCGCGATCGATCAGGACGCGCAACGCGCCCGGCGTTTCGCGCGAGATGTTGACCAGGACCGGCAGCTCGAACTCTTCCCGGCCGGCCGCGTACGCGCGGTAAGTGCTCTCAGAGTGACCGACGAGCCTGGCGAGCGAAAACGCGGGCTCCTTCTCGTTCTCCTCGCTGAGCTGGGGGTAGAGCGCCGGCCGCAAGCCGGCATGCGCGTCGTCCAGGCACAGCTGTTCTTCCAGCGGGTGGACGCGCAGTTCTGCAGAGACCGTCGTGGGGAACTGCCACTCCACCAGCGCGACGCCGCGCGCGACAGCCGGTTTCGGCGCGGAGTTCGCACTCCCGGCCTTGCCCGCCTCGCGGCTTGCGCAGCCGGCCACCAGAATTGCCAGCACGGCCAGGGCCGCGACACTTCGATGCAGGCACATGGCATTCTCCCGATGGCGGACGCAGAATGTTGGAACGACGGGCTCGTCCGGGAAACCCGGGGCCGCTCGCCGACAATGTCCGTACAATCTCCCCCACACTGTCCGACCATTGAGAGGAATCCGCCATGAGCAAAGTTTCCGCTTCTGTCTTTCTCGCCGCCGCCGCCGTTCTCCTCATCCCCGGCCGCTCCCAGACCTGCTGCATGGTCCCCGCCACCTACGAGGGCAGCATCGGCCAGTCGGCACAGGAAGCCATCCTGTTCCACGACAAGGGGCGTGAAGAGCTGATCCTGCGGATTAACTACAAGATCACCGGGAAGGGTCTGCCGGGCACTTTCGCGTGGATTGTCACGGTCCCGAACGAGCCGGACAGCTATGCCGTCGCGGACGCGGCTATTTTCAAGGAGACGTTTGAGTGGGCCGAGCCGCTCGCGAATCCCCCGAGCAAAGGGCGCGGCGGCGACCTGGGAGATTCAGTGAAGGAGGGCGTCGAGCTCGGGAAGGCCGTGAAGGTCGGCCCGTATGACATTCAGCCCGTGCGCGGCGTTGGCGAAAAAGCGCTCGAGGGCCTCAACGCCTGGCTCAAGGACCACGCTTTCCCGACCGAGGACCCGAAGCACATGGCCTGGTTCGTCGAACAGAAATTCACGTTCCTCTGCATCCGCATCACGCCGGCCGAGGCCGGAAAGTCCGTCGAGGCCGCCGGGGGGCTCCCGCCTCTTCACCTCTCCTTCAAGTCCGAGAACCCCTATTACCCGCTGCGCTTCTCTTCCCGGCAGGGCGTCTTCGACGTCAACCTCTACGTCCTGACGAAAAAGGAATTCGACTACGCCGCGTCGGCGGACAGCCTCAAGAGGATCAACTGGAAGGAAGGAGGGCTGAACCCGAACGTTGCCGTGAAGCCCGCCATCTTCCCGAAGACGCTGAGGGCCGAGTACGACAAGAGCCCGTTCAAGGGAGACGAGGCGGAGTGGAAGCTGAACGTGCTGCGCGTGAAGGCCGTCAACTCCGGCGACTCGATTGCGACGTGGAAGGACGACATCTTCTTCCGGACGAAATAGCCGGCACGGGGACGACCGACATTCCCGATCCGCCCGCCGGCGCACCCGGCGGGCGGTGTCGTTTTGCGGGGCCTACTTCGCGGGCTTCCGGTCGTTCACGATCACCTTCGTCTCCGGCACCGGCCCCACCTTCGCCTTCCGCGTCAGCGGACGCAGCGCGAGGTCCTTCTTGTGGAACTCGCGGATCGCTCCCCAGCAGGATTTACCCGGGGGGGCCTTGTGG
This sequence comes from uncultured Planctomycetia bacterium, assembly GCA_963706735.1. GTDB lineage: Bacteria > Planctomycetota > MHYJ01 > WSZJ01 > WSZJ01 > WSZJ01. Next base: position 17,088 of record CAVPNQ010000145.1, read on the forward strand.
TCCGCGTCGTCGCAGAGCCGGGAAGCGGTCGGGTCGCTGCTCATGATGCAGTGCTTGCAGTTGTCGCAGTGCTCGGGGCGGTGGTACTTGAAGTGGATCAGTTCGTGGAAGAAGGTGTAGGCGAGGATTTTCCCGGGCGCCTCGATGGTGTCGGCGAGCGTGATCGCGTAATACTCGCCCGGTTTTGCCTTGGTGAGGTCCTTGTTCACGATCGTGAAGTCGGCCGGGCCGCCGTTGTCGGTGACCGTGATCTGGGCGACGTACATCTGGCCCTCGGTCAGTTCCCACATGAACTGCGACGCCTCTTTCGCGCGTTCGCCCCACGACGCCAGGAATGCCGCGTCCGCGTCGCCGCGATAGGTGGCCGTCAGCACCCATCCCTGCGCCGGGTGGCGCGCCCGGCGGACCGTTGCAATCGCGTCCGGCGTCTGCCACTTTCCCTCGAAGAACTCCAGCCCCTTCGCCTTCTGCTGGTCCTCGAACGTCACCCAGGCGTCCTTCACCTTCTTGTCGCCCAGCGCCTTGCGCGCCGCTTCATTCTCAGCGTCGAGTTCGAGGGCCTTGCGCCACTCGATCCGCGCCTGCCACGTCAGCCCCTTGTCGCGGCACCAGTTTCCCAGTTTCAGGTGGCCGTCCGCGGTGTCCTCGAAGTCGCCCTTCTTCGCTTCGTAGTCGCCGTACAGCGTCTTCCCCGCCTTGCGCGCCTTCACGTCCGACAGCAGGACCTCGATCGGGCCGTCCTTGTACGTCAGCACGGTCAGCCGCTCGCCGTCCTCGCTGGCGATCGTCCCCACGAGCTTGCGCCCATCGGCCGTGAGGATCTCGTCCGCGCGGATCGCGGCGGAAACGAACGACAGCGCGACAACGGCGGCAGCCAGGCGGCGCATCGAGCGACTCCTCAACATAGCCTCGGGACAGCGATTACTTCTTTCCGGCACCCAAGTCTACGGGTCCGCCCCCCGCTTTCTTCCCGCCACCCCGAACCCCTACGGCCGCTTCCCGATCAGCCGGAACCCGCCGTCCACGTACGCCCACGACCACACGCTCATCCCGGCGTCCTCCCCCGGCTTGATGAACTTCACCGTGTAGAGCGCCGACTTCTCCTTCATCGCCTTCATCGCGTCCTTCTGGCTTCCCGTCGCGTTCGGATCGTCCGCGTTCGTCAGGCAATAGACCGTGATCCCCGACTGGTCGCCCTTCACGACCTTGTCGAACAGCTTCGCAAGCTCGTCCTTGAACGTCGGCAGCATGTCGGAGTACTTCTTCGCCCAGGCCGCCCCCATCTCGTCCCCGAACGTCTTCTTCAGCCACGCTTCGTGGTTCGGGAGGATGAACGATTCCACGGAAGCGGCGAGCTTGGAGTCGCCGGACTTGGCGGCGGCGTAAGTGGACTCCATGAACTTCTTGAGGTCGGCGCTGAGGTCCTTCGAGGCGTCCAGGCCGGGGACGTTGCTGGAAGCGGCGCTGGAAGAGCCGGAGGTGCCGGACGAGTTCGACGAGGAACCGCCGGAGGAGGAAGAGTCATCTTTGCCGCAGGACGCGAGGAAGACCGTTGCGAGCAGTGCGGCGACGGGGGCGAGACGGGTCATGGGGGCTCCTTGGTCTGTAGGCGGGATTGGAAGCGCGGGATGATCCGGGTGCGTCGACGGGGAGTCAAGGGAACGGCCCGGCTCCGGGACGCACATTAGCTTCGCGGCGGCCGCGCCCGGTCGCGACAATCCGCGCATGACCGAGTCAGAGATCCGCGAGCTACTCCTGCTTCCGGCGCACCACGAACTTGTGCTCCCGCAGGACGTCAAAGCTGCCGGAACCCGGGTTGCGGAAGATCTCGTCCGCACGGAGCACGAGCGGTGACGATGGCTCGTAGTTGCCTCGTGCGTGCGCCACGAGGGAGATCTTCCCGGCCATGCCCACGCTGGTGCCGACATCGAGGAGGAGGTTCTCACACGGGCCGAACGTCGGGAGATTCCACGTGCGATTGCGTTCCTTGAACTTCGCCTCGTACTCGACGGAGTAGGCAAACGTCACGTCGTTCAGCACCGCGCCGGCGTCATCGACCACGCTGACCGCCACGTACGGACCGGTGGGCTCCGGCGGGGTACGGACGTCGCCGTCGCCGGGCGGCGAAGTCCCAGGAAAGGCCGGTTGTGGCTCCAGGGAAGTCGTCGGGGCTGCTGCCGCAGGGGCCGTCGGACCCGCCACGGCTCGCGTCGCCGAAGGATGCCGGCTGCACGCGGACAGCAGGAGAAGGCAGGCCAGCCACGCGAAGCGCTTCATGGAGATGCAGACGTCGGAATCAGGAGAAGGTTCGCAGAAACTCCGGAAAGACTGATGGCGATGCGGCGACGCTCGTCGGAATCACGGGGGCAGAGCCGGAGGACTGTGTGGCAGCCCGGGCGTCATCGCCCGCTCTCCCAGCTGCTCTCACTCCCGAACCGTCACTCTAAGGTTCCTTCAAACGGCGCAATTCCTGCCTTTTCGCAGGCCACGCGCGCGGCCTTCGATATCTCCCGCAGTCCTCCCGTGTCGCCGACCATCGTCAACAGCGCCGCGCCCGCGCCCCAGTTCTCCCGCGCTTCCTCGATCTTCCCGCGCGTAGCCAGCAGGGAGGCATACGCACACTGGTGGAACCCCTCGAATCGCCGGTTGCCGACGCGCCGGTGGATTGCGAGCGACTCGAGGAATGCCCGCTCCGAGTCTTCCAGCCTCCCGACCTTTTCGTAGAGCATGGCCAGGATTCCCATCGCAATCCCCTCCGAGCGCAGGTTCCCGACATCCCGCTGGATCGCAAGCGCCTCCGCCAGCCTCGCTTCCGCGAGCTCGAAGCGTCCCGTCTCCTGGTAGTGAAGTCCCAGGTTCCCCAGCGCAATCCCCTCGTAAACGCGGTTCCCGACTTCCCGGTGGATCGCGAGCGCTTCTTCCAGGCAGCGCTCCGCGAGGCCTCCGCGGTGCGTCATGTAGTACACAGCCGCGAGATTCCCCAGCGCGATTCCCTCGGACCGGCGGCGTTTCATCTTCCGGAATCTGGGGAGGGCCTCATTGAAGAGCTCTTCGGCGCGCTCGAGTCGTCCGCTGTAGATCATGAGCGCGGCCTGGGCCGCCATCGTCTGAGCCTCCGAACGCACGTCTCCTTCTTCGCGGTAGATCGCCCCTGCTTCGCCCAGCGCTTTTTCCGCTTCCGCGATTCGGCCCGACTCCTGCCAGAGCCCGGACAGGTTCAGCAGGACGTCCGCCTCGACAACCCGGTGGCCCGACTCGCGGTGAACCTGAAGCGCCTCCTGCAGCGCCGCCTCGCCTTCGCGGACGCGCCCCGTTTCCTTGAAAACGCGGCCGAGGTTGTTCAGAACGAGGCCCTCGAATCGGCGATGCCCGGCGCTGCGCTGCAGGTCCTGCGCCCGTTCCAGCAATCGCTCCGCATCCGCGTACCTGCCCGCGTCGAACGCAGCGATCCCAGCCTGCCGGATTGACTCGCCCTTCTTCCACCCGTCTGAAATGTCCGACAGCTCCC
>CAVPNQ010000146.1:0-28806 GCA_963706735.1 uncultured Planctomycetia bacterium
CAGATGCCCGGCGGCGGCGGGCCGGCGCAGTTCGAGGACCAGATGTTCCAGCTCAAGATGAAGGCGCGCGCGATCGAGCACCAGATGCAGAACCTGAAGTTCGAGCTCGAGACCGTCCATCTCCAGATGGAGCACATGGCGCAGAAACAGCGCCAGGCGAAGGACGGCGGCCCGAGGCCCGGCGGCCCCGGCCCCGGCGGCGAACCGCGCCGCCCGGACGGCATGCAGGGCCCCGGCCCCGGCAAGGGCCCGGACCGCGCCGACATGGAACGCCGCGCCGACGAACTCCGCGCCAAGGCCAGGGAACTCCACGAGGCGCTTCGCGACGCCGAGGAAAAGGGCGACAAGGAGCGGGCGGAGAAGCTGCGCAACGGGCTTCAGCGGCTGAAGAACGGTCTGCAGGAGCTTGAGAAGGGCCGTGAGGGCGGCAACCGTCCGCCGGCGGGGAAGGAAGGCGGCCAGGACGACCGGCGCGCGGCGATGAAGGACAAGGTCGAGATGCTCCGTGCGGAACTGAAGAAAGCGGAACTCGACGGCAACCGGGAACGCGCGCGGGAGCTTCGGCAGGCGATCGAGGGGCTGATGAAGGAGCTGACAGGGGGAGAGAAGGAAAACGTGGAGCGCCGGCGCGCCGAGGCGGTTGCGAAGATCGAGCGCCGCATCGACGAGGTCGAAAACCAGCTCCGGCAGGCGAAGGAGAACGGCCGCAAGGAAGTGGCCGAGAAGCTGCGGGCGGAGCTGGAAGAGCTGCGGGCGATGATGAAGAAGGCGCGGGGCGAAGGCGGCGGGGAGAAGAAGCCGGAGCGGAAGCCGCGCATGATATAGCTCAGGAACCTGGCGAAAAAAAACGGCCCCCGGATTCGACTCCGGGGGCCGTTGCTTCTTTCGGACGGACTACTTTGCGCCGGCGGGGGCAGCCCAGCCCGTGGTGGTAGAGCCGAGCAGGCCATCGGCGGCCACTTCAAAGGGAGACCCCATGGCAAACACGTCCACGCGACCCTGGAAGAACAGGATATTCCTGTCGTCCCCTGGGCCATGGTTGGGAGTACTGCCCTGGTTGTCGTCGCAGGCGACCGGAAGGTCCGCGGGAGCTCCATCCCCGATCCCGGTGGCGGTCCAGGTGTACGCGCCCATGCCTGCAGGGGTGTACGTTCCCCCGGCAATGATGCCCTGGTAGTGCGTCCCGGTGCCCCCTTTGCCCACGACCGCACAGCGGAACAGGTTCCCGTCCTGGGCCAGTTCGGGGCGCCACAGCAGCCCGAACCAGGTCGATGCGCCCGGAGTCGGGTACGCCCGGAACTTCGTCTCGTAAAGCGCGAAATAGACGCCGATCTGCTTGAGCGAATTCTTGCAGTCGGTCTTGCGGCTTGCCTTGCGCGCCGCCGCGAGGGCGGGCAGAAGGAGTGCGGCGAGAATACCGATGATGGCGATCACGACGAGGAGCTCGATCAGGGTAAAACCTTTCCGTCGCATGGCTTCCTCCGGACAAAATGTGGCGTGCCTGCCGCCCAGGGAAGTCCCGGGTGACAGCGGGTGGATCCGGGGTCAGGTTCGCGGCGGGGATGATTGTTTTATGAGCCCGGCGGCGGCCTTTCCGTTTCCTCCCAGGCAAGGACGGCTCCCGGAAGCTCGAGCGGCGGCTGAGGGTCTCAGCGGCAAGCGGAGCAGGCGAGGACGTCCGGCCCGTACGACCAGCTGTACTGCGGGTTCTTCAACACCTCCGTTTCAGGACGCCGGCGTCGGCCGCGCGCGACGGCGACCGTGCCGACAGGTGAGGCCGTCCTGCCCGCTTCCCGAGGCGAGAGGCGGCTCGAACAGCCCTTCGGCGTGGATCGTACCTCAACCCGGCATTTCGCGCCCCCCCGCGTGTAAACTCCCCCCGTGACCGAACCCCACGTCTGGGCACGCGCCCTCCAGCCCGAATTCACCGAGGACTTCCTCAGATTCCACGATCGCGCCGATTGCGGCGGCTGCTGGTGCATGTACTGGCATTTCGACGGCACCAACGAGGAATGGGGAAGCGCCGACAAGGCGAAACTGCGGGAGCAGAAGTGCGACCGGATCGCGCTTCAGGGCGACACGGGCATGCTCCTCTACGAGGACGAAGCGCCGGTCGGGTGGTGCCAGTTCGGGCTGCGGAAGAACTTCCCGAAGCTCGTGGAGAAGCTCAAGCCGCCGCCGGGGCCGGACGACCTGTGGTGCATCAACTGCTTCCTGATGGCGCCGGAGAAGCGGCGGCAGGGGTACGCGCGCGTGCTGCTGGCGATTTCGATGGAGCACCTGCAGCGGATGGGGGTGAAGGAAGTCGAGGCGTACCCGGTGGCGGGGGAGCACGATGCCGGGGAGGTGTGGACGGGACCGGAGCGGCTGTTCCTGGATGCGGGGTTCAAGGCAGTCCCGGGGACATCCGTGGTGCGCAAGTCGATCTGAGCAATCGCCGGTATCATCGCGGCCATGTCCACCGCCGAGCGCCGCACGGTCGCCGTCCTCTTCTCGGACCTCAGCGGCTTCACCGCCCTGTCCGAATCGATGGACCCGGAGGACGTCCGCGATCTCGTTGACGCGCTCTTCGCGCGCTTCCGCCGCGTCATCGAGTTGCGCGGGGGGACGATCGACAAGTTCATCGGCGACGCGGTGATGGCGGTTTTCGGGGCGCCTGTGGCGCACGAGGACGACGCGTTGCGGGCGGTGCGCGCGGCGCTGGGGATGCAGGAAGAGATCGGCGCGTTCAACCGGGAGCGAGGGCTGTCGCTCGGGCTGCGCGTCGGCGTGAACCTCGGCGAAGTCCTCTGGGGCGGCGTGGGCGGCGACCGGGCGACGGCCATGGGCGACGCGGTCAACGTGGCGCAGCGCCTCGAGTCGGCCGCGCGCCCGGGCTCCGTGCTCGTGTCCGCCGCCGTCCGCGCCGCCGCGGCCGGACGCGTGCGGTTTCACGACGCGGGCGAATTCGCGCTCAAGGGACGCAAGGAGGCCGTGCGGGCCCACGAAGCGGTCCCCGGCGACCCCGGCGGCGCCGAATCCGCCGTCATCGATGGCGTCGGCGGCGCCCTCCACGGGCGGCAGCCCGAACTCGACCGGCTGATGGCCGCCTGGACCTCCGGCAGCCCTCGCGTGCTCGTCGTGGAGGGCGAAGCGGGGATCGGCAAGAGCCGGCTGCTCGCCGACCTGCGCCGCCGGGTCCGCGCATCCGGTGGCGGCGCGGCCGTGTTCGCGGGCCGCGCCCTCCAGGAGGCCCCGCTGTCCCTGGCGCCCTTCGCGGAAATCGCCCGGCAGGCGGCAGGTTCGCCGGCCAACGTGCCCGGGTGGTTCGCGGGGGTGCTGGGGGAGGGAAGCGTGGCGGCGCGCCAAGCGGACCTGATCGCGCTGTCGCTGGGATTTCCGGTTTCGGAGGAGCGGCGGGGGCTGATCGACGGCGCGGCGGCGCGCGACGAGACCCTGCCGGCGTGGCGCGCGTGGATCCGCGCGCTGGCCGCGAACCGGCCGGTCCTGCTCTGCATCGAGGACCTCCACTGGGCCGACACCGCGACGTGCGAGCTCGCCGCGGCGCTCGCGGCGGCAGCGCCCGCCGGGCGCGCGCTCGTCGTCGCCTCGACGCGCCCCTGCAACCGGACGCTTCCCGGCGACGTCCTTCATCTCGGCGAACTCCCCGCGGACGCCGTGCGGTCGGTCGCCCAGTCCGTGCTCGGCGACCCGCTCTCGGACGGCCTCGCGCAGTTCTTCGTCCGCCAGTCGGGCGGGAATCCCTACTACGCCGAGGAACTCGCCCGCCACCTCCGGCGCCAGGGCCTCGTCGCCGGCCGCCCGCTCGCCCTCGCAGGTTCCCCCGACCGCGTCCCCGACACCCTCCTCGGCGTCCTCGTCGCCCGTCTCGATGCCCAGTCCCCCGCCTGCCGCGAATCCCTCAAGGCCGCTTCCGTCCTCGGCCGGGTCTTCTGGCCCGCCCTGCTGCCCGACGGGTCCGCCGCAGCGCTCGAGGAAGCGCGCGACGCGTCCCTCGTCGTGTCTTCACCTGTGTCCGTTCTTCCCGAAGAGCCCGCCCTGCAGTTCCGTCACGCGCTTCTGCGCGACGCGGCCTATGGCCTTCTGACGAAGCGCGACCGCGCAGCGCTGCACAGGGGCGCGGCGGAGGCGCTGGAGCCGCGTGCGGCGTCGGCGGGGCGCGGTGCGCTGACGCTGGCGGCGGGGCACCGCGAAGCGGCGGGGGATCCGGCGGGAGCGGCGCGGCTGCATCGGCAGGTCGCCGAAGAGTCGTCGATGGAGAATCCCTCCGAGTCGTACGCGGCGGGACTGGAGGCCGTCCGGCTGGAGGACAGCGCCGAGTCCCGCATCCTCCTGGGACATGCCTGCCTCGTCCTGGGGCGGATCGCGGAAGCCATTCCGCATGCCGCCGCCGCGCTGGAGCTCGCCGGCGACGATGGGGTGCTCCGTGCACGGGCCGCGATCCTGCGCGCCAACCTGGACCTGCACACCGGGGACTTCGCGCACGCCCTGGAGGTTGCGACCTCAGGCATCGACGCGAGGCTCGGGGCGACGTGGGACTACCACAGGCGGGGGATTCGCTGCCGCGCTCTCGGCGGCCTGGGCCGCACCGAGGAAGCGCTCGCGGAAACCGTTGGCGCGTCCGGGGCCTCCGAGCAGGGGCGCGAAGTCGAGGTGGCGCGGGCCTTTCTTCTCGGGGAGCGAGGGGCCATCCTCCTGCGGTTGACCCGGATCGAGGAAGCCCTCGAGGCGCACCGCCAGGCCCGTGAGGCCCACATCCGGCTGAAAAATCCGCTGGGCATTTCGGGCTCCGTCAACAACATCGCCACACTGCTCTTCCGGTTGAACCGCACCGAGGAGGCCCTCGCAGGACTGCAGGAGTCCCTCGCCTCGGCGCGCAGCCTGGGAGCGCGCCACGGAATCGCCATCTCGCTCACGAACATCGGCGCGTGCCTGAACCGACTTCGACGGTGGCAGGAGTCCGAAGCGGCCCTGCGGGAAGCGCTTGCCATCCGCAGCGAGACCGGGGCCGTCGTCAGCTCCGGGAGCATCTATCTCAACCTGGCCCGCGCTCTGTCCATGCAGGGCCGGGTGGACGAGTGCGTCGCCGTGCTGGATGAAGGCCGCTCCGGCGCCGAAGCCCTGCCGGATCCGCTTCCCTGGCTCCGCCTCACGGTGCGCCGGGCCTGGATCGAGCTGGACCGCGGCGGCGGCGACGCCGGCGCCATGCTCGCCGCCATCCGGCGCCGCATGGGGGACCGCCCCGAGTTCGCCGCCGAACCGATCGGCCTCGAGCTCGTGGCCACGGCCGGATTCCTCGAGGCCCGGCTCGCGGCCCGCGAGGGGAGAATCGAAGAAGCTCTTCGGCTCCTCGGGCAGGTGATCCCGTCGTTCGACCGATCGGACAACGGCGACGACGCCGCGGCCGCCCGGCTCCTGGCGGTCCGGCTGGGGGCTCCCGACGGCGAGTCCCTCGCGGCCCGCGCGCTGAAGGACGCCCGCGCGATTCCGCATCCCGCCCTCGCGGCCGAGGCGCTCGCCGTGCTGGCGCAGCTCGACGTCCGCGCGGGCCGGAAGGACCAGGCGCGCGCCCGGCTCGCGGAATCGGCGGAGATTGCGAAGAGTGTCCAGGAACAGCTGGAGACGATCCGGATTCTCACGGTACGGGGTGAAGCCTTCGATTCGCTGGGAAGCGCCGCGGAATCCGATGCGGCGCGGCGGGAAGCGGCGGAAATCGGACGTCGAATCGGGGCGCAGGGACTGGCGCCGTTCTAGTTGAACAGCTCCTTGATGTCGCCCACCGTCAGGCTCTTCGCAAACGCCTCGTCGCTGCCCAGCACGCCCTCCGCCAGGGCGCGCTTCTTGTCCTGAAGCGCGATGACCTTTTCCTCGATCGTGTCCTTCGACACGAACTTGTAGACCATGACGGGGCGTTTCTGCCCGATGCGGTGCGCGCGGTCGGTGGCCTGTTCCTCGGCGGCGGGGTTCCACCAGGGGTCGAGGTGGAAGACGTAGTCGGCGCCGGTGAGGTTGAGCCCGGCGCCGCCGGCCTTGAGGGAGATGAGGAAGAACGGGGCGTCGCCCTCCTGGAACTTCGCGACTTCCTCGTCGCGCTTGCGGGTGGCGCCGTCGAGGTAGCAGTACTTGAGGCCGGCGGCGTCGAGGCGCTCGCGGACGAGCGAGAGGAACTCGGTGAACTGCGAGAAGACCAGCGCGCGGTGGCCATTGGCGACGAGGTCGCGGGCGAGCTCGTCCATCTCGTCGAGCTTGGCGGAGAGGGAGAGCTTCTGGCCGGGGAGTTTCACCATGGCGGTATGAAGCGCGGCCTGGCGGAGGCGCAGGAGGGCTTCGAGCACGGCGAAGCGGGCGCCGTCGAGGCCGTCGCGGTCGATCGCCTTCATGACTTTTTCGCGCGTGAGGAGCAGGAGGCGTTCGTAGAACTCGCGGTGGGCCGGGGCGAGTTCGCAGTGGAGGAGCGACTCGGTCTTGAGGGGGAGGTCCTTCGCGACGTCCTCCTTCAGGCGGCGGATGATGAACGGCCGCACGCGCCGGCGAAGAGACGCCATGGCCTCGTGGTCGCCGGACTTGTGGATCGGCAGTGCGTACCGCTCGCGGAAGGCTTCCTCCGAGCCGAGGAGTTCGGGCATCAGGAACCTGAACTGGCTCCAGAGTTCGTAGAGGTTGTTCTCGATGGGGGTGCCGGAGAGGCACAGGCGGTGATCGGCGCGGATGAGGCGGGCGGCGCGCGACGTCTGGCTGTCCGATGTTTTTATTTGCTGCGCCTCGTCGAGGATCGCCCACCGGAACGGGATGCCCGACAGCGTCTCCGCGTCGCGGCGCAGCACCCCGTACGTCGTCAGGATCAGGTCGTGCTCCGGGATCTTCGCGAGCAGCTTCTCGCGCGACCCCGCCTCGAAACGCAGCACCTTGAACTGCGGCGTGAACTTCGCCGCCTCCTTCGCCCAGTTCCCGACCACCGACGTCGGCGCCACGATCAGGTTCGGGCCCTTGCCGCCCTTCTGACGGTCGCCGAGCAGCAACGTCAGCGTCTGGAGCGTCTTCCCGAGCCCCATGTCGTCGGCCAGGATCCCGTGGAAGCCGCCATCGCGGATCGACTCCAGCCACGCGACGCCGTCCTGCTGGTACGGGCGCAGGGTCGCCTGCAGCCCGGCCGGCGCATGGAAGGCCTTCGGCTTCGGCGGCTCGGGCATCCGCTCGGGCGAATCCACGCTCGCGAAGATGTCCCCCGCGAGGCCGATCTGGTTCGCCGGCAGCCGGATCTTCCCCTTGCCCGCCGCCGTGCCCGCACGCTTCGCGTCTTCCCACAGCGCGCGCAGCTTCCGGAGATCTCCCTCCGGCATCGGCGACCACGACCCGTCCGGCAGTTTCAGGAAACGCAGGCCGTTGTCGTGCGCCGCAAACAGCTCGTCCAGCGGGATGCCGAGCCCGTCCAGCGCCGCCGTCGCTTCCATGTCCAGCCACGACCCGGAAACCGAAACCCGCACCGACGTCTTCGGGCGCCCGCCGCGCAGCTTGTACCCCCGCAACGAGTCGCGCCCCACGATCGGCCACCCCAGCCCCGGAAGCCCTTCAGACAGGAACTTCAGCGCGTTTTCGCCCCACAGCCGCACCGACCACGGCTCGCCCGTGCACCCCGCCGCGGCCGCAAGCTTCTCGCGGAATTCGCGCTCCGCCGCAGGCGCGCGCCGCGACCAGAACGCCCCCGTCGGGTCGATTCCCTCCACCATCCCGGCCTTCTCCACCTCCGTCACCTGCGCCGGGCCGTCCCCATACGCCAGCGACAGCCGCGCCACCAGCGCGCCGACTTCCTCCGAAATCGCAACCACCGCCCGCGGCTTCACCGTCACCAGCCGCTTCGAGAGCGCCCCGTCCTCCACGATCAGCGCCCCCGGGTCCGCCAGCTTCGCGAAGTGCTGCTTCACGAAGCGGTCGGAGTCGGCCAGCGGGATGTCCACGGGCGCCTTGAGAAGCGAGACCGCCGCGCCCGCGTCGCGCAGCCCCTGGACCGGGCGCCACTGCCGCCCGTCCGTCGCCCACGCGCGGCGCTCGCCGATGATCGACCAGCCGCTCACCGGCACGTCCCCCTCATGCAGCGACCCAGCGAGCCGGAGCCCGCCGCCTTCGCGCTTCGAGAGCCGGAATTTCCACCCCAGGAAGCGCTCCTGGATGGAAGCGCCGTCGGCGAACGCTCCCGGGCAGGCTTCCGCCAGGTCGCGCGCCGCGCGCAGCACGGCGTCCACGGCGTCGGGCTTGACCCGCGTCGCGTCCTCGAGCGCCAGGGCCAGGATTTCGGTGAAGCGGCGTTCGTCGGGGTTGAGTCCCGAGTCGTCGGCCGTCCGCGCGTCGAACCGCTCCCCGCCGCGCGCCGCCTGGACCGCCAGGCGTCCTTCTTCCACGCGCAGCGTCACCCGCAGCGAGACGCCCGCGGGCGCTTCCAGGTCGCACGCCGCCGCCAGGGCGCCGAGCCGGTCTTCCCAGTGCGTCGTCGCGCTTCCCGTGTCCCCCGACTTCTCCGCGACGGCCAGCGCGAGGGCGACGATGTGGCGGCAGATTCCCTCGCAGGCGCCTTCGCAGAAGTGTTCGCCGCGTGGGCCGAGGTCGATTTCGACGGAGAAGGGGCGTTCCTTGGTGCCGCGGACCTGCCCGCTCCAGAGGGTTTCGGCGGCCTTGCGGACGCCTGTGACGCGGCCGTCCTTGAGATCCCGCGCGCCGAGGGCGACGGTAGCGGGGGAAGTCCACGACTGGATGGAGCGCAGGCTGAGAACCATGGGGTCCTCCCAATATCGGCTGGGGGCCGGGGAGAACTTGAGGCTGGAAGGGGAGTCGCAATCTGGGTTCTTGGCCTTTCCACGCCGGGGCCGTATCCTTCGCCGCCATTCGCGGAAACCACACACCGCACCTTCCCAGACAGGAGAACTCATGAAGCGTTTCACGATGATCGCCGCGGCGGCGCTGCTGGCGTGCGTCCCGGCCCTTGCGCAGTCGGATGTCGCCCCGAAGCCGGGCGGGGAGCCGAAGGCGCCGCCCCCGCCGTTCAAGCTGGCGACGGTGGACTTGAGCAAGGTCTACGACAAGTGGACGAAGGTGAAGGATTTCACGGACGAGCTGGAAGGGCAGAAGAAGGCGCAGGAGGCGGAGCTGGAGAAGATGGAGAAGGACATCAAGGAGAAGATCACGATCCGGGACACGCCGGGGATCAACCCGAAGCTCAAGATGAGCGCGCAGCTCGACATCGTGCAGCTGCAGGCGAAGGCCGACTACATGATGAAGATGTGGAACGAGCAGGTGAAACGGCTGCTGGACGAAGGGATCGCGAAGTACTTCGACGAGATCCAGGTCGAGGTGGCTGCGTTCGCGAAGGAGAACGGATTCACGCTGGTGCTGAAGATCGAAACGGGGCCGCTGTCCACGGCGGATCCCTCGCGTTCGGACGAGAAGATCGCGCGGCGGGACATCCTGTACGCCGACGCGGGGTATGACATCACGGAGGAGGTGATGACGAGGCTGGAGGAGAAGTACAAGAAGGAGAAGGCGGCGCCGCCGAAGGACGGGAACGGGAAGTAAGCGCGAGTGGTGAGTCGTGAGGATTGAGGAGTGAGTGAGTAACGAAACGGGCGCGGCCAACAGGCCGCGCCCTTTTTTTTCTACGCCGTGCCAAGAGCGCGAAAGAAATCCCGGGGATCGGGCGGAGTCGGCCCTCATCCCTGCAGCCTCTCGACGATCGACCACAAGGCCGACGCAGCCTGATCCCCGGGATTTCTTTCGCGCTCTTAGTCGAGGAAGTCCTTGTCCTTGATCTTCTTCGGCAGGTATTCCTCCGTCACGAACGAGATCCCGCGCTTCGACAGCGCTTCCTGCTCCAGCTTGTAGCCGAGCTTGAGCATGTTGCGGATTTCCTTCTGCCACGACGGTTTCTGGAACCACGGGTAATCGAGGAGCTGCTTGGCCCGCTTGATGTCCTCGTCGAGGAGCTTGATCGTGACGTTGTCGGGGAGCTTGAAGCGCTCCTTGTCGAAGCTCGACAGCCCGATGAACTTCGCGTGGGGCACGGCCATGCGGACCGACTCGTAGGCCAGGTTGATCGATCCCTGCTTCACGACGCTGTAGATGTAGTAGCCCCACGGGTCGTTGTCCACGTAGGTGTAGAGGGGCAGCTTCAGCTCGTTGACCATCCGGTACAGCAGGCGCCTGAGACCGCGCGGCGGCTGGCCTCCGCCGGTCACCAGGATGCACTTGTGGGTCTTCCAGAACTTGTCCTCGTTCAGCCGGCGGAACACGGCGTCCTTTTCCACCAGCAGGACGAACTTCGCGTCGCAGCGCTTGAACTGGATGAAGTTCGGTTCGCAGATCGACGGGATCGACCAGCCGCCCGAGCCCATCCTCCTGCCGTCGATCGTGTCGCCCGAGTCCCGGATCGTGACCTCGCCGACGAGCGCGCCCTTGTTCGACGCGTAAAGGCCGAGCTCTTCCCGAAGCGCATCCGCCGTGACCTCGAGGTCCTCGATGATCGGGTCGCTCTCGTCCTGCTCGTCGAACGTGTTCTCCGACGTGCCCGGGATCGTCGACTTGGACATGTAGTACAGGTCGCGGATGCTGACCGTCTTTCCCTCGTCGAGCACGTCCTTGCACTTCTCCGCGACCAGGAACGTCTGCATGAATTTCTTCGCCATCCCGATGTTGAAGAACTCGCGCGCCTGCTTCGCCTTGCCCATCTCGATGATCGCCTTCTTCGGGTTGAAGTTGACGTTCGAGAGGTTTCGCAGCGGGATGTCGACGGAAGGGTTCTTCTGCTTCTTGATCTCCGCGATCGAGTCCTCGCCGAGGCGGGCGATGGACTTGAGGACGTGGTCGTTCTTCTTGATGCTCGCAATCATGGGAACCCCTCATGGAATCACGGATACGGCCCTTCTTCGGTTACTCCTGACCTTCCGACTTCTCCACCGGCGGCGCTGGCGTCTCCACCACGTGCACCGCTTCATGCACCTCCTGGATCGCCCCCTTGATCAGCTTGTCCGCCGCGGCGCTCTCGCGCTTGGCGATCTTCTGCAGCCAGTAGTTGATCTTCGAGGCCTTGCCCTGGATCGCCTTCTCGCTCGATTTCTTGATCTGCCCGCGGTGCGTGATCCGCGCCAGGCTGTTCGCCAGGATCGTCGCGTACTTCTCGAAGATCTGCCGGCGTTTCGCGTCGCGCTCCGCGTTCTCCTGCTGCCGGATGAAGGTTCCGATCTTGCGGCCCACGTCCTGCAGGGCCAGCTTGATCTCCTTCTCGACCTCCGCATAGTTGGCGATCGCATCCTTCGACTCGCTGGTGAAAGGGACCCAGACCGAGGCGAAGTGGATGAAGATGACGGCGGGGCCGATGGGAAGCGAGCCGCGCGGCTGCGACATCCCGTAGTTCTTCCACGACGTCTCGATCGCGGCCTGCGTGATCGCGCACGCCGACTGCTGGTAGAGCAGGGGGACGCGGTTGGCGTAGCGGAAGAGCGTGACGGGGTCCTCGGAGTCCATGCCCTCGCAGTCCCACGCGATCGCCGCCTCCAGCAGGAACGGATTCCCGCGGTAGACGCTCGGGCGGCGCGTCGTGGCGACGTAGCACTTCGCCCTGACGGTCGCCTTCAGCCCGGCGAGGATCCGGTCCTCGCCGATCGGCGAGATGCAGTTGGTGGGGGGCGCCATGATCTTCGTGGCGTTGATGGCCTTGTAGAGCGCCTCGGCTTCCTTGGTGCCGACGGACTGCACCCAGGTGTTCGGGGTGAGATTCGCGGTGGTGAGGATTTCGTGCGCCACCTGCGTCGAGACGCGCGAGAAGTCGTTGCAGAGGAACCCCTGCATCTTCTTCTCGTCGGTCGAGCGCATCATCTTCATCAGCGTGCCGAGCTCGACCCCATACGGGTGCGGCTTGATTTCCTTCGGCGGCTCGGGGTTCGTATTGACCTGCCGGCTGTAGACGATCTTCTCGCCCAGCGGCGTGATGTACGTCATCGTCAGGTGCGGGTTCGCGATCGCCGTCTCGCGGATGTACTCGTCCACGCTTCGCCGCCCTTTTTCGTATTTCCCCTCGAACTCGATCTCGACCCGCGTGCCGTGGTCGCGGTGCCACTCGGCCGATTCCTTCTCGGCGGACAGCTCCGCCTGGTTCTTCGTCGTGTCCAGCGTCAGCTCGCACTCGTAGACGGGCTTCTTCGCGCCCGTCCGCGTCGCGATCCGCACCGGCATCCCCGTCGTGATCTGCGCGTACAGCCCCGCGGCCGAAATTCCGATCCCCTGCTGCCCGCGCGACTGCTTCATCGTGTGGAATTTCGACCCGTACAGCAGCTTCCCGAAAATCTTCGGCACCTGCGCCTTGATGATCCCGGGACCGTTGTCCTCGACGATCATGCGGAAGCGCTCTTCGTTGATCATCTTCAGCTCGACCAGCAGGTCTGGCAGGATCCCGGCCTCCTCGCACGCGTCGAGCGAGTTATCGACCGCTTCCTTCACCGCCGTCATCAGCGCCCGCTTCGGGTTGTCGAACCCCAGCAGGTGCCGGTTCTTGGCGAAGAACTCGCTGACCGAGATCTCGCGCTGTTTCTTGGCCATCGACTCGGCCGTCTGCGGCACATGCGCCGGACCGCGCCGCTTCGGCGCCGCCACCTCGGCCGCGCCGTCCCCGGCCGCCGGCGCCGCCTTCGCGCCGCGCGCCCGCACCGCCTTGGCCGCGGGGGCGCTGTCGGCCACCGCCGCCGGCTCGATCTTGTCCTGCTGCATCGGCTTCCCCTTCTTCGTTCCGGGCCGTTTTTTCATGGGTTCGGGGTACACCGTCCTCCGGAGTGGTTTTCGGCAAATGTTGGGGGGAACTTGAGGGGATTGATAGTCGGCCTTGGGAAGTGTTGCAAGGAATTCGCGGTTGGGGGCTTCTCGGGAACCGGTGCGGCTTGCCCCGGACAACGGCCGGGCAGGGGCACGCGCACGGGAACGGGAAGGCTACCGACTCATTGACGCCCCCCGCCCTCAATGCCGACACTCCGCCCATGCGCCTCCTCCCCCTCGCCCTCCTCGCCTGCGCCCTCGCCGGCTGCTCCTCTCCCACCCCCCTCGTCGCCGAATACTCCCCCGAACGCCGCTTCACCCTCGGCTCCGGCGACTGGCTGAAGAACGCTTCCCTCAAGCCCTCCGAAAACTCCGCCGGCCGCGTCTCCGACCTCGAGGAAGGCCGCATCGTCGAGGTCATCCCCGGCGGCCACGAAATCCTCCGCTTCGAGCGCAAGGACGACCAGGTCCAGCTCAAGGCCTGGGTCGAGATCGACGGCGGCCGCCTCGTCTCGGCCTGGATGTGGGCCCGCGAGTGGGGCGGCGAGACGAAATGGTTCGTGGGAAGCGCGGGGACGGGGACGTGCCGTGTGGACGACAGGGACGACGACCGGCTCGAGGGGTCGCTCGACCTGACGTTCCAGGGCCGCGGTGAGTCGCCGCGCGCCGGGATCTCGGGCCCGTACGTGTTCCGGCTTGCGGGCGACTTCACGGTGAAGGCGCCGGGGGTTCAATAAGGGCCAGTGCATGAGTGTCAGCGGCTTGGACCATCTGATCTCAATCGCGCTCGCAGAAGGATCGGCCGACGACGGCTACCAGATCCATCTGCGCCCCGTCATCCTCAATGGCTCAGGGTCTGCTCTCACGGACGCGATTCTCGACCGCCTTGACCATGTTTCATCTGATAGCCATCTGGACCAGCTCTCCACCTTCCTGTATTTCATGCACGGTGCCCGCGCTTCATTCACCGCGACAGGCATCTCGAATCCTCGACCGGAAAACGCTCGCAACGACTGGTTGACCACCAATCAAGTGCGGCGGCTGCTGGGAATCGCACTCAGGGTTGAAAGTGCCGAGTCCCTGGAGGGAATGATCTCGCTGGTTGCCTGCGCCTTCGACCGTGCCTGGCCGCCCGACCTCAAACAACTTGTCACGAATCTTTGCGAGCGATGCCGGGATCGCGGGAATTCGGGCGCCCGACAACGCGCTGGCGGGCTGAGTCGAAGGTTGTCCCACTAGGCATCCGAACTTCCACTTCAAACGTTGGTAACCCATCGCTTTTTGGATCTGATCTGGAGTAATCCCACTTTTCCCGCAAGTTCTTCCCCCGCCGCGCCGACGTATTCCAATGCTCCCGGACGGGCGTTTCACGTCCCGGTTCCGCCGTGCGGCGGGGCCGGCGGGCGCGTGCGTGCCGTCCCCCTCTCCGGAGCGCGCCATGAATCAAAGAGTCGTCCTGGGCCTCCTCATCGCCGGGGGGCTGGGTATCGGGTTGTTCGCCGCGGTCGAGCGCATCATGCGTCAGGCCGGGCGGCAGGTGGTGAAGCTGGAAGAGCCGCCGATGGAGCCGGTGGTTCCGGTGACGCTGGTCTCGAAGCCGACGGTCAAGCCGGAGGGCCCGGCCGCGCCGTTGCCCGCGGGTGGAACGCGGCCCGCGCCGGTCGTGGCCGCGCAGCTGCCGCCGGCCGAACCGCCGAAGCCGGTGGTCGTCCTGCCGAAGGGCACCCCGGTCGTCGAGAAGCTGGCCGTGTGCCTGGGCGTGAAGGACCGCAACCCGGTGAACGAGACGACCACCGTCTCCTCCAAGTCGAGCCGCATCTACTGCTGGATGCGCCTCGCCTCGGGCTCGGGCAAGAAGGTCCGCCCCGTCTGGACGCTGAACGGCAAGATCACCATCGGCGCCTGGATCACCATCGGGTCGAACTCGTTCCGGACGTGGACGACGAAGCGGATCGACGCGGCCAGCGTGGGCGAGGCGAAGCTTGAGATCCAGGACGAGAAGGGGCGCGTGCTGGCGACGAAGGAGTTCACCGTCGTCCGCAAGTAGCGGCGCGCCGCTGAGCCCGAGCAAAAATCCTGCGGGGCAAGCTGCGTCGGCCCAGTGACGGTTTTTGATCAGCTTTTCGCAGGCGGGCCGACTCCGCCCGCCCCGCAGGATTTTTGCTCGGCCTCCGCTGAATTTCCGCAGACTTCACGCCCGCTGAACGCGCTCTTCACGGGCCCGGCCTATCCTTCCCCCGTCGGGGAAAGGAGACCGGATGCTGATCATCGCCGCGCTGGTGTGGATCCTGCTCCTCTCGGTCATCATGCCGGGCCCGGGGCGCCGTGGGCGCTTCGGTTCTGGCGCAATCGCTCGACTGGGAGACAATGCGGGCATGCGCGGACTGAAGCTGGGATCGCTTCCGTTGGTCGCGATGCTGTCGGCGTGCGGCGAAGGACAGGCGCCACCCCCGGCACTCGCGCCCGCGCCGGCCCCGGCGTATGCGGCCCCGGCCGACGGGCGGGCGGCGCTGGAGATCCTGGCGACGTGCGGGCAGACCTTCCCGGAAGGGGCCTACCGCTTTCCCGGCGTGCCCGACGGAATGGGTTGGTTCTCCCGTGACGGCAAGACGACGCTCTTCGTGAACCACGAGTGGCCGAAGGCGGCGGGGCTGCCGGAAGGGCCGCTGGCGTCAGGGGCGCGGATCAGCGAGCTGACGATCGAGGGCGGCCAGGTGACCGGCGGGCGGCCGGCGATCCGCGAGGTCTGGCTCGGCGAGCCCGCGGTGCGCGCGGAGAACGGGAAAGTGGCGATCGCCAAGCTGTGCTCGGCGTACCTGGCGGGGGAGCGCGAAGGGTTCGACCCGCCGATGTTCCTTGCGGGCGAAGAGACGTCCGGAAAAGACACCTGCGACGGCCGCGGCGGACAGGCGTTCGGGCTCGCGGGCGGCGCGCTCTACGCTCTTCCGAAACTCGGGCGCGCGCCCTGGGAGAATCTGGTCGTGCTGCCGGGGACGGGCGCGATGACGGCGGTCGTGGGGCTGGAAGATCCTCCCGCAACCGGAGACGGGCTGCACGCGGAGCTGTACCTCTACGTCGGCGCGAAGGACAAGGCGTCGGCCGATCCCGCCGCGCGCAACGGACTGCGGGGCGGGAAGCTCTTCACGTTCGTCCCGCGCGACCCGGCGCAGGCGTCCGAGGCAGCCGTGAAGGAAAAAGGGAAGGCCGTGCCGGGCCGGTGGGTCGAGATGGACTCCACGCTTCCCGACGAAGCCCTCGACACCGCCGCGGTCGCCGCCGGCGCGTTCCGCTTCGTCCGCATCGAGGACGGGGCGCCTGATCCGTCGCATCCCGGGACGCTCTATTTCACGACGACCGGGAGGCCCGGAAGCGCGAACCCGCTGGGGCGGGCGTGGAAGCTGGAGGTGGACCCGACGGACCCCGCGGCCGGGGGGACGATTTCGATCGTGCTGGACGGCACCGAGGGGATCGTGAGCCCGGACAACGTGGACGTGAACGCGCACGGGGAGCTGGCGATCTGCGAGGACCCGGTGCCGTCGCTCGAATCGCTCGGGCTCAAGCGCGACACTTCCGTCTGGATCTACGAGATCGCCACTGCGAAGCTGACGCGTGTCGCCGAGGTCTCCCGCGCCGCGGCGACCGCGCACTGGCTGGCCGCGGACCCGGCGAAGAACCTGCTGGGGAAGGGCGACGACAAGGCGGGCGGCTGGGAGTTCAGCGGCATCGTGGACGCCGAGGGCCTCTTCGGGCGCGGCGCGTGGCTGGTCAACGTGCAGGCGCACAGCCTGCTGTCGAAGGACCCGGGGCTGAACCAGGGCGGCCAGATCCTGAAGCTCGTCTGGAAACCGTAGCGAGCCAAAAAGAAAAACCCCGGTTTCCCGGGGTTTTTTCGTTTCCAGATGTCCGTCGCTACTTCTTCGCGGGAGGAGCCTTCGCCGCCGCCGCCGCAGGAGCGGCCTTGGCCGCCGGGGCGCCCTTCGCCGCGGGAGCCGCCGCCGCAGGAGCCGCGCCTGCCGCCGGGGCCGCGCCCGCCGCAGGAGCCGCCGCAGCCTTCTCCTTGGGCTTCGCCTTCGCCATGATGCTGCGCATCTTCGGCAGGCCGTACACCGAGGTCGCGTCGTTCGCCTTGCCCTCTTCGGTCATGGTCGCGTAGCGCTCGGCGCGCGTGAGGACGTTGCGATGGCGCTTGAGGGCGCCGACTTTCCTGAGGCTGTTGTGGATGGTCATGAATCTTGTCTCCGGCTGGGATTTGGAAGGGGGAGGAGTTTACCAGCGGAGGCGACGATTGCAAGCAGAGCGCGAAACAAATCCTGCAGGCCAAGCTGCGTCGGCCCCTGACGTGGGATTGGCGGGTAGGGGTTGATAGGCGGGCCGACTCCGCCCGGCCTGCAGGATTTGATTCGCGCCCTCGGGAACGGCGCGACCTGGATCAGGCTCGGCGGGCTATTTTTGTTCCGGGGCGCCTGGCGGAGGCGGCGTCGCGGGCAAGGCAGAGGGCGGACCCCGTCGGGACGCCCAGGTGCCTCGCCGTGCAGCGGCAGCGCGCCACCAGGAGGTGGAACGCGCGCCAGGGCCCTTCCTCCATCGTCTGGTACGCGCTCTCGCCCTTCGCGATCACGACGTCAGAACGGTCCACCTCGCGGCGGAACTCGAGGGAGACGGAAGACGCGGGGGCGCCGGCGAGGTCGCAGCCGGTGTGGATGACGCGGCAGGGAAGAGCGACCTGGACGGCGTCGGCGTCGAGGGCGTCGCGCATGAGCGGGGTCTTGCGCACGACGGCGGTGACGCGGCGGGGGCCGATGGCCTCGATGAAGAGCCTGTCGGCGACGATTTCGCCGGCGTTATCGAGGAGGTAGAGGATGCGCTTGGCGGGGCCGAGGGCGGCCTCGAGGCGGGCGAAGTCGTCCACGGCGAAGGCGCGCGAGGCGGCGTCGGCGACGAGGGCGGCGGGGTCGATCGGGCGCGAGAACAGGGCGGGATCGTTGCAGACGGCGGCGAGCCGGCCGGCGGCGACGAGCGGCGAGGGTTGCTTCTGAAGCGCCGCGGTGACGCCGGGGAGGATTCCGAGGAGGGCGTCGTTCATGCGGCGGCGTTCGTCGGCGAACGGGTCCGCGTTGAGCGTGGCGCAGGCGCGGAGGATGGCTTCGCTGGTGACCTCGGCGGGGGAGCGGTCGAACTCGACCTGCCCGGAGACGATGGCGGAGGCGACGTCGAGCATCACCTTCTTGTGGAGCCACGCGTCCGGAGTGACCTGCACCGCGGTCTCGATCACGCGGTTCAGGATGCAGGGCAGGCACTCGGCGGACGTTTTCACCGTCTGTTCGCTCCCGGGAAGGTTGGCGCTACTTGGAAGCCGCGATCCAGTCGAGGTTGAACGCGAAGTTGTTGCGGCTGGCCATCCCGCGGTATTTCCCGAGCAGCGCGTCGGCGTCCGAGCCGGACTGCTTCTCGACGAAGCCCGCGATGACGATGAAGTTGCCGTTCTTGTCCTTGATGAGGCTCGCCTCGTCGCCCTTCTGGTCGCGCACCTTCTTGAGCATGCGCTGGGCGATCGACTCCTGGTCGGCGCCGTAGCTCATGAGCTGCAGCGTGTAGCCCTTCTTCGGTTCGGCCGGCGCGGGCGCGGTGCGGTTTTCCGCGGGAGGCGGCGCTTCGCGACGGATTTCGCGCGGGATGACCGGGATGGGAGCGGCCTGGGAGTCGTCGCCCGCCTTCGCGGTCTCGGTCGGGGCGGGGGGAGCGGTGACGTGCCGGCGGCCGTACTGGACGCCGAGCGCAAAGCAGCCGAACAGGCACGCGGTGCCCACCATCAGGCCGACCAGCGCCGTGTTCAACCGCACCGAAATCGTCGCTTCCCCGGGGCTCGCCTTCATCCCCGTCGTGGCGGGTGCTGAGGCCACCGGCGCCGGCGCGGGGGCCGGGCGGATCGAGGTCGCGCGTTCCTTCACAGCCGGCGGCGGCGTGACTTCTGCCGTCGCGGACTTGCCTCCGGAACCGGACCGAAAGAGTTCGAAAATCTCAAGACCGTCCTTTTTGCTCATAGCGCCTCTCCTCGCCGTGGGGTTGCGAAACTCCGAGAGTTATTCGACGCAGGGGAGGGGCGGGCTGAAGGAAGAAGTGGCGTGCGGCGAGGGAGTGTCCCCGGATGTCCGGGAATGAGGACAACACCGGGTTTGGGGGCGCTTCCGTAAAGTCAACGCCCACAATGAGTTACGAATTCAGAAGTCCGGCACTCCGCTTGCGATACCCCTATCGCACGACACGAAGAACGGACAGAACAACAGAGTCAAGAACGGAAACCCAAACGGAGGCCATTCGAAATCACAACTTACAGGGGTCGGGCGTGTGGCCCGGCCCAGGGCGTGTGCCCAACCTGGAGCGGCAGCCTACCAAGTGTCAACCCCCTGCGCTTGGTGGGCTGCTCGCTTTTTACCCATGTCGTTTGTCCTCAATGACTTCAGCCGTTGAATTTGAATCGTTCCTGTGCCTGTGTCTCGCCTGAGCCTTGTTTCGTCAGCCTCTGGACGGCCTCGAGGGTCGCGCCGTCCGCGACATGCAGGTACCGCTCCGTGACCTCAAGTGAGTGGTGCCCGAGCAGCCGCTGTACAACCCGGACGTTCACGCCCGCCTCGATCAGTCTGGTCGCGAAGGTGTGCCGGAACTGGTGGAAAGTGACCTTCAGGCCGACGCGCCGTTTCGCTCGATCGAAGGAGGACTGCAGCGCGGAGTCCTTCCAGTGCCCGAACACCAGCTTCGCCTTCTCGCCAAGAGACTTCGGCGTTTCCTGGAAGGCCTGGTGGGCGACGTCGTTGATCGGGACGTAGCGGGGCTCGCCCGACTTGCCGAGCTCGAGCGTGATCATGCGTTTATGCAGATCGATGTCGGCCCACTCGAGGCGAAGAATTTCCGACCGCCTCATGCCGGTGTGGAGAGCGACGATGATGATGCCGCGGAGGTCCGGCGAGCAGGTGCCGAGCAGGGTCTTCTCTTCCTCGATCGTGATGCCGCGGACAGCTCGCTCGGGTCCCTTCAGGAACTTCACCAGCTCGTCCGGTCGATTCTCGATGTGGCCGCGCAACCGCGCCTCGGAAACGGCGGCGGAGATCACCGCCAGCTCCCGGTTGATCGTCCCCGCGGACAGTTTCTGTCCGGACTTCGTCACCACGGCGCGCCGCTCGTCCACGAATCTCTGGATCACGGCCGGCTTCACATCGACCAGCGCGACGTCGCCAATCGATCGGACGATCTGCCCGATGCGGAGGCGCTCCGTGCGGAAGGTGGTCGGGCTGTGACGAGCCTGGCAGTGTTTCATGTACTCCCCGGTCAAGAAGTCGCGGAACAAGATTCTCGGAGCCTCAGGCTTCGTGCCCAGGATCCGCTGTCGGTTGATCTCTGCCACAGCCGCGAAAAGGAGCTGGGTGGCTTCCCGCTCCGTCCTCGCCGTCGTCGTGACTCTCTTCCTGACCCCTCCAAGATCCCGGTAGTCGAGATACCAAACGCCGCCACGGTCGTAGACACGCGACATGAATTCACCTCGCAAATCTGTCAGATCGACGCGGTGCAACAGGCTTCTGACGGCCGCGCCGAGGCAACGAACTGTTCCGCCCCACCCAGGCCTTGAAGTTAAGTCGAGGTTTGGTCGTTGTCAAGTTAGTATTATGTTCGGTCATTGCAGGGCTTGGACTTGGTATTCCTTCGCCGCTCTGCCCCATGCTCGTCCCAGCAACTCCGGCACTGCCTTCTCCCGTCAGTCCGAGGCAGGAGGTTCTCCGCAGTCAGCTCGTGTCCGCGGAAACAGCGCGTCTGCTTGGCGCGCATCGCTGTCAGCCCATCGCCTCGAAGCACGTTGGTCTTCGGCTCAACCGCCTCGACGTGGTCCGGGTTGACGCAGCCACGATTCCGGCATAGGTGGTCGAGCTGGAGCCCGTCCGGGATCGTGCCCTTGGCGGCCTCGTAGGCGAGCCGGTGCGCCGCGCGGACGAGGCGACCGACCTTGAATCGGCCGTAACCGCCAACGTCCTTCGCCCCCGTCCAGTTCCAGCAACTGTCTGTCTTCTGGACCTTTGACCAGAACCGGTCGTCGAGAATGGGGCTCATCGCGCGCCCCCTTGATCTTTCCGGCCCGCAACCCTGAGGATTTCGTCGGCCCGAGCGACGGCCTTTTCGGCGACGGCGTGGTCGCTGTCCCCGTGGATCGTGAACAGGGCGCAGCCGGCCAGGAGGGCGCGAATCGGGTCCATTCCGGCCTGCCCGGCCGCCTCCGGCTCGGCCCCCAGCCCCGCCTCGAGGGCGTCCTTCAGCGCGTGGTGCAGGGCACTATCGACCGCGAACTCGATGCGCGCCGGTTCGCCTGGGGCCTGAGGCTGCACGATCGCCTGGGCAAGCAGGCGCACGGCGTCGCGAAGGGAAAGTCGCTGACGACTCACGGTTCCGACTCCTGTTGAAGCGGGATAGAGGCGGCGCCGGTATCTGCATCCCGGCGCCGCGACTTTCCCGCCGCGAGTGGCGGCGGTGACTGGTCTCAGGAGGCGGCCCCGGGGATGGCGGAGCACGCGGCATCGCGACGGCGCCGAGTGTAGCAGGCGAGGCAGACCGTCTTCTTGGAGTGCGTCGCCGGGTTTCCGCAGGAGCAGTGCCCGCGAAGCAGCTGCGGGAGATCGACCCGCCAGCGGGATTCGCACCGGAGGCAGCGTCCGTGTAGCGTCAGCCACCGTTCCCCCGGCTCGCTCAAGTCGACTTTGGCGGGACCGAAGTCCACCGGTCCCCCGCAGTCCGGGCACCGGCCTGAGGCCAGCTCGAGGACGTCGGGATTGATCGTGGAGGAGGCGCGGATCACTTCTCGCCTCGCAGGAAGATCTCGAGGCGGGCGCAGGCGCGCGAGATGGAGATCGGCGCTTTCGCCATCGCGAGGAGCATCCGGTTGTCCAGGAGCCGGAATCCGCGCATGGCGGATCTGACGACGGCGCGCGACAGCTCCTCGCGCTTCGCCGCCCGCTCGGCTCTTTCGTCCAGCTCGCGGGCCCATAGCTCGTGAAAGCTCGGGCCCGAGTCGCCCGTCGCACGGTCATCCGTTGCGGCGTCGCGGCGAGCGTCGGCCTCGCGGATTGCGCGTTCGGTGGGGAAGTGGTTCATCGGAGTACTCCTCGCCGCCGCAGCTCCAGCTCAAGGCGCTCGGCCGACTCGCAGCGTCCGAGATACTGAGGCACGCCTTCGACTGCGGTCCGCACCGCGGTGCAGGCAACGAGTTCCGCTGTCTGATGAGTGACAAACGCGGCTAGCGCCTGCAACTCAGCGTCCGTCAGTGGGCGAGGGTCGCTCATGACGCGCGCTCCTCGCCGGCGACGAGTCCGGGCAGCAAGATCTCGTCGCTTGAAAAGTCTGTCCGCTTCCCGCAGTAGCACCGCGGCGCACCGGCGTGCGCCGTGTGGTCCGCGTCTTGCTGGTGTCCACTTTCGGCGCACATGCCCTCGATGTAGTCCTCTTCGCTCGGCCCCTCGATCTCCGGGCCGCGCCGCAGATCCTGCTCCATCATGCAGACGGAGCACGGGTACGACTCGGCGACGTCCGGGTGGACCTCGCAGTGCCCGCGCTGAAGTCGGCCCCCGTAGATGTCGAAGCTCATCGCCCACCCTCGGTGTGAGGCAGGATCGCGTCAGCCGGGTAGTCGACCAGACCCTGCGGACCGAAGTACGGCAGGTTCCGAAGCCGCTGCAGGATGGGCGCGTTGAGATCGTCGTACGCCGCATACCGATCGTGCATCCAGGCGTCGCGCAGCATCGCCTTCCAGTTCCTGCCACCACAGAGCATTGCGTGCAGCAGGGCGTTGCGCTGCTCCTCCGACAGGCTCTCGGCCAGGTCGATGAGGCGGGCGCGCTTGCGGGCTTCTCGCGTCGAGTTCACGCGGGCACCTCGTCGCTCCACATCGCCTCGGGGTTCGCGTCGATGTCCCAGTCGCGCGGAAGGCCGTGGAGCGGCGTCACGACCGCGCCGGGGAGGAGCAGATCGCGCAGCCGGCGGGCAATCTTGTCGGACAGCTCGGCGCGAGCCTTCGCCGCGGCGTGGGCCATCGGGCCGGTCGTCGGCTGCTGCGCCTCGCGCGCGGAGTCCAGCCCGAGCGTCGCCAGTTCGTTCTCCAGCTGGGCCAGCGCGTTGTAGATCGGGGACGGGATGTTCATGTTCACGCCCTCTCCATGACGACGGGTTCCGAAGGGTTCACGGCGTCCATGTCTAGCACCAGCGGCTCCAGCAGCTCCGCCTGGAATCGGTCGAGTTCCCACCCGCATCCCGGAGCCGTGAAGAGGCCCGCGGCCGCGCAGCGAAGCAGCACCCGGGCACGGGCGTCGCGCGCCTCGGGGCCTTCCAGCACAATCCACGTGCGCGCCGCCTCGGTGGAGAAGGCCTGACCCTCGAGGCCGGTCTGCCGGATGTCCCGCGACTCCGACAACCGGACCTCGAAGGCCAGCGAATCCACGATCACGTACAGGCTTCCGAGCTGCGCCGCCCAGGTCTCGCCCACGCACGGGACGAACGGCGTCCGGGAGAGTTCCCCGGCTGCGGCGATCCGGCGGGCGAGGTTGGTCAGCTGCTGCGTCGTCTGCATGCCCTACATACTACAGCGGCGGTAGTACCTCGGTCAAGGGGCAGCGCAAAATAATTCGACAGCCGTTGACCAGCGGGTATACCAAGGCTGTAGTATCAGGAGCATGACCAGCGTGGCACCCGATGTTCACGTCGAACGACGCACCGTCCCCGTCACCCGCGCTGACCTCGCGCTATTCACGCGAGCCGCTGCCGCCGGGACGCCGTCCGGTTATCGCCCGAACCGTTCCGCATGGATGAGGTCGATCGCCCTTGCTCTCGCGCGGTCGAGCCGAGAACTTCCTCGAGACCTCGCCGATGCGGAACGGGTGTACGAGAGCTGGGAGACGCAGATGCCGGTGACGGGGACGCGCGGCGAGCTGGAAGAAATCGACGCTGCCGCAAAGGCTCGCAAGATGCACACCGCGACGTTCCTGCGTGCGGTCGCGCGGCTGGAAGCTCGGCGACTGGGGGTGAAGTGAGCGCGAAAACGGGCGTCGGTATCGAGCTGCCCGGTGGCGGGCTGGCCATCGTGAACATCACCGCGCCCACGGAAGCAGCTGCCCGCGCACTCGGTGCTTGGATCTATGAAAACTGCGCGGACGCCTTTCCGCCGCGGATCGGCAAATGGGTGCAGCACGGGTATCACACATCGAAGCGTCAAGCACCCCGCGTGAACACGATCGACCTCTCGCGCGCTCTCGGAGGAGTCCCGATCAGGGCTTCGCGCGCACGAACCGCAGCCGCCAAAGCCACCCGCTCGCGTCGTGCTGCCCGTTGAAGTACATGCGCAGCTCGTAGTCGCCAGGGGATGGAACGTTGAATTGCAGGCGAGCCTCGGCCGACCAGCGCGTCTTGTTTGCGGACGAAACCGCCGGCACAGGCCTCTTGGCGCTTTCGCCATCGGGGCCCGCGAGCGCAACCTCGAGGTCCGGCGGCGTCTCGCCCGGATCGACCTGTAGGACGGCGAGGAAGTGCGCTGTGTACTTCGATTCCGGGCCTCGCCATGCGCGGTCGCCGAAATGCAGCCCCAGTAGATTGACCCGGTTCGTGTCGGTCAGCTGCATCTCGTCGAAGGGGCCGAAGAACTCGATTCGCATGTCCCGAGCGTAGCTGGGTCTTGACCAGCCTGCACGCCGATTCTCACCCTGATCGGGCGGCGGGGCGGGGGAGGCGCGAGCGCAGCGAGAGCCGAAGGACGGCGGGCGCGAGTTCGGGATGGCGCGAACTTCCGTAAATTATGATTGACCAGACCCCCGTGCAATCCTGCATCTTGAGCGCAGATGCAAGATGCCGCGCAGGCCGCGGCCGCCGGGAACGCCCCTGAAAGTGCAGGGCCTGATCAGGGTCGATCCCAGCCGCCGGGGTTTATCGAGCACCAGTTCAAGCCCGGCCAGTCGGGGAACCCGAAAGGTCGGCCGCCCGGAGTCCCGAATCTGAATGCCGAGTTGCGCGAGGCTGCGCTGCGGCTGAAGATCGGTGACGAGTCGTACCTCGAGGCGCTGCTGAAGCGCGCGCTGACGTCGCCGAAGACCGCGGTGAAGCTGCTCGACAAGCTGTTCGCGACGGTGACCCCTGAGGCACCTGGCGTGGTCGTGAACAACTCGCTTGAGGGGCTGCTGGCGAGGCTGAACGGTGGGCAGGACGAGGAGCCGGATCAGGAGTTTCCGGACGCCGGAAAAAAGGAATGACCACCTCTGCTCCCGCCGCAGCGCCTGTGACGATCCGCGATCGCGTGAAGGAACTGCGTCGAGTGCAGGCGCGTGCACTCAATGCGCCGCCAGTTCATCCTGAGTCCGAGGCGTGGCGTCCGGTTGTGGGCCACGAGGGCGTGTACGAGGTCAGCAACGAGGGGCGCGTACGGCGAATTGCTGCGCAGGTGGGACGGCGAGGCAGGCCGCCGGGTTACGTTCTGCGCGAGCACCTGAACCGGCAGAACGGGTACGTCTATGTTTCGCTGAACAACCGCGGCCATTTCGAGAGCGCCGTCCACGTGCTCGTGGCGTCGGCATTCCTCGCGAGGCCCGAGGGATGCGAGGTTGACCACGGCGACGGGTGTCGTGGAAACAATGCTCTCTGGAATCTGGAATGGGTCACGAAGCCCGTCAACCAGCAGCGTGCACTGGCGCGTCAGCAGGGCGAGCGACGCGAGCACTGGAACGCGAAGCTCTCCATCCACCAAGTCCTTGAAATCCGCGCGCTACTGAAGGCGGGAGCGGCCTATCGCGACTTGGCCGCCCGCTTCGGCGTGAGCGTGGGGGCAATTCAGTGCGCCCGGCGCAAGTGGCGGTGGCTGAGCGAAGCGGGCGACGAGGCCCGGGGAGCGACGGCATGAGTGACGACATCGTGAGCCGCGACACCCTGACCTCCGCGATCGAGTACCAGGTCGAGCGCATCCTCGTCGCCGGCGGCGTCGATCCCGCGGCTATCGACCTTCATGTGATCGGCTTTCAGACGCCGAGCGTGAAGGGCGAGGGCGTCGTCGTGTCGGCGCGCGCACTGGCTTTCTGCGAGCGCGTGACCTGGCTTGTCGAGGACCGGCGCACCGACCATGTCTACCGCATCTGCCGGAGCGCCCGCCAGGTCGCACGCCGCCTCGGTGTGAAGGCCCGGGCCCGGAGGTGCGCATGAGCCTCCGCCCGAAGAGCTTCTTCGAACTGTGCTGCGGCATCGCGGCGCTGGCGACGGCCGCCATGATCCTGACCGCGGCCGCGTGCCAGATCGCTCGGGAGATTCTCCGATGATCCCGCGCCCCGCCGAACTCGGCCGAGTCCGTCTCGCCACCTGCCCGAGCGAGTGGTACGAGAACATGCTCCGCGGGCGTCGCGGCGGGCTGACCCCGGTAAACGTCGCGCGCGCGCTGAAGTGGGCGCGGACCAATCCGGTGCGCGCAAGGGCGATCCGCACGGAAGTCGTCCGCGAGCAGCGGCGCAAGGGGGGCATGTGAGTCACGCCACCTCGAAGAATTGGGACGAACCGGGAACCCCCGGCCTCTCCGCTCGCGAGACGAGCCTGCATCGTCAGCTCGCAATTCTGCACGTCCAGCGAGATGCACTTGCCAACAAGCCAAGGGCACGCGAGCACGTCCTCAATCGCATCTCGGAGGTCATCGGCGAGCTGATCGAAGCTAAGGGCGCAAGGGAGGCATACCGGAATCGCCGTAGCGATGCCCGGCATTGCGTGCCACACGCGGATCGGAAGTGCACGTTCTCGTTCGCTGAGGACAGCGAGCCGCATGGCGGTACTCGTCTTCCGAGCGAGCGCCGGGATGGTTTGGCGCTATGCACCGATCGTGACTTCGAGCGATTCGAGCACGCGGAAATCGAGGTGTCCGCGTGAACGCCCTCGCCCAGCTTCGCTCCGTCATCGAAGACCCGCGGGTCTACATCGACGCGCTGCTCTGGATCATCGACAAGCGCGGGCAGGCGGTGCCGTTCCGACTGAACGCCGTCCAGCGCAAGCTGCTGCAGCTCAAGCGAGAGGCTATCGCTGCAGGCCGCCGCCCGCGCTTTTTGGTCCTCAAGGCTCGGCGCCAGGGGATCACGACGTTCGAGCAGGCGATGAACTTCTGGACCGTGGCGACGAAGCCCAACCGGAAGGTGCTGACGCTCGCTCACAACGCGGAGTCCACCGAGAAGGTGTTCCGCATCCCGAACTTCTTCTACGAGCGCCTCGACGAGACGTTCAGGCCGAAGCGGCTGACCTCGCACAACAAGCGGGACCTGAACTTCCCGCTCCTCAACTCGCTGTACTACGTCGGCACGGCCGGCAGCCGGGGCCTCGGCCGCGGCGACACGCTGAACCGCGTCCACTGGTCCGAGGTCGCCTGGTCAAAGGGCGGGATCAGCGAGCAGCGCAATCTCCTCGCCGGGCTGACCGAGGCGTGCAGCCACGGCGAGGTCGTCCTGGAGACGACGGCGAACGGCGTCGGCGATCTCTTCCATGCGCTGTGGACGGAAGCCGCGCAGGGACAGGGGGAGTGGACCGCGATCTTCCTCGCGTGGTGGGAAGACCCGACGTACCGCCTCAGGCTGACGGCGAAAGATTCGGCTGAGGTCTGGGACCACCTCACGGACGAGGAGAAGGACCTCGTGCGCCTTGCGAACCTCGACGTCGAGCAGATCGCGTGGCGACGCGCGAAGATCGCCGAGCTGGGCCGGGCGATGTTCTCGCAGGAGTACCCCGAGGATCCCTCGACCTGCTTCCTCGTCTCCGGCAGCCGCTTCTTCGACGCCACGCTCGTCGATCAGCTCCTTCGGAAGCTGAAGCCCTCGATCGAGGAGCGCGACGGCGGGCAGCTCCGGATCTTCGCGCGGCCGCAGGCGGGGCGGCGCTACGTCGCCGGCGCCGACGTCTCAGAAGGCGTCCCGGGCGGCGACCTCAGCGTCCTGAAGATCCTCGACGCCGAAACGATGGAGGAGCAGCTCGTCCTCTCGGGCCTCTGGCGCCCGGAGGAATTTGCGAAGCGCATCGACCAGATTTGCCGCCAGTACAACACCGCGCTCCTCGCCGTCGAGCGGAACAACCACGGGCATTCGTGCCTGAACACGCTCGCGAATGTCCTCCACTACCCGAACCTCTACCGGCACATCGACTACGACCAGCGCGCCGGGACCTCCTCGGCAGTCCTCGGCTGGCCGACCGACCTGAAGACGCGCCCGATCATGCTCGACGAGCTGCGCGCGGCCATCGAGACGGGGCAGCTGATCATCCACGACCGCCTGCTGCTCGAGCAGTGCCTCACCTTCCAGGCGAACAAGAGCGGCAAGTACGAGGCGCGCGAGGGGTGCCACGACGACGACGTCATGGCAACCGCGATCGCGATCCAGGCACGCAAGCGGCTCGGAGGTCCCGCGACCGTCTCCGCGACCTACGACCCCGCGAAGCTGCCGCAGCGCATCTTCACGCTTCCTCACGGAGGGCTGCGATGAGCATCCTGTCTGCCCCCCGCCGCCTCCTGGCCGCGATGTTCGCGGGCGCCGCAGCGCGCAGCGTCCAGCTCGACGCCGGCGTGAATGGCACGGTCGTCAACGAGCCTCGGCCGGACACCGGCGACATCCTCAGGCAGGCTTTCGAGTCGCGCCTCGCCGGCGACGTCCGGCGGACTCTCGGCGTGTTCAACCGCCAGCAAGTGTCGATCGAGCACCGGCTGATGATGCGGAACGACCCCGACGTTGCGTTCGGGCTGGCGCTCCTGCGCGCGCCGATCATCAACCTGCAGTGGGCAATCGAAGGCCGGGACGAGGAGATCAAGGCCTTCGTCAACGAGGTGATGAAGCAGCACTACCAGAAGCTCGCCACCGCTGGCTCGATGGCGATGCACTTCGGGTTCCAGGTGCTCGAAAAGGTCTGGGAGCCCGCGGTCCTCGAGGTGGACGTCCCGCCGGCGGATGGCGGGACCCCGAAGCCGCGAAAGTACAACGCCTGGACCTTCCGCCG
>CAVPNQ010000147.1:0-15086 GCA_963706735.1 uncultured Planctomycetia bacterium
GCCACGTATTGCTAGCGCCCGGCCAGGCCAGACCCGCTCTCGCCGGGCCCGATGTCGAGCTGGCGCTTGAGGAAGCTGTTCGGCAGTTCGCCCGCGATGTAGCCGCAACCGAGCAGCAGCTCCACAGGGCCGGGTGCGTCTCGGCGAACGGCACGAGGGTTGGCAGGTGCCAGCAGCAGTCGTGCAACTCGGCGAGCGCCCAGGCCGCGAGGGTCATGGTGGTGATGGTGACGAACGCACCGCGCCAGGCCCGTGCCGGTAACCCTGCCGTTGTTCCTCCACCCAGCGCATCAGCGAACCTCGATTTCGGAAGCGGAGGCGCGCGGCGGCGGGCCCGGCGAGTCACGCCACGCTGACGTCAACCATCCCCCGACAGCCGGGCCCGCCGCCGCCGCCGGAGCTTCCGAAAGCGAGGTTCGCTGATGCGCTGGGTGATTGATGGGTACAACGTGATGTTCGCGGGCCGCGTCGAGGGCGCGGAGGAAACGGACTTCGAGAAGCGTCGCGAGGATCTGCTGACGCGGTGTCGCCGGTTGAAAGACCCGGTGGTCGTGTTCTTCGATGCTGCGAAGGCGCCCCCGGGGCTGACGAGCGAGGCCGAGGGGCGCGGAAAGCTCGAGGTCAAGTACGTGAAGACCGGGACGGCGGACGACGCGATCGTGGACTGGATCCGCCACGCCGGCCGGCCGGACGAAATCTGCGTTGTCACGAATGACCGCGAGCTGGCGGGTCGCGTGAAGGCGCTGCATGGGAGGTTGTCGGGTGTGAACGAGTTCGTGAAGCGGATCGACCCGGAGAGGCTGGAAGGGATGGAGAAGCCGCGGATTTCGGATGCGGAAGCGCGGCAGTGGGCGAAGGAGTTTGGGGTCGATCCTGACGCGAAGATCTAGGGCGGGGCTGAAAAACCCGCGATTTTGCGCAAACTCGCTTCACATGTCGTGCATCGCCGCACAAAAGCACCCTCATTTGACAATCCCATTTACAAATCATGGGTTTTTACACCCATATGAATTTGTAACTCCTTATTCTACAACGACTTAAGTACTGCGTACTTCGGCACACGGCTTGCAGAACCCCTCTTCTCACGAACCGGGTCCCACAAACCCTTCTCCAGAGGAGCCAGCCATGAAAGCCTCGATCCTCGCCATCGCGGGAGCCCTCACGCTCTCCGCCGGCATCTGCGCCCGGGCCGACGATCCCGGAACGCAGCCGGATCACCAGACCACCGCCGCCGTCACTCCCTACGTGCAGGTCGGCGACGTGGTCTTCTATCGTTCGTACGAGGACGCCTTTCCGAAGGCAAAGAAGGACGGAAAGCTAGTCCTTCTTTACCGGATGCTGGGCGAGATGGACGGGTTGACCTGAAGCGCCGCGCATGCGATGAGGACGGGCGTCCTCAAAGACAGGGCCGTCGGCAAGGTGCTGAACGAGAAGTTCGTGTGTTCGTGGAAGAACATCGACGGCGAGTCCACGTGCGGCAGCTCCTACGCCCACGAGCCCACGGACAAGCCCGGCCCCTGCATGACCGGCGACGGCGAGCACAACACCCAGATCTGCATCTTCACCTCGGACGGCAAGCTCCTCGACGTCATGGCGGGCTACCAGACCCCGGCGGACCTCGGCGCCGAACTGGAGTGGGCCTGGAAGGAACTTCGCCCGATCGCGGCGAACGAGAAGATCCAGGACGAGGTCAAGAAGGGCATGCTCCAGCGCACCATTGATGCGCGCGTGAGCCGCACGAAGAACCACAACACGCTCACCGACCAGAAATACGTCCGAGCCCATGTCCTCGACCCCTGGACGCAGTTCAGCATCAAGGAGCTCGTCGATGGCCGCGGCTTCGGGGACCACTTCTTCGGCCGCACGGGCGACAAGACCATGCCGGGCGAGGGGATCGGTGAAGTTCCCCAGCACCAGCAGAAGTCGATCGACCAGTGCCGGATGGACGAGATCCAGGCCGAAGCCCGCAAACTCCAGCGCCAGTGGAACCTCGCCGGCGAGAAGCTGCGCCGCGAGATCAAGGGCCAGCTGAACGATCTCGAGACCGAGTACCAGGCCCTGAAGACCAAGTCGCAGAATGCGAGCGTCAAGCCGGCCCGCCCCGTGCGGCCGGAAGTCGAGTTGGAAGCGAAGGACTAGGCCTGACCCGGATCCGGTTCGCGGGCGGTCGCGCAAGCGGCCGCCCGTTTTTTTTCATAGGATCTCCCCATGACACGCACGATTGCCCTGACGCTGGCGCTCGCCGCCGCGGGACTCCTCGCCTGCTCCCCCGTCCGCGCCGACGATGAAAAGGACCGCGAAGCAAAACTCCGCTCCGACATGGAAGACCACATCGGCGCCGATGCCGATTTCCGGCGCGCCGGCCCCTTCCTCGTTGCAGGCCACCTCGACGCCGACCAGATGGAGAGCTGCGTCGGGACCGTTGAACGCTGCCGGAAGGCCCTTCACGAACAGTTCTTCGACAAGGAGCCCGAGGCGCTCTTCGCGGTCTACCTCCTCCCGAACCACGACAAGTACGACGCGTTCTGCCTGGAGTTCATGGGAGACCACCCGTCGTCGAAGTACGGGTTCTACCTGCCGTCGCGGCGATCGCTGGTGATGAACATCGGCACGGGGACGGGGACGCTGGTGCACGAGATGGCGCACGCGCTGATGGAGGCGGACTTCCCGAAAGTGCCGACGTGGTTCAACGAGGGGCTGGCGAGCCTGTTCGAGCAGAGCACGACGGAAGGCGGGAAGATCAAGGGTCTGGTGAACTGGCGCCTGCCGATCTTACAGGCAGCGCTCAAGGACGGGTCGTTCCTCGAGTGGAGCAAACTGGTCGAGTACACCGGCGGGTCCTTCTACGGCGACGGCTCCGGGCTGCGGTACGCGACGGCGCGGTACCTCTGCCTGTGGCTGCAGGAAAAGGGCAAGCTCGAGGCGTTCTACGAGAAGATCCGAGACGGGATCGACAAGGACGCGAAAGGGTGGGAAGCGCTCTCCGCCATCCTCGACGGGAAAGTCGAGGATGCGGAGAAGGAATGGCGGGAGTGGGCGAAGGGACTGAAGCGACAGTAGCCTGGTGATCCGGGCACCGGATCGCGCGGCGCGAATGCCCCCTCTTCTGGCCGCGCTACATCCTCAGGATGACCTGTTCCGCGGGGAAGCGCACTTTGGCAAGCCCGGCACTCGCGTCATCGGCGGCGCGGTAACCGGCGGCGACGGCACAGACGGTGCCGAGCCCCTGCTTGCCGAGGCCGAGGATGCGGTCATATTCCGCAGGCTGGATCTCGTCGATCGGGCACGCGTCCACACCCATCGCGGCGCACGATGTGAGAAACGTGCCCAGCGCGAGGTAGGCCTGGCGCGCGGACCACTCATCGATCTTGAACCCGCCGGGCGGGTTACCCAGGAACCCCACCATGGTCTGGCGGAACCCTTCGAGTGAAGAGCGCGGCACTTTGCGGACTTCCGCAATCCGGTCGATAAGCCGGTCCGCGTCGGAGGCCTTGATGTTCTTGCGGATCGCGACGACGACGAGATGGGAAGCGTCGACGATCTGCTTCTGGTTCCAGGAGGCAGCGACAAGTTTCTCGCGCGCGGAGCGGTCGCTCACGACGACGAAAGCCCAGGGCTGGAGGCCGAACGACGACGGCGAGAGCAGGAGCGACTGCTCCAGTGCAGCCCAGACGTCCGCCGGGATCTTCTTCGCCGTATCGAACTTGCGGGTCGCATAACGCCAGGTCAGGCGATCGACAAGGTCTCGCGGAGAAAGCGTGGACATGGAGTTCCTCAGGAATGGGTCGAGGGGGGAGAGGAACCGTACACGGGAGATGGGCGACGCGTCAAAGAAAGGCGGGACACTGGAACGGACAGGAACGTCTGGAGCCGTGCCGGCAGATCCCGGGCGCGGAGATTCCCGTTCAGGAAAGGCCCCGCCAACGGTCTCGCGGATCGCGAGTGCCTCAGGCTCCTTGTCTCTGCTGATTCCGGTGCTACGCTTCGCCCTCTCCCCGGAGGAACACATGGACGCCCACCAGCTCGAGAATTTCGCCCTCGCGAAGGACCGCACGAAGGCCCTCGAACACCTGATCGCCGGGACCGAGGAACACTACTTCCACTCCTGCCTCGTCGCCGAGCAGGCCGGGAACCTGAAGGACGTCGAAGCGCTCCTCGCGCAGTGGAACAAGCGGCACGGCGAGACGCAGCTTTTCCGCGAGGTCCGGAACCGTCTGCACCTGCTCCGGTACGACAAGGACCCGAAAGCGTCCCTCGAGTACCTGCGATACCACCTGGGGCTGCAGTTCAACCACGAGCGGATCGTCGAGGGCCGCCAGGCGAAGTACGCCTCGAAGCTCGAGGCGTCCGCGGTGAGCCGGGAGGAGATCAAGCGCCACGGCTACGCCAACAGCAACAGCTCGGACCTGTCGGGGTTCACGGACGCGGCGATCGAATGGCTTGTGGACGAGCCGATGGACGGCCACCGGCTGCGCGCGCTGCTCCAGCGCCTGCAGAGGCCGGACTACGCGCGCCTGCCGGAACTCGTCGCCGCGGAGCTGAAGGACACGCGCAACACGAGCGGCTTCGGCGCCATCACGATCCACAACCTGATGCTGGAGGACCAGCTCGTCGCCCTGCTCAAGCTCGTCCCCGCGCTTCTCACCGACGACAACTATGTAAACGCGCGGCTGGCGAAACTGCACCCGGGACCGGACGTGGACTGGCAGAACACGCCCGCCGAGCGCGAGGCGTTCCTCGCGAGGCTGTGGGATTTCGTGAAGGGGCTCGCGCCGAAGTTCAACGCGCTGAAGGCGCACGTGCTGTACCACAGGCTGGACCACGACCGGCGCGCCGGCACACGCGACAAGGCGCGGTTCACGGACTACCTGAAGCTTCCGCGAGAAGTAGCCTACGCTAACCCGGAGTACCTGAAGCAGTTCAAGCGGGACGAGGAGCCGTTCGGGCTGGGCGAAGATTTCAGCGAGGCGACATTGTTCGCTTCCGTCGGCAGCGACGAGGAGCTGGTGCGCGATTACCTCGGGCACTTCTTCGCGGGCGCGAAGGACTGGAAGCCGTTCGACGCGTGGATCCACGCGGACCTCCTGAAAGAGGTCTTCGCTTCCACGAAGCTGCTCCTCGGCGAGGGCGACAAGGCGCAGTGGACGGCGATGCTGAACAACCCTGCGTTCTGCCAGTCGCTGAACGACCGGGTGGAGATCGGGTTCGCGCGGACGAACCGGGGGTGGTTCCGGGGAAAGGAGGCGGTGACGCTCGAAGTCGACGTGAAGAACGTCCCCTCGCTGACGGTGAAGGTGTTCGAGATCAACGCACTCAGCTGGTTCCTCGCCCACGGGCGGGACGTGGACACGAGCATCGACCTGGACGGGCTCGTGGCGGGCGAAGAGCAGGCGCACAAGTACCCTGAGCCGCCGATGCGGCGCGTGAGGCGGACCTTCGCATTCCCGGCGCTGGCGAACCCGGGCGTTTACATCGTCGAGTTCATCGGCGGGGGAATCAGCTCGCGCGCCCTCGTGCGCAAGGGCCGGCTGCGGTTCCTGGAGCGCGTCGGGTCGGCGGGGCACGCGTTCACGGTGCTCGACGAGGACCGCAATGTCCTCAAGGACGCCTCGATCTGGCTCGGTGGCCGCGAGTACACGCCGGGAGACGACGGCGAAATCCACGTCCCGTTCAGCGCTCGCCCGGGCCGGCAGCCCTTCCTGCTGCGCCACGGCGCCCTGACCACGCTCGAACAGTTCGAGCACCTCGCGGAGAACTACAGCCTCGCCGCGGGGCTTTACGTCGACCGCGAGAGCCTGGTCAGGAAGAAGGAAGCGCAGCTCGTGGTGCGCCCGTCGCTGCAGGTCAACGGCGTCCCCGCGGCGCTCTCGCTGCTCGAGGAGGTCACGCTGGTCGTGCAGTCCACGGACCGCGAGGGCGTCAGCTCCTCGCAGGAAGTGGCCGGCTTCAAGCTCCGCGAGGACGGCGAGTCCGTGCACACGTTCCAGGTGCCGGAAGGATTGGCGTCGCTGTCGTTCACGCTCCGCGGCAAGATCCAGAACCTCTCCCTGAACCAGAAACTCGACCTGTCGGATTCGATGACCGTCTCGCTCAACGGGATCGACGCCGACGCGACGATCGAGGACGTGCACCTTGCGCGCACGGCAGCCGGCTTCGTCGTCCATCACCTCGGTAAATCCGGCGAGCCCAAGGCAGGGTCCGCCCTCAACATCCAGCTCCAGCACCGCGACCTCGGCGCCACTCTGCATGTCACCCTCCAGACCGACGCGAACGGCCGCGTCGAACTGGGACACCTGCGCGACATCCACACGCTCTCCGTGTCGACGCCGGCGGGAATTTCGGAATCCTGGCCGCTGCCACGCGACCGCAGCCGGCTCCCCGGCGCGATCCACGTCCGCGCGAAGGAGCCCTTCCGCGTCCCTCTCATGGACGTCGCCCCGCTCGGCGGCGCGGCCTTCCCCGACGCCTTCGGGAAGCCCGCGGCCGCCGAGACGGGCATCCTCCGCAGCGATGCGTGCCTTCTCGAGAACCTCGGCGCCACGTTC
This sequence comes from uncultured Planctomycetia bacterium, assembly GCA_963706735.1. Classification (GTDB taxonomy): domain Bacteria; phylum Planctomycetota; class MHYJ01; order WSZJ01; family WSZJ01; genus WSZJ01. The sequence goes on from CAVPNQ010000147.1 coordinate 6,546, forward strand.
GTGCGCGATCACTTCAAAGCCCTTTCCCGTAAGGACGGGTACCTGGAAGTCGCCGGCCTCCCCGCGGGCGACTACTACCTGTTCCTCAAGCGCGACGGCGCCGCGATCCACGTGCGCGTCACGCAGGGTGAAGACCGCGGCGGGTGGATTGCGGGCGAGAAGCGCCATCTCGAGCGGCGCAACCCGAGGCCGCTTCAGGTGAATGTGACCGTGGGGAAGGCGGACCTGCAGGTCGTGCTGGTCAACGCAGAGGCGCAGACGCGCGTCCACGTCTTCGGCACGCGCTTCGTGCCGGCGTTCGGCGCGTTCGAGGGACTTGGCCGCCCGCCCGTGGCGGGGGCGCACTTCGTCGAGCTGTCGAAAGCGCCGTCACACTATGTCTCCGGGCGCGACATCGGCGACGAGTACCGCTACATCCTCGAACGCCGCGCGTCCGCGAAGTTCGCTGGGAACATGCTCGCGCGGCCGGGGCTCCTCCTGAACCCGTGGGCCGTGCGCAGCACGGAAACGGCCACGCAGGAAGCGGCGGCAGGCGGGGCGTTCGGGGCGTCGGCGCAGCCGGTCATGGCGACGTCCCGGGCGATGGCGCCGGAACCCGAAGAACGCGCGCAGGAAGGCGGCGAATTCGCAAACCTCGACTTCCTCGCGAACCCTGCCGCGATCCTGCTCAACCTGAAACCGGATGCGAAGGGTGTCGTGACGATTCCGCGCGACGCGGTGAAGCACGCGAACACGGTGCGCATCGTCGCCCTGAACGCCGCCAACACCGTCTGCCGCGACGTGCTCCTGCCGGAGGTCACGACCCCGCACGAAGACCTCCGCCTGCGCCTCGCGCTCGACGCGGACAAACACTTCAGCGAGAAAAAACAGGTCTCCGTCCTCGCCGCCGGCCAGCCGCTCGAGATCGCCGACATCACGACCTCGAAGACCGAGGTGTACGACACGCTCGCCCGCGTCTTCCGCCTGTACGCGACGCTGTCGGGCAACGCGGAGCTCGCGAAGTTCGGGTTCATCCTGCAGTGGCCGCGGCTGACGGAGGACGAGAAGCGCGCCCGGTACAGCGAGTTCGCGTGCCACGAACTGAGCTTCTTCATCGCGAAGAAGGACCCGGAGTGGTTCAAGCGCGTGGTGCAGCCGTACCTGCGGAACAAGATGGACAAGACGTTCCTGGATCACTGGTTGCTGGAGAACGATCTCGGCGCATACCGGAAGCCCTGGGCGTTCGGGCGCCTCAATGTCGTCGAGCGCATCCTGCTCGCCCAGCGCTTCGAGGACGAAGGCGACCCCGTCGCCCGCCACGTCCGGGACCTGGACGACCTGCTCCCGCGCGACATCGAGCGCGCCAACCACCTGTTCGGCTCGGCGATCGTGGGAAGCGCGCTTGAGGCCGGGGACCTGCTCGGGATTGCGGCGCAGGCGATGGAAATGGAGCGTTCGGCGGTTTCGAAGCTCGACAAGTCGCTCGCGATGCCGATGGGGAGGGTCATGGCGGCCCCCGCGGCGCCCGCTTCGATGGCGGCGCCCAAGCCGTCGCGCCGCGCGTCTGCCGGGAAGTCCAAGGAGTCCGCGAAGAAGTGCGAGGGGCCGCGCGACGAGGCGGAGGAGTGCCTGTCGGAGGCGTCCGCCGACATGGCGGCGGGCGGCGATTTCGACGACGAGGGCGGCCGTGGCGAGAAGGACGCGCGGCAGCGCCAGAACATGCGGCAGTTCTACCAGAAGCTCGACAAGACGCAGGAGTGGGCCGAGAACAACTACTGGCACCTGCCGATCGAGCAGCAGGGGGCGGACCTGGTCACGGTGAACGCGTTCTGGCGCGACTATGCCGCGTACCGCCGGCAGGGACCGTTCCTGTCCCCGAACCTGGCGTACGCGAGCCGGAATTTCACCGAGATGATGTTCGCGCTCTCCGTTCTCGACCTGCCTTTCGAGGCCGACAAGCCCCAGGTGACATTCGAGGGGGCACGGATGAAGCTGGCCGGCAAGGCCGCATCGGTGGCGTTCCACAAGGAGATCAAGCCCGTGGAGCCGTCGGCGGAACGCGTGCCGATCCTCGTGTCGCAGAATTACTTCCGCGACGATGACCGCACACGCGAAGAGAACGGCGAGGACGTGGATAAGTACGTCACCGGCGAATTCCTCGTGAACGTCGTCTACACGTGCCAGGTCATCCTCACCAACCCCACTTCCACGAACCAGAAGCTCGACCTCCTTCTCCAGATCCCGACGGGCGCGATCCCGGTCCGCAACGGATTCGTCACCAGGGGCCGTCACGTCGAGTTGTCCTCCTACAACACCGAGTCCGTCGAGTACGCGTTCTACTTCCCCGCACCGGGGACCTTTCCGCACTTCCCCGTCCACGTCGCCAAGGACGAGAAGCTCATCGCCAGCGCGGAGCCCGTCCGGCTTAAGGCCGTCACGCAGCTCTCGACGCAGGACACCCAGTCCTGGCCCTGGATCAGCCAGAACGGGGACGAGAAAACGGTGCTGAAGTGGCTCGAGGAGCACAATGCGGACCGGGTCGACCTCGGGCTGATTGCCTGGCGGGTGAAGGACCGCGGCTTCTACGAGAAGTGCCTCGCGCTGCTCGCGCGCCGGCACATATACAACGGGACACTGTGGTCCTACGCGGTGCACCACAATGACCTCCCGAACCTCCGCGAATTCCTGCTCCACCAGGACGGCTTCCTCGACCAGTGCGGGATGTGGCTGAAGAGTACGCCGGTGACAGTCGACCCGGTCGAGCGCCGTCGGTACCAGCACCTCGAGTACGCGCCTCTCGTGAATGCGCGCGCCCAGAAGCTCGGCGCCCGCCGCACGATTCTCAACAACCGCTTCGCCGAGCAGAACGCGCGGCTCATGTCGCTTCTACGCTATCGGGCCGCGATGACCGACGCGGACAGGCTGTCCGTGACCTACTACCTCCTGCTGCAGGACCGCGTGGACGAAGCCCTCGCGTTCTTCGACGCCCTCGACCCCCGGGCCCTCGCCCCCCAGCTGCAGGTCGACTACCTCAAGGTCTACGCAGACTTCGCCCGCGAGCACCCCGAGAAGGCCCGCGAAACGGCGGCCCGCCACAAGGACCACCCCGTGGACCGCTGGCGCAACCTGTTCCGCAACGCCCTCGCGCAGATCGACGAGATCGCCGGGACCGCGGCGAAGGTCGTGGACGACAAGGACCGCGACCAGCGCCAGGCCAGCCTCGCCGCAAGCGAGCCGGATTTCGAATTCACGGTCGAAAAGAAGACGGTCTCCGTCACCGCGCAGAACCTCCCGGCCCTGCGCGTGAACTACTACCGCATGGACATCGAGCTCCTCTTCTCACGCCAGCCCTTCGTCCAGCAGCAGTCCGGCCAGTTCGCGTTCATCCGCCCGAACCGCTCGGACGAGGTCCGCATCCCGTCCGGGAAGAACATCCACTCGTTCGAACTTCCGACGGAATTCCACGGCGCCAACGTCATCGTCGAGCTCGTCGCGGGCGGGAAGCGCAGGTCGCAGGCGTGCTACGCGCACGAACTGGCCGTCCAGGTCGTCGAAAACTACGGCCAGCTCCGCGTCGCCCACCAGCCGACCGGAAAGCCCATTCCGAAAACCTACGTCAAGGTGTACGCGCGGATGAAGGGGGGCGAGGTGAAGTTCTACAAGGACGGGTATACGGACCTGCGCGGGGCCTTCGACTACACGAGCCTGAACACGAACGAGCTCGACTATGTGGAACGGTTTTCGGCGCTGGTGCTGAGCGAGTCGTCCGGGGCGGTGATCCGGGAGTGCGGGGTGCCGAAGAGGTAAAGGGATTGGATTCCGAACGGGCGTACCTCTTCCGCCACGCGGTCCTTCGAGACGCTGCGTACCACCTGCAACTCCCGGGTGAGCGGGCGCGCCTGCACGCGCTGGCATTCGCGGCGATGGAGGCATTTCTCGGCGGTCCGCCCCCGGAGTTGCCTCCCCTGGATGAGGCCGCAACGGCGAAGGCCGGGACACACCCTTCGGATCCGTATGCGCAGGACATGGTGGGCCATGCACGGGCCGCCGGACGAGATGCGGGCTGGCTCGCGGCGGAGAAGCGCTGGCTCCGGCGCGCCGCGGAACACGCGGAGAAGCACGGTCGCGGAGGCGGTGCCGGGGAACTCTGGAAGCGGTACGCGGCCCTGGTGACGGGTACGGAACGAGGCGAGGCGATCCGTCGGGCCGGCTTCGCGGCGTACCTGGCGGGAGCGATGGCGGAGGCCGAAGCGCTCTACGGGGAGGCCATCGCGATCCAACGCGGCGCCCGCCACCGGAGACTGGAGGGATCGATCCTCGCCAACCTGGCCCAGCTTCTGCAGGACACGGGACGCTGGAAACAGGCGGCGGAGATGTTCGAGGACGTGCTCCGGATCTGCCGTGAAGTCGCGGACGTGGACACGGAGGTCTACGCGCTCAAGCAGCAGGCGTGGCTCTTTTTCCTGACGGGCCGCGAGCGCGAAGCGGAAGACACCTACGCACACGCGCTCGGGAGGGCACGTGCCGCGGGCCTCAGGCGCAGGGAGTTCACGGTCCTGGTGGACCTCACCGCCGTCTATTCGCGCACGGGGAGAAACGGGAAGGCCGAGGAGAGCCTCAAGGCGCTGCTGGCCGACCCGCGCTCCGCCGAATACCCCGGCGCCAGGGGCGTGATTCTCGGCAACCTCTCCGCGGTCTATGCCGAGACCGGCCGCATGAAGGATGCGGAACCGCTTCTGGCGCAGGCGATCGCGCTCGTCCACGAGTCCGGGAACAGATTCTCCGAAGGGCTCCTCCTGGGCGGCATGGCGGAGATTCACTCAAGGACCGGCCGCACGGCGGAGGCGCTGCGCTTGCTCGAGCGCGCGCTGGCTCTTCATCGCGAACTCGCGAGCCGGCACCAGGAGGGGCTTCACCTCACCTCGATGGCGGGGCTGGTCGGGGAGCTCGGAAACGTCCCGGAGGCCGAGAGGCTGTTCGAGGAATCGGTTGCGATCCTTCGAGACGTCGGCGACACCCGGCACGCGGGGAGCACGCTGGGCCGCCTCGCGAACCTGCGCCGGAGCGCGGGCCACATGGAAGCGGCCGAACGCGACTATCTCCTGGCGCTTGAGCTCCACCGCGCGGCGGGAGACGCCGCTTCCGAGGGCCTGAGCCTCTGCGGGCTCGCGCTTGTGCAGCTCGAGGCCGGCCGCGAGGCCGAAGCGCGCGATGCATGGCTGCGCGGGGCTGGACTGTTGCGTAGCGCCGGGCACGCCGAGGCGCTCGACAAACTCACCGGGGACATGCGGAAAGCCTGCGCGGCCGCCGCGGTGAAGGCGTTCGGGGACCGCGGTTAGAACTTCACGTCAACGAGCTTGTTCCCGTCAAACTCGTACCCCTTCACGATCCCGAACCAGGTTTTCCCTTCGCGCCGCCGCCACTCCATCGTGTACGTCCCCGCGGGCAGGGCGATCACCGTGGGGGCGTCCTCCCATTCGAGCTTTCCCAGGGAGGCGGCTGAGAATCGCAGGACCTCGACGCCGCGCCTGTCGTCCACGATGCGGACTTCGTCCTCGACCTCGTGTTTCGTCTGGCCGGCGACGAAGCGGAATCCGGTGTTGAGCGGGACCTCGACGGTCATCTTAGGCTCGACGCGCAGCGCCCACCGGAGGGGGCAGAGCCAGCTTCCGGTGGCCTTGAGCGCGTTGCCGTCGACTCCGTCGGTGCCGGTGTCGTTGGAGCCCTTGCTGCCCGAGAGGAACACGTAGTAATCGCCGGCGTTGACCTCCTGCTTCGGGCAATCCACCTCGATCCAGGGGTTGAGGATGCCGGTGGCGAGGGGGAAGCGGGCGATCTTGAGCCTCCAGGGTTTGGCGGCGTCCTCGGCGGTGGCGGGGGCGGCCAGGAAATCGGCGAGATGCTTCGCGTTGGTGATGGCGACATCGTCGGCGCGGACGACCAGGTCGCCGGGCTCGAGGCCGGCCCTTTTCGCAGGGGAACCGTCGGCGACTTCGCGGATGCGAACGCCGAGGCCGAAGTAGTCGGCGAAAACGAGGCCGTGCGCGTCGCCGCGCGCCAGGTCCTTGACCTCGTCCGTGCGCGTGGCGATCAGCACGGACGCGACCGGGATCTCCCCTTCCTTGATTCCCACCATCTGGATCGACCCGGGCCCGCCCTGGCCGACGATCTCGTCCTTCCCGACCTCCGGCGCTTTCACGACGACGGCCTCGTGCGCCTTCTCGAACGCCTTCTCCAGGTCCTTCGCGTTCTTCGCGTCGAGGTACTTGCCTTTCCCGGCTTCCGCAATCGCCGCGATCGCCTTGGCCTCGGAGTCGGCTAAATCGAAGCCGATGACGACGAAGTCGAGCTTGATGCCGAGGCCCTGAAGCGCGGCGGCCGCGGCGCGGGGGTCGCCGCCGCAGGTTTCGATGCCGTCGGTGACGACGATGAGAGACTTCTCACGCTCGGTGCCGAGGGCCTTGAGGATCTCGGCGGCTTTCGTGAGGGAGCCCGCGATCGGCGTCCGGCCCATGCCCTTGAGCTCCCTGACCCTTGCGGCGAGCGCGGCCTTGTCGGTGGTGACGACCGGGACCACGAGTTCAATGTCGGTGCACGTGCCGGGGTCGGAAGCCATCAGCCGGTGCCCGTAAGCGAGCAGGCCGACGTTCAGGTCGGCGGGGAGCTTCTCGATCAGCTTGCCCAGGACGGATTTCGCCGCTTCCAGCTTCACCACCCCGTCGGGGGTCTGGCCCATCATGCTCCCGGAGCAATCGAGGACGATCAGGAGGTCGCGTTGGCCGGTGGGCTTGCCCGTGTCCTGCGCGAGGGCCGGAAGGGCGAGAAGGGTGCAGACGAGAAGCGCGGTGGATCGGAACATGGCGGGTTGCTCCGGGGGGTGGGCAGGCAAGGTAAACGGAAAACTCCCGAGCGTGAGTGTACGGGGCTCAGGTAAATCAGGACAAGCCGCGAAGGAGCTGCCTCCCCGTCCTGGCCGAAGCGAGGGCCTACGGATTCCGCGTCACGACGCGGTACGGAATCGCGGGGAGGACTCCGACTCCCAGCCGCTTCTTCTGCTGCGCCGGCTTTCCATCGGCGGCCTTGCCACCCCAGCCGAAGTAGACGCCGACGATGAGGTTTCCCTCGGTCCCTGCGGGCGGCGCCTCCAGGGACGCCTTGAACTCGAACCTGTAGCCGTCTCTCAGCGGCGTGGTTTTGACGAGCGTGACGCCGGGGGGCGCGTCGTCGAGTTCGAACGTGACGTCGTCGTTGCGCTGGCGGGCAGCGGTCTTGATGGTGAGCTCGAATGTGCCGCCGCGGGGGATGTGAACGGGAAGGGGCGTGGTGATGTCGGGCGGTGCGATGCGCTGGTTGCCGGCGAGGAGGATCGCGACGAGGTCGCGGCCCGGGACGAGGTGGCGCCAGAGGAAGGCCTGCATGAGGTCGTCGCACGGAGTCGCGGCGTGCGAGACGGCCGCCGCGCCGATGCGCGCGGTGCCCACGACATGGAGCTCCACGGCGCCGCCGGGATCCTCGCGCGGCGGCGTCAGCGTGAACGTGATGGAGTCGCGGCCCGCGGGGAGGACGGCGCCCTGCAGCTCGAAACCCGGAGGCGAGTCCTTGAGCGCCAGCACGATCGCCCCGTCGAAACCGTCCAGGCGCGTGGCATGCACCGTCACCGGCATCGCAATCCCGCCCCGGTTGTTGATCGCCGATGGCGTGACCGAGAGCAGGAAGTCGGGGCGCGGCGCACTCAGCCGCAGGCGGTACGCGTGCGACTCGCTTCCGGCACGCTGCGCGTCGGCGAAGCGGATGTAGTACGTCCCGTCGCGCGGGAGCTTCGCCCTCAGGTACGAGTCGGCATGGTGCGTCGCCGTGCCGACGTCCATCCGGAGGTCGTTCTCCCGGCGCTCGAAGTCGTCGTTCCACGCGAGGACCTTCCCCCCGGCGTCGGTCAGCCAGATCACGGAGTCCAGCGGGGAGTTCAGCCGCCGAGCCAGCACCTCGGCCACGATTTCCCGGCCAGCCCTTCCCTCGAACCTCACGAAATCCTCGTCCCCCGGCGATTCGATCCGCCCATTCACGATCACCGGGAGCTTCACGGGCTGCGCCGTCGCCACGGAATCGTTCTGCTCCGATTCCACGCACTCGGGAAGATCGTCCACCGCGTACAGCACCGGGTTCGAAGCCCAGTCCCCCGTCCGCAGCACCGCTTCACGGATCCGCCCGCCCCCCTCGCGCGTGTCGAGCGGCAGCTGGTCACCCGCCAGGTTCCACCCGCGCGCGGTCACCGCCGTCTCTTCGCCGATCCTCCCGCCCAGCGGGAAAATGTCCGTGATGAACGGCTGCTCGTCGATCAGGATCCGGTAGACGAAGTCCGCCCGCCCGCGCCACAGCGCGTCACGGATTTCGACCTCGTACTCCCCCGCCGCCGGCACCGTGAAGTGCAGCACCGGGTCGGGGTCGAAGCGCCAGTCGTCCGCGAATGCCACCTCGCGGCCCTTCCCGTCATACACCGCCAGCGTCGCCTGGAACCAGCCCGGCACCGCGTCCGCGATGAAGGGCACGAGCCGGCGGGCCTGC
>CAVPNQ010000148.1:0-38248 GCA_963706735.1 uncultured Planctomycetia bacterium
CGCCGCTGCCGTGTGAGAAAGGAAGAGTCGTGTCGCCGAGCTTCACGCGAACCTGCCCGGGCTTGAGACCGAGTTCCTCGGCGGCGGTCATGGCGATGATCGTGCGCGTGCCGGTGCCGATGTCCTGGGTGCCGCACTGGATCTCGACGGAGCCGTCGCGGCCGATCACGCAGCGCGCCTGCGCTCCGGGCGCTCCGCCGCCGCCCCAGATCGAGGCCGCAACGCCGAGCCCGCGCGCCTTTCCCTTCGGCGCACCGTTGCGGAGCTGCTCGCGCCCTTCCCATCCCGCCATCTTCGTGCCTTCGGCATACTCGGCGTGGCGCAGGTCGTTGCTGTCGTTGCGGCGGCGGAACTCGACGGGGTCGAGGCCGAGTTTCGACGCCAGCTCGTCCATCGCGCCCTCGAGGGCAAACATTCCCTGCACGTGGCCCGGCGCGCGGAAGGCCGCCGCGGGACCCGCGTTCGTCATGACGTCGGCATGCCAGACGCGCCGCACGGGACAGCCATAGAGGGACATGAGCGGACCGGCGCAGCTCGAGCCCCCCGCGATCCCGCCCGTCCCGTGACTCTCCAGCCAGAGGCAGGTCAGCTTGCCGTCCTTGTCCGCCCCGGCGCGGATCCTCTGCACGCTCGACGGCCGGTTGCCGCCGGCCTGGTGCTCTTCGCGCCGCGTCAGCATCAGCTTCACCGGTGCCTTCGCCTCCTTCGCCAGCCGCGCCGCAATCACCGAGTGCGGCCCCATGCCCAGCTTCGACCCGAAGCCGCCGCCCATGTGCTCCTTCAGCACTTTCACCTTCTCCGCCGGCAGCTGAAGCGCCCTGGCGAGCCCGTCGCGCACGGCGAAGATCCCCTGCGTCGAGTCCCACAGCGTCAGCGAACCGTCCGCCTCCCATCTCGCGACGCTCCCATGACTCTCGAGGCACGAGTGCGTCACCACGGGCGTCGTGAATGTGAGGTCGATCGTCGCCTTGGAGTTCTTCAGGGCTTTCTTGCAGTCGTCCTCGGACGCCGTGTTCTGCGCCTCTCCGCCGCGCTCGTTCGGGTTCTTGCCTCCGTGAACCCGCGGCGCGTCCGGCTTGCGCGCTTCCTCGACGTCCACGACATGCGCGCCCACGGACCACTTCACCTCGATCGCCGCCACCGCGTCCTCGGCCTGCGCCTCCGTCTCCGCGGCGACCGCCGCAATCGGCTGTCCGGCGAAGCGCGCTTCCTTCTCCACCTCGATCACCGCCCTGACGCCGGGCATCTTGCGCGCCTTCTCCAGCGAGATCGACTGGGCCGTCGCGCGCGCATACGGCGACCGCAGAACGCGCGCGACCAGCATCCCCGGGAGATTCACGTCGGCCGTGTACTTCGCCTTGCCCGTCACCTTGTCCACGCCCTCGAGCCTCGGCGTCTTCCCGCCCACCACGTCCAGCTTCGAGTCCGCATCCCACGGCGCCGGCTCGGAATCCGGAGCTTCCACCTCGATTTCCCGGTAGCTCCCCGGATGCCCCACCCGAATCGTCCGCTTCGCCATGGCTACTTGCCCTTCGCCGCGGCCGCAGCCGCTTCAAAGATCCCCTTGTACGCCCCGCAGCGGCAGATGTTGCCGCACAGGCCCGCACGGATGTCGATGGCGGACGGGGAAGGGTTGGCCTCGAGGAGAGCGACGGTGGACATGACCTGGCCCGGGGTGCAGAAGCCGCACTGGAAGCCGTCGTGCTCGACGAAGGCCTTCTGGACGGGGTGGAGCTGGTCGCCCTGCGCAAGTCCCTCGATGGTGCGGATCTCGCGGCCGCGCGCCTGGAGGGCGAACATCATGCACGCGTACACGGATCTGCCGTCCACGAGGACGGTGCACGCGCCGCACTCGCCGCGGTCGCACGCGGCCTTCGCGCCGGTCAGGTCGAGCGGGTTGCGGAGCAGGTCGAGAAGCGTCGCCCGGGGTTCGGCGGAGACTTTCTGGTCAGTGCCGTTGACGCGAAGTGTGAAATCGACGGGACCCGGGCCCATTCCCGATCCGGCGCGGCGCGGATCGCCCTCTTCGGCGACGGACTTGCCCGCGATCATCCCGGCCCCGGCGAGCGCGCCAGTGACGCCGAGGAACTGGCGGCGGGAAAGGCCATCGGGGTGATTGGCGGGCATGGGGGCACTCTAATGAACCCGGGCCCCGCGGTCAAAGCAGGCGTTGGTGAAGTCTCCGCTACCGGATCGTCTCCGCCCGGCTTAGAATTTCGGCCGCCATGCGCCGCCTCCTCATTAACGCCGACGACCTCGGCGCCGACCCCGCCCGAAACCGCGGCATCTTCGAGGCCGCCCAGCGCGGCGTCGTCACCGACGCTTCGCTTCTCGTCAACGCCCAGGGATTCGAAGACGCCGTGAACGACAAGCGCATCAAGGCGCTTCCGACGGGCCTCCATTTCAACATCAGCGAAGGAAAACCCGTGGGTGGGCCGTACAGGACCCTCACCCAGGGCAACGGCGAGTTCCACACCAAGGACGAAACATGGAGGCTCGCACTGTGCGGGTTGCTCGATCCCGCGGAGATTCGCCAGGAAGCGGACGCGCAGATCGCGAAGATGCGGCGGGCCGGAGTCGAGCCGACTCACCTCGACGGGCACCAGCACCTGCACCTCGTGCCGCGCATCGCCGCCGGCCTGCTCGCCCTCTCCATCCCGCGCCGCGTCCGCATGGTCTTCGAACATCCCGACGGATCGATCCTCTCCGGCCCCGACAAGGCCCATTTCGTCAACCGCTGCCGCGAAATGTCCACCGCGTCACGGCCGCTCTGGGAAGCGGCCGGCTGGCGCTGGCCGGACCGGCACCTCGGCGCGGGGCTCGCCGGCGCCGTCCAGGCGGGAACGCTTCTCCGCCTCCTCGAACTCTGCGGCGACGGCGTCACCGAAATCCTCGTCCACCCCGGCTACCCCCAGACCGGATCGCTTCCGTTCTCCACCGCGGACCGCGAGATCGAGCTCGAGGCGCTTCTCGACCCCCGCATCCGCGAGGGCATCGCCGCGCACGGGCTGACACTGTCCAACTGGAGCGCGCTCTAGACCGTGGAAATCGCGCTCGTCGTCCCCTCGTATTCGTCGATCACCGGGAACTCGGTTTCCGCGCGGCGCATTCTCCACGGCATCGTCGCCGCCGGGTCCCGCGCGAAGGTGCTCGACCTCGACGCGCTCGGACCGTACATCCCGAACGTCCTCGCGGTCTACCAGCCCGACGTCGTCCACGCCTTTCACGCCCGCAAGACCGGGTTTCTCGTGCGCGATTCGCGCCCGCTCGTCGTGTCCATCACGGGCACCGACGCCGGCCGCGATCTCCTGATACCCGACCGCCGCGAGGAAGTCCTCGCCGCCTGCCGGGCCGCCCATGCCCTCATCGTCCACCAGCGCGAGACGGCCGCGCCGCTCCTCGAGGCAGACTCCTCGCTCGCTCCCAAGGTCCGCCTCGTGCCGAAAGGAATGGGGCTCCTCGAGGAAGCGCCGTTCGCGCTTCGCGGGACGTTCTCGATTCCGCGCGACAAGCCGCTGTTCTTCATGCCCGGCGGGATCCGGCCGGTGAAGGGCCAGCTGCGGGCGATTCACGCGCTGGAGGATCTCGGGATCGAGCTGGTCATTGCGGGGCCGCGGCTCGACGAGGAGTACGCAAAGAAGGTCGTGGAGGCCGCGCGCGATCGACCCTGGGTCCGGATCGTCGAGATCCGGCCGCACGCCCGCATGGCCGGCGCGCTTCGAGACGTTGATGTCGTGCTCAACACGTCCGAGGTCGAGGGGATGTCGAACGCAATTCTCGAAGCGATGCACTTCGCGCGCCCCGTTCTTGCCTCGGACATCCCGGGCAACCGCGGGCTCGTCGACCCGGGCGTGACCGGCCTGCTCTTCCGCACGGACGAGGAACTGCGCGAGTCCGCGCGCCTTCTCGCTTCTGACGCCTCGCTCCGCGCGACCCTCGGCGCGGCGGGAGCCGTCCGGGCGCGGGCCTCCCACAGCGCGGAGGCCGAAGCGACGGCGCTCATGGAGATCTACCGGGAAGCCGCCGCGACGATGGCGGGCGTGAAGCGGCCCCCGGTCGTCCTGCCGTGACCCCGCGTCGATGAAGCGCAACTTTCTGCTGCTCTGGCTGGGACAGTTCGTGTCCCAGGCCGGGGACGCGCTTCTCTCCGCCGTCCTCGTCTTCCTCACGATTTCCATCAGCCCCGAGGGAACGGGCGGGTTCCGCGCGGGCATCGTGCGGTTCGCCGCGACGCTTCCGTTCCTGCTGTTCAGCCCCCTCGCGGGCGTCATCGCGGACCGCTTCGACCGCCGGGGCCTGATGATCCTGACGGACGTCGCGCGCGCGGCCCTGCTGCTTTCGATCCCGGTGCTGTGGCACTACGGCCACATGTCCTGGCTCATGCTGGCCGTCGTCGCCTTCCTCGTCTCGACGTTCTCGAGCGCCTTTTCGCCCGCCATGTCCGCGCTCATCACCGATATCGCCGACGGCCTCGCGCTCGTCCGCGCCAACGCCCTTCTCCAGACCTCCACCCAGCTCGCCATGATCGCCGGGATGCTGGTCGCCGCCGCGGCGCTCGGGATCGCCGGGGCGGGGAAGAGCACCGACCCGGGGACGATGGTGGCGCTGATCGGGGCGGACGGGGCGACCTTCCTGTTCTCGGCGGCGTGCCTGCTGCTGGTCCGGCCGGGCCGCCGCGAGCGGATGCCCGGTCCACAAGGCTCGGGCCTCGCGCTGGCCCTGAAGTCGCCGCTCTTCCGCGCCCTCCTCTTCCTCACCGCCGTGGACAACTTCTTCATCATGGGGCCGGCGCTGGTGGGAAGCGCGCTTCTGCTGAAGACCACGTTCGGCATGGGCGCGATGGAGCTGGCGATCTTCGAGGCATGCCTGGCGGGGGGGTGGTTCGTGGGGAGCATGTGGTTCGTGAGGCGGGGGACGTTCGGGGTGCCGAAGGGGAAGCTGCTGCTGATCGGGATGTTCCTGGATGGAGTGACGTACATCCCGTTCTTCTGGATCCGCTCGTTTCCGCTCCTCTGTCTGGCGGTGTTCGTGCACGGCCTGTCGATCCCGCTGATCACGGTCCCGCGGACGGCGCTCGTGCAGGAGCGGATCCCGCCGGAGATGCAGGGACAGGCGTTCTCGCTGGTGCAGATGACCGTGATCGGGTTCACCTCCTTGTCCGTCCTCGCCACGGGGTGGGCGGGGGACCGTTTCGGCGCCCCCGCGCTGTTCCTCGGGGCCGGGATCGGCGCGATGGTGGGGCTCGCGGGGGCGTTCTCGAGGGAATTGCGGGAAGCGCGGTAGGACCTCATGAAATGACTGAAAAGCGTCGATATACTCAACAAGACGCCTTGACATAGAGGCGTTATGTCATATAGTGGAGGTATGGAACTCAAAACCGAGCTCGCCCGCCTCTTCGGGTACGACCGCTTCCTCCCCGGTCAGAAACCCCTCGTGGAAGCACTTCTCGGCGGCCGCGACGCCATCGGGATCCTGCCGACCGGAGGGGGAAAATCGCTGTGTTACCAGATGCCCGCCCTGCTGGGGACCGGGCTCACCGTGGTCGTTTCGCCCCTGATCGCGCTCATGAAGGACCAGGTGGACGGACTGAAGCGGCGCGGGATTCCCGGGGCGGCGGAGATTCACTCGCACCTGCCGCCCGGGGAGGGCGCGCGCCGGATGCGGGAGGCGGCGGCGGGGAGGATCCGGCTGCTGTATCTGTCCCCCGAGCGGCTGGCGGCGCCCGGCACGGTCCCGGCGCTGAGGCGCGCGGGCGTGGCGCGCTTCGTCGTGGACGAGGCCCACTGCATTTCGCACTGGGGGCACGATTTCCGGCCCGACTACCTCGCGTTGGCCGCTCACTGCGCCGGAATCGGGGCGGGGGCGACGCTGGCGCTCACGGCGACGGCGACGCCGCGCGTGAGGGCGGAAATTGCGGAGCGGCTGGGGATGAAGTCGCCCTGCGTCATCGTGAACCCGTTCGACCGGCCGAACCTGTTTCTCGGCGCGCGGAAGGTCCTCGAGAAGGAGAAAGTTCAGGCGGCCGCGGAGATCCTGGGGCGCGAAGGTGCGGCCATCGTCTACGTGGGCCGGAAGAAGGACGCGCTCGACGTCGCCCGGGAACTCTCGGGGCTCGGGATCCCCTCGGTCCCTTATCACGGCGGAATGGAGCGCGGCGACCGTTCGCGCAACCAGGACGCCTGGATCCGCGGAAAGGCCCGCGTCGTCGTCGGCACCGTCGCGTTCGGCATGGGCATCGACAAGCCCGACGTCCGCGCCGTCGTCCACCTTCATCTCCCTGGGTCCATCGAGGCCTATTACCAGGAAATCGGCCGCGCCGGGCGGGACGGCGCCCCGGCCCGCTGCTGGCTCCTCCACAGCCCCACCGACTCCTCCCTCCATCGCTTCTTCATCGAACGTCGCTACCCGTCCGAAGCGGAGATCCGGATCGTTCACGGCCGGCTCGAGCGGAGGGAGGGAGCGCCGGCGGCCGCGGAAGCCGGTGCCGAGAAGTGGCCCTGCGCCCGCGCGTGGCTCCTGGAGCGGGGATTCGTCACGGCCGACGGTCGCACGGAGCCGCTTCCCGACAGCCTCGATCTCGATCTTCTGCACGAGCGCAAGGATGCCGACCTGGCGAGGCTCGCGGCGGTGGAGGACTGGGCGAACGGCCGGCGCTGCCGAAGAGGGGCGCTGCTGCGCTACTTCGGCGAGCGGCCTCCCGCGGACCTAGACTGCCGCAACTGCGACGCGTGCGGCCGGCAGGGCGGCGACCACGCCCAGGCCCGGGAACTTGGCGTGTACGCCGGGAGGCGGGATCCGGACGACGAAGCGGTCCGGGCGGCGGTGATCTCCGCGGTGGAGCAGCTGGGCCCGCGCGGCATTTCGCGGGCGGTGCTCGACCAGGTCCTGGCGGGAAGAGAGAAACCCGCGGCCCGGCGCGGGCTTCACAAGACACCCCATCTCGGCGCGCTGGAGGGTCTGGCCCCGCGGCGGCTCGCGGAGACCAAGAAGGCGCTCGTCGAGGAGGGCGCGGTCGATGCGGTCCCTGGTCCGCGATCCGCGTACGTTCCTGCCGGGCCGAGACCCGTCGTTCCCCACGCGGAGGCGCTTCCGATCCTGCTCCTCGTGGCCTCCCATCCCGGTCTTCTCACGAGGACAGCGGCAGCGAGGCGGCTTGGGGGAGACCGGGGGGCGTGGGGGGAGCGGATGGAGCTGCTGGCGCGCGCGGGGTATGTGGATGCGGATGGGGAAGCGCGGCTGGTGCTGACGCCGAAGGGGATGGAGGCGGTGGCGCTGTCGGAGCGGAGAGGTGCGGTGTGACGGCCTACTGGACGGACTTCCAGGCCTTGTCTTCGGGGACGTTGAGGACGGTGGAGCCGGGAGTGCCGGGCCAGGAGAGCTGGCCGCCGGCCGAGTTGGGGAGGAGGGTGGCGCCGGCCGGGGCGGGTCCGCCGGGTCCGGGGCCTTCGAGGTCGCGGGCCCAGATGGCGCCGGACTCGAGGAGGATGAAGACGAAGTGACCGGAGGACTCGGGGGCGGCGGGCCAGGCGGTGAAGCCGAAGCGTGTGGGGTGAGTGGGGCCGCCGGCCTGGTAAGGCTGGGCGGGGTCGGAGTAGTCGGAGGTCATGGCGCGGAAGAAGTAGCCGGCGTGGGGAACGGCGGCGCCGGACACGAGGGACGCGTGGATGGAGAGCGGGGAGCCCGGGGGCGTGGCGTTGGCGGGGGCGCCATCGGCGCGGGCGAGGTCGGCGGAAATGAGGCTCCAGGGAGAGCCGTCCTTTTTCGCCACGCGATGGAAGCCGGACCAGTCGCCGGTCCAGAAGTCGGCCTGGCCGTTTCCGTCGCCGTCGTTCTGGCGCCAGGCGGTTTCTGTGACGGCGACGGTGCGAAGGGCGGCGACGGCCTGGGCCTCATTGGAAGCGAGGCGGGCGCTGGAGAGGCTGGTGAGGGCGATCCCGCCGAGGAGGATCACGATGCCGAGGACGATCAGGAGTTCGATAAAGGTAAACCCGGCGGAGGAGCGGCGCATGCGGGCATTGTACAAGGCGGGATCTACTTATCGCCGGTTGACGAAGGTCACGCGACCTGGCTCGGGGGGCGTGACGATGGAACCTCCCTCGAAGCGCCGCAGGATCGCGGCCTGGAGGGAGGCTTCGAGGACCTTGTGCTCACGAGGTTCGCCTCCCGGAGCGAGGATCTTTCGCCCGGCGGAATCTCCCGACAGGCGGTTGGCGGCGAACCGCGTCGTGGCGACGGTGTAGGACTTTGCCGGGTCGAACGGCTCACCGCCGATCTTGAGCCCGAGGATGCGCTGGCCCGCGGGTTTCTTCGTGTCCACCGAGAATTCGAGGCCGGAAACCGGGTAGTCGAGCTTCCCGTCCCGGAAGGCGCCGTCGAGAAGCGTGCGGAGGTCGGCGCCGGTCAGGGTGTAGACGACGAGCGAGTCCTCGAACGGCGCGGTCATGTAGAGGTCGCGTCGCGTCACCGGGCCGCCCGGCAGGTCGTTGCGGATTCCGCCGCTGTTGATGAACGCCACGTCCGAGTTTGCCGTGATGCGGATTCCGTCCGCCACCAGCATGCCCAGCGGACTGGCCTGCCCCCGGCCGATGAAGGCCGCCGTCGCCCCGGCGGGCTTGTCCAGGTCGGCCCGCGTGTACTTCTTCACCAGTTCGGCGGCCGCGGGGTCCTCCTTCACGGAAGAGTCGATCGCGATGAGCCGTGCTTCCCGCGACGTCACCTTGCGCGTCTCCGTGTCGTACGTCAGGTCCACGCGCCCGAGCCACGCGCCGTCGCATCCCGCCTGGACGATCAGCGTTCCGCCCTTCTCGAACCCCTTCGGAAACTCCCGGTGATCGTGCCCGCCGACGATCAGGTCGAAACCGGGCGCCTTTTCCGCGAGCCGCCCATCCGACTGGCTCCCGAGATGCGTGAGCGCGATCACCACGTCCGCCTCCGTCCGGGCGCGCTTCATGTAGAAAGCCCCCTGCGGCCCATAATCCGGACCGAAGTCGAGGTCCTTCGTGTGCTCGGGGAGGTTCATGTCGGGGGTGCCCGAGGTGGTGAAGCCGATGATGGCGACGCGCAGTCCGCCGGACTTGATGACCACGTACGGCTTGGCGTACTCGACGATGGCGGCGGTGGTGGCGGCGGGATCCACGCGGGTGACGGTGCAGCTCAGGAACGGGAACTTCGCCATCCCCGCGAGGGCCGAAAGGTTCTTGTCGCCATAGGCCCAGTCGTGGTTCCCAAGGGCCATCGCGTCGTATTTCCCGAGGTTCATCCAGGCGATGACGGCCTCGCCCTTCGTTTCGTTGCCCTCGGGAGTGCCGTGAAAGCAGTCGCCGGCGTCCAGGAGCACGACACCGCGGCCTTCCTTCGCCGCCGATGCCCTCTCGGCGCCGATCACCGCGGCGAGGCGGGCGACTCCGCCCCGGTCGGGCTTGCGCGCACCGGAGGTTTCGAATTCGGACTGGGGGAGAAGCGCCCCGTGGAGGTCGTTGGTATGAAGGACCGTGACCGTGCGAGTTTCGGCGGCGGCCGCGAGGACGAGCAGGAGGAGGACGGAAGCGGCGCGGAGGATGCGGTTCATGGAGAAGGGTAGTCTATCGCGAATCGTCCCGGCGCGGCGTGCCGGGATTCCGGGAACGGTCCGGCTGCGGCCGGCGTCAGGAGTGCAGGGCCGCAGGGGGCATTTCCCCGATTCGGCCGCTCTGCTACGATCCCGCACCGTTCTCCCCTGAGGCCGACCCCATGCCCCGCCTTCTCTTCCGGCTCCTGCTCGTTTTCGCCGCTGCGTCGCCACTCCGCGCGGAGGACACCCTCGAGCAGAAGTTCCGCTCCATCCTCGCGAAGTTTACGGACGAATCGTGGACGGCGCGCGAACAGGCCGAACAGGACCTCATTGCCCTCGGCGCCGACGCGCGCGACCTCATCCAGAAGGAACTGGAGGGAACGAAAGACGCGGAAGTCAAGATGCGCCTCCGCAACGCCCTTGCCGAAATTGGAAAGCCGCGCTGGGCCACCGGCGTCAAGGCCGCCATGGAACAGGCCGCCCGATCCGGCCGCCCTATCTTCCTCGTCTGCGCCGACGGCCCGCTCGACCAGCCCCGCAGCCGCGCGGGGGAGGCCCTTCGCCGCGAACTCGCTTCCCCAGACCTCGCCAACGACCTCAATGCACGCTTCGTCCTCGTCTGGTGGAACTCCGGCGTCCCCGCGGCCCCGGATGATCGCGACCCCAAGGCCGAACCGACCGCCGAGGGCGACACAGGTCCCACGGGCTGCATCGGCATCTACCTCTGCACCGCCAAGGGCGTCGTCCGGCACTTTCTGCCAGGCTGGTGGTCCGCCGCCACCATCCGCGAAGACCTCGACCGCATGAAGTCCGTGTTTGCCGCGCCCGACGCAGGAGAAGCCAGCAAAGTCCGGACTTCGCTGGCCCGGATGCTGGAAGGGGCCGCCGCGAAGAAGGCCGCGGACAACCCGGAAGAGATGGCCAAGCCGGCCTCGGAATCTGAAATCCGTCGCGACGTCGAACGGCAGCTGAAGGTCGCCGGAGCGTATGCAGTAGGGAGCGAGGTCGTCGGCGAACGGAACGTCGATGAGTTCCTGAAACTCCGCCTCAAGGAGATTTCCTTGCGCTGGAACGACGCCCAGCGCGAGCGATAACC
This sequence comes from uncultured Planctomycetia bacterium, assembly GCA_963706735.1. Lineage (GTDB taxonomy): Bacteria > Planctomycetota > MHYJ01 > WSZJ01 > WSZJ01 > WSZJ01. The sequence goes on from CAVPNQ010000148.1 coordinate 10,647, forward strand.
CCCTGCCCGACCTTGACTTCCGGCAGGTCCCGCGTACGATTCGCCCTCCTCCCGCGGAGCCCCACGGATGCGCGTCGTCATTACCGGCGGTGCCGGTTTCATCGGGTCGCACCTCTGCGACCTCTTCCTGTCCAAAGGCCACCAGGTCGTGGCCGTCGATAACTTCCTCACCGGGTCCCCGGCCAATATCGCCCATCTCTCGCGCACCAGGGGCTTCCGCTTCGTCCGCCAGGACATCACCAAACCCTTCTCCATCCCCGGCCGCGTCGACGCCGTCCTGAACTTCGCCAGCCCCGCTTCCCCCGAAGACTACGTGAAGCTCCAGGTCGAAACCCTGCGCGTCGGAAGCGCGGGGACCGAGAACGCGCTTCTGCTCGCGGCCAAAAAGAAGGCGCGCTTCCTCCAGGCTTCGACCAGCGAGGTCTACGGCGATCCGCTGGAGCACCCGCAGCGCGAGACCTACTGGGGGCACGTGAATTCGATCGGCCCGCGGAGCATGTACGACGAGGCGAAGCGGTACGCGGAGGCGCTGGTGATGGCGTACCGGCGGACGCGCGGGGTGGACACCCGGATCGTGCGCATCTTCAACACCTACGGCGCCCGGATGAGGCTGAACGACGGCCGCGCGCTGCCGCAGTTCTTCGGGCAGGCGCTTCGCGGACAGAACATCACCGTCTACGGCGACGGGAAGCAGACTCGCAGCTTCTGCTACGTGAGCGACCTGATCGACGGGATCTATCGCCTGCTGCAGAGCAGCGAGCGTGAGCCGGTGAATTGCGGTAACCCGGTCGAGATCACGATCCTGCAGCTCGCGAAGGAGATCATCGCGATCACGGGGTCGAAGAGCCGCGTCATCCACAAGCCTGCGATGGTGGACGACCCGAAGCAGCGCCGGCCGGACATTTCGAAGGCGAAGCGGGTGCTCGGATGGGAACCGCGCGTCAGCCGCGCGGAGGGGCTTGCGCTGACGCTGCCGTATTTCCGGGAGCAGGTCGCGCGGACGTCGAAGGCCGGGAAGCGGCCGTGAAGGTGCTCGTCACCGGCGGCGCGGGGTTCATCGGCAGCGTCACGGGCCGCGCCCTGGAGGCGTCCGGGCACGAGGTCGGCATCTTCGACGACTTCTCCACCGGGCACGACTGGGCCTGCCGCGGGAAGAAGACCTGGCGCGGCGACATCCGGGACCGGGCGGCGCTGGACCGCGCGTTCGCGGAGTTCCGGCCCGAAGCCGTCATGCACTTCGCGGCGAAAGCGGTGGTCCCGGAATCGGTCTCGAACCCGGGGCTCTATTACGACGTGAACGTGGTCGGCAGCCTGCGCCTGCTGGAGGCGATGCGCGTCGCCGGATGCCGCCGGATCGTCTTCAGCTCCAGCGCCGCCGTCTACGGCACGCCGGACCGCACGCCGATCCTCGAGGACGCGCCCCAGAACCCGATCAACCCGTACGGCCGGACCAAGAAACACTTCGAGGAGGCCCTCGAGGACGCGCGCCCCGCCGACGGGCTCGCGTTCGCCTCGCTCCGTTACTTCAACGCCTGCGGCGCCGCCCCGGAGTGGGGCCTCGGCGAAATCCGCGAGCCCGAGACGCACCTCCTGCCGATCGTCATCCGCGCGGCCATGGGAGGCAAGCCCTTCACCGTCTGCGGCACCGACTACGAGACGCGCGACGGCACCTGCGTTCGCGACTACATCGACGTGCGGGACCTGGCCGACGCCCACGTGCGGGCGCTGGAGCGGCTCCGCCCGGGCGTGGGGACGGCGTACAATCTCGGAACGGAGCGCGGCACCACGATCCGCGAGGTCGTCGCTTCCGTCGGCCGAGTTCTCGGCCGGAAAGTCCCGTTCGTGGACGGGCCGCGGCGCGCCGGAGACCCCGCGGCGCTCGTGGCGTCGTGCGCGAAGGCGCGGGAAGCGCTCGGCTGGACCGCGGGCCGTTCGCTGGACGACTCGATCCGTGCGGTTGCGGAGTTTCTCCAATCCCGGGGGGGATAGGAGGCAGGCATGAAGCGCATCGTGGCGATGATCGTGGCCGGCGTGCTGGCGGGGTGCGGCGAGGAACCGGCGCCGAGGCCGGAGCCTGCAGGGGAGGAGAAGCGGGCGCCTGAACCCGGGCGTCCGCCCGTTGCGGAGCCGCCACCCGCCTCAGCCGCCGGCGGCAACGCCGCGGGAGACCCCGGCCCCGGCGAACAGCCCTTCCTCGGCCTTCCAGACGTCGTCGCCGAGATGGAGGGACACAAGATCACGCGCGACGAGTTTCTCAAGCGCGCGGTGGAGTGGTACGGGCGGGAGGTCCTGGAGGAGATCATCCTCAAGCGCGTGTTCGAGTGCGCCGTGGCCGACAGCGGGGCGTCGATCACGCCGAAGGAGCTCGACGACCGCGTGGACCAGGAGATGCGGGAGCGCGAGAAGGAGACGCAGCAGAAGTACAAGATGCCGCTGAAGGACTACCTCGCGCAGTTCGGGAAGACGCCGGAGCAGCTGCGGACCGAGATGCGGGCGAACGAGGACATGCAGAGGCAGATCCTTCTCGAGTACATGCTGGTCTACGCGTACGAGACGGAGCCCAAGGTGGAGATCTCCCACATCCTCGTGCGCGACGCCGCCAAGGCCGAGGCGCTTCGGAAGCAGGCTTCCGACGGGCTGTCGGACTTCGGGGAGCTCGCGAAGAAGGAGTCGGACGACGGCGGCTCGGCGCAGAACGGCGGGAAACTGCCGCCCTTCATCCGGGGAATGACCCGGCTGGGCGACGGGTTCGAGGACGCGGCGTTCGCCCTGGAGAAAGCGGGGGACATTTCCACGGTCGTGAAGACGGAAATGGGATACCACGTCCTGCGCCTGAACAAACGGTGGCCGGCGAGCCCGCAGAAGTTCGACACGCTGCGCGAGAAGATCCGGACGGCGCAGAAGGACCGTTCGGCACTGGACTCATTCATGCGGAGGCTTCGGGCGAAGTACGTCAAGGGGCTCAAGTACTCTGTTCCCGATCTCGAACCGAAAAAACGCTGAAGCCGTCCAACTCAAGCGATTGGAATTCCTTAAGTTCCTTATTTGTTCTAGCCGAAAGACAGGGGGCCGATATAGAGTGCCCGAGCTGAAAGGAAAAGACATGAACGCCAAGACTCACCAGAAAGAACTCACGTTCGCCTGCGACCCGCGGCACCTCGTCGACATCCGCGCCGCCGTCCAGTCCATGTGGACCGAACGCGGGCTCACGGAGCGCGACGGACGCCTCGTCACCCTCGCCGTGGACGAAGCCCTCGCTTCCATCATCGATCATGCCCGCGGCACCAACCGCCAGGGCGATATCAAGATCTCCATCGACCTCGACGACACCCGCTTCAAGGCCGTCATCGACGACTTCACCAATCACTGCGACTCTTCCGGCATGATGGAAAACGAGCTGCGGGCCCACCTCGAGAACGAGCGCAAGCACCAGATGGGGATCTTCCTCATGCGCGAAGTCATGGACGAGGTGAACTACACGTTCCGCAAGGGGTACCAGAACGAGCTCACGCTGGTGAAGTTCGTCTAGCCCATAGATCCACCCTCACGCCGGCCCCTGGCCGGCGTTTTTTTGTGCCCGGGCCGCTTCACAGGGTTGCATCCCGCGCCGACCCCAGTAGAATCCGCGCCCCCATGATCTCCCGGCACGAAGCCTACCTGCGGGCCATCCTCGAGCACTCCGCGGATGCCATCGTCACGACCGACGCGGATGCCCGCGTCGTCGAGTGGAACCCCGCGGCCGAGCAGCTGTTCGGCTGGAAGCGTGACGAGATCGTCGGCCAGCCTGCGGAGAAGATCTGGGAGGAGCCGGAAGAGAGGAAGAAGCTGCTGCGGCTGGTGGAGAAGAAGGGGAAGGTGATCGACTACGAGACGCGGCTCAAGAACCGGGACGGCCGGGCGATCGACATCTCGGTGACGATGTCGCAGCTCCGGGACGAATCGGGCGTGCTGCTCGGGACGATCGGAATCTCGAAGGACATCCGTAAGCGCAAGCGGCTCGAACGGGAGCTGAAACGGCTCGCGATCACGGATTCGCTGACGGCGCTGTACAACCGCGCGCACTTCAACGAGCGCGTGGTCGAGGAAGTCGAGCGGGCGAAGCGGATGAAGCATCCGCTGTCGCTTGCGCTGGCCGACCTGGACGGGTTCAAGCAGTACAACGACTCGCAGGGGCACCAGGCCGGGGACGGGGCGCTGCGGAAGGTCGGGCGCGCCGCGCTGACGACGCTCCGACGGCACGTGGACCTGGCCTTCCGCTATGGCGGCGACGAGTTCGTGTTCGTCTTCCCGGAGGCGGACGGGGAAGCGGGGCGAACGGCGGCCGAACGGTTGAGGGCCCGCATCGAGCAGGAAGTCGGCCCTGCCATCACGGCCTCGATCGGCGTCGCGGCACTCCGGGACCCTTTGTCCTCCCGGGAACTCGTCCGCGCCGCCGACCTGGCGATGTACAGGGCCAAGGCTGCGGGCGGAAACCGGGTCGTTGTTTCCAGCTGACGGGAAACGGCGAGCCCGCCCGGACGACTATTTCCCGCCGTTGAGCGCGTCAATCCGCGCCTGAATTTCGGCCCGCTGGTCGTCCGGCGCCGCTTCCCACTGTTGCTTCAGCGCGCCGATCGCCGCTTCCCTGATCGATTCGGCTTCCTTGTCGGCGGACCATGCGGCCAGCGTCCATTTGTGCGCGGCGGAGAAGGCTTTAAGCTTGGCGATCGACGGCTCGTAATCGCCGTGGATGAGATTCAGGTGGACCTCGTGAAGGTCGGCGTCGTAGCGGATGCGCGCGCGGATCTCCCAGAACGCCGCGAAGGCCGCTGCGGAGACCACCGTGCCGAAGATGAAGGCCCAGACGACCCGGCGGAGAAGCGCCTTCCTGCGGGTGAGACGGCCGCTGCGGATGTCCTGGATGCGCGTCTTCAGGTCCGCGCGGGAGGGCTCGATCTTCACGGCGCGTTCGAGGAGGGTGACGGTCTCGTCGTCGGTCTGGGCCCTGTCCGCGATGGCTTCGAGCCAGCGGACGGCCTCGGTTTTCCGGCCAAGGGCGAGCAGCGTCTCCAGGCGCAGTTCCTGGGCGGGCTTGCTGGCCGGGTCGAGTTCGACGGCGGTGTCCAGCGCGGCAAGGGCCCGGTCGTGAAGCAGCATCTTCCGTGCCTGGATCGCCAGCCCGAGCGCGGCGGCCGCCGCTTCCGCCCTCTGGCCCGTGTCGCGGAGCAGCTGCACCAGCTTTTCCCGGGCCGCCGCATCGTCCGGGGCGCACGACACGGCTTTCTTGAACAGACCGACCGCGGCGATGGCTTCTCCGCGCTCGGAGGCCCGGTGCGCCAGCATCTTGTACTCGCCGGCCGCCTTCGCGGGCTCGCCGTGGCGGACGTACGCCTCCGCCAGCTTCTCCCTCACCCCGATGTTCGCGTGCTCCGTGTCCAGAGCCCGCTGGAACAGCCGGATCGCCTCCCCGGTCCGGGCCGCACGCGCGTGCTCCTCGCCCAGCCGCACCATCTCGTCCCCGGACAGCGCCCGCAGGTGCCCCGCACGCACCAGCTCCGAAACCCCGTCGTACGTCGAAAACCGCGTCGCCCGCGTCGCCTTCTCCAGCATCCGCACCGACATCGCCCCGTTGCAGTTGTCGAAGATCGCCTGCTGAAGCGGCGACAGTCCCTGAGGCGCCTCGGGGCGGCGGCGCACGAACACGTCGTCCGGCGTCGCGATGACCTTGTGGATCATCTCCCAGTGGTCCCGCCGCCGCGCCGCTTCCATGATCAGGCTGTTCACGTCCAGCACGACGCCGTAGTCGTCGCCGAAGAGTTCTCCCGAGGGAGGGCCGGGGACGAAGTCGAATTTCGCGGGGGACCAGAAGAACACCTCGACGGCGTTCTCGGTGATTTCCGCCTGCAGCAGGCCGCGGAACTGGTCCGCGCCCGTCAGCCCCTGGGCCTCCGCGAAATCCGCCCACGACTTCTTCGTGCGCTTCTTTTTCTTCACCAGCGTGTCCATGTCCTCCGCGCCGGGAGTGAGCCGGTTGCGGAACACGTCCTCCGCCGTCAGCGCCTTGTTCACGCCGCGCGAGAAGCCCTTCACCGCCCCGCCCTCGAACGCCAGCCACGCCTCTCCTCGTTCGCTGGTCACATGAAGGGTGCCAGCGAGCTGGTTCCCGGCGATGGAACCGAGGACGTCGGCGAGGCCGATCTGGCCGACGTCACCCTGGAAGGCCATGGCGGAGGTCCCGAATGGAGAAAGGGGGCAGGGGGCAGGACGGATGATCATTTCTCGCTGGGCAATAGGCAATGATCAATGCCATGCCCCGGTCCGGCCCGACACATTGAGATTGATCTTTGGAATTTGATCATTGAACATCCGCGCATGCCCCGAATCACAGCGACGCCACCCAGACCGGAAACAACCATGACAAAGAAGCCCTCGCAGTCCATTTCTTCCCGCGCTCCCGCGGTGCTCGCGCCCGTCCTCGGCTGGGCGACGCCTCTCGGCGCCCTTCGCGCCTCCGGCTGCCAGGTCGAATGCGACGACGGCCGCACCTACCTTGATTTCGCCTGCGGCACCGCGACGCTGGCGCTCGGCCACTGCCACCCGGCCGTCGTCGAGGCGGTCGAGAAGCAGGTCCGCACGCTCATGCACACCGGCGGCGTCTTCTACCACGACCCGATGGTGAAGCTCGGCGAAGCGATGCAGTCGATCATGCCCGAGGGGCTCGACCGGTTCTTCTTCTCGAACTCCGGCACCGAGGCGATCGAGGGCGCGTTCAAGCTCGCGCGGTACGCGACCGGCCGCCCGGCGGTGATCGCGTTCTCCGGCGGTTTCCACGGCCGCACGATGGGTTCGCTCTCGCTCACCTCGAGCGCCGCGAAGTATCGCCGCAGGTACCGCCCGCTCGTACCCGAAGTCGTCCACGTCCCGTTTCCCAGCGCCTTCCGCGCCGGGACCGAGGACGCCGCCATCCGCGCGTCCCTGGGCGAAATCCAGGACCTCTTCGAGACACGCCTCTCCCCGGACGAGGTCGCCGCGTTCTTCATCGAGCCCATCCAGGGCGAAGGCGGCTATACCCCCGCGCCGAAGCGCTTCCTCGAGGAACTCCGCAAACTCTGCGACAAGCACGGCATCCTCCTCGTGTACGACGAGGTGCAGACCGGCTTCGGCCGCACGGGCGAGTGGTTCGCGGCGCAGCATTTCGGCGTCGCCCCCGACATCATGGCCGTCGCCAAGGCGATCGGCGGCGGTCTCCCGCTCGGAGCGGTGTGCGCGAAGAGATCGATCATGGAAAAGTGGGAGAAGGGCGCCCACGGCACGACGTTCGGCGGCAACCCGGTGGCGTGTGCGGCGGCGCTCGCCGTGATCGAGACGATGAAGAAGGAAAAGATCCTCGAGAAGACGCGCATGGCGGGGAAGCATGCGACGGAAAGGCTCCTTGCGCTCAAGCAGGAGTGCGCCGTTATCGGCGACGTGCGCGGCCCGGGCCTCATGATCGGCATCGAGTTCGTGAAGAACGGCCGCGAGCCGAACGGGGAGCTGGTCGAGGTCGTGCGCAAGAAATGCCAGGAAAACGGGCTCGTGCTCCTCTACTGCGGCCAGGCGCACAACGTCATCCGCTTCATTCCGCCGCTCAATGTGAAGAAGCCGGACCTGGACCGCGGACTCGACATCCTCCGCGACTCGCTGAAAGCCAGCCTGTGAAAGGGGATTCCTTCCACGTTTTCGTGATGGACCAGCTGGCGGGGTTGCGGGGCGTGGAAGCGCGGGCGATGTTCGGCGGGTACGGGCTGATGTCGGGCGGCGTGCTGATGGGCATGACCTGGCGCGGAGCGATGTACCTTCGCGTCGACGACGCCTCGGTGGGGGATTTCATCGCGCTTGGCGCGAAACCGTTCTCGCCCTCGAAGGGCCGTGTCATGAAGTCGTACTACGAGGTGCCCGTCGCCGTCATCGAGGACGCCGACCGGCTCGTCGAATGGGCGCGGCGCGCAGCCGGCGCGGCCCGCACCGCGAAGACGGCGAAGACCGCGCCGAAACGCCGTCGCTGAACGGCCTCTACGCCACGGCCGTGAGGCAGTGGCCGCACTTCTTCGCCTTGACCGGGATATCCATCGCGCATTCGGCGCAGACTTTTGTCACGGGAGGAGGGGGAGGCGCCTCCTCTTTCTTCTTCATGTTCTGAAGTTTGTTCGCGAGCTTGACGATGACGAAAATTGCCGCGGCCACGATGACGAAGTCGAACGCGGCCTGCAGGAAGTTGCCGTAGAGGATCTGGACGGGTTTCCCGTCCTTGCCGGTCGTCAGCGTCCACCCGAGGTCCTTGAAGTTGACCCGGCCCATGAGCAGGCCGAGCGGCGGCGTGATGACGTCGGCCACGAAGGACGAAACAATCTTGCCGAACGCGGCACCGATGATGATCCCGACCGCGAGGTCAAGAACGTTGCCGCGCAGGATGAACTGGCGGAATTCCTTGAGCATGGAAGTTTCTCCGTGGATTCGGGTTAGAACCGGTACCCCAGCGTCACGAAATACAGCACGTCGTGCCGGAAGTTGTGCGCGGGCGGCTCATGGTCGTAGTCCCAGATCGCCCCGACGCGCATCGTCCAGCCCTTCCCCAGCCCCGCCGAAATCGCCGCTTCGTCGCGCGCCTGCCAGTCGCGGCCGCGCTCGAAGTTGGGGTAGAAGGTGAGATCGTTCGTGAACACGAGCCCGAGGAACAGGTCCTGGCGGAAGTGGACGAACACGCGCCCGCCGATGTGGCCCTCGTCAGGGGAATTGCGGTAGTCGTTGGTGAAGTAGGCGATGCCCGCTTCCGCCGACAAGTCCGTATGTTCCGCCTTGATGAAGTCGTACCCGACGCCGACGCTTGTGACTGTGCCGATGCGAAGGTCCTTGGAGAAGTCGTGGAAGAGTTCCTCGGTAACGTAGCCGTAGAAGCGTTCCGTGAACTTGTACGCGTACTTGACGAGGCCGTACGCCTTGCGGTCGGTGGTGACGCCGCGTTCGCGGCCGTAGCGGAAATCGGCGCGGATCTGGAACTTGTCGCGTTCCGTTTCGCGCAGGAGGTTCACGGCCGCGATGCCGCTCTGTTTCCGCGAGTTGCCGCCGGTCTGGTAATAGCCGACGTCGATGGAGCCGTGCCACTCGGTCGGGGTCTCGTTGATCTTCGCGACCTTGGCGGGATCGATCTCGACGGGGCCCTTCACGCCGGCGCTCTCGACTTTCAGCGTGCCGCCTTCGGTTGTCGTGACCTTGCCCTCGATCAGCTCGCCGTCGGCCAGCTTGATCTTCAGCGCACCTTCGGTGGTCAGCGACTGGATCTGCGCCCAGTCGATGACAATTTCGCCGGCGTACGCGGTCTTGAACTTGAGCTTGCCGCCGTTCATGTCCACGACAGTCCCGGAAATCCTGTCACCGTTCTTGAGGGTGACGACGTCACCTGCCACGGCGCTCAGGGCCAGCAACAGAAGCACGGCGATGGATCGAACGGGGCGCATGATGGAGTCGCTCCTAATTGGTGGCGTAATCCTGGTCCGGGAGCGCGGACGGTATCCCCGACGGACCCTCTGGCAACAAAAAAACGGGCCGCTCGCGCGGCCCGTTCTCGTCGGGGACAGGACTCGATCAGGGCTTCTTCTTGAAGAAGCGACTGGTGCTGCCGCGCATCCAGCGGTTCGTCTCGGGACTGACGGTCGGAATCCCGGGATCCGGGGGCGCGACCGGCGGCGGCTTGAGCTGGGAACTCGGCGGGTTGGGATTCGGATTCGCCGCGGTCTGGCCGGGAAGCGTCACGACAGGCAGGTTTCCTCCACTGGGAGTCTGGCCGGAGGAAGCCGGGATCTGGGCGGTGACGGCGGGCTGAAACCCGCTGGGGGTCCTGGTTCCCGCCGGCGGCGTCCCGGGCGACGGAATCGGTGTTCCCGGGGCGAACCGCCCGGTGGGTTGAATGGGGACCGCGGAGGCTGCGGCTCCGAACGACTTGGTCGGGGCTACCGGCGTGGGCGCCGATCCCGGAGGAGGCGGCAGCTTGACCTGGACGAGGTTCGGACCTCCCGGCGCGGGGGCGCCGGCCTTGTAGGCCTGCGTCGCGGACGGGGTCGCGGGGCGCCGGAGCTTCAGCACGATCTGCTCCGCCGCCCGCTCGCCCGACAGGAGCATCCCGCCGAAGGCCGGCCCCATCCGGGGCGTGCCGTGCACCGCGGCGACGGACAGGCCGCAGAGCCACAGGTTCGGCACATATTCGCCCGTCCGCTTCACGACTTCTTCTTCTGATTCCTCGATCCACATCGCGCCGTTTCCCGGGGGAGCCGGGCAAAGGTTGCGTTTCGCAAGCATGTGCACGATCGCGGCATCGTGGCCTGTCGCGTCCACGACGACCTGCGACTCGAGCGGGATCGGGTCCACATGCGCCGTCCCGTGCGGCATCGCATACAGCGGCGCCCAGTTGATCACGAGCCCTTCAAGACGCCCTTCACGCCAGACCACGTCCCGCACGAGCGTCAGGTTGAGGAAGCGCACCCCGGCCGCGTAGCACGCCGCGATCAGGGCCGACGTCGCATGCGGCGGGTCGCACAGGATGATGCCGCTTCCCGAGTCCTGCAACGGCACGCGCAGATCCTCGAGGATGCGGTCGGCCGGCTTCCGGATGGCCGCCTTGTTCGCCAGGTAGCCGCCGTTCCAGAAGCCCCCGCCGAGGTGGTTGCACTGCTCCACGACGACCGTCTTGATCCCCTGGCGCGCCAGGTTCAGCGCGCAGCAGAGTCCGCTCGGCCCGGCGCCCACCACGAGCACCTCGGACTGGATCATCTGGTCGAACTGCGCCGCCCAGGCCCGCGTGATCGCCCTCGTCACGTCCGCCTCACGACCCTCGGACTGGAAGAACTTTCCGGTCGGCATCGCTAGTGCGCCTCCACCTTTTCGCGGGTTTCCGCGATGATTTTCTCGGCCTCGGTCCAGTCGCCCGCCTTCTGCGAAATGGACATCGAGCAGAATTTCGGCCCGCACATCGAGCAGAATTCTGCCGACTTGAACACCTCCTGCGGCAGCGTCGAGTCGTGCATCGTCCGCGCCCGCTCCGGGTCGAGCGACAGCTCGAACTGCCGGTTCCAGTCGAACGCGTACCGCGCCCGGCTCAGCTCGTCGTCCCGGTCCGTCGCGCCTTTCCGGTGCCGCGCAATGTCCGCCGCGTGCGCCGCAATCTTGTACGCGATGATCCCTTCACGCACGTCGTTCGCATCCGGCAACCCCAGGTGCTCCTTCGGCGTCACGTAGCAGAGCATCGCCGCGCCGCTCCACCCCGCCAGCGCCGCCCCGATCGCGCTCGTGATGTGGTCGTACCCCGGCGCCACGTCCGTCACCAGCGGCCCCAGCACGTAGAACGGCGCTTCCTTGCAGATCTCCATCTGCTTCCGGATGTTCATGTCGATCTGGTCCATCGGCACGTGCCCCGGCCCTTCCACCATCACCTGCACGTCCTTCTCCCACGCGCGCTGCGTCAGCTCCCCCAGCACCTCGAGCTCCATGAACTGCGCCTTGTCGCTCGCGTCGTGGATCGACCCCGGCCGGAGCCCGTCCCCCAGCGAAATCGTCACGTCGTACTTCCTGCAGATCTCCAGGATCGCGTCGTACTCCGTGTACATGAAGTTCTGCTTCCGGTTGTCGATCATCCACTCCGCCAGGATCGACCCGCCGCGCGACACGATCCCCGTGATGCGGCCCTTGATGTGGGGAAGAGCCTGCAGGGTCACTCCGCAGTGCAGCGTCATGTAGTCCACGCCCTGCTTCGCCTGCTTCTCGATCACCTCGAGCATCTTGTCGATCGTCAGGTCCTTGACCTTGGGCACGTCCTGAAGCGCCTGGTAGATCGGCACGGTCCCGATCGGCACCGGGCTCGCCTGGATGATCGCACTGCGGATCTCGTCGAGGTGCCCGCCGGTCGAGAGGTCCATCACCGTGTCCGCCCCGTGTTTCACCGAGACGCGCAGCTTCTCGAGCTCGCCCTCGATGTTGCTCGTCACCGCGCTGTTGCCGATGTTCGAGTTGATCTTGCACTTCGAAGCGATCCCGATCGCCATCGGCTCCAGGTTCGCGTGGTTGATGTTCGCCGGGATGATCATCCGGCCGCGCGCCACCTCGCTCCGCACCAGCTCGGCCGAAAGCCCTTCTCGCCGCGCCACGTAATCCATCTCCTCCGTCACGACACCCTTGCGCGCGTAGTGCATCTGCGTCCGGCAGGCGTCGTTGGCGCGTTTCTTCACCCATTCGCTGCGAAGCATGGCTGTTCCTCCAGGGCCGGCTCGGGAAACAGGGAAGGCGCGGCCTCCGCGCCCTCGCACGATTCCTCCGCCGGCATGATCCGGTTCAGGTTCGACGGGTCTTATCTCAGGCCGCGCTTCCGGCCGCGGTCACCCCGTGTGCGATCGGGAATCAGAATAGGAAGGGCGGGAGGGTGGGTCAAGGAGGGTGTTGTGTCGTACAATCGGGGGGCACCATGAAGCTTCTCACCTGCGTCGTGTTCGCGCTGGCCGTCCTGGGTCGTGGGGCGGAGGCGGGGGACTGTGCCGGGTGCACGGTCTCGAAGCTTTGTGAAGCGCATGCCGCCGGGGACAAGGAAGCGGCGAAGGTGTTGAGGGAGGGACTGGGGAATCCGGACCCAGCGACGCGCATCGGAGCGATCACGCTTTTTGCGGAAGCATGCGCGGCGCACTCGAACTGCCGGCCGGCGATGAATGCCCAGCTTCTTGCGTCGGCGCTTCGGGACCCCGACGGGTCGGTTCGTGCGAAGGCGGCGGCGTATCTCGGGGACCAGGACCGGAAGACGGTCGGCCCGATCCTGGCCAAGGAGACGGAGTCGCTGGTGAAGATGCTGGACAAGGATCCGAAGGGGGCGAAGGAAGAGGCGGCGTGGCTCGCGAACTACGAGTGCCTGAAGGGGATCTGCACGGCGCTGGCGACGATGGGGAACGAAGACGCCGGGGCGGCGATGGCGAAGATGCTCGCCTCGACGCGCCTGAAAGTCCTGAACTCGGCCGCGGAGACGGCGCCGAAGGTGAAGTCCAAGCTGGTTCCGCCGGCGTTCATCGAGGCGATCGACCGCGTGCGGTTTTCGAAGCCGGGGGCGGACAGGGATGCGACGTGGATCAACCTCCTGAAGGGATGGGAGGCGATGACGAAGTCCGGGACGAAATCTCCCGACCCGGCGGATCCGGCGGACGCGATCCGGTACGTGAACGACTGCAAGGCATGGTGGAAGATCAACGAGAAGACCTGGAAATAGAGGAGAGCATCATGCTGATCGTCGGCGACATCTGTACCAGGAGCCCGCGGGTGACGACTCCGGAGGCGACGCTGGCGCAGGCAGCGAAGGTGATGTGGGACGGGGATTGCGGGATGGTCCCGGTGATCGACGGGGCACGGAAGGTGATCGGCGTGATCTCGGATCGCGACATCGCGCTGGCGGTGGCGATGCGCGGGGCGAAGGCGCACGAGGCGAAGGTGAAGGAGTCGATGAACGCGCGCGTCGTTTCGTGCCGTGCGGACGAGCCGGTCGGCGCCGCGCTTTCGCGCCTGGCAAAGTTCCAGCTACGGCGGCTCCCGGTCGTGAACGCCGAAGGAATCATCGAGGGCGTCTTCTCGATGGCCGACGCCATCCGTAACAGCGGTCGCTTCATGGGCGAGAAAGGCCAGGACCTCACGGGTGACAACGTGATCCGGGTCCTCCAGGCGATCAGCGAATCCCAGGACGCGAAGAAGACGCTGCACCTGCCGGGAAACCGGTAGCCCGTGGACGCCACGCTGATGATCGGCTGGGGGGGCGTCCTGTTTGCCGCGCTGATTCTCGTGCTTCGATCGCCGGGCCGCGGAGCGGAATCGGGAACGGCGTTCCCGAACGACTCTATGCTGGATGTTGATGACGACTCACCTCCCGGGCATTCCGACGACGAGTGACATTGGACCGCGGCCTGCCGAATTGACCGGGATTTAGCGCGCCCTTCACGCGCCCCTGACTCTCCTGTCGTTCCATCCCACGCAGCCCCGCGGACTGCCCGCGCGGCCCTTCTCGACACAGGAGGCCAAGCATGAAAGTCCAGGATCTCTGCAGGCGCGCGCCGCTCACCATTTCCGCCGAAGCGAATCTGGCGCAGGCCGTTGCGAAGATGTGGGAAGGGGATTGCGGGGCGCTGATTGTCGTGGACGCGGCGGACCGGCCGGTGGCGGTCGTCACGGATCGCGACATCGCGGTTGCGCTCGGGACCCGGGATGCCGTCGCCAGCACGCTCAAGGTCTCGAACGTGATGTCCCGGCGCCTCTACACCTGCCTTGCGAACGACGAAGTCCATTCGGCGATCCGGATCATGGTCAGAAACGGCGTGAGAAGGCTCCCTGTGATCGACCAGGAAGCGCGCGTCGCTGGAATGCTCTCGGTCAACGACCTGCTGCTGGCCGCGCAGTCCGCCCGGACATCGCGGAGCGACGAACTCACCTGGGCCGACCTCGCTCCGGCGCTGGAAGTGCTTTACCGGCCCTCGCGCGCCCGGATCCCGGAGCACCTCAAGGGCGAAGCCAGGGAACTCGTGACGGCATGAGCCAACCGGGGAATGTGCCTTCCCATTCCTCCATTCCCGGCGAAGCGCAATCCTTCGACTCGGCCTGCGGCCTCGCTCAGGATGAGCCGGGCCGCGAGGGGGCTGGACGTGAGGGGACTCTTACTCGGCCCGGCTCAGTACGCGGCAAACGCGCCCTTCTCGGCGGCCGTGAGCCCGCAATCCTCGAGCAGCTGGAGATCCATCTCCGCGCTGCGGCCGAGGCTCGTCAGGTAGTTTCCCAGCATCGTCGAGCTCGCGCCCGCGAAGAACATCATCGACTGCAGGTCGCGCAGGCACACCTCGCGGCCCCCGGCCGTCTTGATGTCCGCCTCGGGCAGCACGAACCTCGCCACCGCCAGGCACCGCAGGCACTCCAGCGGCGGCATCTTCGCCACCTCGCCCATCGGCGTCCCGGGCATCGGGTTCAGGAAGTTGACCGGCACCGTCTCGGCGCCGACTTCCCGAAGGTCCGTCAGCATGTCCACGCGATCTTCAACCGTCTCTCCCATCCCGAAAATTCCGCCCGAACAGATGTGGACACCCTCGGCCTTCAGGAAGCGGATCGTCTGCAGGCGGTCGTCGTAGGAATGCGTCGTGCAGATTTTCGGGAAGAAGCGCCGGCTGGTCTCGAGGTTGTGGTTGTATTCGTACAGCCCGGCCTCGGCGAGCGTCTTCGCGATCGCCGGGTCCTCGATGATCCCGAGGCTCGCGTCCGGGTGGATGATTCCTTCGGCCTTGATCCTGCGAAGCGCTTCGCAGACGTTGTCCAGGATGGCGCCCTTCGTCAGCCCGCGCCACGCCGCCACGAGGCCGAAGCACCCGCTCCCGCGCTTCGACGCCTCTCGCGCTTCCACCACGATCGCGTCCACGTCGAGCATCTGGTACTCCTGGATGCCCGTCTTGTACCGGACGCTCTGCGCACAGAAAACGCAGTCCTCGGCGCACTTGCCGCTCTTCACGTTCATGATCGAGCAGAACGTGATGCGGTCGCCGCGGAAATGATGGCGGATGCGATTGGCGGCCGCGAACAGGTCCATGAGGTCCGGGCCTTCGTAGGTGAAGAGCTCGAGGGCTTCGTCGCGCGTGACTTTTCCGCCCTGTAGGACGCGGTCGCGGATCTGGAAGACGTCCATGGTGGCCTCGGCGTGGATGGAGTGTGAGGCAGAATCGTGGAAGAGCGGCGGGCGGTCAAGGGTTGCGGCGGTCAGCGGCGTGATTTGGTTTCCAAGGCGTCGAGGATCGCCAGCAGCGCGAGCGCCGTGCTCGTGCTCTTCCCCGGCATCTGCGCGTCCACGAAGCTGCCGTCGATCTCCTGAAGCGGCAGCAGCGCATCGAGCATCCGGCCGGCCAACTCGGGTTGTTCTTCGCGGGGCAGGAGGCGGATGGCGCGCGCGGCATACCAGCAGCCGAAGAAGTAGTGGTAGGAGTCGTGCATCACGGTTCCGTCGAAGAACGACTCGAACAGGCGGGCCGTGCGTCGGACGTCGTCGAGGTGCTTGAAGAAGAGATCGAGCGCCTCGCGCACGCGGGCGGGATCCTTCGAGAATCCGGCCGTCTGCAGCGCCAGTTCCGCGAGAGGCGAACGCATCGACGATCCCCCGGGCTGGTCCGCGGACGTCAGGTGTTCCAGGCCGGGGCCGTAGTGAAAGACGGACTTGCCGCCGATTCGGTTCTTCTCGAGGAATGCGGCCGCCCGTTTCATCATCGCTTCGTCCACCGCCCAGCCCGAAGCCTTGAGCTCGGCGAGTTCGAGGAGGATCGGCGCGGTATTGAAGACGTGAAGGCGGGGCGGCGAGGTGTACGACCAGCCGCCGCCCGACTCGAGCCGCTCCACGCAGCCCAGCAGCTTCTTCACGCGCTTCGCGGCGGCCTCCTTCGCAGCTCCACGGGCCTCGGCCCACTGCCGGGCTTCGAAGTCGAGCGCGTACGTCACCTGCCAGATCCAGTCCTGCGGACGGTCGGCCCAGTCGTCGATCAGGCTCGCCGCCCTCGCAATCGCTTCCTTCGCTTTCTTCTGCCGGCTTGCGTCCAGGCGGGGAAGGGCCGCGCGCAGGGCCCTGGCGGCGAGCGCGCTCCGCGGAACGCTGTAATCATAAGGGGCGCCCGCGGGTTCGGAGGGGTCGAGCTGCAGGCTCGGGTTGCGCCAGGTCCCGTCGGGGCGCTGAAGGCGGAGCAGAACGTCCACGGCCCTGGCGACGGCGTCGTCCTGCGCGCGGCCGGTTTCAGTCTGCTCCGCGAGGGCGTCCACGTCCATCGGCACGGTCGTCGTCCATTCGTCGAAGAAAGGGCCGGTGCGCGAGAGGCGCGCGGCCGCAAGCCCGGACCACGGGCCCGACGGCGAGCGATCGAGAAGCGCCTGCCAGGCGGCGACGGCGAGCGGCGATTCCCCTTTGCCGTCCTTCAGGACGCCGAGGACGTAGTCCGCCCGGTCGCGCGCCGGATCGCCCGGCGGGGCCGCGAGCGCGACGGAGAGAACTCCCAGGGCTTCGTCGAAGCGGCGCTGCCGGCAGAAGACATCCCCGAGCAGGGCCGAGCGCGCGACGCGAACAGGGCCCGTCGCGGCGGCGCCCTCGAGAATCTTCAGCGCCTCCTGGACTTCGCCGCGAAGCAGGCGCAATTCCGCGCGCGCAATCGGGGCCCAGGCTCCGCTCTCCGCCTCCATGGAAGCCAGCGCCTTGCGGTCTTCGCCGCAGGCGATGAGTTCTTCGATCCGAAGGCGCTTCAGGGAGTCGTCCGCGGGCTTCGCAGCCGCGGCCACCAGGGCCGCTTCCGCGCGCTCGTCGAGTCCGGCGAGATCCGGGTGCTTCTCGAGGAGGGCGACGCACGCCGCGCGGAACCAGGCGGGACTGAACACGCCCATGCGCTCGACGTGGTGGAGGAGTTTCCCGTCCGGCGAGGAGAAAATCAGAGCCGGGGCGCGGCAGTCCTTGCGGGAGGTCCCGAGCTTTTCGAGCGGATCCTCCCCCGCAGCGGGGCCACGGGCGGGGAAGTGGTAGGTGTGGAGTCGGAATCGGACGAGGACGAACCGGCGGGAGGCGAGCGATGCGTTGCGAGGGTCCCCGAGCAGGGCTGCGAGGATGGCCCGCTCCTTGACGAACCCGGTTTCCCCGGCGCGGGCCTGTTCCTCGGAGGAATTCGGGTCGAGCGGGTGTGCGGCCCGAACAGCGGTGGCGCCGGCGTAACCATCCTCAAAGTGCCCGCTTTCGAACGGCAGCACGAACGCCAGGACCATGAGGTTGCGCTTGCGCGCGATGTCGAGGGCGTCCTCGACCGTGGCGGCCCACGGGATGAGATCGATGGAGGTCGCTGCAGGCGGCCCCTTTGCCCCCGGCGCAGGTTTGGCCAGCGCAACCAGCGCCGCCGCTGCCGCAGCTCTCACCGGCCACGAGTCCTTGCCGGTCTTCGCGTCCGGCTGCCGGTAGGGGTCGTCCCTCGAGATCACCCCGAGGCGCCGCTCCACATCCTTGTTCCCGTGCCCCGTCCTGCCCAGCGCCTCCACTGCATAAAGGCGGATCGCCCACTCTCCGTCCGCTGCAGCCGCGAGAAGTGCCTCGGATCCTTTCGGAGACCCGATTTCCCCGAGGCACCAGGCAGCAAGGAAGCGCTGCTGGACCGTGAGTTTGGTGTTACGGAGAACTCGGGAGACCTCCTCGACGGCCTCGGCGCCGAAGCGATCCGAGACCGACTTCCACGCGGCCCCGGCTTCCGCATCCGTCCTGGCAAGCGCTTCCGCGACGGCCTTGCGGATCTCCGCAGGATCGGCAGGCTCAGGCTTCCCGTCGGGCGCGAGGACCTTGCCCCCGAGCTTCCGGATGAGGGGCTTCAGTCTCGCCGGATCTGCACCGAGCGCTTTCGCCAGGGCGTCCAGGTCGTAAAGTCCCTCCAGGAACGCCGTGTCGTACGTCCAGAACACGAACGGCAGTTTCGCGTCTCCTGCGACCCGGATGAACTTGCCCAGGTTGGCGTCCGTCATGCGCTCGTTCGCGCCCCACGTGATTTTGGCCAGCGCCGGGCCGGCGTGCGCGGCCTGCGATCGGACCTTGCCCGCAGCCGCCACGTCCGCGGCAAAGTCGGCGTCGTCGCGAAGAAACACGTACGGCCGGACGACATCGACGACGTCTTTCATGGCCGAGTACCACTCCGCGTCGGGCGGATAGACCACCGCCAGCCTCGCCCCCTCCTTCACCTTCTTCATGGCCGATTTCACGTCGGCCAGGAATCGGCGCGTCCCCGCCAGCGGGTCTTTCGCCGCCCCCGCGGCGCACTCGGCGCACCGGCAGCTGTCCCGGGGGTTGTAGACCGTGACTTCGTCGAGCGAAGGGCACTTCCGCAGAATCTCCCCGGCCCAGTTCGCGCCCCACGCCCGCGCTTTCTCGCTCGAGAAACAGACCTCCCGGTGCGACGGATCCGCCGGCTTCCCGTCCTCCCCGACCTGCACAGGCACTCCCGCCGCCGCCGCGTCCCTCGCGAAGAATCGCGGCCGGTACATCGCGGCCACCTCCACCCCGTCCTTCTTCAGCCCCGCCACCAGCTGCTCCACCGCCGCGAAGTCCGTGCCGTCCCAGTGCGCCGTGATCCACGCCCAGTCCACAACCACATGCCGGAAACCGCCGGCCTCGACGAACGCGCGCAGGTCCTCCACGGATTGCCCGTGACCCACCGAGGAAGCGAGCACGGCGATGCCCGCCTCCGCGCTCTCCGCGCGGGCGGCCGCGGGAAACACGGCCGGGAAGAGCGAAAGGAGCAGGGCCCAACGCTTCATGGCGCAGCCTCGCCTCGGAGTCGCGCCCGATGATATACCGCGCCGCCCTCCTACCGTCGCCGCTTCCATGCCGTCAGCGCGTCGAGCAGCCCGTCGATTTGGGCGGTGGTGTGGGCCGCCGTGACGGTGATGCGGAGGCGCGCCGTGCCCTGCGGGACCGCCGGCGGGCGGATCGGATGGACGAAAAAGCCCTTCTCCAGCAGAAAGTCGCTGGTCGAGGCCACCGCCGCGTTCTCCCCGAGCACGACCGGAAGAATCGGCACGCGCGGGTCGCCGTGTGCGTCGAAGCCGACCTGCCCCAGCCCGTCGCGGAGGCGCTTCGCGTTCTCCGCCAGCCTCGCGCGGTCCTCGGGGCGGGTCTGGATGAGGTGAAGGGCCGCGAGGGCGGCAGCGGCGGCGGCGGCGGGGAGGCCCGTGGTGAACATCAGGGACCGGGCGAAATTACGGAGAAGATCGCAGGCGTCGCGCGAACCGGCGACGAGGGCGCCGACGCCACCGAGGGACTTGGACAGGGTCAGCATGCGGAAATCAGGCCGCACGTCCGCCTCGGCGCAGACGCCGCGCCCGCCGGGACCGAGGACACCGGTTGCGTGGGCCTCGTCGACGGCGAACAGGGCGCCCCGGGCCGCGCGGGCCAGCGCCGCGACCGGCGCCACGTCGCCGTCCATGCTGAATATCGTGTCCGTCACGTAGAGACGCCGCCCTGCCGCGGTCACGAGCGCCTTCTCCAGCGCCTCAGGATCGGAGTGCGGAAGGACGATCACGGCCGCGCCCGACGACCGGCAGGAGTCGATGATCGACGCGTGGTTCATCTCGTCGCTCAGCACCGCATCCCCGCGCCCGACCGCCGCGCCGATCATCCCGGCGTTCGCCGCCGCGCCGCTCGGGAACATCACGGCGTCCTCTTCCCCCAGCCACTCGGCCACCGCCCGCTCCAGCGTCGCATGCGGACGCTGCGTCCCGCTCACCAGCCGGCTCGCCCCCGTTCCCCACCCGTACTCGTCCACCGCGCGCTTCGCCGCTTCCCGGACGACCGGGTGGTTCGCGTAGCCGAGGTAGTCATTTGAAGAGAAGTTCACGACCTCGCGTCCGTCGAGCCGCAGGACCGGCCCCTGCGGGCCGTCAAAGACACGAATCGTCCGGAGGCGCGATTGACGCGCTGCGTCATCCAGCCGTTCACGAAAGGGTGACTCGTCCATGGGGCGCTGACGATAGCGGGGAAGCCGGCGGCGATGGAAGAGCTTCTCTTCACGCGACCGGCGGCCTGTGCCAGAATCCCGCCCCCCATGAACAGAAACCCTGTCGTTCTCGCCCTCCTGGTCGGCCTCGCCGGCTGCTGCTCGGAGTCGCCGGCTCCCGCTCCCACGCCGCCGTCCGGCGAGCCCCGCCTGTCGGGCCTCCGGCAGCTCACCTTCGGCGGCGAAAACGCCGAGGCGTACTTCTCGGCGGACGATCGCCAGCTCATCCTCCAGTCCACCCACGGCGAGATGAAAGCCGACCAGATTTTCATCATGCCCGCGTCGGGCGGCGACCTGAAGCTGGTGTCCACCGGCAAAGGGAAGTGCACCTGCGCCTGGTTCTTCCCCGACGGCAGCCGCATCCTGTTCGCTTCCACCCATCTCGCCGGGGACGAACCGCCGCCGCGACCGGATTACTCGAAGGGGTACGTCTGGGCCGTGCACGACGAGTACGACATCTTCACGGCGAAGCCGGACGGCTCCGGCCTGACCCGGATCACCGACGGGCCGCGGTACGACGCCGAAGCCACGATGAACCGCGACGGATCGCGCATCGTCTTCACGAGCCATCGCGACGGGGATCTCGATGTCTACACCATGAAGCCGGACGGGAGCGATGTGAAGCGCCTCACGACCGAGCCGGGGTACGACGGTGGGGCGGTCTATTCCCCGGACGGCCGGAAGATCGCGTATCGCTCCTTCCACCCACAGGGCGCCGAACTTGAAGAATTCCGCGCGCTGCTGGCCGACGCCAAGGTGCGGCCGTCCGCGATGGAGCTGTGGGTGATGGATTCGGAGGGTGGCAATCGCCGGCAGGTTACTCGCCTGGGTGGCGCGAACTTCGGGCCGATCTGGCACCCCGACGGAAAGCGCATCCTTTTCGCCTCGAACCACATGGATCCGAAAGGCCGCAACTTCGACCTGTTTCTCGTCGGCGAGGACGGCGGCGGTCTCGAGCGCGTCACGGTGAACGAGACCTTTGACGGGTTCCCCATGTTCAGCCACGACGGAAAACGCCTCGTCTTTGCGTCCAACCGGAACGGCAAGGCCCACGGCGAGACGAACATCTTCATCGCCGACTGGGTGGAATAGCCCCACGTCCTGGAACGGTTCCGCTTCGCCCGCCGCTCTTCGATCGCCATAATCCCCCCGTGCTCACCCCGGAAGACCTCGCCCTGGCCCAATCGCTCCTGAAAAGCGGCCGCGTCGCGCCCGAGGCCCTTCAGCACCAGATCTCTCTCGTCGCCGCCGCGCCCGGGAAACGCCTCGGGGATTCGCTCGAAGAGGCAGGGCTGCTTCCACGGGGCGAAGTCGCGCGGCTGACCGACACGATGGCGTCGAAAGGGACGCGGGTGCCCGCGATCGCCGGCGGCGCGGGGAACCGGAAGAAGCTCGGCCGGTACGAACTGGTGCGGGAACTCGGCCGGGGCGGGATGGGCGTCGTCTACGAGGGATTCGAACCCGCGCTCAAGCGGCGCGTCGCGATCAAGACCACGATTGCGGGCGAAGGCGCGCCGGAAGACATGGTGGAGCGCTTCGTCCGCGAATCCCGCGCAGCGGCGTCGCTGCAGCACCCGAACATCGTCCAGGTGTTCGATGTCGGCGAAGCGGACGGGGTGAAGTACTTCGCGATGGAGTATGTGGACGGCACGTCGGTGGACCGCGTCCTGAAGAAAGAAGGCGCGCTTCCGGTCCGCCGCGCTCTTCGCATCGCGGCTGAAGCGGCCCATGCGCTTCAGCACGCCCATGAAAAGGGGATCGTTCACCGCGACGTGAAACCCGGGAACATCCTTCTCGCGGAAGTTCCGGACGCTTCGCTCGTGCGGTCGATGGACGGCGGGGAGAAGCCGGAGCGGATCCTGCTGACGGACTTCGGGCTGGCCAAGGAAATGGGAGGTGCCTCCTCACTCACGATCAGCGGCAACCTTATCGGGACGCCGGCGTACATGAGCCCGGAGCAGGCCGCGGGGAGAACGAGGGAGATCGACGCGCGCAGCGACGTGTACTCCCTGGGCGCGGTGCTGTACGAGATGCTGTCCGGCAAGCCGCCCTTCGGCGGCGACACACTGGCCTCGGTCCTGTCCGACATCAAGTCCGTCGATGCGAAGTCGCTGCGCGTGGTGCGCAACGGAGTTCACCGCGACGTGGACCTGATCGTCCAGAAGGCGATGGCGAAGGAACGGGACCGGCGGTACCAGACGGCCGGGGAACTGGCCGCCGACATCGAGCGGTGGCTTTCGGGCGAAGCGGTCGTGGCGGCGCCGCCGACGATGTTCTACCGCGTCGCGCGGTTCGCGCGCCGGCGGCGGGCCGCGCTGGTCTCGGCGGCCGCGTGTCTTCTCGCGGTGGGGTCGGTCGCCGGCTGGCTTGGCTGGAGGCACATCCGCGACCGACGCGAAGCGGAACAGCGCGTCGCTTCCGAGTCCAGCGCGAAGCAGGCCCGGGCGCGCGCCCACGTCGCGGCGGCGCTCGAGGCGACCGGACGGGCTGACTTTGAAGCGGCGCTGGTGGAACTGAAGCTGGCGGAGGCGGAGATTCCCGGGTTTCCGGAGACGATTGCGGCGTCGCGCGAATGCCGCCGCAAGAGGGCCGTGCATGGGATGTCGGAAGCGGTCGGGCGGGAGAACTGGAAGGGGGCGCTCGCGATCGAGGAGGTGTCATCGGAGTTCCGGACAGATCCGGAGATCGTCGCGCTGTCCCGGCGGGCCCGTGGCACCTGTACGCTGGAAGTCGCTGCAGCGGAAACCGGCCTCGAGGCGGACCTTGGCGTTCCGCATCCGGGAGTTCCGTGGGAGGAGTCGTCGTTTCCGCCGATCGCGGATGCGCGGAAATCCGGGCTGCTCCGGCCGCTGGGAACGGTTCCCGTGGCCGCGATGGACCTGCCGTTCGGGGACCATCTCCTCGTGTTGAGCCGCGACGGAAAAGCTCTCCGCGTGGTACCGATGCGCCTGGAGCGGTCCGCCACGATGCGCGTAGAGCACCGGGTCCTGCGCGTGGGCAAGGGATCCGGCGCGACGCATGAGGCCCTGGCCCCGGCGCTCGCGGGGGCCCTCCCCGGGTTCATCGTCGAGCTCGACGGAGGCAAGCACTCCCTCGCCCGAACGAAGATCCCCGCCGGCGTCCTGATCCGGGCGGTCCCCGGCACGGAACCCAGGATCGTCCCGCCCGAGGGAATCACGAGCATCAGCGCCCACCTCGCCCACGGGGCGATTTTCGAGGACCTCACCTTCGACGCCTGCGACGGCGCAGGAATCGTCTTCAAGGATGCCTTCCGGCCCGTCGTTCGCCGCTGCCGCTTCGACGCCGTCGGCTCACGCACACTCGACTTCACCGGCTCTGACGACTGGCTCGTCCGGGACTGCTCGATCACGGGCGCCAGGAAGTACGCGATCGTTGCGGAGAACAGCCGCGGCGGGACCGTCTTCCGCGTCCATTGCCGCGCGGCAGGGGACTCGGGCTTCGAATTGTCCGGAAAGGGACAGCGCGCGATCCAGTGCGTCGTCGAGGACTGCGCAAAACTCGGCGTCGGCATCCAGGGAGACGACGGCATGCTCTCGGCCTGCCGCATCTACCGCTCCGGAATCCAGGGGTTCGTCGGCGCCGACGGCAGAGGGATCCTCGCAGAGGACAACCTGCTCGTCGGCAACTGCCACTCTCCCTCCGGCGACCAGCCGCTCCAGGCCCTCTTCGTGCAGTGCGGCCGCACGCGATTTCGCTTCAACACCATCGTCGGCGGCAAGGGCACGGCCCTCGGAGTTCACGAAAGCGGAGGTTTCTTCGAGTCCTGGATCGCCACGGGGGTCGATGGCCGCGCGTTCCACTTCCACGGCCTCCCCGCAGGCGGCGTCGCCCTCGAGGACTCCACGACCTTCGACTGGTTCGTCACGTGGAACTGCCGCCTCTGGGGACGCTTCGATACCGTCGAATTCCCGAAACTCGCCGCCGCCGCCGCCAATCCCATGGTGGACGGGACCAGCGGGTGGAAGGCCGCACGCGAAGCGATCGAGGCCGACCCGGCCTTCGTCGATCCTGCGAAGGGAGATTACCGCCTCGGCCCCGCTTCCGCCGCCCGGGGAAAAGGGCGCGGCGGCGCGGACCCGGGGGTGAGGTGGGAAGCGCTCGCGGCCGACATTCAGGATGGCGACGCCTGGCTTCGGCGGGAGAACGGCAGAACGCTGGCCCGGGACGGCGTGAGGGCGTTCACGGCCAACGACCCGGCCCTCGCCCGGCAGCTCGCGGCCTCCGCCGCGCTTCTCGCCCCTGGCGACCCCGCCGTCGCCGCGCTGGAGGCTCTCCTTAAGTGATCACGGCCGAGGATCTCGCCCTTGCGCAGGCCCTTCTGGCCGCGGGCAAGATCGATGCCGCCGGCCTGGAGAGCGCGCTCGCCTCGCTCGGGGGTGAGAATTCCGGCAAGCGCCTGCGTGAAGTCCTGGTCGCGCGGGGTCTTCTGCAGTCAGACGGGGCGGCGAGATACGGCGCGACGCTGATACCGGGGTCCATCGCGCCACCGGCTCCGGCCGCAGGGGGGGGGTTCGACCGGACCCTCATGGCTTCCGGCGCGGGGACGCCGCCACCTCCTACTCCCGAACCACCGCCGCCGCCCCCGGGCCGCCCGCTTCGTCGAATCGGCCGATTTGAAATCGTCGACGAAATCGCCCGCGGAGGCATGGGGATCGTCTACCGCGCGTGGGAACCCTCGCTGAACCGCCACGTCGCCCTCAAGATCCTGATCGCGGGCCAGAGCGCTTCGGAGGACCAGGTCCAGCGGTTCCTGCGGGAAGCTCGCGCCGCCGCCGGCCTCCAGCACCCGAATATCGTGCAGGTGTTCGAAGTCGGTGAAGACGCCGGCTCGCACTGGTTCGCGATGGAGCTGATCGACGGGTCGTCGCTGGACCGGATCATGAAACAGCAGGGCGCGTTTCCCCCGCGCACCGCACTCCGCATCGCGCGCGACATCGCCCGGGCCCTGCACTTTGCCCACCAGAAAGGGATCGTTCATCGCGATGTGAAGCCGGGGAACATCCTGGTCGCTTCCACAGGGAAAGCGACGACGGCCTCGGTTTCCGGCGACGCGCGGCCGATGCGCGTCCTTCTCGGCGACTTCGGCCTGGCGCGCGACGCTTCCGCCGGCGGCGGGCTGACCTTGAGCGGAAATCTGCTGGGGACGCCGGCGTACATGAGCCCGGAACAGGCCTCCGGGCGGACGAAGGACGTGGACGCGCAGAGCGACGTGTTCGGCCTGGGGTCGGTCCTCTACGAGTTGCTGAGCGGGAAGGCCCCGTTCCAGGCCGCGTCCCTCGGCGACATTCTCTCCGCGATCATTTCTGGCGACCCGCCGCCGCTTCGCCAGGCCCGCCCCGGGCTGCACCGCGACATCGAGCTCATCGTCGCCAAGGCGATGGCGCGCGAGAAGGCTCGTCGATACGCGACCGCCGGCGATTTCGCGGACGACCTGGACCGTTACCTGAACGGGGAAGCGATCCAGGCGGAAGCGCCGTCCTTTGTGGACCGCGTGACGCGATGGGCGCGCTCCCATGCGCCGCTGGCCGTCGCATGCAGCGTCGCCATCGTCGCGGCCGGAACGGGAGGCGGCCTCCTGTGGCGGCGGGCCCTGCGGCAGGGAAGCGAAGCCAGGGAGCGCGAGGCGTCCGGGCGAAGGGAGCTCAACGAAAAAGTGGCGGCCGCCCTGCGTGAGGCTCTCAGCCTGGCGGCGGCGGGGGAATTCGGGGAGGCGGACGTCCGGGTGGCGGCCGCGCGGGCGCTCAACCCGGGTGACCCCTCCATTGAATCGACGGCCCGGGAAGTCAGGTTGGCGTTTCTGAAGAAGCGGGTCGGAGAAGTCGCCGGGAAGATCGATCCTTCGGATGAAGAGGTAGCAACGGCGCGGTCGCTCCTGAAGCTGAATGCGGACCTGTCGGCGGACCCGGACGTTCGGAGGCTGGCGCGCCTGGTCGATGTCGGCCGCGCCGTGGCAGACCTTGCGCTGCACCAAGTTGGGCAGGCTGGTTAAATCGGTTTCCAACCCCACGTCCACCACCACCAAGCGCGCGCCGGTTTGACGCGAGAGCACATTGATGGCCGCACCGCCTTGGATGAAATTTGCGCGTCATCAGCGTGGTCACCACGCTGGGCACGGTGCTGACGCCGCGCCTGGCGATGGCGTGGTCGCCGATGCACAGCAAAATGGCTTTGTCTTTGACCGAAGGCAACGGATTGCCGGTCATTTGCGCGAGGCGCACGGCCAAATCCTCAAGTTGGCCCAGGCTGCCAACGGGTTTGGTCAGGGTGCTTAGGCGCTGCTGCGCCTTCATGCCGGCGAATAGGTCAAGGGGGGGGATGTCAATCATGGTGTGTGTGGGTTGGGGGTGATGGCATCGGCCAAATATTGCGCCAAGGCAGGCAAGTTGGAAGAGGGAACCATGGCCACGGATCAGCCACCACATGCAGGCGTTGCTGCTTGGCGGCAGAAATGGGCAAGGGGCCCAGGCGTTGGCGCAATTGGTTGGTGGATTCGGTGATGGCTGCCGGGTTGGCATCGGTGGTGAGCAGGATCACGATGTCGGGATCAAGCGCAATCAAGGCTTCGCGATCCAGTGGTACCCAATTGGCAGCATCATCGCAGGCTGTGTGTGTCAAGACCGTTGCAAGACATGGCCACTGCGGCCCTTTTCCCAAAGTGCCGCGATCGAGGAGAAGCCCGGTGCGGGGTAAGGCTGGCCCATATCCATTGCGCGAGAGCTAATCCCTTTGCGGACCTTTGCAGTGGTTTGTCGCGCGCTGTCCTTTTTGTTCATTTTGTTGGTGAGCTTTTTGTTGCTCTTGCTTGTTTTTTTCCTTTTTTTTTTTTTTTTTTTTTTTTTTTTTTTTTTTTTTTTTTTTTTTTTTTTTTTTTTTTTTTTTTTTTTTTTTTTTTTTTTTTTTTTTTTTTTTTTTTTTTTTTTTTTTTTTTTTTTTTTTTTTTTTTTTTTGAGACAGGGTCTCTATTTTTGTATTTTGTATCTGCACCTGCACCTGCACCTGCACCTGCACCTGCACCTACTC